>JAIPBE010000001.1 GCA_021738725.1 Saprospiraceae bacterium | reverse complement strand
ACGGTCAGTTGGATACTGCCGTCAGCCGCTCCGGCACAACTGACATCCATCTTGGTTATGCTCAGGATGAGGGCACTGGGCTCGTTGATCGGATAGGATCCGGTCTGGGTACAGCCATTCTGATCGGTCACTGTCACGGCGTATACGCCGGCATTCAAGCCAGACAGATCTGGTGTCGTCGCACCCGTACTCCACAGATAGGTATAACCTGGTGTCCCTCCGGTCACGGTCAGTTGGATACTGCCGTCAGCCGCTCCGGCACAACTGACATCCATCTTGGTTATGCTCAGGATGAGGGCACTGGGCTCGTTGATCGGATAGGATCCGGTCTGGGTACAGCCATTCTGATCGGTCACTGTCACTGCGTATACGCCGGCATTCAAGCCAGACAGATCTGGTGTCGTCGCACCTGTGCTCCACAGATAGGTATATCCTGGTGTCCCTCCGGCAACAGTCAGATCGATCGAACCAGTTGCCAGTCCGTTGCATACTGGATTAGCCACAACGCCACTCAATACGAGTAGAGGAGGTTGTTCAACTTCAAATGATGCCGTGGCTTCACAACCATTCTGATCCGAAACCATCACGGAATAGATACCGGCAACTAAATTTGAAGGATTCTCTACGTCGGGAGCGTTATCCCAGTCATACTCGTATCCAGGAGCACCACCCGTAACGCTGAGGTTGATCCCTCCGGTAGATTGTCCAAAACAATCAACATGCTGAATCACTCCAGAGACTACAGGACCGTCCAAAATTTGCATGACAACCGGATTGGAATAGAGAAAATCACTGCAATCTTCTCGACGGGCAGCTCTGATATACCAGGTTGTTGTTGAAACAGCCCCGGGATCAAATGTAGGCTGGTTTGCTCCAGGGATGATCGACCATGTACCCGGATCGAAGGGAGGACCAGTTTGACTGGTATACCAGGCATAAACCAGATTGCCAGACCCGCCGGAAGGCAGGCTGATATTCACGATAACATCCGGATCAAAAGGCGTATTACAACTTTCCTGATCTGATCCGATGATGCCTGGATTATCTACATTTTCGCAGCATTTGACCTCTTTGGTCACGTAGCCAGTCTCGCCAGTATATTCAGTGCATCCTGAGCGCCGGGAACAACGACGATACCACGTGGTAGTCGTAATGGGCCCGGGATCATAACTCGGTGAGTTAGAGTTGGGTAATGCTTGCCATAGGGTGATGGGCAAGGCTGGGTCAACAGTCGTATACATCCAGACGTATTCCAGGTCACCTGACCCACCAGATGGAAGGACCACATTAATGATCTCTGACGGATCAAATATGGGATCCGGACAACCGATTTCATCTCCCTCAATGCTCCCACCGTCCGTAACATTGTCACATGTCAACAGATCATGAATATTAGAATTTTCAAAGGTATTGGCATGAAGTCCTCCGACCTGAACCGAACTAATTGCAACCAATGTCAAGAACCCCAACCAGGACATTCGTCCTGGCAAGAAAGAAAGGTTTCTCATAAAATGCGTTTGTAGAGTATCTTATAAATATGCCTTTTTCCCTAATTTCTATCAGGATGAATGTGGATTGGGGAATGCACTTAAGGCAAAAGCTAAGTTAATATTTCCTGACCAAAATCAGGTCAATTAGTCCAATAATTCCATATGGATTTTATGAACCTGGGGAAGGAGTAATTGTGTACCATCATTCACGATCACATAGTCACAGAACTTCCGTTTTTCATCTTCTTTCATTTGATTCCGAATCCGTGCCTCCACTTGTTCCCGTTTGCTGGCATCGCGATAGATAACCCGATCAATGCGCAATTCTTCAGGAGCGATGACCAGGATCAGCATGTCAAGCAACCGAAAACCTCCAGATTCAACCAGCAATGCCGCTTCCTCCAGCGCATAGGGAGTGTCCGGAGGTAATTGGTCAAACCAATCCCGTACCACCTGATGCACCCTGGGATGGATCACATTGTTGAGCGCCCGCAGCGCTTCCTTGTCTGAGAAAACTCGTGAAGCGATGAATGCCCGATCCGGTTGCCCAGATGAAAGATAGCTTTCCGGACCAAGCAGCTCTTTCACGGCTTCCTTTACGATCTCATCTTCGTCGAGAAGGGTACGACTGACCTTGTCGGCATAGATCACCGGGACACCGAGGATCTCAAACAGGTTGCAAACCGTTGTTTTTCCACTCCCTATATTGCCAGTAATTCCAATTCTAAGCATCTTCTTGTATTCGTTTGATTTCAATATCCGGCGAAAGCTTTCCATCCAGGATTTCATCCGGATACAATCCACCAGCTTTTATCTGCATTTCATCACAGAACTCCCTATAAAAACTCTCTCTGATATCTGCTGTGATCGTTTGCGCATCGGCCGTATACGACTGATCTATAATTTGCCAGTCATATTGTTTTCCAACGTGCATGACATCCGGTATCATTGGATACAATACCTTCACCTTTAGTCGAATATGATAATATGCTTCAACGATTTCAGCAGACTCTAATGCCATCCTTGCAGCCTCTCGATAGGCATGGATCAACCCCGGCACTCCTAATTTTGTACCCCCGTAATAACGGACCACAATGATGAGAATATTGGCCAGTTCAAAACTGTCGATCTGTCCGAGGATGGGCTTTCCTGCACTTCCTGAAGGCTCACCATCATCGTTCGCACGAAAAACATCCGTACCAGGCCCATATCGATAGGCATAACAGTGATGTGTCGCTTTCGGATGCAAATGCCTGATTTCATCCAGACGTTCCTGCCAACTCAGAGGATATAACAATGGAAACGCGAATCCAAAAAACTTGCTCGCTCGCTCCCTGATCTCCGAAGTTGCCTCTCTGGCGATTGTCCGATACTGATCAGGATCCATCATAGATTAAACGTCAATAAGGTCAGGGATAAGAGGGCAAACACCATCCCCCAGCTGTTTTTCAGACCGAAAGTCTCCCGAAAGATAAAAACCCCCAATAAGGTGGAAAGTAGAATGGTGGCAATATTATTGACCGGAAAGACCACACTGGCATCCAACACACCACCAATGGCTCTCATCAGAAAATAGATAGAGAAGAAATTGGGCACCCCTAACAACCAGCCGGCCAGCAAATGTTTCCAGGTAAAAAAAGCTGCTCGATCAATTGGTGAACCGAGCATGATGATCCATCCAAACACAAACGCCCCGGCAAAGATGACGGCAATAAAACGAGGATCTCCGGTAGTATCAACCAGTCCCGACTCCGCTACCAACAATCCGATCTCAATCCCACCTGCCAGAAGAAAGGTGCCGATGACCAGAGCCAGAGCGCGTCCGTTAGAAATTTCATTGTCCTGTTCGGCAGGGATAGATACAGACTTTTGACGCACCAACAGTAGGGGAATGGCTGCCAGCCCGAGTACAATCCCCATCCCTTTATATATGCTCAATGCCTCCCCATATACCACTATGGCATAGAGGGCGCTGATCAACAGGGACATCTTCTGGACCGCCGACATGGTGGCCATGCCCCAAACCGAAATGGAAATACCGAAAAGGTAGAAACCGGCTATAAAGAACAGACTGAGACTAATGGCCAGGAGAAACCAGGCCTCGTGGACGACTGAATACTGCAGAG
The DNA here is from genome assembly GCA_021738725.1 of Saprospiraceae bacterium. Classification (GTDB taxonomy): domain Bacteria; phylum Bacteroidota; class Bacteroidia; order Chitinophagales; family Saprospiraceae; genus JAGNXB01. Next base: position 259,463 of record JAIPBE010000001.1, on the reverse strand, counting down.
GCCAACTGCCAATCACCCCTGCAGCAGCAACGATACAGGCGATATAGTTATGGATTATTCCCGGTAGCACACGTACCTCAAACCGCGGCCAAACTTTGAAACAGATACCAAGAAAAACGGCCAGTACAACCGATAGGATGAGGTCCCACATGAATTCGTAGTAATAGAATCTGCAAGGTCGTTAATGAAACGCAAAGCATGAACCGGCGATAGGGCCCAGGCCCAACTTTGCCCGTATCTTTACCCGAGATGGAACTAGAACTGACCCAGAAACAATACCAGGAGGAGATCGCGCAGTGTCGCCAGTTGTTCTTGGCCAAAATGTCTGATTACGGCCATTCCTGGCGCATCCTTCGCCCTACATCTCTGACCGATCAACTGCTCATCAAAGCCAGAAGGATCCGGTCTATCGAGATCGCTGGCATCCAAAAAGTGGAGGATTCTGTCGATCAGGATTTTATTGGCCTGGTCAACTATGGCATCATGGCCATCATTCAATTACGGCATCCCACATCCGGTGATGGTGGTCCGGAGTCTGATGGGGACATCATCCGCTGGTACGACCAGATCCAACGTGAGATCGAAGACCTGATGGTCCGTAAAAACCACGATTATGGAGAGGTGTGGCGAGAGATGCGGATCTCTTCTATGACAGACCTGATCCTGATGAAATTGCTTCGCATCAAACAGATTGAAGATCAGGAGGGACGTACTATTGTTTCTGAAGGTTTAGATGCCAATTATGCAGATATTGTAAACTATTCCATTTTTGCGCTGATTTTACGCCACCACACAAACATCCATCCATGAACCTGGGAAGCCTGATTCTTTTGATCGGTACGATCGCGATTATTCTGACACTCATCAGCAGCCTGCTGTCGACACAAAAACGAAATTGGGCGCTACAGTTTCTGCAACATTTCTGTGGAACACTGTTTGTGATCTCTGGATTTGTCAAGGCTGTTGATCCGCTTGGAACAGCTTATAAAATGGAACAATACTTTGCGGAGTTCGAATCCACATTTGCGGCCACCTGGATGTCCTGGATCAGCCCGTTGTTCCCCTACCTTGCTTCCCATTCGACAAGCTTTTCCATCACCATGATCGTTCTGGAAATAATCCTGGGGATCATGTTGATCCTGGGTGTCTGGAAAAAATTGACCAGCTGGGCCTTCTTTCTGCTAGTCGGCTTTTTTACCCTGTTGACCGGATTTACGTTTCTCACAGGCTATGTGCCATCCGGTACCAGCTTTTTTTCATTTGATGCCTGGGGGCCCTACACCACAAGCAATATGCGGGTGACGGATTGTGGCTGTTTCGGCGATTTCATCAAACTGGAGCCGCGGGTATCCTTCTACAAGGACCTTGTTCTATTGATACCCGCATTCATCTTTCTCTTTGCCAGCAAATCACTATTTACCCTGCTTCCGGAGGGTCTCGGTAAGAAGATCACGATAGGACTGGGTGTATTGATCTTTATCTTTTGTTTGTGGAACACCTACTGGGACCTCCCGCTGGTTGACTTCCGTCCGTTCAAAGAAGGTGTGGACCTGCGGGGGCAAAAGATTGCTGAAGAAGACGCTCAGGCCAATGTGGAGATTACCGCCTGGTTGTTAAAGCACAAAGAGACCGGAGAAGTTAAAACTGTTCCGAACGATGAATACATGAGCAATCTGGCGGACTATCGCGGAATCTGGGAAGTCGTCGATCAGATCAAATCAGAACCAGCCATTCCCGTAACCAAGATCAGTGACTTTGAAGTGAGCGACTCGGAGGGAAATGATATGACATATGACATCCTGGACGCAGAAGGGTATCTGTTTATGATCGTGAGTTACAAACTCAAGGAAGAATCCACCTCTGTCACCACGGTGTCTATGCAGGATACCATCTGGGCGGTAGATACCATCGTGACAGCTGTGGACACCCAACTGGTACGCCGCATTGAACAGATCAATCCACAGACAATCCAGGCGGAAGACGTCGTTTGGTCCAGCGGCTTCCAGAATGCCTTCCTGGAAAAGATCAATCCGCTTCTCGGTGAGGCAGCTGAAAACGGGATCAGTGGTTTTCTGGTAACTTCCTATTTGAGCGATGAACGTTTGAAGGACTTCCGGAAAGATTGCAGATTTGATGATGCGGTCTACCTGGCAGATGATATCCTCCTCAAGACCATTATCCGTTCAAATCCGGGTATTGTCCTGATGAAGGATGGTGTCATCCTGAAAAAATGGCACTATCGTAAGTTGCCATCCTTCAAGGAGATCCAGAATACCTGGGTCAAATAATGGCATTTACACACTATTCATTTGGATAAGAAACATTTAGGAATAACACATTGCCTGAATATTTTCTTTTCTTTGCGACAGTTCATAGACATCCCATGCTCAGTCGGAGAAATATAAGGATCAAAGTGCTGCAATCCCTTTATGCAGCAACGATGTCACCCACCATTAACGGGGACCTTTTACTGGAAGGGTATAAGCAAACTTGTTTACGCACGTACAAGCTCTTACACTTTGCACTTGATCATTTCATAATGGTGACAAGCTTTGCAGTAAAAGAAGCTGAATTGCGATCAGGCAAGCTTTTATCCACCGATGATGACAAAGCTTTCATCGGCATCCTGTACTCCAATGATCTCGTTCAATCACTGGTAGATAACAAATTCTGGAAGACTGAAAAGGAGCGCCTGAAGATCGAGGCCGTCACTGAAGTGGACATTCTCCGCAATATCTATAATGAATTCAGTAAAACCGAGGATTACCAGGCCTATTGGAAAGAGACCAGAGATCATCGGAATATTCTGCTGAAGCTGTTGCGTTTCACTGTTAATCACCCCTTGTTCGAAGAGATCATGGAGGATGCACATGCGGCCTGGGTGGATGACAAATCTCTCATTTTGGGCAGTATGAAAAAAATCATCAAAGCCCTGCCTCTCACAGAAGATTTCTACAGCGAGTATGCACTTGACCATACGCTCATAGATGATTTCGGCCGGAATATGCTGCAGGCTGTATGGAGTCAGGAAGATGAACTGACCGAACACATTTCTCCTACCTTGAAAAACTGGGACATCAAACGAGTCGCCACTCTGGATTTATTGATCCTGAAGATGGCCGTTTGCGAATTTTTATACTTCCCAACCATTCCCACAAAAGTCACTTTGAATGAATTTGTCGAAATAGCCAAACAATACAGCACCGACAAGTCCAAGGATTTCATCAACGGTATCCTGGATCGATTGATGAAAGAGCTTTCCGCAATCGGAAAGATCAAAAAGACCGGCCGTGGTCTTGTTGAATAAACACCTGAAACGCTTTCTAACCCTAACGCTCTTGAGTTATGAGAAACCTCTTTATCCTCGCTAGTCTTTTATTTACGCTGCAATTCACTGCTTCAGCTCAAGCTCCTGAAGCCCGGAACGCCGTGACGGGTAAGTTTGTGTTCATCGACCATTATACCCCTTACCTGAATGGGGAATTGGCGACTCTGGACCAGATGACCACTGGCATGGAGCTCGGATACACTCGTTGGCTGAACCGCCTCTTTAATCTCCACGTTCCCGTCCGGTTTGGAACTGCTGACCTTCCGCAATCCTCGCTTCGAGGCAATCCTGTCCCCTGGTTGAATGTTGATGCGACCATCCAGATCAAGACATTCGATAATAAAAAATGGTTGAATCCTTATTTAGTTGCCGGTATTGGAGCAGCGATGACCGATTGGAATGAGATCACCCCTCAGATTCCCGCTGGTGTAGGACTTAATCTGAGAATGCATCCTTCCTTTTATCTCAACGCTCAAGTAGAACATCGCTGGGACCTCACGGAAGATGCCAAGAACATGCACTATGGGATAGGAGGTGTCTTTGTGCTGGGGGATGTCAAGGACAAACCTGTAGATACAGACGGAGATGGTATCACCGACCTGGAAGACAAGTGTCCACTAATCCCTGGAAGTATCGAATTGAAGGGCTGCCCGGATGCGGACGGTGATGGAATTGCAGATGCGGATGACGCTTGTCCGGATCAGGCAGGACCAGCGGCGTTGAAAGGCTGTCCGGATGCAGATGGCGACGGAATTGCCGATGCAGACGATGCGTGTCCAACGGAAGCAGGACCTGCTGCTACCAAAGGATGCCCGGATCGGGATAATGATGGCATTGTCGATAGTGAAGACCAATGTCCAGATGTAGCCGGTCCCGCAAATTTGATGGGATGCCCGGACCGAGACAATGATGGCATTCCTGATATCAAAGACAAATGTCCCGATGTTCCGGGTGTTGCTGCAAACAATGGATGCCCTGCAGACCGCGACAATGATGGCGTTGCCGATGCTGAAGACCGTTGCCCGGATCAAGCCGGTCCCGCTTCCAACAAAGGATGCCCCGAACTGAAAAAGGAAGAAAAAGAGATCGTACAGATCGCTATCCAGAATGTGCAGTTCCAGTCCAACAGTTCAGTGCTGACAAATGAAAGCCTCCCATTGCTGGACCAATTGGTCAAGGTGCTGACAGACAACCGAGCTTATCACTGTGACATTGCCGGCCATACAGACAGCACAGGAGAGGATGAATATAATCAAATGCTCTCCGAGAAGCGAGCAATGACATGTTACAATTATCTGGTGGAGAAAGGGATCAGCGCAGACCGCCTGACCCATACTGGATTTGGTGAAACCAAACCAGTAGCAGACAACTCTACAGCTGAAGGCCGAAGAGCCAACCGGCGAGTAGAATTTGACCTCCAGGTCAAATAATGAAAGGTGCAAGCCCCGGACAATGTCCGGGGCTTTTTCTTTTCAATCCGTTCATCTTTCGATTTCCTATTTTTGGCCTATGAAGGAAAAGATCATCATCCTGGATTTTGGTAGTCAATACACACAGTTGATCGCCAGACGTGTACGTGAATTGCAGGTCTTCTGTGAAATTCTGCCCTATTATGATCAGGTCCCACTGGATGAAACAGTCAGGGGAGTGATCCTGTCGGGAAGTCCGTTCTCTGTTAAAGATGCAAATGCCTTGCGCATCGACTTGAACGCCCTGTTAGGCAACATACCTGTGTTGGGCATCTGTTACGGTGCGCAGCTGATCGCTGATGAATTGGGCGGGAATGTGTCACGCAGTGAGAAACGTGAATACGGAAAAGCCAAATTGAAGATCCATCAGGCCGGGGATCCATTTCTTGCAGATCTGTCTTCGGAAAGCCAGGTCTGGATGTCCCATGCGGATACCATCCTGGCATTGCCAGACAGCTTTGAGCTCCTGGCTGGTACCCAATCGATTGATGTCGCTGCATTCAGCTACAAACAGGAGGGCAAAGCCCCCGTATATGGCATTCAATTCCACCCAGAAGTCACCCACAGCCTCGAAGGGAAGGCATTCATACGCAATTTCCTGTACGAGATCTGTCATTGTCATGGTGACTGGACTCCGGATTCATTTGTCGAAGAAACCATCGACAAGCTCAAACAGAGTATTGGAGACGAGCACGTACTGATGGCCCTGTCAGGAGGTGTAGATAGCACCGTAGGTGCCGTTCTACTCCATCATGCCATTGGCAAGCAACTTCATTGTTTTTTCATAGACAATGGCCTGTTACGCAAGGATGAATTCGAACAGGTTCTCTCTGATTATCAGCACATGGGCCTGAACATCAAAGGAGTTGATGCAAAAGAGCGCTTCTGGACAGCCCTGGCAGGCGTTTCAGATCCGGAAACAAAACGCAAGATCATCGGACGGGAATTTATTCACCTGTTTGAAGAGGAATCTCGCTCTCTCCCCGGTGTGAGTTGGCTGGGTCAGGGCACCATTTATCCCGATGTCATTGAGTCTAACCCTGTACAGGGGCCATCCGCCATGATCAAATCCCATCATAATGTGGGGGGCCTGCCGGAGAAATTACATCTGAAGATTATTGAACCTCTGCGGATGCTTTTCAAGGATGAAGTTCGTAAAGTAGGTATCGCCCTGGGCATATCGAATACCCTGATCCAACGGCATCCATTTCCAGGCCCGGGTCTCGGCATCAGGATTCTCGGTGACATCACTCCTGAAAAGGTCAGATTACTTCAGGAGGCCGATGCCATTTACATTCAAATGCTGAAGGACTATGGCTTGTATGATCAGGTATGGCAGGCTGGTACCATCTTGCTACCCGTCCAATCTGTCGGCGTAATGGGAGATGAGCGGACGTATGAAAGTGCTGTGGCCCTTCGGGCTGTGAACTCATTGGATGGAATGACCGCTGAATGGAGTAAATTACCCTACGAATTTCTGGCAGATGTCTCCAGCGCGATCATCAATCGCGTCAAAGGAATAAACCGGGTTGTCTATGATATTAGCACCAAACCACCTGCTACCATTGAATGGGAATGATTGAACGGGTATGGATATAGATCAAATGGATAATCGACTTTCCCTGACAAATAGCATCCTTTACAAGACCAGTGGAATCCGGTCCTGGGCCGGGGCCTGCCTCCTTTTGCTCGTTCTACTCACCAGTGCTTGCTTTGGTTCTAAAAAGACTACAGGACCCAAACCCGTCCCCCCTAAAAAACCTGTGCCGGAGAAGATCGACACCATCGTCACCATCCCTCCAATGGACACGCTGCAATGGTCAGATGCTGACACCTCTCTTTCCCCGGTTTTGGTACAAGATGATCCGGAGATTTCGGTACCCGAACTGACTCAGAAGGAGGCTCTTGATAAAAATGCCGAAAGGATCTTCAAGGATGAATACCATATCACCGTCCTCTTGCCTTTCTTCGCCAGAGATTCGGCCGCCTATCAAAACAATCGTCCGGCCAATTGGTCCTTGGATTTCTATCTCGGATTCAAATTGGCATTTCAGAAGTCACCCCACACAAACGCACGGTTTGTGATCCAGGCTCTGGATACCCGAGCCAATCCGGATCAACTGCAGAAACTCATATCAAAGGGCGCGCTGGATAACCAGGATGTTATTGTCGGGCCCTATCGTTCCAATCTGGTCGCCACCGTTGCGGATTATGTCAAAGACAAACCGACGATCCTCCTTTCTCCCTATAGCGCAAGTAGTCGCGCAGGAAAAGGGAATTCGCACTATCTCCAGATGAATCCAGCTCTGGAAACGCATATGAGGACGACCTGGAAATTTCTCAAAGAGGGGAATCCGGCCAATCCAGTGATCTTTATTCATGGAAAAAGTGCCAGCGAATTATCCAAAAAGGAACTGTGGCAATCCTGGATCGACTCATTGCCGGTCAAAACCAGAAAAAGATACAGCTTCAAGGAGTTCGACGAAGCAGGAGATATGGCCATGGAAGACTTTTTGATCGATAGCCTCCTCCAGGAAACTGTGATCAATAATATCGTCTTCCCTTCATGGGATGAAACGAATGTGCAAGCTATTATGAGTAAGATCAGTAGTGGCATCGCTGAGAAGAATGTCCGGTTGTTCGGGTTGCCCCAATGGATTGGATTTGAGCGGATTTCACCTTCATATTTTGAGTCTCTTCAAGTACACTTGACCAGTACAGACTATGTCGACGATGAAGATTCGACTATTCGCACGCTGAAATCGGGGTATAAGGCAGTCTATGCACAACCCATGAACGAAGAAGCCATTTGGGGTTACCGATGCGGGCAATACCTTGCAACGGCTATGGCGGAGGAAGGGGCACTCTTTCAACGATTTCTGTCTCTGGAGAAGCCGGTAAAATACCCAAAGAATAGCCCCCGATTTGAGATCGAATGGGATGTAGATGGAACGTTTCTCCGCATCGAGAACCAGAACATCTATATGCTTCGATTTGCAGATGGCCGGATGGTCCTGGCAAAATAGACGTTTATGGGGAGCACCAGACATTTATCGTTTGCCTTGGATCGCTCTATAATGTTCCCGTCGAATTGAAGAAAAGATGATAACCCGCAGCTCAGTGCATCTCCTATGAATCTGACCCCTGAACGCCTGGCACGGATAACCGAAGTGACCAAACGTCGTCAGATCGGGTTAACCATCATTTTAGAAAATGTACATGACACCCATAATATTGGTGCTGTCATGCGATCCTGCGACGCAGTTGGCATCCATGAAATCTATGTCCTGTATACCGAAGAACACCTCACGGAAGAACGTCTGACCCTGGGTAAACGTACCTCCGCCGGTACCCGAAAATGGGTAGACATCCATTACTTCAGGGACAGACAAGCTTGCTTTGAGGCTGTCCGCAAAACCTATCCATCGGTTCGGTGTGCCATGTTATCTCCGGACGCCACCAGTCTGTACGACCTGGACCTGACCCAGTCCACAGCCTTGCTCTTTGGCAATGAACGCGATGGGGTCAGCTCAGAATCCAGCGCAATGGCTGATGGTGATTTCTATATCCCCATGGCAGGAATGGTTCAAAGCCTGAACATATCCGTAGCATGTGCCGTGAGTCTGTTCGAAGCATACCGACAGCGAGATGCTCTGGGATATTATCAGGAGAACAATCCGGCGCCACCAGAATTTCAATCAAACCTGCTCGAATCTTACCTGTCAAGACAGGACATTTCCAACTATGGGAAGGATATTTCTCCGAAAGACGACGAATCTCCATTGAAGTAGTCCGCACTTGTTTATTTTTGCGGCCTATGAGGCTTCAAAAGCTGGAAATAAAAGGATTCAAGAGTTTCGCCAATGACACGGTGATCCACTTCAATGAATCAGTCACAGGCATTATCGGACCAAATGGTAGCGGTAAGTCGAATATCGTTGATGCTATTCGATGGGTTCTCGGTGAACAAAAAACGCGGGAACTCCGGCTGGAACGAATGTCCAGCGTCATCTTTAATGGCACCAAGAAACGGAAGGGGAGTGGGCTGGCGCAGGTCAGTCTGACCTTTGAGAACACACGCAACCTCTTACCCACCGAATATCAATCGGTCACTGTCTCCCGGATCCTGTACAGGTCAGGCGAAAGTGAATACAAGATCAACAATGTTTCTTGCCGACTGAAGGACATCACCAGTATGTTCATGGATACCGGGATCGGATCGAATTCCTATGCCATCATAGCGCTGTCCATGGTCGATGATATCCTGAACGACCACGAACAGTCCCGCCGTCGCATGTTGGAACAGGCTGCCGGTGTATCCAAATACAAAGTCAGGAAAGCTGAAACGTTACGGAAGCTGAATTCTACCGAAGCCGATCTGGACCGGATCGATGACCTTCTTTTTGAAATTGAACACAATCTGAAAAGCCTGGAAAAACAGGCTAAGAAAGCTCAGAAATATCTGGATCTGAAGGCCGATTATCGGGCTCTGAGCATCGAATGGTCTGTCTTCCAGACCCATGACCTGAAAACGCGTTATAAGCAGATCGAAAGCCGTCTGGCCAAAGAGGAAGACCTCTTGCGAGATCTGGAGATTCAGATCCAGAAAGCAGAATCTCGAACAGAACAGGAAAAGTTGCTGAACCTGGACAAGGAGAAAGCGCTTTCTGAGCGACAGAAACTATTGAATGAGGTCGGTGATCAGATCCGATTACTGGAAAATCAGGTGGAGATCCTGGGCCAACGCAGCAATTTTATAGATCAGAACAGATCTAAACTCCAGGAAAGGATGCGCTTCAATACGAGCCGTATCGAACAACTGGAAAAGGACATTCTGTATTACCAACAAAAGCGGACCCAGTCACAAGACGAGCAACAGCAGGGCGAATTGGCCCTGCGGGAGGCCGAACAGGATCTGGGTGTTACCCGCCAGGAACATGGGACCATCAAAGAAGATCTCGAACTCTACTTGCATCAACTCCAGGAACTTGAAAAAGGAATCTATGAGCTGGAGAAACAAAAGGCCATCAACCACAACCAGATCGAGAACCTGAAAAATGAAATCGATCGTAACGCCCAGGTACTCGAACAACGCTCCAGGGAATCTGTCTCCCTCAAAGAAGCGGTGAAAGAGATCAGCAAAGAAGAAGAGCGACTACAATCTTCTGTTGCCTTTCTCGAACAGGAGGAGGACAAACGGTTGGCAACCATTCAGGAACGAGAGGATCAATTGCAAATTGAAAACCAGGAGCTCAGCGGGATCAATCGCCAATTGGATGCCATGCGGAATGAGTACAAACTCACCAAGAGCATGGTGGAAAACCTGGAAGGATTTCCAGAGTCGATCAAGTTTCTCAGTACACAAAGCGATTGGGGCAAGCAATTCCCCCTTCTGAGTGATGTCATCACCTCCAAAGAGTCTTTTCGCGTAGCGATCGAGCACTTCCTGGATCAGTATCTCAACTATTATGTTGTTCCTGATTTCAACACAGCCCATAATGCCATTCGGCTGTTACAACAGAATCAGAAAGGAAAGGCGAATTTCTTTGTCACAGCCGATCTATCCTCTATTCGCTTTGTGACCCCGGAGAGAAGTGGTCTGACCAAACTCGTCAATCTGGTAGAATGTGAGTCCCAATATCAACCACTTGTCGATTTCCTCTTTCACAATGTATATCTGCGTGAGGAAGAAAACGTTCCGGAGATCTGGGAAGACGATCCAGATATCACTATTTTAGGTTCAAGCGGCTCATGGACACGCCGTTCTTTCTCCTTGTCCGGGGGGTCTGTCGGCCTCTTTGAAGGAAAAAAACTCGGTCGTAAGAAGAATCTGGAAAGTCTGGACAAACAGATCCGGAAACTTGAAAAGGAGGAAGAGAAAAAGATCGGTATAGTCCAGTCCCTAAAGGAAAAGGTCAAGGAACTCAAACTGGCCAACCAGCCAGCCAGGATTCGTGAAGAAAAGACCCAGCTCAACCAGGTGATGCAAAAATTGATCACCTTGAAGACACGTCTGGAAAATGCCGAACAGTACCATTCGGATGTGTCCAAACGCACACAGCAGGCCGAAGACATTATTAAAGGTCTGACTGAACGAAATGAGACAATGCAATCTGACCTGGCCCTCCGCAAAAAAGAGGAGGCCGACTTCAGAACGCAAATGGAGCAAACAGATCATTCATTCCGGAAAGCCGCGGATGCGCTGAATGCCCGTTCCTCTGTCTTTAATGAACGAAATATCCATTTCATACAACTCCAAAACAAGGCAAAAGCCTTCGAACAGGAGATCCAGTTTCGGGAACAACAGAAGGAGGAGGCCCAAAAGAGTCTTTACGCAGACAAGGAAGCCGAATCAAATGCCGTGATCGAGTTGAAAGCTGTGGCCGATGAACGTGAGCAGGTGCAACAGCAGCTCATCATCAATTACGAAGACAAAAAGAATCGGGAAGCCAGTCTGACCGGTGCCGAACAAGATTATTTTCAAGCCAGAGGACAGATCAATGAATTGGAGAGCGCCCTTCGTCAATTGAATAAGAACCGGCATGATGCCCAAATCCTGGTCAATGAATTGAAGGATAATTTCAACAATATTCGGTTAGAGTTAACCTCTATTGGCGAGCGGATCAAAGTGGAATTTCAAGCGAGTATCCAGGAGATCATCCAGCGAGAACCCAATCCAGATCTCGATCCGGCTTTATTGGAGCAGCAGGTCACGAGGCTGAAGGGTCGCCTGGAGAATTATGGAGAGGTCAACCCGATGGCGGTAGAAGCATACCGCGAAATGAAAGAGCGTTACGATACCATTGATCAACAGCGACAGGATATTCTCCAAGCCAAAACCTCCCTCCTCCAGACCATCGAAGAGATCGAAACCACGGCAACGACCCAATTTATGGAGGCCTTCGATCAGGTGCGGGAAAATTTCATCATCGTTTTCCGATCCCTATTCACCGAGGACGATACTGCCGATCTGATCCTGGAGGAACCCGACAAACCTCTGGATTCCAATATTCAGATCATTGCCAAACCGAAAGGCAAACGACCGCAGTCGATCAACCAGTTGTCAGGAGGGGAGAAGACCCTCACGGCCACTGCACTGCTCTTTGCACTCTACCTGCTGAAGCCCGCCCCATTCTGCATTTTTGATGAGGTAGATGCCCCGTTGGACGATTCGAACATTGAAAAATTCAATCGGATCATCCAGAAATTCTCCGACCACTCACAGTTTATCATTGTGACCCACAACAAACTCACCATGGCATCTGTCGATGTCCTCTATGGCGTCTATATGAGGGAGCAGGGGATATCAGCCGTCACACCGGTTGATTTTCGGACGTACGAACACAACACGATCTTGGAACAGGTGCAATAAGCCACCTACATGATCTCCTCCATTTTGGCCCGTAGCCAGGATTCTGAGACGATTGCTCCATTCTGTTCATCCATTTCATTGGCTAGCTTTTTCAAACTTGCCTTTTCTCCTGGTTGGATCTTGGTCAGTTTCTTAAGGAATTTGATCAGGTTGAGATAGTTCCTCTTCTTCGTTGCGGAGATCTTGGTGTTTCGTTGCAAGTACACTCGGAAAGAATCCATGAGAGAATATAGCGGTTCGATCTCATCCAGCTCGTAATACGAGAAGAGAAGGATTACCTTGGAATTGAGATTATAGGTAAAATCTTCATATTCAACCTGATGGAGTAGACTGATCACCTCTCCAAAATTACCCTTGTAATAGTTGACCTGGGCCAGGCTGAAGGAGTGTGCATTGTTGCGAAAAGTCTCAGGCAGTAATTGATGGTATTTGTAGATAAACCGTTCTGTCCACGTATATTTTTCCAGGCGAAGAGCAATGGTGACAATGTTCTTGAAGTGCCATGGGCCGAATTCCTCATCTGTAAAGTCAATCAGATCATTTTCCAAAGCACGTTCGTACAAGTGAAAATATTCTGAGAGAAATTCGGGCTTGCTTTGGTTGATATTTCGAATGCAATAATTTAAAGCATAAGTTAAGATCTCCAGGGCTTCATCATTGGGGAACAAGGATATATGCTGATCAATGAGATCTTTTAATGCCTCAAAATGTCGTACCTCTTCCGGTTCAATATTGGTGAGATAGATCTGGTAAAAGATGGAGATCGCAGGGATATCGCCGTACCCGTAGAGCTCCACATGTCGTACGATTTCCTCCAGAAAGAGCAACTTGTACTCATGGCTGTGTGTGTACTTCATGGATAGGACGGAGCAATAGTAGCGCAGCTTTTCCGCCAGATAGAACCGGTCCAGATTCTCAACGATATATTCCACGTTCGTTTTGTCAAGACGTTTCTGACCGTGGATCAGAATTTCATAATAGTTCTTTTCGATCTGGTACTGGTAGTAGTAGTATTGGGCTGATTTGTAGTGTTGTCGGTCCGAGAGCCGACGTGCCGAGCTCATCACGGTGTTGTACAGTTTCAACATGCGACGACGACTCACGGCTTCGATCAGGTGGTTGGCCTCCCGGATCGGGTTCTCCTCATAAACCTTTTGAGCGAGATATCCTTCGACCAGTTTGAGCAGGTCACTGTTGTACTTGCGAAAGCGGACATCATCGTATATGCGATCATCACCAACCACATATTTCCATGATTCCTCCTTGGTTTGTTCGGCTCCAGGCTTCTCCAACAACTCGAGATACAAGTCGTAAAGCCGCATCAGATCCTCATTCACATTGAAGTACGGCGACTGAACAAATTTTCTCAAACTATTCAGTTCATACTTCGTAAAGTACTGAAGAATCGTAAAAACTTTTGTATTTTGCATTGGTTTTCTGTGTAACCATTTCTGTGTGGAGCACGTATATCTTGATATTTCTCCTGACAATGTGTGAGATTCTGTTTGAATCTTTTCACAATTAAGGGTTTCAAGTATATGCTTAATTCACTCGAAATGAGTTCATTGACAAAAATACAAATATGTTTTCACTTTCACAATGTGAATAATCCGTTCTTGAAGCGGGTATGTGAAGGCGATAATCTTGTATATTGTTAAAAGAATCCCAATAACTCCAAGTCCGTCACCATGAATGTATCATTAACCCGAACCAGCCTGCTGGCGCTCCTCCTGATCCCCCTCTGGGGATGGGCGCAGATGGTGGAACCGTTCCGACCGGAGCCAGTTCTCCAGACAGACACGTTCAGTCTCACGTTCGTTTCGCACAACCTGGCTACCATTGTCAGAGCTCCCGACCATTCTGACTATTATGAGATCATTAATCTTTCAGGAGGATTGAAGAAGATCTTGTACAGCCCTGTCAACTCCTTCATCGGACGAGACACCCTTCTTATCGAATACTATCCAAAACTCAATAGTTCTCAGGAATATATGGGTTTTGCCTTTCTGGTAGCCCCATCCATTGTCGTTGCCAACAATGATTTTGTAACCACGGACATGAATACGCCTATTACCATAGACGTATTGTCCAATGATGAATCCAACGCTGGTGGTTTGACCATCAGCTCCGTCAACGTCAATCGCTACGGTACAACGACCATTTCCAATGGTCAGATCGATTTTACTCCAGAAACCGGATTCACCGGTCTGGCACAAATCAGTTATACATGCTGTGATAGTGAGGATATCTGTGCAACAGGTATTGTCAATATCCACGTTCTTCCCCCCAATCTAGCCGTTTCCGACACCATTCAGATCCAACTGCCCATCAATTCCCCCAAGGATATCATGTTGCAGGTCAATGGGTATGACAATCTTGCGGTAGCCCCTTCCAACGGTGACGTGGAAGACCTGACCAACGATGTCGTTACCTATACTCCCCATCTGAATTACACCGGAAACGACCAGTTTACAGTCACCAGAGATGATAATGGGACAACCTACTCACGGACGGTAGAAGTCACTGTTTTCAATGCTCTGGCACCCAAACGACATGCGATAGATGACATCGTCTACACGCATAAAGGGGAACCGGTCACATTCAATGTATTGACAAACGATATTGGTGCCTTTACCGTGCTGTATCCACAATACATTCAGGTCAATAATGGCACCATCACGTACGAAGGGAATGGCCAATTCACCTACACACCAACATCCTATTTCGAGGGCAAGATCACGTTTACATACCAGCTCGGCTCAGCCGCTTACGGTATTATCATCGAAACAGGAAAGGTAGAGATCAATATCTCTGATTACAAACCGAAATTGGCGACCTACTACCTGCAGACCCTCGAAGGTAAACCCCTGGTCATCCGCTATGCGCCGCCAGTAGAACCCTGGACATTTACCATGACCAGCGCGCCTCTGAACGGAAATGCAGAGATCTTTGCAGGCTTGCAAACCCTCAACCTGGAAGCTCAGAATATTACAGGCTACAATCTGATAGTTTATACACCAGATTCTGGCTTCTCAGGAGACTTTGACGAATTCGAGGTGGATTATTGTGTCAATGGCGTTTGTAAGGAGGTCAAATTCCAGATCGACGTCATCCCGAATCCCGCCCCGAATGACCTGCAATGCCTGGATGATTGTGTCTGGGCCGGTGATGCCAACAATGATGGTGTGGTCAATGTACGAGACCTCTTGCCAATTGGCGTCTGCATGGGAAACAAAGGTTTGGTCCGGGATAATCCGACCTCTGACTGGTCACCCCAATTCAGTGATGATTGGAATGATCCATGGGTTCCCTCTGCGATCGATCTCAAATTTCTGGATACGAATGGGGATGGCCTCGTCAGTGCCATGGATACGGCCGCCATCAGTGAGTCTTATCTCAACACACACGCTGTAACCACATCCATTGAACACCAGTTGAATGTGGATGCTGACCTCCGATTTGTGGCCAGAGATACCTCTCTCTATCCCGATTCAGTCAAACTGATTCTCGATATCTATCTGGGTCTGTCCAGCAAGCCTACCTATAATGCATATGGCTTTTCATATGAAATTGACTTTGCTGACTTTCTGGATGTTTCGCAGTACAATATTCGTTCAGAATATTACGACGACAGCTGGTTCGCTCGACAAGTCCCCACCCTTGAACTGTTCAAGCGTCTGGACGGGTCTGTCATCCATTGCGCCTATACCAAAACAGACGGTGCAGGCGCCACAGGCTATGGACCCGTCGGATTTGTCATTGTAGAAGATGTGGAAGGGTTACGTCCGGAAAGGGACCTGCGCGCGGCTATAAAAGGTGGCCAGGTGAAAATCCGGAATATCACCCAATCTACTTCAGATGGACAGATCACACACCACCCGGATCAGGTGATCAATGTCCGCCTACCTGGAGATGACACAGTGGATGATCATCCTGTCACAAAACTGACCGTAGCGCCGAACCCGTCAAAGAATCAAGCAGCCATCTATATGAATGATGGAAGTTTGATCCAGGAAATAACCCTCTTTACGACCAGTGGCTCTGTTGTTTTTCATCAGACAAACATTGGTAGTCAAAGGGTTGACTTACCGGTTCATCAACTGGAGAATGGATTATACTTTGCTCGAGTAAGAACAAATAGTGAGATCCTCAGTACAAAAGTTGAGGTCATCCGGTAAACCAATTCGGGAATTCTAATTCCATATATTGAAGGGCCTGCGGCAAAAGACGGACTGTTTGCAGGCTCTTTTTATTTACAATGATCATATCCCTATACGAGAAGGGGCCGATATCTATCCGATGTCGGCCCCTTTTCTTTATCTATCAGGCTCAATTCGAGTCTCCAGGTTCAACAGACATGATCATTTCTCAAGAAACGGGTAACGATAGTCCGTCGCTGATACGAACGTCTCCTTGATTGTTCTGGCTGAGACCCATCGATATAGATTGAGAATAGATCCCGCCTTGTCATTTGTCCCACTTCCACGAGCCCCGCCAAAAGGCTGCTGGCCCACAACAGCACCTGTCGGTTTGTCATTGATGTAAAAATTGCCGGCATTGTGACGCAATGCATGCGTTGTCTGCCGGATCACCTCACGATCCTTTGAAAAGATGGCGCCAGTCAACGCATATGGAGAGGTCGTATCCAGTTTGTGCAAGACTTGATCATACTGATCATCATCGAACACATAGATGGTTAAAACCGGGCCGAACAGCTCCTCACACATCGTCACATAATCCGGATCCTTGGTGACGATCACTGTAGGTTCGATAAAATATCCTTTCGATTTGTCAAATCCACCGCCTGTAATGATCTCCACATCTTTTGATGTCTTTGCTGCAGCGATGTATCCGGAAATCTTGTCAAAAGCCTTTTCATCGATTACCGCATTGATGAAATTGCCAAAATCTTCCGGACTGCCCATTTGAAACGATCGAATATCCGCTACCAGATTTTCTTTGACCTCCTGCCAGATGCTTCCAGCGATATAGGCGCGAGATGCCGCGGAGCATTTCTGGCCCTGGAATTCAAATGCACCTCGAGTCAATGCAGTGGCTACTGCTTTCGGGTCGGCCGTACCGTGTGCAACGACAAAATCTTTTCCGCCAGTTTCACCGACTACACGAGGGTAGGAGCGGTACTTGTGGATATTGGCGCCGATGATGTTCCACATCTTTTGAAAAACACCCGTACTTCCGGTAAAATGCAAACCGGCAAAGTCCGCATGGTTAAAGATCACTTCGCCAGCAATGGGTCCGTCCACAAAGACAAGGTTGATGACACCTGCTGGCAAGCCAGCCTCCATCAGGATTTCCATGATCACCGCCGCTGAATAGACCTGCGTTTCGGCCACTTTCCACACCACAGTATTGCCCATCAAAGCCGGAGCAGAGGGCAGATTACCAGCGATGGATGTAAAGTTGAACGGTGTCAACGCAAAGACAAAACCTTCTAATGGACGATATTCAAGCCGGTTCCAGATCGTGGGGGCACTGATGGGCTGTTGCCTGTACATATCCGTCATGTACTCCACATTGAATCGGAAAAAGTCACACAATTCGGCAACTGCATCAATCTCTGCCTGAAAAGCATTCTTTGATTGGCAAAGCATCGTGGCGGCATTCATCTTATCCCGAAAAGGACCAGCCAGAAGGTCAGCCGCTTTCAGGAAGATCGCTGCTCGATCCTGCCAATCCAGCATTTCCCATAATTCCTTCGCTGCCATAGCAGCATCAATGGCTTGTTGGACATGTTCCGCGCCACCCTTATGGAATACACCCAGCGTATGGGACAATTCATGCGGTGGATGGATCGTCTTGGTTGTACCGGTCCTGACGGCTTTGCCATTAATGATCATTGGAATATCTGCCTGCTCCGATTTCAGCTTTTTCAGCATAGACTGCAGGGATGAGCGCTCCGGCGATCCCGGAGCATAATTCAATACCGGCTCGTTCACCGCTGGTGGAACCTGGAAAAAAGCATTCGACATGATCCGTTTTATTTTGGTGCAAAGGTAGCAAAGACTGGAGGTGTGGCAAGGAATTCCACAACCTTCTCTTTCCTAAAACAGCCTCTTTCCAGCCTTATTGACTGTGATGGGTCTCCACATATGTCTTTACCGGGATATGGAGGGCCTGGGGAATGAACGGCGACGCGTCACCACCCCCTTTGATGATCTCGCGCACAATCGTGGAGGAGATATGGGAAAACTCGGGTCGACTGATGAGAAATACGGTGTCCAGCCCGTCTCCAACGATACTATTCAACTGTGAGATTGTCTTTTCATAATCAAAATCCGAGGCATTTCTCAAACCACGCAACAGGTATCCGGCTTCCACTTTTTTACAGAAATGGGCTGTCAGATTTTCAAAACTGGCGATCTCCACCTTATCCTGCTTCTTGAAAACTTCATGTAACCATTGTAACCTCCGATCCAGATCGAACAAGGTTTTTTTCTGGGAATTGACGCCCACACCGATAATGATCTTGTCGAACAGGGGTAATGCTCTCTCTACGATATCGACATGTCCGGTTGTGATCGGGTCGAATGAACCAGGAAATACAATGATCTTCATATTTCGAATGTAAGGAAGATTGCCAACTTCCAACCTTGGTACTGCTACCATGTTTAATCCACCGGGCCCGATCGGTCACTGATCACGATCAGCAGACCGGCCATCAAAAGAATGAGCCGGGCCAGAAACCCCCATCCACGGCCAAAATGATCCAGCCATACCATAAACTGTAATTGAACACCAACCATGCTCAAAACAATGGACAGAAATCCGAAAAGGAACATGACAAAACCAATCACTGTAAGCCAACCTTTCTGTCTCATATTCTGTTTTTTAACCCAGGCTCCAAGATAAAGAACGAGACGGTGAACCAGAGGTAAATGAAGAATTCTATTGGTATTTGGGAAGCCCCACATTCGGCATTACCTTTAGCTTTTCTGGAAGAAATATGAGTGAACCATCCAAACAGCATGTCAAACTGATCGAATGCCCGCGTGACGCCATGCAGGGTTTGTCTCCGTTCATTCCAACCCGTACTAAAATTGAATATCTCCAATCACTCCTGGCGGTTGGATTTGACACATTGGATTTTGGAAGCTTTGTTTCGCCGAAAGCCATCCCGCAAATGGCTGATACAGCAGAAGTACTGGAGGGTCTGGACCTCACCACGACGCAGACAAAGCTGTTGGCGATCATAGCAAACGTCCGTGGGGCCAATGATGCAGCGGTTCATCCCCAGATCGACTACCTCGGCTATCCATTCAGTATTTCAGAGACCTTCCAATTGCGAAATACGAACGCCACCATCGAAGAGTCCCTGACCCGGGTGAGCGATATTCTGGAAATAGCGGATACCTCCAACAAGGAGGTCGTCATATATATCTCTATGGGGTTTGGCAATCCATATGGTGACCCATGGAATGTGGACATCGTCTTGCAATGGGTCTATAAACTGATGGATATGGGCGTCCGGATATTCTCTTTGAGTGATACAATAGGTGTTTCCAGCCCGGACAATATCCACTACCTCTTTGAGTCGCTGATCCCCGCTTTGCCCCAGATCGAATTCGGTGCCCACCTCCATACCACGCCGACCACCTGGCAGGAGAAAGTTCAGGCTGCCTACCAAAGTGGTTGCCGTCGATTTGACGGTGCTTTGAAGGGATATGGCGGATGCCCGATGGCCCGGGAAGAACTGACTGGCAATATGCCAATGGAGAACATGGTGCAATATTTTCAATCGTTGAATGCTACACCATTGATCCAATTGGATCGTCTGAACAATGCCTTGTCAATGGTCTCCTCTGTATTTCCACATGCTGACTAAGGACTACGATTACCTGTCTCTCTTTGATTTTGCCAGCCCGTCTTATGATGAGAGCATTGCCTTGCGTCACGACATTCTCCGGGCCCCTCTGAACCTTGCTTTTGACATGGCGGATCTACAGACCGAATGGGACTCCTACCATCTGGGATATTTCAACGGGTTGGATCAACTCCTGGGATGCCTGGTACTAAAACCCGTGCAGGATGCCACCTGGAAAATGAGGCAGGTTGCCGTGTGCCAATCATTTCAAGGCCAGGGAATTGGGAAAAGACTTGTGAAAACTTCGGAAGCACTTGCCGTCAAAATGAATATCAGGCAATTCTGTCTGCATGCTAGAGAAACGGCTATACCATTCTATCTGGATCTCGGGTATGTCATCAGCTCAGAACCCTTTACAGAAGTTGGGATACAGCATGCTGCCATGTCCAAACTCTTGATCACCTGATCTGCTTCAATAGACATCAAACTGAAACAAGCCTTTGATCGGGTTTATTCCATTTTTATCCACTTCCCCGCTCGAATCTGCCCCCTCTGTTCTGTTTTTAAGACATAACATCCCGCTGACAGGAACGAGGGTAAGGATACAATCAAATCCTGTCCATTGCCGGCCGCCTGATTACCCCGGGATATGATCCGACCGGAAAGATCCATGATCTGCCATTGGACAGTAGCCATTGACAAATGTGCCATCGCCACCTTGATTTCATTCCCGTAAACGGGATTCGGACTGATCCGAAGAGGAGTCAGATGGCTCTGTGGTGACTGTTCTGCAATGGGAACGACATCTTCGATCACAAAGTCCCAAACACCCCGACCGTATGTACCAAATCGCACGGTCTGCTGGAGAGGCAGAAATTCTACGCTCCAATAGGTCTGAACTGGTGCAGCGGCACCCATCATGGCATGCCACTTCTGCTCGGATTTGACAAACACATAGGGTCCTGTTTCGGTCGCCGCAAAAAGGAGACTTTCATCATCATTGGATGCAAGGTCCAGAACTAGGGTAGGGGGCAGTCCTTCATTCATCGACGTGAAACTCATTCCTCCGTCTTCTGAAATCAGCATGGCCGGTCCACTGTAGCCTGACCCGCCGAAATAGATCGTACCTGTATCCGTTTTTGACGGCAGGATCGCTGCACCATACAGGTATTGACCTCCAGGAACAGTGCTCAGACTTTGTTCCCAGGTTTGTCCTTTATCATGAGAGGTGAAAAAATAACCGTTCGTCGTCGCTGCATACATCACATTCGGATCAAATGGCGAGAACGCCAGCACACTAACCTCACCGTTTGAATACGCTTTGAAGTCAAATGGTAGCTGTTCGGTCTGGATCTCAAAATTGACCACTTCCAGTCGCAGGATATAGGAGCCCTTACCACCATCCAAAGCTCCTCCGGCCATGTAGACGACATTCCTGGACGGGTCAGGATCTGCCACCAAAGGCGGAATCCAGACACTCTCATTATCCGATTCCAGGGTATAACCGGCTGTCACACCGCCACTGACAGGATAATCCCAATAAGAAACCCATCCACCGGGATAGACCATCCACAGATGTTGACCAAATCCAGTAAATACCATATGACCATAGTCTCCGGAAATGGCCTGATCAAAATCCAGGACATCTCCTTCCCAAAGATCAAGACCTCTTTGGAACCCCTGATCCTGGGATCCTGCATAGATATATAGCTCGTCTACAGGGTCTGTGACGACATCATAAAATTGACCCACGTTCAGACCGTCCAGTCCAAGATTATCAAACGTAGCGCCATCGTATGTGACATTCAAACCACCATGATTACTGATCAAAAAGAATGGTGTGCCATCTTTCTTTTTGTATTCAGCGAAATACATCATATCTGCATGCATTTTGCCATTGACATCATCGTAGTACTCCCACCACTTACTGAAAACCTGCCAACTTTGGCCACCATCAATACTGCGATGGCATTCTACCTCACCCATCATCATAAAATAGGGATTGGCCTCACTGACGAAAAGACCCACACCCCAGGGATTCTTCTCAAAAGATGAGATATATGTCCAATTCATGCCGTGATCTGTAGAAACAAACAGGTCATTATTGAATGAGTACATATAATAGGTGGTCACCGTATCGACATGCAACGCTTCAAGGTTGGCGCGCTCCGGTCCAAGGCCAAGCTTGGTTGTTTTTCCAACCAGCTGAGGAATCCCCGTAGCCGGATCCAAATGATACAGTTCGGTGATTTTTGTGTCTGCCTTTTTCAACATGGCAACCGTGTTGGCGCCTTTGATCCGGGTCAAACAGTATTTGTCCAGATCCGGATCATTAAAGGAAATGACCTTTTCAAAGTTGACACCATGGTCAGTGGATCGATAGATGCCGACATCATCTTTCCAGGGACCAGGCAGCCACTCTTCCACCAGATAGTAGATCGTTTGCAATGAATCGTTCAAAACGATGGGATTTCGCCTTCCGCCCCAGTTGCTGTCATAGGTATTCAGGCCTTTCGATGCTGTCCAGGTTTTACCATCATCATCTGAATAGTGGAAGACCTTATTGATAATGGCCATCAACCTGCGTCCTGTATCTGTCTTGATGAACTGCAGGATATCCCCGCTCATCTTATAGTCCTGGTTGACAACCTCCCATTTGGATCCATCCAATGCGCCTTTGAATAAGGTTCCGCCTGCTGAGATCACCCAGATCTCTTCGGTTTCTGGATCAAAAGCTGTCGCCTGTACAGATCCCGCCTGATTCTTACTCCCTCGCTCATTCCACTTTCCGATCAGGTGGCCATCGGCCAGGATTTCCTGATCTCCTGAGCCACGAAGGAGTCGGGCCTGTTTACGATGTTGGGCCAGCATCTGCTGATTCTGATATTCCAAACTTCTCCAGTCAACGCCTGGTGCTGTCTGGTGCATCAAAGCAAACCACGCCTCCCGCTTGGCTTGTTCATGACCGGTTTCACCCTCATGACGGACCCTTGTCACGCCATCCGTTGGAACTGGAAGATCAGTGGAAGCATCTGTATGCCATTGCAACTGGAAAGCTAAAGCTACCGTCAACAGGCTGATAGACAGCAGAATAAGGGAGGTACGTTTTGTCATTGCAAGAGAAACTAAATTCATGAACCTGAGGTTTCATCATGATGGTAGTGGTCATCCCATTTCTTCTCAATAGGCTCATGCAACATGCCTAGAGATTTTCCAACGATCATTGCCACTGCCGAATCGCTCGTCACATTAGCTACTGTTCGGATCATATCCAATGGACGGTCAACTGCAAAGATAAGTGCCAGGCCAGCTTCTGGTACCCCGATCGCACTTAAAACAATGACGAGCATAACCATTCCCGCCCCGGGAACGGCTGCGGAGCCGATCGATGCCAGCGTAGCCGTCATGATCACCGTCAATTGTTGGCCAAAGGTCAATTCCATACCCAGCGTGTTCGCAATGAAGATCGCCGCCACTGCCTGGTACAAACTGGTACCATCCATATTGATCGTCGCACCGACCGGAAGCACAAAACTGGCTACTTCCTCATCCACTCCAAGATGTTCCTGGACCCGTTCCATGGTCACAGGAAGGGTCGCTGCACTGGAGCTGGTAGAGAATGCCAATAATTGCGCTGGTGCAATACCCTTCAGGAAAGAGGAATAACTGCGTTTTGTAAATATTCTCACCAGAAGAGGGTAGAAGCCAAAAATGAGGATCATAAGGCCCAGGGCCACGGTAAAGGAATACATGATAAGCGCTCGAAACAACTCCATGTTGGGTGATTCCACCACCAGAGACGCCATCAAGGCGAGCACGCCGATCGGAGCCGATAACATGATCAGGTCTACCAATTTCATAATGACCTCATTCATGGAATGAAAGAAGGATACCACCGGTTTTGCATCCTCTTCCTTGATCAGTATCAGACCGATCCCCAGGAATATGACAAAGAAAATAACTTGCAGCATGTTGCCGTTTTGGCTCAGTGCTTCAAAAATATTTCCCGGTACGATGTCGATCAGAGGTTGCAATGGACCTGTTTCTTTTGCCTGGAAAGCCGCCTCGATCTTCCCGCTCGCATCTGTAGAATACAAGGCAAGCAGCTCCTCTTTTGTATCGGCACTCAGTGATCTGGATGGCTTGATCAGATTCACGATCAGCAACCCCAATGAGGTGGCAACTACAGTCGTGAAAAGATACAACCCGATGGTCCGGATACCAATCCGACTGAACTTGCTGATATCTTTCAATGCAGCAACACCCGTAATCAGTGATGTAATGATCAGGGGGATCGCGATCAATTTCAGGAGATTAATAAATATGGTTCCAAACGGTTTGACCCAATCGATCACGAGTGTCTTCCCATCAGGAATGGAAAAAAGATCACCAACACGAAAGCCTTGAAAATAAGGGAGGAAGACGCCGACCAGGATTCCCACAACGATTCCCAGTAATATTTTCCAATGGAGCGCCAACTTCTTCATATCCGGATTTTGACGGAAGATACTAAAAAGAGCCTCCGACAAAACAGACATCAGGGCTTTGTGCCCCTGAGCATCTCCCGTTTGCCCGGAGGACCAGGAAGTCTGTCAATCGATAGGCCCAAACGCTGGAGGGTTCTGCGTACTTCGCCTTTTGCACAATAGGTTACAAAGACTCCACCAGTCTGAAGTCCTTCCACAAATGGTTCCAGTGTTTCTGCAGACCAGAGCTCCGGCTGAATGGATGGACTGAAGGCGTCAAAATAGATAATGTGGTATTGCTCCTGGCCACCATGCCATTGGGTGGCATCCGTGCACACCTTGAGTAACTGAAAGTCTGGTGAAAGATCAACGCGTTTCGCGCTAGGAGACCGATGGATAGAAAGAAATAATTCTGCGAGTTCGGACCGGTACGCAACTGGATAATTCAGATCTTCAACGATATGCATGGGCAGTGGATGCTTTTCCAGTGCTGTATAGTCGATCTTTCGATGCCGATCATTTGATTCGATCAAACTCAACCAGGCGTTCAGTCCTGTACCAAGCCCCATTTCCAGGATCCGGATGGGTTCATCAGGAAGTACAGATTCCTGATCCAGGAAATAGCGAAGACCTGACTGGATAAAAACGACATTGGATTCCTGGATAGCCCCAAATCGAGAGTGAAAGGTTGACCCGTATTCCTGGCTATGTATGGTGTGGGAACCATCTTCAGTCAGCTGGACGTCAAACTTCATGATGGTTCGTTCACCAGGGATTGCAGAATAGCGTTGACCTCATCTCCCTGGATCTCCAGATGATCTTCATCCCACTCACAGATTCCACCATGAATAATAAGTACTTGTGGAGATTCATGGATCATATCCAATTCCCTGGCTATTTGTCGGGAAAGTGCTCTATATTGGATCACATCGAGAAACCAGGCGTCAGTCTTTGACGTCCAGGGGAAATCATCCAGTCTGTACTTGACAATAGAACTTAGGGAACACCGCGAACTGTGTTTGAAGAGCAGGACGGGATTTGACTTTGAACGTTGAAGGATCTGTTGCCAGCCATTCTCATCTGTCAGATCTGCCCACTGCATCTGCGGCTAGAAGAGGGAGGCGATCGTTTGTAGAATTGAATCCCACTGAATATCCACTCTGAAATTATTCGGACAGCCGGTGCCTCGGTTACATGAAGAAACCAGAAAAACCAGACCAAGCAATGCGAGAGAGCGCGCAGCTCCAAAACCTTTTTTCTTGAACATGATGGAGGTGTTTATAATTCAAATCGGTAACGATAGCGATGGTCCGAATATTTCAAACAAAGATATTGTTTTCCGTTCGATTCTTCCAAACCTGGAAAAGTGAACATGAAAACAACTTCTTCAGTTCACCATTTGTACTTTTGCAGCCACAAGTAAACCAACCATGGGAACAAGCCTTTCACTGAGAGATGCCTTAAGAGAAGCGATGACGGAGGAAATGCGTCGCGATGAGACCGTCTTTTTGATGGGGGAGGAGGTCGCGGAATATAACGGTGCTTACAAGGTCAGTAAAGGCATGCTGGATGAATTCGGTGCAAAGCGGGTGATTGA
Organism: Saprospiraceae bacterium; assembly: GCA_021738725.1. Lineage (GTDB taxonomy): Bacteria > Bacteroidota > Bacteroidia > Chitinophagales > Saprospiraceae > JAGNXB01. The sequence continues at coordinate 233,409 of JAIPBE010000001.1, read as the reverse complement.
CACCCCGATTGCCGAGTTGGGATTTGCCGGTATCGGTGTCGGGGCTGCTATGAATGGGCTTCGCCCCATCATCGAATTTATGACCTGGAACTTTGCGGTACTCGCATTTGATCAGATCGTCAATAACGCCGCCAAGACGTTGTCACAATCTGCCGGAGACTTTGCCTGTCCCATCGTCTTTCGCGGGCCCTCCGGTGCCGCGGGCCAATTGGGGCAACAACACTCCCAGACCTTTGAAAGCTGGCTCGGAAATACGCCTGGCCTGAAAGTGATCTCCTGTGTGGATCCTCTGGACGCCAAGGGCCTCATGAAAACCGCGATCCGGGATAATGATCCAGTTTGTATCATGGAATCGGAGGTATTCTATGCATTGGAAATGGATACCACCCCCGGAGGTGATCGACACTATTCTTTTGCCCATACGCAGATCCCCACGGAAGGGGATATCCCGGGCGAGAATGAAGATTATATAGTACCGATCGGTAAAGCTGCTATCCGAAGAACTGGTACGGATGTCACCATCGTTACGTACAACAAGATGATCTGGACGGCACTGCAGGCTGCCCAGGAGTTGGCCAAAGAAAATATCAGTGCAGAAGTCATTGATCTACGGACGATTCGTCCCATGGATTATGCGACCATTGTCCAATCCGTTAAAAAGACGAATCGACTCGTTGTCGTTGATGAATCATGGCCCTTTGCCTCCATCTCCTCAGAGGTCGCATATGCAGTGCAACGACACGCTTTTGATTACCTGGATGCGCCCGTAGTCCGGGTGAATAGCGCAGATACATCCTTGCCTTATGCCGCAACGCTCGTCGATGCCTGGATGCCCAACCCTGAAAAAGTGATCCAGGCAGTGAAATCGGTGATGTATCGTTGATTATAGGTCAGATACCCAATTGGTGAATCAAATCAGGACCGCTCCATTCATTGACGTCTCCGGGTTGAGACATGCCCAGAGACAGATCGGCTATACCCGTTCGTACAAGCCGTAGTACCGGAAATCCGATCGCCGCCATCATCCTTCGGACCTGGCGATTTTTTCCCTCCACAATTTTGATTTCCACCCATTGATCTGGTATCTCCTTCCGGACCCTGATCGGAGGCATGCGAGGCGGCAGACCCGGATCAGGCAGCAACCTAGCTTCTGCTGGTATTAGCACAACCAGCTTCTTCCTCACTCGGATCTCCATGACTTGTGAGAGCTTTGCAATATCCTCCATCACCGGCTGGCCTTCCACCTGAATCCAATACGTCTTTTTAACCTTTCTTCCTGGACTCAACAGTCTTGTTTTCAAAGCATTATCATTAGTCAGCAAAAGCAAACCTTCAGAGTCACGATCCAATCGACCAACAGGGTAGACATCGGACGGAAACGAATACAAAGATGACAACGTCTGTTGGCCAGGATGATCAGGCGTAAATTGACTCAATACGCCAAATGGCTTATAAATTGAAAAGTAACGAAAGGGAGATGCCACCGGATGAGGCTTATACGTTAAAACGAAAGTGCATCACATCTGCATCTTCGACTACATATTCTTTGCCTTCTACACTCATTTTACCCGCTTCCTTTACAGCGGCTTCCGACCCCAGGCGGATGAAATCTTCGTATTTGATGACTTCGGCCCGGATGAATCCCTTCTCAAAATCCGAATGGATCACACCAGCCGCTTGAGGAGCTAACATACCACGCGTAATCGTCCATGCCCTTACTTCTTTCACGCCGGCAGTGAAATATGTGATCAGGTTCAATAAATGGTAGGATGCCTGGATGACACGATTCACTCCCGGTTCGGAAAGGCCCATTTCCTCCAGGAACATCATGCGCTCATCCATGTCGTCCAGCTCGATGATTTCAGATTCAATAGCCGCAGAAATCAGGATGATCTCCGCCTGTTCGGCCGCGACAGCATCCCGGAAAGCTTGTGTATGTATATTTCCCTTGAGGACCGCCGATTCTTCAACGTTACATACATAGAGGACCGGTTTGTCCGTAAGCAGGAACATTTCCTTCAGCAAGGAATCACCTTCCTTGGACAACTGGAGCGTCCGCGCTGGTAAGCCCTGCTCCAGGTGCTTTATAATCTCCTCTGCAATAGCTACAAGAGCTACATCTGGTTTGCTGCCACTCTTGGCCAATTTCTTCAATCGATCCAGTCGCTTCTCTACTGTTTCCAGGTCTTTCAGAAGGAGTTCTGTATCAATGATCTCCTTATCACGCACAGGATTGACGCTGCCGTCGACATGAACGACATTGTCATTATCAAAGCAACGGACAACATGGATGATCGCATCCACCTCTCGGATCGTTGCGAGAAATTGGTTACCCAGACCTTCTCCTTTTGATGCACCCTTGATCAAACCGGCAATGTCTACAATCTCGATATTAGTTGGTAGGACTGCCTGAGGATTGACCACCTTGGCTAATTCCTCCAAACGTGGATCCGGCACGGTAATCATCCCGATATTAGGTTCTTTGGTCGCAAATGGATAGTTGGCCGCTAATGCTTTTGCAGAAGTCAACGCATTAAATAGAGTAGATTTGCCCACATTCGGCAGGCCGACAATGCCACATTTGAGTCCCATGAGGTGTTTTTTTAAGAAGCCGCAAAGATAGGCCATTATTAAGCGAATTAAACGACTCCTTGAACTATCTCGCACATCTCCTGCTATCCGGTCCACATCCACAACTGGCGCTGGGAAACTTCCTGGCAGACATGATCTCCCCTGACCAGACGGATGATTTACCAGCAGCCATCCTGGAAGGCATCAAGCTCCACCGTTCCATCGACGTATTTACAGATGTTCATGAGGATGTGCGAAATAGTACTGCACGCATCCGGAAAAACCAACGGAAGTATGCCCCTGTCAGCATTGATGTTTACTATGATTTCCTACTGGTGCGGAATTGGGATCGATACGCCAATGTGGATCTGGACGAAATGGCTGAATATCTGTACAGGAAATTGGAAAATCACATTGATCTGGTCCCTCAACCATTGCAAAAACGGGTTTCATCCATGATCGACCACAAATGGTTGAGCACCTATCGAACAGTGGATGGTATTGGCAACGTCTTTCGTCGGATGGCACACAGAGCCAGCCGGCCAGAGATTATCCTGCATGCATTGGATCATTTACTGGAGCAGGATGAAGGCCTTCAGTCAGACTTCAACCATTTTTTTCCAGACATGATCAGCCATGTCTTATTTGCACATCCCTATGGGAATGAATGGCTTATCCCTCAAAATGAAAGGAAAGGGTGATAGACCTGGAGGTTAGTCGATCCAATACATTCGATTGTGGCAGATTCGGGTCGATAACCATGACATTACCCAATCCGTGGGAGTACTTGATCTCCGGAGAAAAGATGAAATAGGGAAAGAAAATCTGGACCCCTGCACCTACTTCAAACATAAAATCTGAGGGAGCGATCTTCACCAATTCGGCGGCATCCCGGGATCTGGAGTCATTGGCTACGTCAATCCCATATTTGACTCCGGTGACCAGGAAAAATCGCTTGTCGTTATAGGGCTCTGATTTGAACCGGATGTGAAAGGGAATCTCGAACAGCACTGATTGGATCCGACGGGTATAGGGTGCCCGTATATCATCTGGTGATTTGTAGAACAATTTTCGCTCTGCAAAGGACAGAGTGGGTTGGACCCTGAAATCGAAGTACTGCCCGATCTTCAGATTGACAATGCCGCCTAGATTGAAACCAACTCCACGTAGTGACTCGGCGATCCGAATGCTGTCATTCAGGAGGAAGTTCTTGGATTGGGAGATTTTGAAATCAGAGTTATTATAGGCCAGTACAATACCAAAGTAGTAGGGCTTATTCTCAAAGTCCAGGTAATTATAATTACCACGTTGTGCGTTCGTCTTCAACGAGAAGACCACCAGAAAGAGGAAGCTGATCAGCGCATTCCTTCGTATATGGAACATGTACCGAATGTTAATGTAGTCACAGAAGTCTGTCCAAACCCTTGCATACGCATGATCTCCAGGAATGTTTCACCTTCGGGGAAGGCTTGGACAGATTCGAAGAGATATTGATATGCTCGGCCATCTTTGCTGGTTAAACGTCCGATCAGGGGCAGTAAGTATTTGAAATACAATTGAAATGCCGGTCTGAAAAACCATCCTTTGGGCTGGGAGAATTCCAAGACAAATAATTTACCCCCTGGCTTGAGTACACGGCTCATTTCTCCGATCCCACGCTCGAGGTCCTCAAAATTTCGGACGCCAAAAGCCACGGTAATGGCATCAAAGGAGGCGTCGGGGTAGGGGAGGTTCTCGGCATCCCCTACTTCCAGTTTCAATCGTGCATCCAATCCCTGTTCAGCAGTTTTTTTTCTGCCGATCTGGAGCATTTCTTCTGCGATGTCCAATCCAGTCACCGTGGCAGTTGGTATGGCCTTGGCGACAGCGATAGCCAGATCAGCAGTTCCCGTTGCCACATCCAGGATAATGGTCGGATGGTCGGCCTTCAATTTTTTTACCAGAATATTCCGCCATTTCACATCGATCCCAAGGGATAACATCCTGTTCAACAGGTCGTAACTGCCGGATATTCGGTTAAACATATTGGTCACCTGCTCCTTCTTGGAGCCGGGCTGATCGAGGTAGGGTTTTACGGTCTTGTTTGCCATGTGAGTGCAAAAATCAGAAAAAGAACACAACAGTACACGAAAGGATTGGTAAACAAGGAGGAAAGGGGTGCGGTTTACTATCTTTGCACTTCCAAATTCAACAGCTTTTGCATGGCATCCGGAACACGAATCCTACCAATTAGTTTAGAGAAAGAAATGAAGACCGCTTACATCGATTATTCGATGTCGGTCATCGTATCCAGAGCCCTGCCAGATGTACGTGATGGCTTGAAGCCTGTACACCGCCGGGTCCTTTACGGAATGTCTGATCTGGGGCTCCCATACAACCGTTCGCACAAAAAATCCGCCCGTATTGTCGGAGAAGTCCTGGGTAAGTATCACCCACATGGTGACTCCTCTGTATATGACACGATGGTCCGGATGGCTCAGCCTTGGTCATTACGCTATCCATTGGTAGATGGACAGGGAAACTTTGGCTCTGTCGATGGAGACAGCCCTGCGGCCATGCGTTACACGGAGGCCCGTATGGCACGGATCACGGATGAGTTGTTGATGGATATCGACAAGGAAACCGTCGATTTTGCCCTCAATTTTGACGATTCCCTCCAGGAACCGACTGTACTGCCAACCCGTCTTCCCAATCTGCTGATCAACGGCGCTTCCGGTATTGCCGTCGGAATGGCAACCAATATGCTGCCGCATAATCTCTCTGAAGTATGTGATGCCGTTTACCATATGGTCGATCATCCGGATGCCTCAGTAGAGGATCTCATGGAATATGTCAAAGCTCCAGACTTTCCCACAGGTGGTATCATCATAGGATATGATGGTGTCAAAGAAGCCTTTGAGACGGGTAGGGGCCGGATGACCGTTCGTGGACGAGCTGAGATCGAATCGACGGATAGTGGTAAAGAGACGATCATCATCACAGAGATACCCTACCAACTGAACAAAGCCAGCCTGGTGATAAAGATCGCTGAACTGGTCAATGAGAAGAAAATCGAAGGCATCAGCGACGTACGGGATGAATCCGACAGGAATGGGATGCGTATCGTGATCGAGGTGAAGCGGGACTTCATGGCCAATGTTGTCCTCAGCAAACTTTACAAATATACCCCCCTCCAATCCTACTTTTCTGTCAACAATGTTTGTCTGGTCAAAGGCAGACCGCGCACACTCAACCTCAAGGAGCTGATCAGTGAATTCATCCTTTTCCGGTTGGAGGTCATTGTCCGGAGAACAAAGTACGACTTGCGTAAAGCAGAGGAGCGCGCGCACATCCTCGAAGGATTGTTGATCGCTCTGGATCATCTGGATGAAGTGATCGCTCTGATCCGGGCATCCGCTACTCCGGATATTGCACGTGACGGCTTGATGAGCACGTTTGGTCTTTCAGACCTGCAGGCCAAAGCCATTCTCGAAATGCGATTGCAGCGGTTGACCGGACTGGAAAGAGACAAGATCCGGGACGAATACCAGGAACTGAAAAAGAAGATCGAAACCTATAAGGCTATCTTGGCCAGTGAAGAATTGCAGCGTGGGATCGTCAAAGAAGAAACGGCCGACCTGAAAGAGAAATTCGGAGATGCCCGCCGAACGGAGATCACCTATGCAGAAGGGGAGATCACGATGGAAGATCTCATCGCTGATGAGAATGTAGTGGTCACTATCAGCCACAACGGGTATATCAAACGGACGAAGGTAGATGAGTTCCGCATCCAGACCAGAGGTGGACGAGGGTCCAGAGGATCCAAGACCCGCGATGAGGATTTCATTGAACATATGTTCGTGGCGAGCAACCACAATTATCTCTTACTCTTTACCGAATCCGGCAGATGCCACTGGCTGCGCGTATACGAGATTCCGGAAGCCAACAAAACAGCTGCCGGTCGAGTGATCCAGAACCTCCTGGCCATTCCGAAAGAAGATCGGATCAGAGCTTATATTCCCATCCTTGATCTGAATGACGAAGCATTCCTGGAGTCACATCATTTGATTTTCTGTACCCGAAAGGGTATTGTCAAGAAGACACTGGTCAAGGATTATAGCCGTCCGCGGGTGACGGGTATCAACGCCATTAACATCGCTGAAGATGACCAGTTGCTCGAAGTGAAATTGACGAATGGAAACAGTGAGATCATCCTGGCGAACAGTACTGGACGAGCCATTCGTTTCCCGGAATCAACCGTGCGATCTATGGGTCGAACCGCTACCGGTGTAAAAGGAATGTCACTGGATCATAACAATGACTTCATTGTCGGCATGGTCTGTATCGATAAGGATGATACCGAAACAACCATTCTGGTCGTTTCAGAAAAAGGAAATGGAAAACGAACCTCCATTGACGATTACCGGGTCACCAATCGAGGTGGCAAGGGGATCAAAACCATGCAGATCACGGATAAGACCGGTTTATTGGTTGCCATCAAGAGTGTCACGGACGACAATGACTTGATGATCACCAATCGTTCCGGGATCGTGATCCGGATGTCCGTAGCCGATATCCGCGTCATGGGAAGGGCCACTCAAGGTGTCAAGGTGATCCGTCTGGATGGATCCGATAGCATTGCGGATGTAGCCGTTGCCCAACATGACGAATCCAGTGAAGAGGAGGATGGCCTCCTGGATGATCAGGGTACGGAAACAGATGTAGCCGATCAGGATTAACGTTTTGGTAAGCAACATCCTGGATGAATTCAGGTGATAGACATAACTAATCTCATACTCACAGAAAGTCAAATAATCATGAAGAACTACTCCCTCCTGTTTTTATTCATTTTGGGGGTTCTGGTCGTTGGAACAGCCCAGGAAGAAGACCCAGGACACGCCTTCAAAAAGGCGAAACGTGCTTTGGGTGCCTACAATTTGGATCAGAATGCCAACATGGATAAGTTGGACGAAGCGGTTGATATGATGGCTGTCGCCATCACGGATCCGGAGATGACTGCTGAAGCGGATATCTGGAATATTCAGGGCGAGATCTATTTGGAATTAGCCAATCGAGATTTCACCAACCGGCTGAAAGGACAAACAGGGCCTGCACAATATCCACATGCTCCTGTAAAATCGTTCCAATCCTACAAAAAAGCGCTCAGTCTGGCGGTAAAAAATTATCAGAAGAAGGATGCTTTGACAGGTATTTCGTCATTGATCGGATTGCTGAACAACCAGGCGGTCGCAGAATACCAGGATGAGCACAACGCCGAAGCATTTGAGAGCTTCTCCATGGTGATCGATGCACATAACATCCTGACCAAGGAAGGGGAGAAGAGCCCCCTGGAAGAAAAACAGGTCAAAGACGCCATTTTTTCTGCAGCTGTAACGGGCATGCTCGCAGATAAAAAAGAAGCGTCCCTTGGATTTCTGAATACTCTCGTTGAAAGTAAGTATGATAATCCCTACATCTTTGATCTGCTCTACAATGCTTATGTGGATTCAGACAAGGCCAAAGCTGTCAGTTACCTGGAAACCGGACGGAAATTGTATCCGGAAGATGTCAGTCTGTTGTTCACAGAGATCAACCACTATCTGCGAGAAGGGAAGATGGATGAATTGACGGGTAAACTGAAGCTTGCCATTGAGAAAGAACCGGGGAACAAGTCTTTGTACCTGACGCTTGGTAATGTCTACGATAATCTTTTCCAGAAAGCGCTGGAAGAAAAGGATAATACCACTGCTGAACAGTACTTCCAGCAGGCACTGACCCATTACCAGAAAGCCCTGGATCTCGATAGCTCGTATACAGATGCGATCTACAGTATTGGCGCGTTATATTATAATAAGGCTGCAGTCTATACGCAAGAGCTGAGCAAACTGGCAGACGATTATAGCAAAGAGGGTTTGAAAAAATATGACACCCTGAAAGAAAAGGTCAACGCCGAGTTTGACAAGGCTTTACCTTATTTCAAGAATGCCGAACAGGTCGATCCGAACGATCTCAACACGCTGATCGCCTTGAAGGAGATCTATGCGCGGAAGAATGATCTGGAATTGTCAAATGAATTCAAGGTACGCCTGGAACGCGTGCAGGCAGGTCAGGAAAACCCAACCAGCTACTTTAAATAAAGAGTTGATTATTAATGCTTTATGACTTAAATAAAGAAACCTGGTACATAGTGCCAGGCTTCTTTATTCGCAGAAAAATCGTTTATTAATCGCGTTTAGTCCCATTGCGATTATCCTTACAATATTTCCATGATGAAGTTCAAGTTTGATGAACCTAAAGCTTTGAATCAAGTGGCCGAATTCCACCAGACCTTTCGTCTACCCATCCTGAAAGAACCAACTATCCCATCCGGTGATCGCTGCCAATTGCGGATCAATTTGCTGGCCGAGGAATTAAAAGAACTGGAACAGGCCATTCAGGATAACGACCTCGTGGAGATTGCGGATGCATTGTGTGATCTGCAATATGTGTTGTCTGGTGCTGTGTTGGAATTTGGACTTGCAGACAAATTCAATCATCTGTTCGAGGAGGTTCAGCGTAGCAATATGAGCAAGGTATGTGACTCTCTGGAAGATGCAGAGGCCACTCTGGAACACTACAGAAAAAAGGATGGCACCGAAGGCCAGATCGAGCCCGCTGAAGATGGATTTCTGGTGTATCGCACAGCGGATAAAAAAGTTCTGAAATCTGTGCGGTATTCACCAGCAGATCTAAAGACCATTCTGGACCGCTGATCAGCAAGCAATCAAGTCCACTGAAGTTCTATTTGCATGCATTTCATTTTCCCTATAATTTATATTATGTTAAGTTGATAATTCGACAACCTATCATTTCACCCCTTTCGTCCTTCATCAGATTGTCATAGGTATTACCCTTCCAGTGGCCATTGATCCCGGTGTTTCAAAAATAGTTTGACCAGATTCTGGGTATCTGGCATCGCTCGGTGCGCCTCTCCTTCAAATTCCAATCCTTCCCGGCGCATCGCCGCCGCCAATCCGATCTGTTTGGGTAATCTGAAGAGATCTCTGTAGATCTGTTTGAGATTGACATGAAAATCCAACCAATCATCATCAACACGATGAGCTCGGCAGTCATCTGCCAATAACCGTTTGTCTACATGCCCCCAGGAAATCAAAAAGAAATCCGGGCTGACATACAACCAATCCTCAAATCGTGAAATGACCTCCGGAAACCTTCGGGCCTGGTCCACCTCCTCTTGTTGTATATGGGTCAGCCGGCGGCAATATGGCGACAACACAGGATGAACGACTGGCTTGACCATACTGTGGAATGAGCCTCTGACCTCGCCTAGAGCATTCAGGCGAACGGCTGCTATTTCAATGATCTCCTGGGTGACACCCGGTGTACCCTTTTCCCAACAGGTCGCTTCCAGATCAAAAATGATTCGGTCCATCCTTCCCGAATTAATCCTGAATGGAAACCTGAAGTTGATTCCAATGCACTTGATCCTGGAGTTTATACCCTTCCAGGCGATTGTGATAGAAATACAGGAGTTTGAAGCTCTGGCTTCGGGTTTGTCCCTTCTTATCTTTCAGCAATGGCTTCTCCGCGTGAAAGATGCCGATATTTTTGATCCCATCTTCCAACAGGGTCTCGGCATCGCCCAGGATGACCTCAGAGAGCTGGATCTTTTCCTGATTGCGCAGACGGATCAGGGCTTGTTGGAGTTCACGACAACCGATCAACAGACTATCCCACTCAAACACATATTCCTCTTCTGGCAATTGGATGATGCCAAAGACATCCATGTTCGGATGTTCATGCCGAAGTATCTCAAACGCCAGATAGGCTACAAAGTGGCTACTCAACACGACATTATCCGCATAGAGGCGATCCACGATCCGCTCAGCCAGGTGTTTACTGTATTGTGACTCCCGTTGGGTGTCAGCGGTAATCTCATCCCCCAGCCGGAAAAAATCGCGAACCTGGATCGGTCGCTGCTGCTGATCATAGCTCACTCCATTTTCATCGACCTGGTTCCCGAGTACATCCATTGGATGGGAGAATGAGAACGTGATCTCGGACGTATTCTTGAACAGTTTCCAAATGAACTTGACATTCTTCCGAATACTGGATGAATCATCCCGAGAGCTAGTGATGTACCGTTCCCTCCCCTCTTCCCGCAAATGTTGATGGATTAGACTATTCGCCTCCAAAACAAAATGATAGGAGACATTCAAGGGCACGATGAAGATCTTCTCCTCTTGCCCTTTTTGGAGCAGAGACCGCTGTGCTTCCACCGCTGTTGACAACAAGCCGATCTTCAGTTTTGGTTCAATCTGACCAGATCTTGATCGAGTCCCACCAGGAAAAAACAGGCTGTTGACGTTGCGTTCGATCGACAACCTGGAAAAACTTTTCAATGTTTCCAGATAGATCAGGTTCTTCTTCCGCCGATCTACCCGATATGCTCCAAGGCGATTCATGAAATAGGCGATATAACCCGTGTTGTAGAGGTTTAAGCCTGCACCATATGAGAAACTGGGCAATCCCAAAATGGCGTCTAACATATAACCGATCAAGATAGAATCCAGGTTGGAGGAATGCGTTGGAACGATAATCACGGTTCCTTGTTTCATCAACTTCCTGACCATCTCGTACTCTCCCACCACCTTCAGCTGATCGTGCAGTTTGTATCGATTGCCGAAAAGTGAACCTGCAGCCAGAGTGTTCAACAGTCGGCTGAAGAAAAACGTCAGAAATCGGCGGGCAAACAGAAATGTACTGATCTGAAATGTGCCGACGATCTCTCTTGCATACCGGTGAACGACCTCCTGGAGCACATCATATTCTGTTTCATGATTGTCCTCGTCACCAATCGAGGCCATCCGCTTTCTGACTTTTGACCAGAACAATCGTTCATCAGGGGGGTCCACCTTCCAAGGCTTATCCTTGACCCGGGACCGCTCCATATACAGGGCGCGATCGACAAGCGCTTTGACAGATTTTGTTTGATTGGCTGTCAGCTGATTAAACACAAAGGTCCTCATCTGCCGGATGAAATGGTCTCTGTCCTGGCTTAACAAATAGACGGGCCATTGGCGGATGTCCGGCTCGATTGGAGGGTATTTATGATAGTCTGACCGCATACTAAACTTCTGGGGATAGCGATGTTGCAATATAGCTCAAAACAGCCTCTCTCCCCTCTCCTGCCTGGGCAGATGTCAAAAACGAAGTGGGCATGGAGCTCCAGGATTTGAGAATCTCAGCCGTATACAACTCCTTACTAGTCTGGATCTCCATCAATTTCAATTTATCCGCTTTGGTATACAGTAAGCTGACCGGAATACCATTTGTTCCCAACCAATACAACATTTCCATGTCCACCTTTTGAGGTGTAACACGTATATCCAGTAGTTGAAAAACCAGAAAAAGCGCCTCCCGATCGCGTAAATAGGTGCGGATCATATTCATCAGGGAATGTCGATGCTTCTTGGAGAGGCGGGCATACCCATACCCCGGCAGATCCACAATTCGAAATGTTTCTCCCACCTGGAACAGGTTGATCATTTGGGTCTTTCCCGGTGTAGAGGAGGTATGAGCCAGGTTTTTCTGGCCGACCAACATATTGATCAAGGATGACTTTCCAACGTTCGATCTTCCGATAAAAACGAATTCAGGAAGCCCTTCCGAAGGCATTTTTTCAACTGACGGGTAGCTACCTATAAACGTACATTCCATGCATTCGGGATTCTGGCCATTGAGTGATCTTCTCCCTGACGGCGTAATGAAACATAAAAGTAGTACCCTGCGGCCACCTTTCCATGATTGCCATCAGATGAAACGAAAAGTTACTGCGTCGATCGAGACGGGTTAAGGTTCTCTTATTTGTTTGAAACTCCTTCATCAACAGACTCGTAATTACGTTCATTCAGTATATTCGACGTTTGAATTATGCGTACAATTTTTGTTCTCATCATCACTTTATGTTTCATGCCTGTGGCCAGCCAGGCCCAACTGAACGTTGGTATCAAAGCCGGTTTCAACTCCACTCAGCTGACGAATTCCAACGAGATACTCGTTCTGGACAAGCAGGGTATCGAAGCCTTTTCGATGCGCATTAAAGAGGCCAAATACGGCATTCATCTGGGGGCCTATCTCAAAGGATACATTGGCAAATTCTTCATCCAGCCGGAAGTGTCGCTCAACTCCAATACAACCACGTACGATTTTTCCACTTCGCTCAAGGATGAGATCCTCTCAGAATCCTTTCAATACTTGGATGTACCACTGATGCTTGGATTTGATTTCGGCATCCTGAACTTACAAGCAGGACCCGTGGGGCATGTATTCATTCACAGTTCATCCGACCTTGATAATATTCCAGGCATCCAGGAAAAATGGGATGATCTTTCCTGGGGTTGGCAAGCCGGAATCGGTTTTGATATCTGGAAGTTCAACCTGGATTTGAGATATGAAGGAAACCTCTATCGTTACGGAGATCATCTGACCTTTTTTGATGATCACTACACACTGAGTAACAGGCCCAGTCGAATCATCACTTCTCTCGGCTTCGTGTTCTAACGACAAAAGACATTCATTCTTCCTGATGACCTGTTGGAGGTGTCCAACTTAATGTCACTCCATCACCTCTATGACTGGTGTTCTCACCGATCTGATCCGGCCGATGGGTTGAAGTTGCAACCCCTCCTGCTCTGTCAAAGCTTCAAAATCCAGGGTGTGCTCCGGGTCAATGGTGATCAGTAATCCACCACTGGTTTGGGGGTCACAGAGCAATTGTCGGGCTGGTAGCGATACCGGCGAGACCTGACCCGACAAACTGGCCCAATTTCGTTCTGAGGCAGCCGGGACACATTGCATGCGCAAATAGTAGTCCAGGGCTTCCCGGTCCATACACGGGATGTCGTCAAACTGCAACTGTGCAGAGACCTGGCTTGCCTGACAAACCTCCAGCAGATGCCCCAACAAACCGAAACCGGTTACATCCGTCATTGCATGGACCCAGGAGTGGCTGGCCAGCTTTTCTCCCACTCCATTTAACATGATCATGACATCTCTTGCCTTCTCCATATCCCCAGCTCGTATCCGGTCCAGTTTATTGGCCGTCGAATAAATCCCTACACCCAATGGTTTGGTGAGATAGATAATATCTCCCTCCCGAGCTGCATTATTCTGCTTGATGTCTTCGATCCGTACCCGCCCATTGACAGCCAGACCAAAAAATGGCTCAACAGAGTCAATACTGTGCCCCCCTGCCAGGACAATTCCCGCCTCCTGACAGATCTTTCGCGCACCAGCCAATACTTTTCCCGCCAGCTCCGGAGCGAGCTGGAGCACGGGCCATCCCAAAATCGCTACAGCGATTAATGGCTTTCCACCCATGGCATAAATATCACTGATCGCATTTGCGGCAGCAATTCTTCCAAAATCATAGGGATCATCCACAATCGGCATAAAGAAATCGGTCGTACTGATCAGTGCCGAGCCATCCCCCAAATCCAGGACTGCCGCATCATCCCGTTGATCATTACCAACCAGAAGTCGACCGTCTTTTAGGGTCGAATCATTGCCCGCCAGAATGCGATCCAATATATTTGGATCGATCTTGCATCCACACCCTGAACCATGACTATACAGAGTCAACCGTTGTTCATCCATGCCTTTTCATATTGTTTGGATCTATCTATAAGTCTGGCTGCCAACACTTTTGCATCCAGTTGATCGACTTTTTCTTCAATGACTTCGCCAAACGTCTGGTTGACCAGATGAAAATCATAGGACTTATCGTAATAGGCCAGTGCCAGACGAGCCGCAGCCTCCAGGTCTCCACTGTCGAGATGGGCCAGCGCCGCCTTTACAAATTGTGGGCCCATCTTGCGAGCAATTCGTTTAAATGCCTCTTTCAACCCTTCTGTATCCTGTGTGCCGTACTCCTGGAGGATTTCTTGTACACGCAGATCGGCGGACACATCAAGGAAAATAACAGGAGCCTGGATCAGATGCTGCCAGAAGGGTTGCGGTAAGCTGCGTCTGCCGATATGCCGGCTTTCGTCTTCTACCCAGATCACCCGATCCTTATCCATGAGGGCCAGTGCGTCTCCGATCTTGTTTTCAAAATATTCATTGCTCGGTTGCGGTGCCAATCCCAGATGACCAAATGCGGACCCCCGATGGTGTGCCATGCCTTCCAGATCGATCACTTGCTCTCCCGCCTCCCTCAACGCTTCCAGGATACGGGTCTTTCCCGACCCCGTTCGACCACCCACTCTCACCAGAGGATACCGGGGCACCAAAGCATCTAGAAAGTATCTGCGTGCGGCCTTATAGCCGCCTTGGAGTATAAACGCTGTAAAGCCACTGTTTTCAAGCAACCAGGCCATACTGCCACTTCGCTTGCCTCCGCGCAAGCAGTAAACCGCCACCTGTTGATCCGGGGCAATTGTCATAGCCTGTTGGACAAATGCAGCCATTTTGGGTCCGGCTATCTCCAGACCTTTTACCATTGCGGCAGATTGTGACACCTGCTTGTACAAATAGCCCACCTCATGACGCTCTTCGTCGGAGAATAATGGAAAGGACAACGCTCCCGGGATCCGTGAATGCTTAAATTCAGAAGGAGATCGTACATCCAGAATCGGAAGCCCCTGCTGGCGTATCGCAAGAAAATCACACGCTACCAAAGTCTCTGGCATGAGCCAAAGGTACAGCAAGCAAATGGGGCAGAGCTGAACAATCAAGTGGTTCTTTGCATTTTTACATCCATGTCAACTACCCCATCTGACCACATTCGAGACTTCCCGATTCAGGACCTCGAATTTTTTTCGGCTTTCGATCGTCGATTTTGTGCTTCTGACCCGGCATTAATCCCTTTTCTGGCCCGGCCTGCAAGTCCTGAGAGCTTTCGAGAAGCGGCCGTTCAAAAAGAACAAAACTATCGTCACAGGGTCCGGTTGGCTCAACTCCTGAAACACCAATACGATGGGGTTCTACTCAATCCCCTGTTGGAGCGGAATATCGAAGGACTATCGACGGGAAATGCCTTCAGCATTACCACAGCCCATCAACCCCTGATCTTTGGTGGCACCCTCTATTTCCTGTACAAAGCGTTGACGACAATTTCGCTGGCACAAGCAGTAGAAGGATGGCTCGGCGGCCATCAGGTGGTTCCGGTCTTCGTCCTGGGCAGTGAAGACCATGATTATGAAGAGGTCCGGCATGTCCAGTTGTTTTCAGAAACACTCACCTGGAATTCGGGGCAAGAAGGTGGCCCTGTGGGTCGCATGCCCCAAGGAAATATTCCTGAACTGATCCAGCAGGCGGAAGAACTGTTTCAACCGCTGCCTTTTGGCAGAGAGGCTGTAGAACTTTTGAAGAATGCATATACAGAAGATACCCGATTCGGGAGGTCGACATTCCAATTCCTGCATCAATTGTTCGGCAAGCATGGTTTGGTGGTTGTTGATATGGATTCGCCGATCGCCAAAAGTGTATGTATACCCCTGTTCGAGGATGAATTGACCAACGGCTTCAGCAAGCCGGTGGTGGAGAAGACTCTGGAGGAACTCGACCAGGCAGGATTCAAACAGCAGGCTCACGTCAGGGCTATCAACTTGTTCTACCTCCTTGATCAACAGCGTGATCGAATTGAATCCGATGATCATTCAGGCTTCCGTACAGTATCCAAATCGCATGCCTGGTCCAGGGAAGAAATGATCCAGGAACTGCACCAGCATCCCGAGCGATTCAGCCCGAATGTAATTTTGCGGCCTTTGCTTCAGGAATCGATACTTCCTAATCTCGCATTTGTCGGTGGGGCTGGAGAACTGGCCTATTGGGTACAGCTGTCTTCATTATTCAAAGAAGCTTCCATCCCCTACCCGATCCTGATCCGAAGACATTCTGCACAATTGATCGATGAGATCACGCAACAAAAACTCGTTAAGCTTGGGCTATCGCTGGAATCCACTTTTCACCCAATGGAAAGGCTTCTTCAGGAATATGTCCATGAAAAATCTGAGTTGACTGCCGATCTCGAAAAAGAAAAACGAGCTCTCCAGAAGATCATGATTCAGGTCAAGGAAAAATGCAGTGCAATTGATCCGACATTGGAGCGAAGTGCCGAATCCACTGAAGTTCAAATTGACAAACTGTTACAAACACTGGAAACCAAGATGACTCGTGGGTTGAAGCAACTGCATGAGCGTGATGTTCAGCAGATCAGATCACTGTATGATCGTCTCTTTCCCGATGGAAAATTGCAGGAACGAACTGAAAACATGCTCCCCTGGTTGGCCCGATATGGACACCAGTGGATAGACGATCTTCTCCAGGCGTTTCGTCCTCTGGACCAGGTGTTTGTCTGTTACTCCTTTTAAGATGGATCTGAAGTAAAGAAACCGTTCAAATCAGGCCGCTGCATTGCCAAATAAAAGAAGCAAATCGGAAAGTTTTTCTTTCAGATCCTTCCGATGGACGATAAAGTCCATAAACCCGTGTTCCATCAAAAATTCTGAATTCTGAAATCCATCCGGGAGGTCCTGCTTGATTGTCTCGCGAATGACCCTTGGACCGGCGAATCCGATCAAGGCACCTGGTTCGGCCATGTTAATATCACCCAACATTGCAAATGAAGCGGTCACACCACCTGTTGTAGGATCGGTCATCAACGATAAATATGGCAATTTGGCGGCAGCGAGCTGGGACAACTTTGCTGAAGTCTTCGCCATTTGCATCAAGGAGAAAGCGGACTCCATCATCCTCGCTCCACCCGATTTGGAAATGATCAACAGGGGAATCTGATGTTCGATGCAATGATCTACTGATTTCGCGATCTTTTCGCCGACCACTGCTCCCATGGAACCGCCAATAAAGCGAAAATCCATGGCTGCAATCACCAGGGGGCGTTTGTTGATCTTGCCTTCTGCAACAGACATTGCTTCTTTCAAACCTGTCTTCAGAACGGCCTCTTCCAGTCGCTGTGTGTAGGGCTTGATATCCACAAATTCCAATGTATCGAGAGCGGTCAGGTTATCAAACAAAACTTCGTACTTGCCATCATACAGCAAATCGAAATAGTCGTAAGACCCGATACGGGTATGGGCATCACAATGTGGACAGAGAAAAAGGTTCTCCTTCATCTCCTTCATTGTGGAAGCCTCCTTGCATACATCACACTTGTACCAGACACCATCTGGTGCTTCTTTCTTATGCTTTGTAGCCGTAGTAATTCCCTCTTTTAATCGTTTAAACCATCCCATATAGTCGCCTGATAGTTAGCAATTAGAACAAATTTACTAATTTCTGATAGCAAGTTGATTACTCTTTGAATTCTGAAGCTTGTGGTTTGACACTCACCTGTTCAGTCTGCTGTTTACCGATCAAACCCAATAACTCGGAGGCCTTTTTCCGATAGGCCTTCGACGCTTCCACTGGCGTTTCAAACATGCCCAGATGGATATTTTTCTGGTCAACCGAGATGACAGCTCTATACTTGTTGTATTCTCGATACACCCCTTTAAAACCTGATCTATTCCTGGTTTTTCGAAGCCTGGCTGATTCGGCTCGTGTAGACCAGAAAAGATTTTCGAGCCGACAATCAAGCTTGTTGCCATTTTTACAGCGGACGACCTCCTTCTCACCGGGTACATCCACGTGAGTCAGAAATCGTTCGGCGATATACCGGTGGAGATAAATTGTCCTGGTAGTAGCTTTCCCCCCTGGTTGTCGCCACAATTTCTGGAATACGACACCTCCCCCTGAGTGTTTTCGTAAACCATCCAACAGACCGATCTCACTCAAGAATGGATCTGTAGCCAGATGCTCATAAACATGGCCATCGACCAGCACCAGATCATCGCTATTGTTGAGTTTTATCTTATATAACACAGTCAGTGCATCTATTTCAGCGCCAAATGTAGGGCATCCCCGGCAAGGAGGAAGAGAATTATCCCGATATTGCCCTTGTCTCCAGACAATCATGACACAAGACATTCACGAACAATTCATGCAACGGGCTCTCGACCTGGCCCGCCTCGCCGAAGGCGACACGTCTCCGAATCCGGGTGTGGGAGCCGTTTTAGTGTTTCAGGGTCAGATCATTGGCGAAGGATACCATTCTGTTCACGGGCAGGCTCATGCAGAAGTAAATGCTTTGCGATCTGTTCGTCCGGAACACCAGGAATTGATTTCCCAGGCCACACTTTATGTCACTCTCGAGCCGTGTTGTGTATATGGTCGGACCCCACCTTGTACTGACCTCATTCTGAAATCCGGCATTCAACGAGTCGTCATCAGCAGCATTGATCAGAGTCCAGGGGTCAATGGGAAAGGTGTGCATATCCTCCGGTCCAAGGGTGTGGAAGTGATTACAGACGTTCTCCCTGCACAGGGATCATACCAGGCGCAGATCCGGAACACATACATGACGGAAAAGAGGCCATACGTCATATTGAAACTGGCCATCAGTCGAGATGGATTCATCGGCCGGGAATCCGGGCAGGTCAATTTGAGCAACGCTCCCTCCTGGCGCCTGGTCCATCGTCTCCGGAATCGCGTCGATGGTATTCTGATCGGAACGCGCACAGCGTTGATCGATGATCCTCGACTGACCAACCGGCTTTTTTGGGGGAAGAGCCCGATCCGCATTATTCCTGATCTCCATCATCGGCTCCATCCAGAACTGGCCATCTTCAAGGGACCGACTGAAACGTGGATCATTCGAGAAGTTTCACCCTCCAAAGCAGGAAATTGGCCCGTTCATGTAAAAATAAAAGAAGTCCAACCTGCTGCCGGCCTAAAAGGTATACTGGCTCTGCTGGCGGAAAATGGTTTGAGCAGTATCCTCGTCGAAGGTGGGGCCACTATTATCCAATCTTTTCTGGACGCGGATCTATGGGATGAAGCTATTCTTTCCTCCACCGATCAGTATCTCGGACAGGGAACACCTGCCCCGGGCGGGTTTGCCAACCCGGAAGATCACTTCTCTCTCGGGACGAATGAATTCAGTTGGTTCCGACATTCACGCTATAACTCCTAAAGACCTCATTCCGAATCGTTAATCTTTTATTAAAGGCTCCATCTCAATGGAAAGAGTGTTTGGTGTTGAGGTTATTCCATTGTTACTTTGCTCTAATGAAACCTGTGCTGAAATATCTTTTATTGACTTGCCTGATGGTACACTACTCTGGTGTGACCGCACAGACTGAGATCCATTGGGTCGATTTCCCAGAAGCCGTCGAACAAGCCAGGCTAGAAAATAAGAAGATCATGATCGATATCTACACCCAATGGTGCGGGTGGTGTCGTGTCATGGATCAGAAAACTTTCCATCAGGATGACGTGGTCAATTATGTCAATGACCGATATATCGCTGTCAAGTTTGATGCAGAGTATGCCGAGGATATCGAATTCAACGGCAAAACATACAGCTATGTGCGCAACGGGAAAAGAGGCTATCATGAACTCGCTGCCGAATTGATGCGTGGTCGACTCAGTTATCCAACCATCGTGTTTCTGGACGAGAATCTGAATGTGATCCAGCCCATACCCGGATATCAGAATCCATATGACTTCCAGATGATCCTCATGTATTTTGCGGATGACTACTTCAGGAGAACACCCTGGGATCGGTTTACCATGCAATATAAAAATGATCACATCGGTCAACCTGTGAATGACAATAAAAATCGATAGATCAATCTGTTAAGACACTTTACTTAATGTCTTTCATTATCTTTTTCGTGTAGATCCACCCAAGCCAAGCACACCCAGAATTCCCCTTGTCACTTCTCGAGCTACAGTGCGCCCGATCTGCCGGGTGGTGGTATTGCTAAAAAATTCCTGCAGGAAACTCTTTTCCTTTCGCCCGCTGCGACGTGAGGTTTGTTTGGTTACCTCCTTGTGTTCTTCAGTTCGAGCAATTTTCATCTTCTCTTCCAGAATCTCATGAGCACTATCCCGATCAATATCTCGGTTGTACTTGTGGATCAGGACAGAGTGCCGGTTGACCTGGTCAATCTCCTCTTCTGACAAAATATCCATACGTGACTGAGGCGCTCTCAGCAGGGTATGTACGAGGGGGGTGGGAATGCCTTTTTCGTTCAATGCTGAAATGAAGGCCTCCCCTATGCCCATCTCTGTCAGCAGCTGTTCTGTTTGATAGTAAGTTGTCAAGGGATAATTTTCAGCAGCCAGCTTGATCGCCCGCCGGTCTTTTGCTGTAAAGGCCCTCAGTGCATGTTGGATCTTTAAACCTAATTGGCCGAGCACATCATCCGGTATATCGGCAGGATTCTGCGTCACGAAGAAGATACCTACCCCTTTGGATCGGATGAGCTTGATCATGGTCTCTATCTGGTCATGCAGAGCATTGCTGGCTTCAGCAAAAATCAGGTGGGCCTCATCAATGAACATGACCAGTTTGGGTAGATCCGAATCACCTTCTTCCGGGAACGTCGAATAGATTTCGGCTAATATCTGGAGCATAAAGGTGCTGAACAGCTTGGGGCGATCCTGAATATCCGTGAGCCGAAGGATGGAAATAATCCCTTTCCCATCCTTGTTCAAACGCAACAGGTCATCTACTTCAAATGAAGGTTCACCAAAAAATCGTTGGGCATCCTGCTGTTCCAGTTCGACGATCTTGCGCATGATCGCTCCGACAGAGGAAGTAGAGATCAGACCGTAGATCTTTTGTAACTCCTCTTTTCCTTCGTCGGAGAGATACAACATCACCTGTTTGACATCTTCCAGGTCGAGAAGCGGCAGCTCTTTATCCTCACAATATTTGAAAATAACCGCCATGATTCCCGCCTGAGTATCGTTCAATGCGAGAATCTTCGAAAATAAAACAGGGCCAAACTCAGCAACAGTAGCTCGCAATCGAACACCTTTTTCTCCGGAAAGCGTCAGAAATTCAACTGGACTTGACCCCGGAATAAAGGGCAAGCCGATCCGTGCATGGCGTTCATCAATTTTTGGATGCCCCTCATTGGGAGTTGCTATACCACTCAGGTCTCCTTTGATATCCATGAGTAGAACCGGAACCGAATGGGCCGATAACTGCTCTGCGAGGATCTGAAGTGTCTTTGTCTTCCCTGTTCCTGTAGCGCCACTGATCAATCCATGACGATTCATGGTTTTCAATGGAATACTGACCAACGTGTCCTGAAGAGCGACTGCATCGAGCATGGCGCCACCAAGGACAATTGACTCACCTTTAAAGGTATATCCGGATTGGATCTCCTTGATGAATGTTAATTCTTTGCTCATGATCAGTTACAGTTTAGGCGCTGGCAGATTGCATACTCTGCATCCAATACCAGATCATCAGGATCATGGCCACCATAGCGATGATCCAAATAAACATTCGTGCCTTTCCGACACCCGATACTTTGTTGTGGTTGGAGCGAAACTTTGCCATCTGTGCAAACATACTGGATTGCTATGGAAACCAATGGTCTTGGTATCTTTGAATCCATGCGTGCGATTCTCCTACTCCTGTTCATATTCCTGTTTGAATCAGCCTTCGGACAATTGGGCATTCCCCGATCCTATGACCCGGCCAGTATTGGCCAGGGGGGGATCCAGTCTCTGGATCGGAGTCGGTACCAACCTTTGGGGAATCCCGCTATTCTCGGTGCTTTAAAAACGGCTGAAGCAGGCGCCTTTCTGGTCCAGCCATTTGGTTTGAATGACCTTGCCATTACCTATGCGCATGCCGCTGTTCAGGCAGGGTCCGGTGCGGTGGGGGCAGGCATCGGCTATTCCGGTGTCAACGGCTATCGAGCCATTTCTACTCATCTGTCTTTCGGTCATAAACTCTGGAACCGACTCTTCGCTGGTATCGGGATGGACCTGTATTATCTGGATCTGGCCGACTATGGGCATACCTATGCCATGGGAATCACAGGAGGCCTGGTCTTCCCCATCCTATCAGGATTGGATCTGGGCGTTATCCTACGATATCCTTTTTCGATCGCCACCTCCGGAACAGAGGATCTACCGGTGTATTACCAGGCAACGTTGAGTTATGCGCTCTCCGAGTCAGTAACACTATCAACAGAGTGGCTTCAGGAAGCCGACTTTCAGAGTGATATCCGGGTGGGCATCACCTACCGTCCGCTACCACAACTTCCGGTGCGCATCGGATATCAATCCCTCAACAATGGATTTACTGCCGGTCTGGGCTATCAATGGCAGTCCAGATGGTCGCTGGATGTCGCAGCGGGTCATCATGCCTATCTCGGCTTCACGCCTTCAGCCGGATTTCGTTATCGCTTTTCTCAGCCATGAGCCAACGCATCCTGATCGCGGCTGCCACTTTACTGGAATTGAAGCCTCTGTTTGATCAGCTGGAGCTCCCTTTCCCTGCTGACGTAGATTGGCACGGATGGAACGGGCTTTCCATCCGCGGTATGGTCACCGGCGCCGGCATCCCGATGACCACCTATCAATTGGGAAAGACACTGGTACTTGATCCTCCGGATCTGTTGATCCACATCGGCATTTCCGGCGCTCAACCCGGGCGTTTTTCGATCGGCCAATGTGTGCGTGTCGCAGAAGAGCGCTTTGCGGATATTGGTGCAGAAACCGCAGACGGGGGATTCCTGGATATGTTCAAGCTCAAGCTATGGGATGGAGATCACTCCATGTGGACGAATCGATCATTACGCCCGAAGTATCCCGTGGGATCGGATCTGGACCTTCCGGCTGCCACAGCGATCACGGTTAACACCATACCTGGTTCAAGAAAGACAATCGAGGAGATGGGTATACGGTACGAATATGACCTGGAGAGTATGGAAGGGGCGGCGGTGTTTCAAGTGGCTCTTGGAGAAGATATTCCATTCATCTGTCTGAGAGGTATCTCCAATGCAATCGAACCACGAAACCGAGCCGCATGGGATATTCAGGCGGCGCTGGAAAGTGTCACAGCAGAGACGATACAATTCCTCAACTTGATCCAGGCCAAGGTGGCGTCAGATGTAAATATTCTCTTAAAAAATCGCGATTTCTAGACGCATTGGTCTAAATTTGCAACTCTTTCCCGCGAAATCTGTTCA
Organism: Saprospiraceae bacterium; assembly: GCA_021738725.1. Taxonomy (GTDB): domain Bacteria; phylum Bacteroidota; class Bacteroidia; order Chitinophagales; family Saprospiraceae; genus JAGNXB01. The sequence goes on along the minus strand of JAIPBE010000001.1, from coordinate 209,797 downwards.
GCTTCAAAATCTATAGTAATGGCATTTGAATTCACCGATACAAACTTTCAAGAAAAGGCCCTGGACAGCGGGGTATCTGTAGTTGATTTTTGGGCCGAATGGTGCGGCCCATGTCGAATGATCGGACCGATCATCGAAGAATTGGCGACTGAATATTCTGATAAGGTCACCGTTGGCAAACTGAACGTTGACCACAATCCGGAAGTGTCCATGAAGTATGGCATCCGCAGTATTCCAACGATCCTGATCTTCAAGAATGGAGAACCTGTCGAAAAGATCGTCGGTGTCACTACCAAGCAGAATCTGACCACAAAGATCGAGGAGCAGCTCGCCTGATCACCTCGTCAAGATATTGGAAACCCGGCCATGGATCATGGTCGGGTTTTTTATTTTCGGGTATAATCATTCGCATTGTGGATGGGGGATTCCAATCTTTTTCCCTATTCTTCCGTTTAGAACGATAAGACACCAACCACTATGTCCATATTCGAGCGGGATCGGATCCAACAACACATGAACCTGGAATTGTTAGCCAACCAGGTTGTCGAAGGATTTATCATCGGGCTCCATAAGAGCCCCTTCCACGGATTTTCTGTTGAATTTGCAGAACACCGGATATACAATCCGGGGGAAAGTACACGAAACATTGACTGGAAGGTATTTGCCCGAACCGACCGGCTGTACACCAAACGCTTTGAGGAAGAAACGAACCTGCGATGTCAAATCGTAGTGGATCGCTCTTCTTCCATGTTCTTCCCCTTTCTGAAGGAACCAGACCCCCTCCATCCAGGAAATAAATTCATCTTTTCTGCTCTGGCCAGTTCAGCATTGATGTTGCTGCTACGCAAGCAGCGGGATGCCTTTGGATTGACCTTGTTCGATCATGAGATCAAGGTACAAACCACTGCAAAATCAAGCACCTCGCATTACAAGCAACTGGTGGCGCATTTGGACAATGCATACCAGGAGAACCCGATCAATCGAGGCACCAGTGCCGCTGAAACCCTCCACTATCTGGCCGAAAAGATCCATCGCCGTTCATTGGTGATCCTCTTCAGTGATATGTTCGAACGAATGGAGGATGAACATGAACTCTTTCAGGCACTGCGGCATCTGAAACACAACAAACATGAGGTCATCCTCTTCCATACTGTCGACAAATCAAAGGAGGTCGACTTCGACTTTCCGGACCGGCCTTATGAATTCATCGATATTGAAACAGGCGACAGCATCAAGGTCCAATCCTCCCAGGTAAAAGAAGAGTACAAGCGCCAAATGAGCAGTTATATCAAGCATCTCCGGGAACGATGTCTGCAATATCGGATTGATTTTGTGGAAGCGGATATTCATCAGGGATATCGTCAGATCCTTCTGCCCTACCTTGTGAAGCGCACAAAAATGTATGCCTAAGCTATGACCATTCGTATTGGTGAGCTCAATCCCAATCCTCCGGATTCCGTATCGAAGAAGGATATTCGAAAAAAGACGAAACACCTCGTCAAGCAGATCGGGGAACTCCAGCACTCTCTGTATGCAGAGAGCAAGCATAGCATCCTCGTGGTGTTGCAAGGCATGGATGCGTGTGGAAAGGATGGGACAGCCAGAACGGTATTTGGCGAATCAAGTGCAGCCGGCGTCCATGTCTACAGCTTTAAAAAACCAACCAGCGAAGAATTCGCACATGATTTCTTGTGGCGCGTACATCAACAAGCTCCTCGCAGAGGTGCGATCCAGATCTTCAACCGGTCACATTATGAAGATATCCTTATCCAACGGGTCCATCGTTGGATCGATGAGGACAGGGTCGACAAACGACTTTCTGCCATCAACGCATTTGAAGACCTCCTTCAGTTTGACAATGGCACAGTCATCCTGAAGTTCTATTTGCATCTGGACCAGGAGCGACAACGGGAAAAACTGCAGGAGCGGATCGACAACCCGCGTAAACAATGGAAACACAATCCTGCGGATTGGGACGAACACGAGCGATGGGATCAGTATATGACCTGCTATGAGGACATCCTCAATCGGAGTGCAATTCCCTGGTACGTCGTTCCAGCCAACAAAGAGTGGTATCGCAACTATGTCGTTGCCCAAACAGTATATGATACCCTGATTGCCCTGAACCCCCAACTTCCCGGATTATCGAGCTGATGGAAACACTGGAAAAAGTACGAATAGACAAATGGCTCTGGGCTGTGCGGTTCTTCAAGAGTCGCTCCCAGGCAACAGATGCCTGTCGGGAAGGCAAGGTAGTGGTGGCCGATGTGGCTGTCAAGGCTTCCCAAACTGTGGTCACAGGGGATCGGATCACCGTTAAAAAGAACGGGATCTTCTATGACCTGGAAGTAGTCAAGCTCATTGAGAAACGGGTTGGTGCCCCCATCGCTCAAACCTGCGTCATCGATCACACCCCAGAGGAGGAATTGCACAAGTTCGAATCCTGGTATCTCGCTCGATCCGGTCGGGGTGAACATAGAGACAAAGGGCTGGGACGCCCGACAAAAAGAGATCGCCGGGATATCGACCGATTGAAAGAAGGGCTGGACTAACGCTTGAAGAACGGGGCAACTTCTTTCTCCCGAGTAACTGGATCATAGCGATAAAAACCTTCACCTGACTTGATTCCCAATTTACCCGCAGCTACCATATTGACCAATAAGGGGCACGGAGCATATTTCGGCCGGCCAAATCCATCGTGCAGAACCTTCATTATAGAAAGGCAAACATCCAATCCGATAAAATCCGCAAGCTGCAATGGGCCCATTGGATGGGCCATTCCCAACTTCATTACCTGATCGATTTCATCTACCCCTCCTACCCCTTCGAACAGTGTCTCGATGGCTTCGTTGATCATGGGCATGAGGATCCGGTTGGCCACAAACCCGGGGTAGTCATTGACTTCCACAGGTATTTTGCCTAATCCCTCGGATAGGGACATGATTCGGGAAGAAACATCATCAGAGGTGGCATATCCACGAATGACCTCTACCAATTTCATCACCGGAACAGGATTCATAAAATGCATCCCGATTACCTGATCGGGTCTGTTTGTAGCTGCGGCGATCCAGGTGATAGAAATGGATGATGTATTTGTCGCCAATATGGCATGTGCCGGTGCATGGGCATCCATCTCCTGAAAGATCTTGCGTTTGAGGTCCGGATTTTCCGTGGCGGCTTCAACGATCAGATCTCGGTCTGTCACACCACTGGCAATGGATGTCATGGAGGTGATTCGTCCCAACGTTTCGGCCCGGCCCGATTCCTCCAACTTTCCCTTGGCGATCATGCGATCGAGGTTTTTCGAAATAGTCGCTATAGCCTTGTCCAGGGCAGATTCTGAAACATCGATCAAATTGACTGCATACCCCTTCATCGCAAAAACATGTGCGATCCCATTTCCCATTGTCCCGGCTCCGATGACTGCGATCTTCTTCATTCTCGTGGTTTATTCGGGGCAAAGGTATTGAATAAGGCCATTACACCTCAGGTTTGCCGACAGCCGACCTTACGCAATTGAAAACCTGTCGGGCACTCACTGTTCTGCAGGTCAAGCCCTACATTTGTTCCATGCAGCATAACCGACATTCATGATCGTTATCACCGACAGTGGTTCTACCAAGGCCGACTGGATCTTCACCTCCAGGGATGGACAGGAGCTCTCCCTGCAAACCATGGGTCTGAATCCATTCCTCCATTCTGCTGACCAGATTGAAGAGGTGTTGAACCGCGACCTGGTTCCGGTAGCAGATGTCACCGGGGTGAATGCTGTCTATTATTACGGTGCAGGTTGTTCAGATGAAAAACGAGTGCATATCATGACGGACGGTCTGCGAAGGGTCTTTACCCGAGCAACCATCCATGTGGAACACGACCTCCTGGCCGCTGCCAGGGCAACGTGTGGTAATTCGCCAGGCATTGCCTGCATCCTGGGTACGGGCTCCAATTCATGCCTCTACGATGGCGGTGACATCCTGGACAATGTCGCCAGTCTGGGGTATATCGTCGGAGATGAAGGCAGTGGTTCCCATTTGGGTAAGTATCTGATTCGCGCCTTTTTTTACAGAGAACTACCGGATGAATTGATGGCTGCCTTTCGAAAAGAGATCGCTCCTGATAAGAGCATGGTGCTCGATCAAATCTATGGTCCTGCTCCCAATGTCTATCTCGCCTCTCTGGCCACCTTCATCCATGAACATCTGGGATCAACATATCTCCAGGAACTTGCCAAATCCAGTTTTCGGGAATTCATCAGTCGGCATGTCCTCAAATATGAAGGCCATGAACGTCTGCCCATCCACTTCATTGGGTCTATCGCCTTTTACTTCAAGGACTTGCTGCTAGAAGTCCTCTCGGAATTTCATCTTCAGAAAGGTGTGATCATACCCAAGCCGATTGCCCCTCTGGTGTCTTACCATCGCCAACATTCTTTTTCTTAATCGTTTATGACAGGCCTTATGGAACAACCCATCAAGCGAATTGCAGTTTTCTCCTCTGGGGGAGATGCTCCCGGTATGAATGCAGCCATTCGTGCCGTCGTGCGAACCGCTACATACAATGATCTACACATTTATGGTATCTATCGCGGATATGAAGGCATGATCAACGGAGAAATTGAGCGCCTTGAAACCAGTCATGTCGCCAACATCATCCACCGAGGTGGGACCATTCTGAAAACAGCCCGCAGTGAAAAATTCCGAACCCCCGAGGGCCGGAAATTGGCCTATGAAAGTTTGGTAGCTCAGGATATCGATGCGTGTATTGCGATCGGTGGAAATGGCACTTTCACAGGTGCCCAGATCTTTTCTCAAGAATACGACATCCCTTTCATCGGGATCCCCGGCACAATAGATAATGACCTGTATGGCACAGATTTCACCATCGGATTTGATACAGCTGTAAATACCGCTGTCGAAGCCGTTGATCGGATCAGAGATACCGCTGACAGTCACAACCGGTTGTTCTTTATTGAGGTGATGGGCCGGCATTCGGGTTATATCGCTCTGTATACGGGCATTGGCAGTGGTGCCGGATTCGTGATGCTTCCGGAACGTGAAACGACCATCCAGGAAGTCATCCAGCAGCTGAAAGCCGGTGCGAAACGAAAGAAGCTTTTCAGCCTGGTGATCGTAGCGGAAGGCCACCCATTGGGTGGCGCACAGGCAATCGCCGATGCCATCAATCAGGAGTTTGATTATTACGAGACCAAGGTGGCCATTATCGGCCATCTGCAACGAGGTGGATCACCTACTGCACAAGACAGGGTGCTGGCAAGTCAACTGGGATACAGCGCGGTGGAAGGGCTTTTGGCCGGACAACGAAATGTCATGGTGGGTCAGGTCAATGAAGATATCGTATTCACTGATTTTAATGACTCGATCCAACAAATCAAAGTATTTAATCCGGACTTACTGCGTATGGCTGAGATTCTCGGGCTTTAATCCCTCTTGATCTGGACGAACATGGCCAAGGGGACCAGTCCATGAGGCAGCCGAATCAATGTTTCGTAAGACCAGTTGATCAGCAGATCATACCAGGTACCTACATGGACGAATCCGATGAGTCGACCTAATGCCGTCAACAGTCCCCATCCGATCAAGTAATACCAGACAAGGGCCGGGACGGGCCGTATCACCAGAAAGAACAGGGCTGCCAGGATATCCAGTACGCCGATGACCCACAACATCCACGTCGCGGCCTGATTGGTCACACCTATTGCGGTACTCACCATTTCAGTCCAATATCCTGGCCGCGGCATGACCTCAAGCGCATAGAGGCCGTGCACCAGAAATACGATGGAGACTCCATATCGCGCCAGCCTCAACCATTTCTTCTCATCCTCCGCATATATCGCTGACAGATAACAAATTGGCGTCAACCACATCAATATTTTATCCAGGATACTTCCAACCCAGTAATATTCTCCCGCAGTCGACATGATCGCATCTAAAAGCAACAGAATGATCCCCGGATAAATCAACCAATTAGATTGACGACCGGGAAGGATGACTCCTACGACCGCAATCGCAAAGACCACGGTCCACAACCAGGCAGCCCCTTCGGACAGTCCGGGGTAGATCTGCGTCGCATATTGCTCCCATGGCATCCACCATGTGACAACAGGTGCCATCCAGGATTCATAGCCCAGGAATTCGATCACTGGATTGGTCGCCCACATGGATTGCATGAGTTTACCCAGAAACAGTGATCCCGTAGCCAGGCGCAACCAATGGATATGGTTCAGTGATAATTTCATCGTGATTGGGATGCCCTGCCTTTCGCACCCTTCTTTACCAAAGGTACGTGACCAGCGGCTTTTGCAACAACTCAGGGTGCAGTATCTTGGCTCGATGGAAGGACGGGAGGTACGCGATTGGGTCACATTGAAGTGGCTGGTTTGGATGTTAGCCAGCAACATTATCCTGTTTGTTCCGATCACCATTGCCTACCAGGCAGTTGCCGGATGGACACCCATTGGTGGCATCCTCAATCTGGATGTGGAGGGCCGACTCAGTGCCCTATTCCTCAATCACAACTACAATCCATTTCGTCTCCTGGCTGAGTGGAGTATTCTTTTCTCCTTGGCCGCTTTTATTCAGCGATATCTGCGCCACAAAGCCATCGTCGTTTGGAGTTCGACAGCAACGTACATATTGATTTTTAGCTTTCAATGTTACTACGCTATCATGATGGGCATTTATGGCGAGCCCCCTTACATACAAAATGAATGGAGCCTGGTCCAGGAGGTTTTGCCTGTCTTTCTCGCCGGAAATGGCATTTCTTTTCCCCTGGTTCTAATCTGCACTGTCATCATCCTGGGCATTCTTTTCTGGATGTGTATGAAGGCATTCCGCATGGCTTTGGCAAGTGGTGAGCTGGCGCTATCTCAACGTTCAGGGCAAATATGGACATGTGGAATCCTGTTCTATATCCTGGTCAGCCAGCTTCGATATCATCATGCCGACATTCACGACCTCCGATTGAACAGTCAATGGCTGACTCCTCGTATTCTGGACGCTCTGGCGTTGGATAAATTGGACCCATTTGATCATATTCTTGCCCGGTCAGACGTCTACGCCAGCTGGTCTCGAGACAGTTTGGTGCATCGACCCAATATTTACCTCATTTTCATTGAGTCATATGGCGCGGTGCCCTTTCTTTCCGAATATATCCGTGAGCCCTTTCAGGAAAGAATGACCATTCGAGAAGAACGGATGAAGGAGCAGGGGTGGACCGGACGTTCCACCTATTCCCTGGCCCCCATCAAAGGAGGCCGCTCCTGGCTTTCTTTTTCATCCGCCCTCATGGGTATTCACATTGCCGATCAGATCACCTATAATCAGCTATTTGACCTGTCATTCACCTATCCACATCTGGTCCGATATCTCAATGCGCACGGATACACCACCCATCGGATCAATACGATGCGCACGGATGAAAAGATCGACGCCATGATTCCCTATGAAGCTGTCGCCACTTTTCATGAATTCGATGATTGGGTACTTTTTCCGGATATCCCTTATACCGGCTTTCCTTTCAATTCCATGGGTGGCATACCAGACCAATTTGCATTAGAATATGTTTGGGACAGTCGTATTCGAGGGGCGGATACGCCGCAGATGGTTTTCTTCATCACCCTGGACAGCCATACGCCCTGGTATCCCCCACCCCTCGTGCGGTCCGATTTTCGCGCTCTGAATGACATCAAAACAAACCCTTATCCAGATTCCGCAATGGAGGCAGACATCATGGACCGGTACCTCGCATGCGTTGAATATGAATGGGATTTCCTGGAACAATTCATTACCCATAAGGCCAATAAAGACGACCTCTTCATTCTGATTGGCGATCACCAGCCACCGGCCATGGAGCACCAGATCTGGGACCAGATCAACGATTATGCCGTTCCCCTGCATGTGATCTCCAAAGGGAATCGAGTGGATTCACTTTTGTCCATCCTTGACTTTGCGCCCGGTTTGACACCACCCGTCCAGGATTCTATCCATTGGCATCACGAAGGCGTATACTCCCTTATCCGGTATCTATTGGAGCCACAAAATGGGCCGCCAGGTACTACAGCACGTGTTTTTCAAAAAGGGATCTGAATCGTTGCTTACGCGCGCCTCATCCAAATTGCGAGCTTTTCTGCCTGCTGCTTCCAGGATGGGATGTTCAACGGACGGGGAGAAAAGCCCTGTAACCAATGACAGGATTGTACAGGGTGTGCTGAAAAGCTGATCAGGTCGGTGATCATGGAGGTCAAATCGGGATAGAGCTTCCCATCCGTCCCATCCTCGATCAGATATGGAATATTTCCTCCAAGCAAGGCGAGAACAGGCAATCCTGCCGCCCGTGCATCGCGTATTGCCATGCCATAGGTTTCCGTCCGTGAAACTGATATCAAGGCATGGCAATGTGCAAGTTCCTGAAATAATTGCACCTGAGGCACAATCCCATGAAAGGTCACGACCTCTTTCCATTCGAGACTGTTGCAGATACCCAGAATTTCTCGGGCATGTCCTGGATCAATCGAGGGGTCCCCATACAAATGGAAATGCAAGGCTGTTGGATCAGGTGGTATTGTGTTTGGCCATTGGGAGAAGAAGGACAATACACCTTTATCCTTGGTCAGGTTGGCGACCATTGCGAGGTTTACTGGTACATCCGGAGCAGATACACGTTGAACCACGGGCTGAAATCCACCGGGCTCCAGGAGCAGGCAGTCTTGTTTGGAGAACCCTTGTTCGATGATCTGATCATAGAGATATTGACCAGTGGTGATCAGGACGACCCCCATTTGCTTGAGCAACTCCAGCGATTGGCGTAAATGTGCAGAATCGCTATGCAGAATAAGCGCCTGAATTCCCGGCGGATGGATGTTTTTCTGTTGAAGAAGAGACGGTAGAAAAAGTGTGTCCCACAAAGTGAGGTCGGACAATGGCCCAGGAGGTTGATCCTCTGCATGCAGGACCACCTGGAAACCAGCATCGGACAAAGCACGCATCAGCCGGTCATTATACACATTCCCTCCGGAGGTAAACAAGTTGGGATCCGGAACACGAAAGACGAACTTCATAACTACGGTTCTACTGAAGCGGTATAACTGGCACGGGCTACTGGTGACTCTTCTAGGGTTACCTTCAATGTTCCAATAAAGAAGGATCGAACCCTTGCGGAGATGAGCGTATGAATATGCGCTGCCAGGGCTTCTGTAGTGGTCAGCTTGCCTGCAAATTGTGGAAGGTCGTCGAGATTCTTGTAGTTCAGGGTCGACAGCACTTCTTTGAGGATGGTGATCGCCTTGCCAATATCCAGGACGACTTGTTCATCTGTCAGCAGGGTGGTTGAAAATCCAGCATGGACCACAAATGTTGCACCATGAACGTGTTGCGCCGGGCCGAAAAATGGATCCGGCAAGGAATGTGCGATCATGACATGATCAGAAACTGTCAATTCATACATGGCAACCAGTTTTAGTCATATGAAAAGTAGGCGTTCAACCCTGAAAACGGTTGCTTTCGTAAATCATCAAAAAAGGAAGGAGACTTGTCAAACGGAATACATTCACCCAAATAACTCTGGAGGTTTTCATCTGCCAGCAATTGAAAAACCAGGTCTTTTCGTCTTTGATGATCAAATTGTGGACGTGCGGGGATCGCCAGATGCGACACTTGCGAACTGAAAATCTGATTCCGTTTATAGTGAAATGAAGCACCCATTTCCAGGCTGACCTTCTGATCTCCATACCAACTCATTTCAACTATCCTACCTTCCATCCCAGCATGATCAATCGCAAACTGGAGCCCTTCGGCGGAAGCGCTGGTATGAAAGATGAGGTCGTAGCTCTCCGCCAGATCTGCTTCTCCCGCCAGCACATCATGTCCATGCCGGCTGGCCAGGTCCTGGCGAACGGGTTGGATCTCGTGAATATGGAGGATGACGCCTGGAATCGGTTTTAGCAGGTAGGCTATCAATGCCCCGATCAAACCATATCCGATCACCAGAATTCGATGCCCCATCATGGGTTGCCCGTCCCAAACCCCATTGACGGCCGTCTCCATATTGCTCGCCAGGATGGCACGATCCAAAGGAATGTTGTCTGGAATGACGGTCAGATCCCGACTGTGGATCACACATCGATCCTGATGCGGATGCATCGCATGCACACGCTCCCCCAGCCACTCCTGCGGACCATCTACCACCTCCCCTGTCAGTGAATACCCATAGGTCAATGGAAAGGAAAATTCACCCTGCATATAAGGCACTTTCATGGGTCCATATGCAGCAGGACTCACCCCTCCTCTACTGACTAAGCGCTCTGTTCCGATACTGACCATGGAATATCTGGTCTGGACCAGACAATCACCTGAGCCCAGCTTATTCAGGGTCTGCTGTCGAAGCAAAGAGTGAGTGGGATCGATATGCCACAATGCGCGAGCATCCATAGTCCCTATTTCAAATCCAGCATATGCCCCATTTGATCCTGTTTGGTGCGCAGGTATTCCGCATTCCCGGTCTGGGGTTGAATGATCAAGGGAATTCGCTCTTTGACTATAATGCCCATTTGTGTCAATGCATCGATCTTTTCCGGATTATTGGTGAGCAGCCGAATCCCGGAAATATTAAGGTCCCTGAGAATGGTCACGGCAATCTCATACGATCGTTCATCTGCTTCAAACCCGAGGTGAATATTCGCATCGATGGTATTCAAACCGGCATCCTGGAGTATGTACGCTTTTATCTTGTTGATTATACCGATGCCACGGCCCTCCTGACGAAGGTAGATGATGACACCTCCCTGTTCGGAGGCGATTTGCATGGCTTTGTCCAGCTGCTCACCACAATCACAGCGCTTCGATCCCCACAGATCACCCGTGAGGCATTCAGAATGAATACGCACAAAGACATCGGCCCCGGGTTTGAACCGCTCATGTACCATTGCCAGGTGCGGCATTTTCTCTGACTCATGGTCTGCGTATGCGATCATGGTGAAATTGCCCCATCTTGTCGGGATCATCACTTCAGCCTGTCTTTCCATCTGACAAATGTGCTAAAAAAACTACATTAGAGACTCATGATCGGTATATGCAAGAAACACCACATACTCAAAAGGTCAGTCAATATTACGATAGGAACACCAGGCTATTCAATATGTTTGGCAAAACGGGTGGAACCAGAAATATTCATGCCTCTCTGTGGGGGCCTGGAGTGACTTCCTCAAAAGAGGCTTCCAACTATTCCAATACGTTGATCCTCGATTTGATTGAGCGGCCCATCCTGCCCCGGACTCGAGTCCTGGACCTTGGTTGCGGTACGGGCGCATCTTTGGCATATATCCAGGAAAATACGCGACTGGATCTCGACCTTGTCGGTGTCACCCTGAGTCAACGACAGGCCATTTTTGCTGCGGAACACCTTTCGAAGTTACATCCGGACATCACTGTTTACGCGGCCGATTATCATCACCTTCCCCACTCGTGGAATGCCAATTTTGATTTGGCATTTGCCATAGAATCGTTTGTTCATAGTCCTCATCCGGAGCTCTTTCTAGAGGCAACATTCAATGTCCTTCAACCGGGAGGACTGTTAGTGCTGATCGATACTTTTCCAAGTACAGCAGCTTCATCTGATCATTTCATATTTAAGCAGGACGTTTCTGATTATCAGCAATTCTGGAATGCCGGACAAATACTTGATCCGGATGCCTTGGGCCAGCTGGCCTCCAGCTATGGATTTCTCATGACGATCAATGACGACCTGACGGCCTGGGTGGAAAAAGACAGGGTTCGTGACCGTTGGATCGCCCAGTTCAATCGACGTTTTCATCGGTTGACTACCTTTCACCCGTATTTGCATGCCTTACGCGGCGGCAATGCAGTTCAAGCCGGTTTTCGTAATGGATGGTTAACCTATCGAAAGATCGTTCTGGAAAAGCCATTGGAGTCATGACGACATTCAGAGGTTGGCTGGGCATCTTACGATCCAGAGCGATCTATTATTGGAAACCGGGAAATCTGCGCAGAATGCGCTTGTTTTATCAGGCATTCATTCAAACGGGAGACCTGTGCTTTGACCTGGGTGCTCATCTGGGCAATCGGACAACTGTATGGCGTCAACTGGGCGCCATCGTGGTGGCTGTGGAGCCGCAGCCTCGCTGTGTGGAAGAATTACAACGGCGCTTTGCAGAAGACACACAGGTGACCATTCTTCCTGCCGCGATCACTCGTCATTCTGGCAGCGCAACTCTCCATATCAATTCCGCATCCCCAACGATCAGTACCCTGCGTGATGATGCATGGCAGTCACATATGGCCCGGTTCTCCTCCCGGAATGAACGGTGGGATGAGTGCATTGAAATTCCTACCTGTACGCTGGAGGATCTCATTCGAGAATATGGCTTGCCTGCTTTCTGCAAGATCGACATAGAAGGCTCTGAACTGGATGTTCTGCGTGGATTGCTACAGCCCCTTCCTCATCTCTCCATCGAATTCTTCAGCGAGGATCTCCAAGAGGCGTTTGCGGTCTTGGATCGGTTGGAGTACCTGGGGACCTATGTGTACAACTATTCTTTACGGGAACAACACCGAATGCAGTTCTCCGCATATCAATCCCGAGAAAAACTTGTCCAAGCGATATCCAATACCAGGTCGACGGTCATTTCCGGTGATATATATGCCAAATGGGTAAACCAGTGAAGGAAGATACGATGGCCATCCGATCATGGGCCACCCCGTTGGCCTGGCTGATCCTCGGCATGAGTCCGCTGTTTATCTATTCATGGGGCAGTGATCTGCTTTTTGTTTCAATCGGAGTCTATTTCGGTATTCTCCTTTATAAAACCAGCCACATTTGGGCCAAAACTCGTGGTCGATTATGGACGAACTCCATTACGATCTTCCGAGTCATTCTCATTCTCGGTGCTGGTCTTTCCTGGAACCACTTCCCGGCAGTGCCTTTAGCGGTGCTCCTGTGGTGTGCCGCCATTCTGGACGGCGTTGATGGTTGGGTTGCCCGCAAGATGAAGGGAGAAACGATTTTTGGCGGATTCTTTGATGAGGAATCAGATGCACTCTTTGTATTCGTGGCTTGTTTTCTCATTTGGAAAACAGAGATGGGAGGCTGGTGGATTCTGACAGCCGGTTGGATCCGCTATGTGGTCATCCTTGTCAAGCACAACTATCCTCCTGCAAAGGAGGTCGCTCTCCGAATGCCATGGGCGCGCACACTAGCCGGTCTTTCCTTCGTGTTCCTGCCCCTTTGCCTGATCATTGGTGGACCTGTGGGGTTGGGCATCCAATGGGTCATCCTTTGTTCGATCCTATATTCTTTCACTCGCGAACTGATCCTGCTCTATGGACCTTAAACTCGTCTATGTCACCTTTCCCAGTCGGGGAGCAGCTGCAGTGCTTGGCCAATCCGCGCTGGAACAAGGGTTGGCGGCCTGTATGAACATACATGCTATAGAAAGTATGTATATGTGGAAGGGCACGATGGAGAAAGGCGATGAATGCGTCGCTCTTTTCAAAACACTATCCAGTCATGAACAAAGGTTACGTGCATGTATCGAAAAAGGGCACCCGTATGAGGTGCCCTGTATTCTCTCCTGGACTGTCCAGGTAAATGCATCTTATGCTAACTGGGTCAAAAGTTGCCTTATTGACCTCTAGTTCTCTTCAACCTTATGTCTGGCCAGCAGCCAGGCTTTCAGGAATCCGTCGATATCGCCATCCAGCACTGCATCTGTATTGTTATTGGTAAACCCGGTGCGATGGTCCTTGACCCGACGATCGTCCAGGACGTAGGATCTGATCTGGGAGCCCCATTCATTTTTCATTTTTCCGGCTTCTACCTTTTCCCGCTCGGCCATTTTACGTTCGATCTCCCGTTCATACAACTTGGATTTGAGCATTTGCAGGGCTTTCTCCCTGTTCATATGCTGGGAACGCTCCTGTTGGCATTCGACCACAATACCGGAAGGGATATGCCGGGCTCGGACAGCGGACTCCGTCTTATTGACGTGCTGCCCACCTGCACCGCTGGATCGAAATGTATCCCATTCAAGATCGGCCGGATTCACTTCGACTTCGATGCGATCATCGATCATCGGATGTATGAATACGGAGGAAAAGGAGGTCATGCGTTTGCCCTGTGAATTGAACGGACTGATCCGAACCAGGCGATGAACACCATTTTCACCTTTCAACATACCATAGGCATGATCGCCCTGTATTTCGATCTCGACAGATTTGATCCCAGCGACATCTCCGTCCTGACGATTCAGTTGAGTGAGTTTATAACCGCTCTTTTCGGCCCACATGACATACATGCGCATGAGCATCTCTGACCAGTCACAGCTCTCTGTGCCACCAGCACCTGCATTGATCTCCAGAATGCAACCCAATTCGTCTTCGGGCTGGTCCATGGAGAGACGAAACTCTACATCAGACAGCTGTTCCAGGGCACGTTGATAGGCTTCATCCACCTCTTGTTCGGAGGCTTCTCCTTCTTTGCTGAACTCGAATAACACCTCAGTGTCCTCGACAAATCGGGCCAGAGCCTGGTAATCATCGACCCATTTCTTTTGGGTCCTCAGTTCACGCATGACTTCCTCTGCCTTTTCGGGATCATTCCAGAAGGCAGGGTCCATGGTCATGTGTTCTTTGTCTTCGATAATAAGACGTCGGCGGTCGACGTCAAAGATACCCCCTTATCGCGTCCAATCTGGTCTTCAGGTGCTGTAATTGATCTAGAGTCATGATGTACCTCCTTGATGATCCATTGCCGATAGCTCTGTACGAGCAATGGTGGTGTTAAAAAAACTGACACTTGCTAACTAGTGCCGAAAAAAAGACGCCGTTCCTCTGCGGGCACAGTCTGCAGACAGGAACGGCGTCCTCAGGTGTGAAGATAGGGACTTACTTAATAGCGACTAACTCCACATAAAAGACAAGATCTGAGCGTGCTGGGATCGTAGGAGGGCTTCCTGCTTCTCCGTAGGCCAGATTGTAAGGGATGAACAGAGTCGCTGAGCCACCTTCTGATACAAACCCGAGGCCTTCATCCCAACCTGGGATCACCTGACCCTGGGCAAGTGCAAATTCAAATGGCTCGCCACGCTTGTAGGAGTTGTCAAACATAGTACCATCCATCAGTGAGCCATAATAATGGACCACGAGATTTTGGCCTGGAGCTGGCATTTTGCCAGTTCCCTTATCATTGATCACATACTTCAGCCCTGTAGGTGTGGTGACCAGGATGTCATTGAGATCCCCATTCAAGTATTTTGTCGTCGCCTCTTTGACACGCTCTTTGACAATCTCTTCTTTAGCCTGGGAATCTTCCATTTGCTTTTCAAGATCCACCTTTGACAGGACGATCTCCTTGAAGCCGATGTCATAGATCAGCGTATCTGTCGGCGCAATGGTCAGATTAGGGATACGGGTCAACAGCGTATCAAACACATAAACGGATGCTGTGTCGCCTGGAGAAAGGAGGAACAACAATTCATAGTTTGCAGGAGGTGGATTGGCCACCTGGGAAGCTTCTGGAAGGACCACGGTCATTTCCTGACTGAAGATGACCGAATCGGAGTTGATGCGAATCGTTTCGAAAAATCGCACTTTATCACCGACAACCGGAGAGTCTCCTGGTTTGTCATCGTGAATGGTGTACGGATAGCCACTCTTCGTTAGCCCGGTAAACCCGGAGGAAGACTGCTTGCATGAACCCAGAGAAAGTGCGAGTGCAATTCCCAGGAAAAAAAGTGAATAACGCATAAAGATGATGTTAGGCAGATTTCAATGAATTCTCGTAAAGTGGAAGCAAAGATTTCACTTTTTTTACGGTTTTTGATAATGTACCGTAAGTCGCCCCTCCTGAAGCGTTTTTATGCCCGCCTCCTTTGAAGTTGTCTCGGGCAAATTGTTGGACAGAAAAATCCCCTTTCGAACGGAAAGACAGCTTGATAATGGTGGGTTGCTCTGTGATCAAAATGGCAAATTTGATTTGTTGGATCATCAGGAGATAATTTACAATCCCTTCAGTATCACCACGTTGTATATCAAATTTTACAAAATCTTCTTTTGACAGGGAGATGATTCCTGTGTGATAGTCTTCCAATATCTCCATGCGTTTGTGGAGACAGTATCCAAGCAGCCGAAGGAACTTGACGGGAAGTGTGTTAAAAATTTTTATCTGTAAATCATTCAAATCAATGCCGAAGCTGAGCAGTTCCGCCACTTTGTGGAAGAGCTCTGGACGGGTATTGTATTTGAATGATCCTGTATCTGTGAGAATACCCGTCATCAGTGAAATAGCGATCTCATGATCTATTTGGTTGATCCATCCTGCATCCCGGATAAAATCGAAGACCAGCTCTGATGTGCTGGAAGCAGCGACTTCGGTGTACATCAGGTCTGCGATGGGTTCGGGATCGAGGTGATGATCGATCAGGACTGTCCGAGCATCCTCCCGATGATGAATTTCTTCACCCAACTTGTCGATCCTGTCCAGTGAATTGAAATCGAGCATCCAGATCAGATCTGCCTCCTGCAAGACCTTGACAGACTCTTCCGTTCGGATATCATAGATCCAAACCCGATCAATATCCGGCATCCAGTTAAAAAATGGTGGAAACTCAGAAGGGAGGATCATGTGTACGGTATGCCCAGCTTTGCGCAAAAGCCGACCTATGGCCAGGGTAGAACCGACTGCATCCCCATCCGGATTGCGATGGCTGACGACGACCACATCTCTGGGTACTGCCAAATAATAAACGAGCTCCTGTATTTCCATCTGAGGGCGAAAGTGGTGTTTTTCCGAAACACTGCAAAATTAGTCTCTTCCTTGACAGACATACAAGGCAATGTCTACCTTTGCACCGCATTTGCATATATTAATAAAAACATCATAATTAATGGCTGGTACACGCACATTCACCATGATTAAGCCGGATGCTGTTCGCAACGGACACATTGGCGGTATTCTTGAACAGATCAACGCTTCCGGTTTTAAAATCATTGCCATGAAATACACCAAACTTTCTGCGGAAAAGGCAGGTGAATTCTATGCGGTTCATAAGGAACGTCCTTTCTATGGCGAACTTGTCGAGTTTATGTCCTCTGGTCCTATTGTAGCCGCAATCCTGGAAAAGTCAAATGCTGTGGAAGATTTCCGCACATTGATCGGTGCAACGGATCCTTCCAAAGCGGAAGCAGGCACCATTCGGGCCAAGTATGCCACTAATATTGGCGAAAATGCCGTTCACGGATCAGATTCCGATGAAAATGCGGCCATTGAAGGCAGCTTTCATTTTGCAGGAGTAGAGATCTTCCAATAAGATCCTTACGGTGTGATCGTCAGAATTGTATGACGGTCACACCGTCTCCACCTTCTTCCGGGTCGGCGGGTCCTACCTTTTTAATATCCTTGTATTCCCGGGCCATGGACAGGACCATTTTGCGCAATGCGCCGGTTCCTTTTCCATGCAGAATCACAATGCGGCGTGCTGAACTGAGCAACGCCTGATCTAGAAAGAGCTGCAACACTCGACGCCCTTCTTCCAACTTGAAACCCCGAAGATCCAACCGCGTAGACCCGTATTCCTGAGCGGTATTGCCCACTGAGATGCTAGGTCTGCTTCGGATATTCAACGGTTCTCTGACTGCCTGTAGATCGAAAAGATCAACGATCATTTTCAAAGCGCCAACGGCAATTTCTGCTTTACCCTTTTCCACTCGCAGGATCTCCCCGATCGCACCACCATTCCGGATTCTCACAAAGGTCCCCACTTCTATGGCATCCGAGGTATCTACCATATCTGTGCTGATCTGATGCACTTCCTCGCGAATGGAACCTACCTGTTTTCGCAATTTCTCCTGTTCGGCCTGCAGCAACTCTCGCTTTTCCTTTGCCTTCTCCAGATTTCGTTCTTGCTTGAGCTCCTGAATGACCTGGTCCACATCCTGCTGATCCCTAGATTTTTGCTGAAGCGCCAATTCGCGAAGCTCCATTTTATGCTTCTTCCGTTGGTATTCCAAATCTTTGAACATCTGTTCATAGCTGGACACCAGTTGATCCAGTTTTTCCTTTTTTATCTGGATCGTTTCCAATTCTTCTTCCAACCGACTCCGGTCATTCTGCAGATTCACCAACAACTGGTCTACCGCCTGATTGGACGTTCCACTTCTTTTACGGGCATAATCTAGAACATCCACCGGCAATCCACTCGAACTGGCGATCTCAAAAGCGAAAGAAGACCCCGGTTGGCCCACACGTAATTCGTACGTCGGATGTAGCTCCTCCTGGTCAAAAACCATCGATCCATTGATGAGTCCAGCATGCTGGAAGGCGAAAATCTTCAGATTGGAATAGTGGGTGGTGACCACGCCAAACACCTTTTTCTTGTTGAGCGATTTAAGGATCGCTTCGGCAATAGCTCCCCCCATCTTGGGATCTGTTCCTGACCCAAATTCGTCGATCGCGATCAGGGTTCGTCTGTCTGCATGCTCCAGAAACTGGCGCATATTTCGCAGTTTGGAACTGTATGTACTCAGGTCATCTTCGATCGATTGCTGATCCCCGATATCTGCAAAGCACTTTTGAAATACCGGGAGGATCGACCCTTGTTTGGCCGGCACCAGATAACCCGCCTGAGCCAACAATTGGATCATCAGGACGCTTTTCATCGTAATGGACTTCCCACCTGCATTAGGACCACTAAGCACCAGGATCCTGTGTTGTGGGTCCAGGTCCAATCCAAACGGAATGACAGGTTTGCCTGAGATCCGGTTCTTGATCCACAGCAGGGGGTGAAAAGCCTCTTCAAGATGCATTCGGATCTCTCTTGTCATTTCCGGGTGGGTGCCATTGTACATCCGGCTGACCGTTGCCTTGGCACGGATCAGATCCAGGCGAATAATGTGGCTGATCAGATCCTGGAGGTAGTCACTATATGGCCTGATCCGCTGAGACAACTCCTTTAGTATCCGCTGGATCTCCTGCCGTTCTTCAGACTCCAGTTCGAAGAGGTCATTATTCCCTTCGACCAGCTGAGCGGGTTCCAGAAAAACGGTCTTCCCGGTCGCTGATTCATCATGAATGATGCCCTTGATCTTGCGTTTATGTTCAACAGGTACGGTCAACACCAGACGCCCACCGCGAATACTTTCTCCCGAATCGGCCAACCAGCCGCTTTTCTTGTACTGCCCGACTAATTGACGGAACTGTTTGTCCAGTTCTTTCTGAAGGTTGATCCTGCTTCTACGAATAGAGGCCAATGCCGGCGAAGCCGTATCCCGGATGTCCCCTTTCTCATCGAAAACTTGCTCGAGCAGATCCAGTGGCTCTGATTCAAATGGGAGGGATTGTATCAAATCGGTCAGAACGGGATAAGCAACAGATGTCTCTTCGTCGGGGTATTGATGCAGATCCCGGTGGATATAGAGCAGATTCCGATAGTGCAGGAGGTCCTCCACTTCCATGATATAGTCAGTCACACTGAGGTACCTGAATGTATCCCGGATGTCTTCATAGGGCGAAAACGGGACTGGTTCCGGACCGATCATTGTTCTGGCCCATTCATCGACTTCGCGGAGGCGCTGAAGGATGACATGGATATCTGTGGAGGGTCGAATCTGCAACGACAACTCCCTTCCAGGTGTGCCCATGCAATGCTCAGCGGTCATTTCGAGGATCCGGCTGAACTCCAGGGTATGGGGCACATCTTCAGGGATAAAGCGCATAGTCGTACAGTTAGTGCGAAGATAAGAAGCTGAAGCATCTGCTCCGGGACGAGGATCGTACCTTTGACCTTTCAATCAAACATCATGCGAGGAAATACGTTCGGACGCATTTTCCAGATACACACATATGGTGAATCTCATGGCGCTGGTATCGGCGTGATCGTCGATGGCTGTCCGGCAGGTTACACCATAACCAGGGAAGAGATCCAAACAGAACTGGACCGCCGGCGTCCTGGTCAATCCTCACTGACCACCGATCGGCAGGAAGCAGACCCGGTTCAGATCCTGTCAGGCATGCTGGATGATGTCACAACAGGTACGCCGATCCACATGTTCATCCCGAACAAGGATGCACGTTCCAAAGACTATGGTCCCCTGGCTCAACTCTATCGCCCCTCTCATGCGGATTTTACCTGGCAGAACAAATTTGGAATCCGGGATCCTCGTGGTGGCGGGCGTTCATCTGCTCGTGAGACAGCTGCCCGGGTAGCTGCAGGGGCCATTGCACGGATTCTGTTGGTACAGGAGGGTGTCGCGATCCATTCCTGGGTCACACAGGTCGGACCCATAGCGATGAAACATCAACCTGAGCATCCGGATCGGAGCCTCATTGACCGGCATCCTGTACGATGCCCTGACCCCGAAACTGCCCGGGAAATGAATGATTATATCACCCAACTCAAGGAAGCCGGAGATTCTACAGGTGGTGTCATCATGACCCGGGTTACCGGTTGTCCACCCGGATGGGGTGAACCCGTTTTCGACAAGTTGCACGCTGACCTGGGCAAGGCCATCCTCAGCATCAACGCGTGCAAAGGATTTGAGATCGGATCCGGATTTGAAGGTGTCGCCTGGAAAGGCTCTGAACACAATGATCAATTTGTGGATACGGCGCAGGGTATTCGCACGACCACCAATCACAGTGGCGGTATTCAGGGAGGCATCAGTAACGGCATGCCTATCGAATTCCGGGCAGCCTTCAAACCCGTTGCCACGATTCGCAAAGAACAACAGACCGTTGACAAGGATGGTCATTCCGTACAGTTTTCCGGGACAGGTCGTCATGACCCCTGTGTTGTCCCCCGGGCAGTGCCCATAATCGAAGCCATGACAGCACTTGTGCTGGCCGATCATTTTCTCCGTCAAAAGACCAGCAAGCGATGAGAATTCCATTCCTGTACGTCTGCATTCTAGGGTGCATACTCCCCAGTCTTTTCTCTCATTGTGCTTCTGCACGAAACATGGGTCAGGGGCCTGTCGTGATCGGCTTTTACAACGTCGAAAACCTCTTTGACACTGTCGACGACCCTGACCGTGCAGATGAGGACTTCACGCCGGATGGAAAGCAGCATTGGACGAGAGCGCGCTATCAGAAAAAACTGGATCATCTAGCCCAGGTGATTGCCGGTATGGGCTATCCGGAGATCATGGGATTTGCCGAAGTGGAGAACCGATCTGTTCTGCAGGATCTCTGCCAGACAGATGGTCTTGCCGACAAGGGGTACCACATTGCCCACTTTGATTCTCCGGATCACCGAGGTATTGATGTGGCCCTAATCTATCAATCCTCCAGATTTGAATCGATTTCGAGCACGCCTGTACATGTGACTATTGATGATGTGCTGGTGCCAGAATATACCACCCGGGATATTCTCTATTGCCAACTGCGGTCCAAACAAGGGCATGACCTGCATCTCCTGGTTAATCACTGGCCGTCCAGACGAGATGGTCCAGAGGTTTCAGGAGCGCGGCGGATGCAGGTCGCCAGGCAATTGGATATCGTCCTACAATCCATCCGGACGGATGACCCGGATGCCTATATCGTGGTTTTGGGAGACTTTAACGACGAACCTGTCGACCTCACCTTACGCGAAGGGATCCATGCCGGACCGATATCTGACCCGGATGCCTTGCTGTTCAATACCATGTGGGAATTGGATGCAACGAACCAAGGGAGTTATTACTATAAGGGTGATTGGAATATGCTGGACCAGATATTGCTAAGTCGCAATTTCACTGGGCCCAAGCCAACCTGGACCTACGATACGACGTCCATCTACAAGGATTCCTTCATGCTCTACAAGGATAAGAAATACGGTCCTCTGCCCAATCGTACTTATGGTGGCACACGTTATTTTGGAGGGTATTCGGATCACCTACCTGTGATGATCCGTATCCGTGAATGAAGCGGTAATCAATCAAATTCCTGGCGGAAAGAAAACCCGAGTCCTGTTTTGAACCTTCGATTCCCCAGAATGGTCGGTTCCGATCGCTGGTAGACTCTGACCTTTAACCGGCGATCCTCCGTCAGGGCATATTCGATCTGAAAGTCTCCGCCGACCATCAATGTCCGGGTGGTTTCCAAGCCTGTTGTATTCAGGATATTTCCTTTCACAGCCAGACTGAGGCGATCGTCGTAAAAATTGACCCGTTGGCTCAAATGAAAGTCCGTGTTGCTGAAGGCATCTGTAAATTGATTGATGTTCAGATCGCTCTGGTTGATCGAAAATCCTGCATCAAAATCAATCCCGGAAATGATGCCCACATCGGCCACCAACTCGGATAGCATAGCTGTCATGTAGCGGGAGAACTGATTGGAAATAAGCTCACTTACCGTGTTGATCCCGGCCACATATTGAGTGCCTTGCTGGGTCAATCCGGAAGGAAGGAAGTTGTTCGACATGATCAGGCCGAAGACCTGCCAGTTCATTTCATTCGGGTCCCGCCGCAAGGTTTGCATTTTCGTTTCAACCAGACTCCTGATCTCACCGACTAACTGCGGAAATGACAGGTCAAAATTGATGACCGGCTCCAGCAGTTTTCCAGTCAGGAGCATCACCAGATTGACCTCCGTCGGATTCCTTGCCGCTTGCGTTGTGGAACTACCAGATGTGACCAGATATTCGGTAATCAGATTGTAGGGTGGTGTACTGGCGATGGCATAGTTTGCGCGCAAATTGATCTGTGCTTCGAACGGATCACCACTCCAGAGGATGGTCCCTCCTCTTTCCACCTGGAAAGACTTGTTGACCAGGTTTTGGAAGGTAAAGAGGTATTCTCCACGTTCAATGTTATAATCCCCATACATCCGCATGGAGCCCGAACGGGGTACTTCCAATCGGATGTTACCGCGCCCGTAACCACTGAGTATATCACCTGCGCGCTCATCAAAAATGATCTGAACAAGTGCCTCTTCGGTCAAGACAAGATCCATG
This sequence comes from Saprospiraceae bacterium, assembly GCA_021738725.1. Lineage (GTDB taxonomy): Bacteria > Bacteroidota > Bacteroidia > Chitinophagales > Saprospiraceae > JAGNXB01. Next base: position 186,840 of record JAIPBE010000001.1, on the reverse strand, counting down.
TCAAATTGTAAACCGCTCAGACCTTTTGTACCGTTCTCCTTGTTCTGGAGTGTGTCTGTCAGGGAGACAAACTCTACAAACTGGAGCTCCGCACCTGTGGAGGATGTATTGACAGGTATGCTCAGACTACTGCCCCTTGCCGTGACGGCATTCACATAGATATTGGTGGCTTTCAGGGAGCCAGAAAAATCAACCTTCATCTTTCCGATACCTGTCCCGTAGTAATAGGCATTATCCTGCTTGCGTGTATCCAGGGCAAGCATCCGATCGGATTCAATCGAACAGCGCAATCCCCAATTCCTGAAATGGTCATGAATCATTCCGCCAGTGACCCTCGCTTCATTGTTCAGGACATCTCGCAAGACCACCCCGGAGGCGTCAAACATGTATGAGTCTGCCAAAACCCGGCCCTTGTCTACATGATATCGGGTGCCGAGATAGGCGATGGTGGTATATAGATCTGCGATATCGACAAACCCGGCCAGCTCTGGTTTGTACAAGGGTCCGGTCAGATGCAGATCGGCATTGAAGGTACCCTTCGTGTCGGTGATCCCATTCGAGAGGAAGTACTCTGCGATTTTGATAGGAAAGTTGGCCGTGGTGAATCGGAGATCCACCCCGCCCCCTTGGTCTTTGTGTTCGTTGCCGAACCAGTAACCCTCTATCGAAATGCGTTCGTTCTTCTGGCCCAGTTCGAACGTGTATTCCATTGGGCTCTTCAATGTGGCCATAGAACCATAGGCGATCATGGAGCCGAAATTATCCTGGTTGACCAGCAGTGAATCGGATCGTGCCAATAAGGCAAAATCCTTGAATTGGAAGATATTCCGGATCAACAGATCCACATCGATCAATCCATCAAATTTAACTTTATCATAGTTCAGGACCCTATTCAGCATGGCGACTTCAAGTGCCTGAAGGTGGAGGATCAAGCCCCTGTTCCGATAGTCTTTTACTTCCACGGTTCGTCCGTCTGAAGTGAACCGGAGATCGCGAATGGCCAATTGCGCGGAATCAAACTGAAGTTGGTTTCCTTCAGAAATTTCCCATACTCTGTTGGTGAAGACAAGTGAATCATTGTTCAGATGGATCCGGTACCCGGTCGAGTCAACTGCAAAGTTTCCTTTCAGGTCCGTTCCAAAAGGATATTGGTCATCAATGGCCAATCGAAAATCATAAGGCCCTGAGGTGCGATCGCTGGCCAATCGAATTTTATGTAGGACCCTCCCTTCTGTCATGAAAGAGTCTATCCGGATGGAAGTAGATGTCTGGATATGATCCCCTTTGAAGTCAACATTCAAATTTCCAAGTTCCACACCCTGGAAAACTAGTTGAGGTATAGTGGCTTGCAGCAAGGCTTTGCCTGCAGGGTAATCGATCATCCCGGATGCGAACGTTCCATCCAGATTCGGCGCTTTTGCGTCAAAAGCCTGCATAAATGCATGCATCTTCTTGGCTATCAGATCAAATGTGAAGCGCTGGGTCTGCAACACCTTTTGACTATCGTAATGTAACCCCAATCGATGGGCCAATTCAGGAAAATGTGTCGAAATCCTGGTTCCGATCACATCCGACAGCTCCAGGATCTGGAAGTCACCCTTGAGATGCGCTTCCAGCAGATCCGATTCGATGGCCAGCTGACGATTCGGACCAGGTTCTCCCTGCAATCGCAAAATGAGGGAGTCTGCATGTAACTTCCGATCGTTGGGCTGGTCGAGATCCACCTGCAGAGCTCGTGCATAGCCGATCAGAGAATTGATATCTCGACCTTTCAAATTGAGGTCCACAATACCGGAAATACTGACAGGGTTCTCAATAAAATTGAGTGCCTGGAGATCCAGGTGATTGATGATGGCTTTGAAATCAAAACTGGGTAGCGAATCACGATAGCGGATAAACCCTTCAAAGATCAGATCAATGTTTCGGTCTCGAATGTCGAATTGGCCATTAAACCGATCCTTGGTCAGATCTCCCTTGATCTTCAGGTTTTGGTAGACATAATCTCGGAATGCGAGGGACTCGATATTTGCCTGAAGGTCCGCGCGTACTTTTTCGAGGGTCAGGCCTCGTCCGTTTTTTACGTTCGAATGAAAAGAAACCAGGCCAAATTGCGGATTTGATGTCCATTTGCCCAGATCGAACTTTCGCAATCCCAATTCGCCGGAGTAAGCCGCATTTTCCAATCCGTCTTTCAGGTTCATCCGCATATCCAGAAACGCCTCGCCCAGATCAGTTTTCAATTCACCATAGGAGACAAAATCCACTAAAAATCCATCGAAACGGCCTTTGAAATGAAGTTTACCCAACTTATTGAAGTTTGCCGGTGGTGCAAACCCAGGGATGATCTCGCGGAGGGTCTTGACATCTGTTGACAGTTCCTCCAATTTCAAATTCAGGGATTCTTCATGACGAACGGCCAGATTTCTGGATCCGAAGCTCCCTTTAAACTGGAAGTGATCACCCATCCGCAATCGAATATCCCTGCCTTTCAAGTTATTCACGCGCGATCCCAAGAATCCATCCAGATAGATGGACAGGCTTTTGTTCTTTTGGAAAAAGGCCAAACTTTTCAGTGCTGGAGCAAAGTAAAACAGATCACCAATGCCTATCCGGCTGTCACTGAACTGTCCAGCCAGGATCACCCGATTATTAAAATCAAGGAAATCCGGATAATTGGAATAACGCAAAACCAGAGTGTCACCAATCGTGCTGGACCTCGTCTCCAACCGGATCCCGTTAAACGTCGCAGACGTCCTGTTCACCACAATCTGATCTGCAGACATATTAGTCAACTCAAATCCGGAGGATTCTCGCAAACTGGATTTGATGATACTACCCGAATAGGTATGCTGTTCATTGAATGCAAACTGCCTGAGCTGAATATTGAGATCATTGACCACCAGATGGTTATAATCTATCTCATCAGCCACCTTGGTACGCGTTGGTGATCGATGGTCATTATTGAGGATGAAGGTGGCATTTTCCAGATTGACCTTATCAAACCAGAATGAAAAGGGAGCTTTCACTCGAGGGGGACCTGAAGTCGAGGGCTGGGAACGTTCATCAGGTTCAGTTGCCAGAAATGTTCGGACCTCTACTCGGGCACCGTCTGAAAGGGCATTGTAGAATTCAAAATCGAGCGGGCTGATGCTGACACAGCGCACATAAATATCAGCCTTCCCGGAATTAACCGAGATAAATTTACCTGAGATTGAATCAGTTTCGATGTACCGGAAGTCGTTCAATCGAACACGGCGAATATCCAGATCAAAGCTGCCTCCAGCTGCCTTTTTCGGCGGAAACAATCTTCTTATAAGTCGCTGAATATTGTCCGATCCATCTGCATACCGCTTCAAATGCAAGGTGCTGCCTTCGATCTTTATGTCCGTGATGGACATATGGCCCTGGATCAAACCCGGCAGATCACGAAGGATATGACTCCCCAGGATGTCCGCATTCAACAGACTATCCCCCTCCAGACTTTCTATATAAACGTCTCGCATATCAAGGTCGCCTCGCCAGGTCAATTGAAATGACCCGATCTCAAATCGCGTCCCTGTTGTCTTGCTGATGCGGTCAGATAATAATTCCACCCCTTTTCGTTGGACATAAGGCAGATTCACGATCGAAATGATGACACTGACGAAAACAAGCAGGAGAAAAATGAGGCCGAAAAAAAACCGAAGAATCCGCCGACCAATTGTGATCCGCTGGATGGGTGCTTCAGTTGGAGAGTTCTGGTCATTCATCAGGCCCAAAGATAACGTTTCAACCCTGCGGTTGATGGTTCACAAGAAGGAGGTTAACGAGGCTTTAACCCTTGACCGCAAAAAGGGTCGATAAAAAGTGAGCCGTTCGGTTTTCTGACCAGCAATCAGGAGTGGCCCAAAGCGAAGGAAATGCAAGATGTCCCCCATTTTCAGGGGCTTCAAAGGTCAGAAACGGGTGTTGACGAGCAATATCTGCCGGATAACATGCTGGACCCAGAAATGGATCATCCACGGCGTTGATCAATAAAGTTGGTCGCTCAATCTTATGTAACCAGGGCAATGAACTGGCTTGGTCCCAATAATCCTCTGCACTGGTGAATCCGTTTACAGGAGCAGTGAAGGCCTGATCGAATTCGGCAAAGCTGCCGGACGAGCGGATGGCCTCCCGATCCAGTTCATGGTCAAAGAGCTCCAGTTTGGCCAGGGCTTTGGGGATAAGCGTCCGAAGAAACTGGTAAACATATAGCCGGTTGATCCCCTGGTCCAGCTGATGGCTGGAAGATGCCAGATGAACAGGAGCGGAGAATGCAACGCCGCCTGATACTCGTGGACTTGTGTGTCGTCCTTCTTCTCCCAGGTATTTCAGGAGCACATTTCCACCAAGACTGAATCCGACCAGTGCGATGTTTTGGTGATTAAAATTTTCCTCTACCCATTGGATGAGAAAACGGAGATCACCTGTCTCCCCGGTGTGATAGGACCGTAAAATCTGATTCGGTTCATGACTGCATCCCCGAAAATTCAGAGCTACCACATCAACACCGGCAGCTAACAATCTGGAGGCCATTCTGATCATATAGGGCCGTCTGGTGTTCCCTTCCAACCCATGGAGGAGGATGACCAGCTGGTTGCTCTCCTGCAAGGCCAGATCTATATCCAGGAAGTCGCCATCCGGGGTTGTCAACCGGCGTGACGACAAGTAGGGATCCGGCCCCGCTTTCCTACATAATCCAACATATATGGTAGATACGTGCCCATTGCGAAATAGCCATGGAGCGCGATATCCGGGAAAGTCAGAAGAATCAAACATGGGTAGGATCAGGCTATTTCATCATTCAAAGATATTGGATGGAACCTCGGATCAATCATGTGTTCGCAGGGATAGCTTCCTCTGTGTGTTGATCCGCATAAGCCGCCCAGAGTCGAATGGCATCCATGGCTGGCTGAACATCGTGGACCCGCAATATATGAGCGCCTTGTTGCAGGGCGATCATATGCAAAGCGGTCGTCCCCTCCAGAGCTGTGTCAGCATTTCTATGCAGCGTTTTCCAGACCATCGACTTGCGGGACAAACCAACCATGATAGGAAGGCCCATGATCCGAAGGGTATGTAATTGATGAAGCAAACGAAAATTCTGGGAGATAGTTTTACCAAATCCAAATCCAGGGTCCACAATGATATCATGCATTCGGAACGTCCGTAAATGGCCAACCTGCTCAATCAGCCAGTCGAGCACATCCATTGCTACATCCTGATATTGAGTGTTAGATTGCATATTCTGTGGGGTCCCCGGCATATGCATCAGAACATATGGTATCTGGTGATCGGCCGCGAGCGCCCACATCTCCCTGTCCAACTGGCCACCTGAAATATCATTGATCATACTAGCCCCGGCATCAATCGCCTGACGGGCTACATCCGATCGAAAAGTGTCCACAGAGAGAGGGGTTTCTGGAAATGCTGTTCGAACCGATTGAATGAGGGGTAACACTCGGTCCAGCTCTTCTGCTGCCGAAATGTCTTCTGCTCCAGGCCGTGAGGAATACCCGCCTATATCCAGGATGGTGGCCCCCTCTTCGATCATGGATCCGGCACGATCGACGCCCGCCTGGGGTGAATCCAATCTGCTACCCGGGTAAAACGAATCTGGCGTGGAGTTCAGGATACCCATCACCACAGCGGGTTGCAGTTTGATCAATCGTCCTTTGCAATTCAGGGACATTTTCGTTTGCCAGAACGGATTCAACATATCTTGTTGGCCACAATGACCAGCTGATGACGAAATTGGATGCAAGATACTGGCAAAGCCGTTATCAAGAAGGCCACACGCCGTGGGATATTGGATATCCAGCACCGGCACTGCTGCAGTATGTCGAACAACTGGAGGACAAGTCCATCTCCATTTTGATCCCGGGAGCGGGATTTGGTCATGAAGCGGCCTGGTTGTATGATCATGGATTTTCGCATACCTGGATCTGTGAATGGGCTCCATCAGCTGTTGAATCATTCAAAATGCGGCATCCAAATTTTCCATCAGAGCAGATCCTCTGTCAGGATTTCTTTTCCCTGACTGGTCTGTATAACCTCATATTAGAACAAACTTTTTTCAGCGCGATAGACCCTCTCAACCGGGAAGACTATGCCCGAAAATGCAGGCAACTGCTCCAGATGGACGGCCGCCTCGCGGGCCTGTTGTTTGCCCACCCGTTTGAAACCCCAGGGCCACCTTTTGGCGCTACCCGTGTGCAATATGAGCAGTTGTTCTCTGCTTTCTTCAGTCAAGTGAGCCTCCGCGACTGTATTGATTCGATCAAACCCAGGGAAGGCAGAGAGTTGTTTCTGGAAGCCCGACCCTGAAAAGCTCTTCGCATGGTGGTCGTCAACGCCCGGGTCTTCTTCTTCGAGCCACTGATCGGCCTTCCGGGGTTTCGGGTGGACGAATTCCATTTCACGATGGATTGTCACAGAATGCCCAAGTTTTCTAACTTTGACATCCAAATCCCATCCACGAATTCCCAACCACTTTCTCTTCGTTTGATCTTGAAATATGACGGTAACCACTTTCAAGAAGCCCAGAACTCTACTCTTTACTGGTGTTCTGACCCTGAGTAGTCTGGCAGTTTGGGCCACCTGGTTGCTCGGCGATCGCACAGATAAAGTCGGCTTTTTTGATGTCCAGATGCCGGCCTATTTTGATGGTATCCCTTTAGATCATTATCAAGTGGAGACCTATGTGGTCCGGCCTGAGGAGATCCTGGGCGGACTTTTGGCTTCATTCGGGGTTCCGGGAAAACTGCAATATCCGACCATAGAGGCCTGCCGCAGCGCCTTCAATGTGCGCACGATCCGGGAAGGACAGCAGTTTCATGTGTTCAAAGATCCGGTGACTTGCCAAACGAAATGGTTGATCTACGAACCCAATGCATATCGATCCTACCGAATTGAGATCGGCGATCAGATTGATGTCAATGAAATCGCCCGACCCGTCGTCCAGGTGGTACAGCAGCGTGCAGGAGTCATAGAATCCTCGCTGTGGAATGCCCTGGTCGATGGCAATATTCCTTCACCACTGATCATCGGCTTGGAAGATGCACTCGAATGTGCGGTAGATTTTCACCACTTACAGAAGGGCGACCGTTTCCGGATGATCTATGATGAGGATCAGTTAGACGGCAAGCGGATCGGTCTGGGAAAAATCAAATCAGTAGAGTTTGTTCAGGAGGACAGTACGTACTATGCCTTCTATTACGAACAGGACAGTATTCGAGGATATTATGATATCAAAGGACGGCCTATGCGCAGTCTGTTCCTGAAGGCACCCGTCAAGTTTTCGCGTATCTCTTCACATTTCTCCAACAGCCGGCTTCATCCAATCCTGAAGATCAGACGACCTCATTTAGGAACCGATTTTGCGGCCCCATATGGCACTGAAATTCTCGCAACAGCAGACGGCACAGTCACCGCTGCAACTAGGTCGGGAGGAAATGGCAATTTTGTCAAGATCCGGCATAACAGCACGTATGAGACCCAATACTTGCACATGCAGCGCATTGCAAAAAGTATGCGCCCAGGAGTCCGTGTACGCCAGGGACAGGTCATCGGTTATGTGGGATCTACCGGCCTGGCCACGGGACCGCATGTTTGTTATCGATTCTGGAAAAATGGTCGTCAGGTGAATCCTAGGAGTGTGAAATTCCCTGAAAGCAAGCCTATGCCAGCACACTATCTTCCCGGCTTTGAATTGTATAAGGATCAAGTACTGGCTATTCTCCAGAAAATCCCCTATTCCACTCCTGCAACGCCGAAAGCCACTTCAGCTCCACAGCAGGAAATTGTCAAACCCTGATCCCTTAGATCAGTTGAGCGTCAGAGATTCGGGCACCTGGGCAATCACGCTGTAAACGGATCCCTTTTGCTCTAATACGGACTGCCATACTTGATCTGGTTTGAAACGAAAGACGTAGTTGGCGTCTCCTGATTCTGTGATCCAGGACCCATATTGAAGTTCATCTTCCAGCTGCCCTTCCGTCCAACCACTATAACCGACATAGAATCGTATGTTGTCAGGAAGGATCAACTGTTTGTCGATCAGAAATCGAAGTTTTTCGAAGGATCCTCCCCAGAAAAGCCCGGGAGCGATCGCCACACTGTCCTCCAGAAGTTCACCGACATTATGGATATAATGTAGTGTATCGGTCTGAACAGGACCTCCATAATACACGAATTGATCAAAATCTGGCATATCCTGAATCAGGTCAGACACTTTGATATCCAGCTGCTTATTGATAATAAAGCCAAGGGAACTCTCCTCTTCGTGTTCGCACAACAGAATCACAGACCTTCGAAAGTAAGGGTCTAGCATAAATGGCTCTGCAATAAGCATCGAACCGGCATGTACGGCGTTCACTTTTCTCATGCGTTTTTCAACCTCCGTTGTTATAATGCAGAACAAGTAGCAGAAGGTTCAATCCGGCGGATCAATCCTCGAAGTATGACACCTTTACCGCCAACCTCTACGAACTCATGCAATCCATCCCGAAACATATTCTGGATCGTTTGGGTCCATCTGACCGGGGCCGTCAATTGTGCGATCAGGTTCTCCCGGATGCAGTCCGGATCTGATTCAGGCGATGCATGTACATTCTGGTAGATCGGACAAACCGGCGAAGTAAAAGAAGCAACTTTGATGGCAGCGGCAAGTCGCTCCCGTGCTGGTTCCATCAATGGACTGTGAAACGCTCCTCCTACTGCCAGGATCAAGGCTCTCTTAGCTCCTGCCGCTTGCAGCTTTTCTACAGCCAGCTGGATGCCCGGCAAACTCCCACTGATCACTAATTGTCCCGGTGAGTTATAATTCGCCGGAACGACCACATCATCGATCTCGGCACAAACTTTTTCCACGACCTCGTCATCCAGACCGACAATTGCGGCCATGGTACTTTCTGTCAACTCACAAGCTGCTTGCATGGCCAAAGCCCGTTCATTGACCAATTGCAAGCCCTCTCGAAAGCTCAGGGCCCCGGCTGCAACCAGCGCGCTGAATTCACCCAGGCTGTGACCTGCGACGGCATCCGGCTTAAATGTATCGCCAGCCAGGCGAGCTTGGACAACAGATTGTACAAAAATAGCTGGCTGCGTGACTTTAGTCTCTTTCAGCTCTTCTTCTGTGCCTTCGAACATAACCTTGCTCAACGGAAATCCGAGAATCTCATCCGCCTCTGCGTACCAATCTCGCACCTGAGGATGGGCATCCCATGACTCCTTTCCCATCCCTGGAAACTGTGCACCTTGTCCGGGAAATACATATGCTTTCTTCATGCTTTCTTGCTTGGTTCTTCAAATAAAGGCTCCTTTGATGATCAATGAAGCCGTTTTTCTATCAAGCTGAGGAATTCCATTCGGGTACTATCACTCCGGAACACCCCTGTAAACGCCGAGGTGGTCGTCGCAGAATTCTGCTTTTCCACCCCTCTCATCATCATACACATGTGCTGAGCTTCGATGACGACGGCAGCGCCCAGAGGCTTCAACGTATCCTGAATGCACTCCAGCACCTCCATGGTCAGGCGTTCCTGCACCTGAAGACGACGAGCAAAAATATCCACGATCCTTGGAATTTTACTCAATCCCACAATGTGGCCATCCGGGATGTAAGCGATATGGGCCTTTCCAAAGAAAGGCAGCAGATGATGCTCGCACATTGAATAGACTTCGATGTCTTTGACCAACACCATTTCGCTATAGTCCTCCTTGAACATGGCGGAGCGCAATACAGCTGCTGGATCCAGGTCATATCCCTGGGTCAGAAACTGCATAGCTTTAGCTGCCCGTTCAGGTGTTTTGGACAGGCCCTCCCGGTGAGGGTCCTCGCCCACTTCCCGGATCAGGTTGCGGTATCCCTCCATCATCTTGACGATGCTTTTTGAGGAATCATCATTTTCTGTGTAACTCGCCATCTCAGATGGATTTATTCACCAAAGTACTCTGCATAAATAGAATCCGTCTCATATAGTTTAAGCCGATGCAGCATGACTTCAGGTGGTAGATGAGGGAACAATTGCTGCCAAAAGTAGATCACCAGGTTTTCGGAAGTGGGTTGACATCCCGCGGGAATGAATGGTACATCCAGATTGAGATTTCGGTGATCCACATGATCAATGATCTCCTTTTTAACGATTCCGCCCAGTTTCTTTGCATCCATGATGAATCCCGTAAAGGGATCTGGCATTCCTTTAACCGTCACGTGCAACGCATAATTGTGTCCATGCCAGTTCGCATTCGCACACCGGCCAAAGACTGCTACATTCTCTTCTTCTGTCCAATCAGCGACCCACAATTTGTGCGCTGCATTGAATTTCTCTATTCGTGTCAGATAGACCATAAACCTGCGGATCAGCCGTAAAGGTATGAACCTATGCCATTCCTCCACAACCACATGCGGTAACCGATTGCGGCCCATCGTGGAGAATCTGTCGGTTGGTTCCTGAGATTCATCGATTTGACCATGCTTGGTGCGTTGGACGTCTTATCTTTATTCGGTCATGAAGTGGTACCAATCCAAGCTGATCGCCCATCTATTTTTCTGGTTAGCCCTGCTATCGGCTTTGACCTATCTGGAGGTAGTGATCAATGGTTTGACGTTTGGTTTTGCACTGGGAAATGAATTCATCCGGATATCCTTCTACGCGGTTCTGATCTATACCAATGTTTATGTGCTGATTCCCCGGTTTCTCAGCGATCGGAAATTATTGATCTACGGGGCATTCCTGATCCTGATCGTCCTGGTCCTCACACCGTTGATGATCAACCTGTTCTATTGGAAGTATCAAGGGTATCCAGACCTCCAGGATCAGGTCATCCAACACCAGGCTGGATATTATCTGTTGAATTTTCTTCTCACCTCTACATTCACGGTGTTCAAGATCATCAGTGACTGGATCAAAGGAGAACGAGAGCGGCGTCGAATACAGACCCAAAATATGCAGTCTGAACTCCGGTTTCTTAAATCGCAGATCAATCCTCATTTCCTCTTTAATACGCTGAATAGCCTCTATGCGCTGACCATAAAAAAATCAGACCTCGCCCCTGAAATCGTCCTACGCCTGGCTGACATGATGCGCTATATGCTCTATGAATGCAATGAGAAATGGGTCCCTCTCAGTCGGGAGGTAGCCTATGTAGAAAACTATCTTGAACTGGAAAAACTGCGTCATGGACAGCATGCCGACGTGCACTTCACGTGTGAAGGAGACGTACAAAATCGATCCATCGCTCCATTGATGTTCATTCCTTTTCTGGAAAACAGTTTCAAGCACGGACTTTCCAGGAGTTTATCCACCGGATATGTCCATGTTTCTTTGAAAGTAACCAGTGAACACGTTTTTTTCCGTATCGAAAACAACAAACCCGATTCGCATCCCCAACCGGAAACAAGATCATTTGGTGGTATTGGACTGACCAATGTCCGAAAGCGCCTCAACATGCTCTACCCGGATAAACATGAATTGCTGGTAGTGCAAGATCCATTGACCTTTCGTGTCGAACTCACCCTCCATTTTAGTGAGGAAAACTAACTTTAAGCTATGCAACCCATCCGAACACTTATTATTGATGATGAGCCTCTTGCCAGAGAAATATTGGAAAGTCATGCTGCTCAAATCCCAGATCTGGAAGTACTGGCTTCCTGTGCAAATGCACTAGAAGCCAATGAGATCGTGCAGTCGGAAGAAGTCGACCTGGTCTTTCTAGACATTCAGATGCCCCAGATCAGCGGTCTGGACTGGCTGAAGTCACTTCGCAATCCGCCCCTGGTTATCTTTTCGACAGCATTCTCTGAATATGCGGTGGAAGGATTTGAGTTGAATGCAGTCGATTACCTACTCAAGCCGATCGCGTTTGATCGGTTTTTGAAAGCGGTGAATAAAGCGAAGGACCAGCTCAAATCCAGGAAGCCAGAAGGCCTGTCCAGTGAACATTATATGTTTGTCAAAGCCGACAAAAAACTGGTGAAGGTCTCGTTTGAAGACATCGTCTATATTGAAGGATTAAAGGATTATGTGATCATTCGATTGGAACAGGATCGGGTCATTACCCTCCAAACCATGAAGAGTCTGGAGGAGAAACTGCCTTCTACCCTGTTCAAGCGGATCCATCGGTCCTACATTGTGAATATCCAGAAGATCCAGGCGCTGGATGGATCCATGATCGAAGTCATCCTGAAGAATCAGACCAAGCTGCTTCCTATCGGTAAAAATTATCGGGAGGAGGTATTGGAGATTATTCAACAAAATCGCATCTAGCCTGTGTCTATCCCTGAACATGTCAAACAGCATCTCTTTCACGTATTGAACGAGAGGGATCTAATGTTCCAAGCGGCAACTGGAGGCGACATTCATGAATCTTTTATTGTGACCAGCCCCGAGGCAAGCTACTTTCTGAAGTTCAACAAGGGCGAACATGCTTACGACATGTTTAATGCAGAAGTGAATGGGCTTCGAACATTGGCTCCAGTGGTTGCGACACCTGCCTATCACCGTCTCGAGGCATTGGAGGATGGTGGTGCCTATCTTCTGTTGACGTATTATCCTCCGGGGCAGAAGACCGAGGAATTCTGGAAACAGGCAGGTCACGATCTGGCCAGGATCCATCAGCAGAGAGGTGCTCTCCACGGTTCTGACCAGGCTGGATATTTGGGTACCATTGCAATGCCTTCCTTTCAAGACAGTTCCTGGAAGGTGGCTTTTCTGGATGGATACCTTCAACCTTTAGTTGAAGTCATTTCCAGAAAGAAGCAGTTTGACGAAAGAGCTCAAAAAATGTGGGAACAGGTTCGGGGACGCATTCCATTTCTTTTAGGAGATCCCACTCCCAGTCTGCTGCACGGTGACTTGTGGTCTGGAAATCTGTATTGCGCAGAATCGAATCTTCCTCTGTGGATCGACCCCAGTGTCCGTTATGGTCATCGGGAGATCGATCTGGCGATGACCACACTCTTTGGCGGGTTTCCAATGGAGTTCTATGAAGGTTACCACAAACATTTCCCTGAGGCTGCAGGGTGGCCACTACGCGAGTCCATCTATCACCTCTACCCTCTTTTTGCCCATGTGGCCATGTTCGGTTTAGCTTATCTCGATCAGGCCGTTCATACGATGGAACGGATCCTCCAGGAAAACTGACCGTCAGCAGTAGAGGTATGCGCATAAAAAAAGCCGCTACTAGAGCGGCTTTTATAATCCCATGAACATATATAAATTCACAAACCTCTTTTGGCTCATGTTTTGCTTTAAGTGGAAAGGAGAATGTTCAAAGATTTGTTGAGGTGCCGCACCGCTTTTGGTGCGGCGACCTAGCAACAAATTATAATCCCATGAACATATCCTTGTAGTTGAAGAGGCGTGGGAAAAGTAGTGAGCCGTAATAAAACACCAAAAAAAGTTACGGCCCACTAACAAATTATAATCCCATGAACATATCCAAAACTGTTGGTCAACTTTTCCTCTTCAGGCGATCAGCTTTTTGACCTCCGTTGACGATACAAACATCAACAAGTTTCTTTGCCATAACAAAAACAAAAAAAGGAGATTGTATTTATAGTATTTTTCTTAACTGTACTATCCATATTTATACAATGCTGTATTTCAATCAATTACAAATACACATTACGAATAGAGTTACTCTATTGTGAAAAAAACAAAAGGCCAGCCCTCTTCAGGCTGGCCTTTTTTTCTTCACTTATTTTGTGATTCAGTATGAATCTAGCGGATATACATCATTTCGCGATACTTCACCAACGCCCACTCCCGATCATCCACGATCAATTCAAGATCATCCGCGTGAATACGGATCTGATCCATGCAGGGCTTGACCTCATGACAATAGATCAAGGCCGCTTTTTGACTGTCCTCTTCATGATGAGCATGGTGTCTGGCTTCATGCATCTTTTCAATCAACTTATGTATCGAGTTGATATTCTTAGATATACGCTTAATCACATCAGATGAAAAGTCGATGTGCTTGCCTTCAAAACCAGCTTGTTTCATCTGCACCATATTACTGGCAAGGCGTGTCTGATAATCCATCGCAGCCGGCAATACATAGTTCATGCACAACTCTTCCAGCGTGGTAGACTCGATCTCCAGGGTCGTATGGTACTTGTGCAGCTGAACTTCATAGAAGGCCTTTACTTCCTTCTCGGTGAAAACACCTTCCTGTTCAAATAATTTGATCGTTTTCTTTTGCACATAGGCCGCGAGTGCTTCTGGAGTTGTTTTATGATTCCCCAGTTTCCGCTTTGTTGCCTCCTCTTCCCATGCTGTGCTGTAGTTGTCCCCTTCAAACAGAATGGGCTTTGATTTCGTCACATACGTCTTAAGGACGGTCAGTATGGCTGCATCCCTCTCCTTCCCTCTTCTCATCTGCTCTTCAACCTCACTTCTGAAGGCATTCAACTGAGCGGCCATAATCGTGTTCAATACAGTCATCGGTCCACTGCAGTTTTGCTGAGAACCAACCATCCTCACTTCAAACTTGTTGCCGGTAAACGCAAATGGGGAGGTTCGGTTGCGATCGGTATTATCCATTTCCAGATCAGGGATCTTACTCAACAGATCCAATACCACTTTCACATCCTCTTTGGTCGTTTCGCCATTTTCGATCTGACGGAATATCTCTGTCATGACGGTTCCGATGAACACAGATACGATTGCAGGTGGTGCCTCATTTGCACCCAGTCGATGATCATTGGATGCAGCAGCCACAGAAGCACGCAACAGGTCGGCATGTTCTCGAACAGCCATAACCGTATTTACAAAGAAGGTCAGGAAACGAAGGTTTTTACCGGGATGTTCTCCGGGAGACAGCAGGTTTTTGCCTGTATTGGTTGCCACCGACCAGTTGTTGTGCTTGCCACTGCCATTGACACCGGCAAATGGCTTTTCATGCAGCAACACCCGCATGTGATGCCGGCGTGCAATCCGATCCATCAGGTCCATCAACAGCTGATTGTGATCGACCGCCACATTGACCTCCTCGAACATCGGAGCCAGCTCATACTGGGCGGGGCCTACCTCATTGTGGCGCGTACGAACCGGAATACCCAGGCGGTGACACTCGATCTCGAGATCCCGCATAAAGCCAAATACCCGTTCTGGAATGGAACCGAAATAATGGTCTTCCAACTGTTGTCCCTTGGTGGCCAACTTGCCGATCAATGTCCGTCCGGTCAAGACAAGATCAGGGCGGGCGTTGAACAATGCCTCGTCCACCAGGAAATATTCCTGTTCCCAACCAAGGGTGACAATAACACGAGTGGCTGCCTGATCAAACCAATTCACAATGGGCAGTGCTGCATTCTCCAAAGCGGTTTGGGATTTCAGCAAAGGCAATTTGAAATCCATCGCCTCGCCGGAATAGGTCACCAGGATAGTGGGGATACAGAGCGTCTTGCCCTCACCCACTTCGAAGATAAATGCCGGTGATGACGGATCCCAGGCAGTATATCCACGGGCTTCGAAGGTCGATCGCAATCCTCCCCCAGGGAAGCTGGAACCATCCGGCTCTTGTTGAGCCAATTCCTTCCCACCAAACTCCTCTATCGCCTTTCCATTTTCATCGAGGGTGAAAAATGAGTCATGTTTTTCTGCTGTTTTTCCAGTCCATGGTTGAAACCAGTGAGCATAGTGGGATGCTCCATGTTCCATAGCCCAGACTTTCATGGCACTAGCGACAAGATCAGCCACTTCACGGCTTAATTTTGAACCGGATTGAATGGCGGCTTTCACACTCAGATAGGCATCCTCTGAGAGGTACTTTTGCATCGAATCATCATTGAACACATTGACACCAAAGTACTCAGATACCAGTTCTGAGGGTGTGTCAAAATAGCCGGTGTCAGCTTCATGCCTGTTTAAGATGGTGTCAATCGCATTGAATCTGGAGATACTCATAATTGGGGGATTCCATTTCAGTGAGGGGAAGGGTACATTTCGGCCACAAAGGTAATGTTCTTCCCTTTTTTCAAGGCTTGATCCTGACTGGTTTAGGATTTATTAACCAATATATTTTGAAGGACGGAGACTTCTTTGGATTCTCTGAAAAGACCGTACATTCATTCCATGCGTTTTCTGGCTGTTCTGATCGCCTTACTGTCGTTGTCACTATCTGGTTTTAGCCAGACCAATTCAGACACTGAAGCCATCCAGGAGTCCTTGCTGGAAGGGCTCTTTGATGATTACACTCTTGATGACGGTGGTGAAGTTTCTCCTGAATGGTTGCTCCTTCTGGAAGATCTGTTGGATCGACCGATGGACATCAACCAGGCATCGCAGAGTGATCTCAGCGTCTTCTTTTTTCTCTCTGCTGCTCAGGTGGATGCATTTCTGACCTATCGGAAAACATATGGACCGATCGAAGATCCGCTGGAATTGCAAGTCATCCCCTTTTTCGACCTGGCAACGGTCCGTCGCATGATGCCTTTTGTCCGGACCACCAGGAGCACAGAGGACGCCATGTTACACCGCTCTCATCTATGGCAGACTGGCAAACGAGAGATCACATTGAGGGCGGAACGCTTTATCGAACCTAAACGAGGCTACCAAAACACCGCAGACGGCGACCCTCCACCCTATGAAGGCGATGCGACCCGTTTTCTGGGAAGGGTTCGGTATTACTCTGGTAATCGGGTGTCCTATGGCGTCACCTTCGAGAAGGACGCCGGGGAGGCCTTGTTTGCCAAAAGCAATCCCCATGGTTTCGACTTTGTTTCGGGTCACCTCTTCCTGAAGAAGCCCTGGAAGAATTGCGAACAATTAGCCCTCGGGGATTTTGGTGTCAACTGGGGACAGGGCCTGCTGCTCAGTACAGGGTTCAATTCCGGGAAATCGGCTTCTGTTTCCTTGATCAAAAAGACGGGTCGCTCTCTCTTTCCGCAGAATGGATGGCAGGAAAGCCGGTTTTTCCGGGGGGCAGCCATGGAATGGAAACTGTCTGAAAAGATTCGAATGATGGGGTTCTTCTCGATCCGAAACCGTGACGGAAATTCTGTATTAGTGGACAGCACAGATGGCGAGATCCCCTTGTTGGTCTCTTCCCTTCAGCAATCCGGTCAGCATCGCACTGCCTCGGAGATCGAAGATGAAGGCATCTTTCATGAAACCGGAGGAGGGGCGCGAATCACCTATCGATCCACCGCCTTCCAGGTCGGACTGAATGGGTGCCTGTTCACCTATAATCCTCCTTATCAAGCAGGGGCATCTCCTTACAATCAAGAACGATTTTCAGGCGAGTCACTGAGAGCTGCCAGCATGGACTTTTCAGGAAATCTTGCTGGTGGACAACTCTTCGGGGAGGTAGCCATGAGCGCAAATGGTGGTTGGGCAGCAACTTCCGGTTGGATGTTCAGTCCGGACAGACGCCTGCAAATGGCCGTTCTGGGCCGTTACTTTACCCGTGACTACTGGAGCCTGTGGTCCGCACCATTTGCTGAATCAACGCTGCCAAATAATGAATCCGGAATATATGCTGGCATTGAATTCAAGCCAGCCTACGGCTGGAAGATCGCCGGCTTTGTGGATCTATGGTCACATCCCTGGTTGACCTTCCAAAGTGATTCCCCGGTGAAAGGCAGAGAACAACTGGTACGCCTCAGTTATGAAAAACGACGCCAATGGTCTGTGTACCTTCAATACCGTCGCAAAGGTCGATCAATCAACCAGTCAGGGGATACACCAAGCGTATCTGATCAGGTACCCACCTATCGCCAGCAATTGCGCATGCAGTGGCAGTACGATGTCAATCGTGTGATGAGTTTTCGCACCCGCCTGGAATGGACAAATGCAGATGCCGGAAAAGGGCAGGAAGATGGATACCTGATCGCGCAGGACTTCCTCTACAAACCGATCGGCAGCCGATTGAGTGGCACGATGCGGTTTGCGCTCTTCCATTCGGATGGTTATGCCAGTCGGATGTATATGTATGAAAATGACCTTTTATACGCATTTTCATTACGGCCTTATTACAATCATGGCCAACGATTCTACATCAATCTGCGCTATAAACCCTGGAACCCCCTCACCCTGGAGGCTCGATATGAGCTCTATCGCCTGTTCGACCAGGATACGATTGGCAGTGGACTGGAAGAGATCCAGGGACCGTTGCGTACCGGCGTCAAGTTTCAGGTGCGATACCTATTCTAGATCCGGGTAGATCAAATATTTTTCCCGGATTCGACGAAACTCCGTCAATCCAGATTGCCAGGTAGCGCGAATGGCATCTTCATCATCTCCTGCCTCGATCTGCCTCTGAAGGGTATTCCCTCCTGACAGTTTTTCAATATATCTGGATGGCAAAAAGAATTCAGAAGGGTCCGGCAGAGCCGCATATGCTCTGAGCAGGTAGTTCAGATCGATCCTTTTGGTTTCGAATATGCTGCGGACAGATAGATCGGTCAGGTCCCACCCCCGACATTGACGATTCAGTTGTGGCGGATAGGTCGACTCCGGCATTGTCACGGGCATAAAATAAGTGTCTCCAGAGGTGCAATCCGGATGACCGATCAATTGAAAAGGATCATCCGTCCCCCGCCCTATGCTGAACGAAGTCCCCTCAAAAAAACACAAAGAGGGGTACAGAAGAATGGAGCGAAGATTGGGTAGATTGGGAGAAGGATGCTCTGGCAGCTCCTGCATCCTGTTCCGATCATAGTGGGTCATGGGGATGACAGTCAGATCGCAATGCGCGCCGTTCGCCAACCAACCTTCTCCATTGATCATCCGGGCATACTCCCCAATGGTCATCCCGTACACCAATGGTACCGGATGCATCCCAACGAAAGACTGAAAACTTGTATCCAATACAGCTCCATCGATATAATGCCCGTTGGGATTTGGCCGATCGAGAACGAGCACAGGAATGCCCTTTTCAGCGGCAGCTTCCATGATATAGTGCAGCGTAGAGAGGTAGGTATAACAGCGGACGCCGACATCCTGGATGTCAAAGACCAACAGATCCAGTCCCTCCAGATCCTCGGCTGTCGGTTTTTTCCGCTTCCCGTGAAGAGAGACCACCTCCAGACCCGTCACCGCATCCTGCTTGTTGCCGAAAAACTGGCCGTCTGGCAGATCTCCGCGAAAGCCGTGTTCGGGTGCAAACATGCGTGTTGGCGACAAACGTGCACGGATCAAGGTATCGACCAGGTGCGTAAATCCAATGGTCGATGTATGATTGCACACCAGTCCAAAGGATTGATCCTTCAATAAAGGGAAATAGGCATCGGTCTGCCAGGCACCGGGATGCATTGCTGCCAATACAGTTGGTGCAGGTGCTGCTGCCGGAGGCACGTGGGTCTGACAAGCCGAGCAGATCAACATGAAGAACCAGGAAGGCAGGAAAAGAAGAATCTGAAGAGAATGGATCATTCGTATTATTTTGGGCAGACATGAGCCGGACAACTCCCTTTCGATATGCGGTCGTCGACCTGGAAACTACGGGAGGAAGACCTGATCGGGACAAAATTACCGAAATCGCCATTGTCATCCACAATGGAGAGGACATCATCGAGACCTTTTCCTCTCTGATCAACCCAGGTGTATCCATCCCGCCCATGATCACGCGGATCACCGGGATCACCCAGGAAATGGTGGATGATGCCCCACCCTTTTATGAAGTGGCCCGACAAGTCGCTCTGATGACGGAACAAACTGTTTTTGTCGCCCATAATGTTCGATTTGACTACCAGTTTCTTCGTGAGGCTTTTTCCGATCTTGGGTTCACCTTCAGCCGTCCCCATCTCTGTACTGTCAAGATGACCCGAAAAGCATTTCCCGGTCTGCCATCCTACAGTTTGGGCAATTTAATCCGGCATTTTGGGATCTCTGTGAATTCCAGGCATCGAGCCCTGGATGACGCCCTGGCAACTTCCCGATTATTGGAATTGATCCTCGAGAAAGAGAACCGCATCCAACCCCAAGGAATCACGGCGATGACCCGTGAACAAAAGCCTCCGGCACATCTTCCTCAGGACCTGTATGATCAGGTCCCGGAGGCATGTGGCATCTATTACTTCTACAATCAGGCACATGAGGTCATCTATGTGGGCAAGAGCAAACATATTCGCCGCCGACTGAAGGAACATTTGGGATCCATTAACCAAAAGGCTGCCCGGTTGGACCGGGAAATAGCCTGCATAGATTGGGTCATCACGGGAAGTGAACTCTATGCTTCACTTCTGGAATCGTATGAGATCCGTAGGTTGATGCCCGCGATCAACAAGGCGCAACGAAATCGGAATTTCCCTGCAGCTATTTACCTGGAACCAACGACTGGGGGATACAACCGATTCAGGGTGAGCACTCGGAAGGATGCCGATGATCCCGTCAATGTCTACGCCTCTTCTCGTGCAGCGCGTGCCGTTCTGGAATCACGCGTCGATCAGTTTTCCCTGTGCTGGCATCTCACTCTGGAGCACACACCTGGCAAGCCCTGCTTCAAACATCATCTGGGAATCTGCCTGGGCGCCTGTGTCCATCAGGAGCCTCCCGAAGATTACAACGCTCGTACAATACTGGCTGCAGCCTCTCTCGGTCATGAACTGGAAGGGCATTTTATCCTGGTGGATTCAGGTCCGAGCAATGAACAGTTTGCATGTATCCATGTCGAAAATGGGATCTTCCAGGCGATGGGTATTGTCGACAATGATATTCCCCAGACATACTCCGGGATCGTGGAGCAATTAACGCCGTACCCTGATCATCCGGAGATCCGGCGATTGATCCGCCAATACATGGTCAAAAAGCATATAAAAAGAATCCTTCGGCCAGAGGATCATACAGAAGTGATCAATTGAGCCTTCATAAGTAATTCGGCCATTTCAGATTGATACTGACGAGCCATATTGGCCGCCTCCTGCGCATAATTGTCCATATCTGAGGCATAGAGTATGGCGCGTGATACATTTGCCAAAATGCCGCAATGGTCATTGAATCCCTGATCTGCCACTTCTCGCAGACTCCCCTGCTGGGCCCCAAACCCGGGAACCAGCAGGAAATGGTCGGGTGCAATTTCACGAACACGTCTGAAGTCATGCGGGTGGGTACCCCCTACGACAAACATCAGATGATCCGGATCGCTGGCAGCTGCACAGGTCGACATGACCCGTTCCCACAAGACACCTCCATCTTCCAGGATGAGTCGCTGATAGTCCTGACTCCCAGGATTGGATGTCAGGGCCAGAGCAATGGTCCATTTATCCGGATATGCCATAAATGGAGTCAGTGCTTCCACACCCATATAGGGCGAAACCGTAATGGCATCACATTTCATTTCATCAAAAACAGCTTTGGCATATGCCTTTGCAGTGTTTCCGATATCTCCGCGTTTTGCATCACCGATGATGAGCTTGTCCGCCGGTATGGATTGAATAGTCTGCTGAAGAATAACCGCCCCTTCAGGTCCAAGCGCTTCAAAAAATGCAAAGTTGGGCTTATATGCCACACAATAGGGAGCAGTAGATTGGATGATCGCGCGAAGGAATATCAAAACACCCTCAGGTGACCTGGGGAGCCCCTGAGGCAATCGATCGACATCCGGATCCAGGCCCACGCATAGAAAGGATCGGTTGGCCTGAATGGATCGGAAAAGTGCTGTACGCTGACTTGAGATCTCTTTATTCATCTGGCCATCCCATTTACGGCAACCACACTGGTGATCTCTGGCACCTTCGCGCGAACGGCCTGTTCGACTCCAGCACGCATGGTCATGACAGACATATTGCAGGATTCGCAAGTGCCTAACCATTTGATCCGCAAGACATTCTGATCGGTGATCTCGACAATTTCAATATTCCCTCCATCGCCTTGTAGATGAGGCCGGATATCATCCAACGCTTCATCTATACGTTGCCAAAGAGAGTGGTCTACCATTTCAGTCATGCGGGGTCAATTCGATATTGAAACAAAAATACAGGAAAAAGGATCAAGTACTGATCTGAACACGATTGGTTGGTTGGACCTTTTCGTTTCGCAAGACTACCTGTTTGGCGGTTTCTTCTGCAATCTTCAGGAAGTAAGGTCTCGCCGGGGAGTCTTCATCCAGCACTGCCGGCTTACCTGAATCACCTGATTCACGGATACTCTGGATCAAGGGCAATTGGCCCAACAGCACAGATTCCGATTTTGCGGCCAGCTTTTGCCCCCCTCCCTGACCAAAGAGATAATATTTGTTTTCGGGCAATTCTGCAGGGGTGAACCAGGACATATTCTCCACTACTCCCAGAATAGGGACATTCACGTTGGGCAGGAGGAACATATTCATGGCCTTGATCGCATCAGCCAATGCAACATCTTGCGGCGTGGTGACCATAATGGCGCCCGTGACCGGGACGGTCTGGACCAATGTCAACTGAACATCTCCGGTTCCAGGTGGGAGGTCGACGATCAGATAATCCAATTCGGGCCAGTTGCACTCCAGGAAAAACTGCTTGATGATGCCAGCCAGTCGCGGGCCCCGCAAGACTACGGCTTGTTCAGGATCGACCACGTTTCCGATCGAAATAACGGGCACGCCATAGGCTTCCAGCGGAATGATCCTGGGTGAACCGTACAGTTCTTCCACACGTGGCCGTTGGCCCTGCAAGTGGAGCATGGTCGGCAGTGACGGACCATATACGTCGGCATCCAGAAGTCCGACCTTCGCTCCGATCGCCTTGAGGCCCAATGCCAGATTGACGGCTACGGTAGATTTTCCTACACCCCCTTTCCCGGAAGCGACTGCAATGATGTTTTTGATCTGGGAAAGTGGATTGACATCTGGTGTAGGGACATCTCCACCGATCTGTATGACATGAATATGCACTTCCGCTCCAGGAAAATGTTCCTGCAACAGGTTTTGACATAAAAAGTTAAGGTCACTTTTGTGTTGGGCGTGGCCAGGCGTTAGCCTCAGGGTAAACCGGATGTTTTTTCCGTCCACGGTGAGGTCATCGACCATGCGCATTTTGGTAATGGGTTGTCCACTCTTTGGATCCGCTACGCGTTCCAGGATATCCATTACTTGATCTGTTGTCCATTCCATGGGTACAAAACAACAGCTTTTCAATCATGTTTACCAATATGAGGGCAGAAAATGACATCCGCATCTCATCCCTTTTCCTGCAGGACATTTTACCTACTTTTGCACCGCCATGCTGGTCCATCATAATATCCATCAATTACCATCCTTCCATCAGGCCGTGATCACGGTCGGTTCGTTCGATGGAGTCCACCTCGGACACAGCCGTTTGATCCGGCAGGTCATCAAGCTGGCCGGACATGTTAGAGGCGAAAGTATTGTGGTGACATTTGATCCACATCCACGAAATGTACTGGATCCTCAGGATGGCCAGATACCTTTATTGACCACCATGGATGAAAAGATCCGGCTGTTGGATGCCGCTGGGATCGATCATCTGGTCATCGTTCCGTTCAACCTCGAGTTTTCCCAGATATCCGCTGATGAATATATCGAGCGATTCCTGGTGGCTCATTTTCATCCGCGATACATTGTACTCGGCTTTAATCACCGTTTTGGAACCAACCGGGCCGGAGACATTCGTTTTTTGAGATGGAAGGGGCCGCAGTTTGGATATGAAGTATCGGAAGTATATGGTGTTGATATCGATGGAGAGACAGTAAGTTCTACCAAGATCCGAGCGGCGATCATCGAACGGGACCTGGAAAAAGCAAACAAATTTCTCGGACACCCCTACCTGCTTTCGGGAAAGGTGATCAAGGGCGAACAGGTTGGACGCACGCTCGGATTCCCCACTGCCAATATTCGCATCAACACGGTTGAGAAACTGATACCGCCAGACGGCATTTATGCGGCATATGCCTGGTGGCAGGATGCCCGGTTCGAGGCCATGTTGTACATCGGCCGCAAACCGACACTAGAAAAGAACAAAGAAAGGGTGATCGAAGTGCACCTCCTGGACTTCAACGAACAGATCTATGGCGAAGAGCTGACTGTAGAGATGATCAGCTATATTCGAGAGGACACTCAATTTGAGGACCGGGACGCCTTGCAAAACCAAATCCGGATGGACCGCAAGAAGATCCGTCTGGCCCTGGAAGATGCGGCAATAGCTTCAGAGGGTAAAGAAACCCGAAAGGGAGAACAGATTGCGGCAGTGATCCTCAATTATAACGGGATCAACCATCTCAGGCATTATCTGCCTTCTGTCATGGCGGCTTGTAAGGAAGCCGGGGTGGGTTGTCATATTATTGATAACGGATCAACGGATGACTCGGTGGCTTATCTACAGCAAACCTATCCTGGACTCCATATTGTTCGCCTGGAAGAGAATCTGGGTTTTGCGGCGGGGTATAATCATGGATTGATGCACATCGATGCGGAGTACTACTTCCTCATCAATTCGGATGTATCTCTGGGCGCTGAAGTATTTCCTGCATTACTACAAACCATGCAGTCAGATCCGGAGATCGCAGCCTGCCAGCCTAAGATCCTGTCCGATCAAAAGCGGGATGAGTTTGAATACGCGGGAGCCGCCGGTGGATGGATCGACTTTCTGGGTTATCCTTTCTGCAGAGGGCGCGTATTGAATGTCACTGAAAAGGATCATGGCCAATATGATCAAAAAGCTGAGATCTTCTGGGCATCAGGAGCTGCTTTTTTCATTCGCAGTGAGCGATTCCATCAATTTGGCGGATTTGATCCTCAATTCTTTGCACACCTTGAAGAGATCGATCTCTGCTGGCGCTTGAAGCGTGCCGGATTCAAGATCGTGTGCGATCCAAGTGTGGCGGTATACCACCTGGGTGGCGGTACACTCTCTTACGACTCTCCGAAAAAGGTGTATCTGAATTTCAGGAACTCTCTGGTTGCCATTGCCAAGAATGAACGCCCTCTCGACGTGCTCTGGAAAGTGCCCGCGCGAGTCCTGCTGGATTATGTGGCCTGTATCCTGTTTCTGTCCCAGGGTAAGGTCCCACATATATTGTCAGTCCTGCGAGCCCATCTCGACTTTATCCTGACCCTTCCATTGAGCATCGTCAAACGCCGGTACCACCAGATGGAGATCCGGAAGCATCGGATCAAAATCAAGTCAAATACTGCCGGCATCTTTAATGGCAGTATGGTTTGGGATTTTTATTTAAATCAACGAAAATCCTTCAGGGACATCGTCAAGTGAGCAGACTCCAACGTGATATTCAGGTCATTTTCAAGGATGATGATCTTCTGGTCGTCAATAAACCAGCCCGCCTTCTTACCCTTCCAGATCGTTTCGTTCCGGAGAAGCCGAATCTGATCACCATCCTGAAAGCTCAGGATCCAAATGTCATGACCAACCATCGGTTGGACAAAGACACCAGCGGTATTTTGGTATTTACCCGAAATGCCGACGCCCATGCTCATGTGTCCAAACAATTTGAGGCCCGAACGCTGACAAAGATCTACGATGCTCTCGTGAAAGGTGTGATCATTGAGGATCAGGGTGTGATTGACCAGCCGATCGAACCACATCCAGCCATCGATGGAAAAATGCGGGTTTGGAAAGGTGGAAAACCATCCCGATCCGCTTACGAAGTGGTCCAGCGATTTCGCCAGTACACCTGGTTGAAAGTGCGTATCGACACCGACAGAACCCACCAGATCCGGGTTCATTGCGCACATATAGGGCACGCCCTGGCTGTGGATCCGTTGTATGGTGGAGATGAAGGCGTATTCCTCTCTTCCTTCAAGCACAAATATCGGCTGAATCGAACAAACGATGAACAGCCTTTGATCGATCGGCTCACATTGCATGCATCTGCTATCACGCTCACGCATCCTCGCTCGGGAGAAGTTGTCACCTTTGAGGCTCCGCTACCGAAAGATCTGCGCGCAGTGCAGAATCAATTGATGAAATGGGGGCAGTAAGCCGGTCAATCCGGAAAGTGCCCCATCCGCTCCACGCAGCGTTCCCACTCCAGTTCCGCCTGGGTGAGATGCTGTTTCATAGTCTGATATTCTTCTGATTTTTTTGCTGCTTCCGGACGCTCATAGAATCCGGGCTCTGCCATAATCTGCTCCAGTGTCCGTATGGATCGTTCGAGATGTTCTACCTCTTTCTCCCAGCGTTGGAGATCCTTTTTCGCCTTTTTCCTGGCCTCTTGCCACTCCGGAGATTGGGGTGCCAACAAGTCATCGGACTTGATTTTCCCCGTTTCTGAACGTTGGGCGAGCAGGCGTTCATCGGTCACTGCCTGCTGTCGCAGGAATTCATCGATATCCCCCAGGAATGGCTTGATAGAACCATCCTTAAAGTAGTAGATCTTGTCGCACAGGCCTGACAGAAAATCCCGGTCGTGAGAGACGACCAACAGCGTACCGTCATAGGCCATAATCGATCGTTTGAGGACCTCCTTTGCAGCCATATCCAGGTGGTTGGTCGGTTCATCCAGCACAAGGAGGTTGATCGGTGCCAGCATCAGCTCGGCTAAAGCAAGACGAGCTCGCTCGCCTCCAGATAAAACAGAAACCTTTTTCTCTACATCTTCACCAGAGAAAAGAAATGTACCCAGAATCTTTCTGACCTGAGGGCGCATTTCCGGGCCCGCCTCATCTTCAAGGGAGCTCAATACTGTTTTTTTAGCATCCAGACGTTCGGATTGATCCTGGGCATAGAAACCGATCTGGACCTGATGGGATTCGGCAATGGTACCTCCATCCGGAGGCAGCAGTTTGGTAACGATCCGGGCAAGAGTGGTCTTCCCTTGTCCATTCTGTCCGATGAACGCTATCCGGTCCCCCCGATCGATCTTCAGATCGACTCCAGAAAATACGATCTTCTCGCCATAAACTTTCTTCAAGCCGCGACCATCAAATACTACCTGCCCGGACCGTGGCGACGGTGCAAAACGCAAATTCATTGTTTTGTCGCCCCCTCCCGGCATTTCGATGGTCTCCATTTTGGCCAGTTGCTTTTCCATGGACTTGGCCATACTGGCTTTAGAGGCTTTCGCTCTGAATCGGTCGATAGTGGCCTGCATTTGAGCGACCTTCCTTTGTTGTGATTCGGCGGCTTCCTGTCTTTGCTGAAATCGCAGTTCCCGTTCTTCCAGATATCTGGAATAGATCATCTGATAATCATCCAGATCACCGTGATGCAACTCCATAATGCGAGATGAGCAGGCTTCCAGAAAACGTCGATCGTGCGACACAAGCAGGAGCGCCATTTCCGATTTGGCCAGGAATTGCTCCAGCCACAGGATGGCTTCAATATCCAGGTGGTTGGTCGGTTCATCCAACATCAGAAACTGTGGCCGCTCCAACAAGAGTTTGGCCAGCCAGACTCGTACCTGCCATCCACCACTGAACGTGGACAGGGCCTTCTGAAAATCCGATTGCTGAAATCCCAGGCCTTTCAGGACTTTGGCCGCCTCACCTTCCGCCTGCTCCCAGCCCAGGACATGCAGGCGATGATGGCCGTCCTCCAGATCTATGAGGGCTTTTTCCAGGTCATCACCATCCAGGATGTTGGCCGTCAATTTCTCTTCGATCTCCCGCATGTACTGATCGAGTCCACGAGCCTCTTCGAATGCCGACATCGCTATATCCCAAACACTTTCGGTGCGGACAGGTCGAATGTCCTGGCTGAGATAACCGATGCGCCAGTCGGAAGGCACTTCTCGGCGCCCTCCATCCGGTTTGATCTCGCCCGCCAGGACACGGAACAAAGTGGTTTTGCCTGTTCCATTTCGGCCGATCAGGGCAACTTTCTCCCCGGCCTGGATCGAAAACGAAAGGCTATTAAAGAGGGTCCGGTCACCAAAATGAAGAGATAAATCAGATACAAGAAGCATAATAGAAAGCCTTCTACGGGTTCAGGGCGCAAAGATGCGCAAATCATAGGGCTTAAACTGCCTTCAGGATAGTAAAGCTGAATGTCGTACCCAGTCCTTCTGAACTGCGGACTGTGATGGACTGTTTGTGCGCTTCAAGAATATGCTTGACAATGGAAAGACCCAATCCGGATCCGCCCAATTCTCTGGACCTGCTGACGTCCACTCGATAGAATCGATCAAAGACATGATTCAGGTGCTTTTCGACAATACCGATACCATCATCGCCGACCTCAACCAGGATATGGTCGTCCATATCGTAGAAGCTGATCTTGGTCGTCCCACCCTCCTTTCCGTATTTCAGTGAATTCGTGACCAGGTTGTTGAGCACCTGCCGAATTCGGTCACGGTCGGCCATGATCATGAACTCGTCATCTGCGCCTGCTTTGAAGACCAGTCGAATGTTTTTGGCCGCAGCCATTTGCTCGTGATCCTCTAACACTTCCCGAGTCAGTGCCTTTATTTCGAAGGGTTCGATCTCTAAGACCATTTGGTCGGATTCCAACTGTGCGATGGTCTCCAGATCAGATACGATAGTTTCGAGACGTTCTACATTCTTCGCTGCTCGATCCAGAAATTTATGATTGATGTCCTCATCGTATAATCCTCCTTCCAGCAGTGTATGCAAATACCCCTGAATGTTGAAGATCGGGGTTTTCAATTCATGGCTGATGTTCCCCAGAAACTGCCGTCGGTAGGTTTCCAGGGCTCGCAGGGTTTTGACCTCCTGTTCTTTTTCATTCGCCCAGGCAATGACTTTTTCTTCTGCTTTTTCAAGGGTCTCATCTGTCATTGAGCGGTTTCGCTTGACTGCGGGGTCGGATTTGACCTGATGGATATATTTATAGATCACTTTGATCCGTCGATAGATAAAGTAATCGATCAACCAGCGCAACGTGAAAAAGAGAAGAACGAAACTGACCAGCGGGGTGGCGATCCACAGCCAGGAGGGCGGCGGATTCCCGCCCATCTGGAAAGCCAGCAAAGGGAAAAATCCAGCCAGGGCTGCCAGGGCTGCGCCGACCAAAGCGATCTGATAGGAAGTCAGGTTTTTATTGATCATTAAAAATCGAATCGGTAACCGATGCCTTTCACGGTCTTAATATAGTGCACTCCTATCTTTTCTCTGATCTTTCGGATATGCACATCGATCGTCCGATTCCCGACGATCACATCAGGCCCCCAGACATGGCGGTAAATTTCTTCACGCTTGAACACTCTTCCCGGCTTGGAGGCCAGATACGCCAGGAGCTCGAACTCCTTTTTGGGCAGGTCGATCACCTGGTCTTGTAGCCGGACCTGGTAGCGCAAGCGGTCGATGATCAGATCACCGCCGATGTCGATCTGATCCGATTCGTCTACAAGGGACGTCTTTCGTCGAAGCAGCGCTTTGATCCGGCTGAGGAGCACCTTAGGACGGATGGGTTTATTGATGAAATCGTCACCGCCACTATCCAGCGCTGCGATCTGAGTATAGTCTTCATCACGAGCAGTCAGGAAGGCGATCACTGTTTGGCGGAACTGTGGCATCGCACGCAGTTGGCGGCAAACTTCCACCCCATCGAACACGGGCATCATGATGTCGAGCAGGATCAGATCAGGATCGCATTGGACAGCTACCTCCAGGGCCAGCCCACCGTCCGCTGCTGTATGGACCTCATATCCTTCTTTTTTTAAATTATAGGCAATGAACTCCAGAATATCCGGCTCATCATCTACAATCAAGATCCTTTCTGGCATAGCGGTATTTTGATCCAAGAGCACAAAGGTAAATGGCCCTATCCTGCCATTCCGCAATACGGGTTTAAGTTAAGGTTAATCCTTCCCTCTGGCCCGCAAGGCGATTTGTTCAAGCGAATCGACCACTCTGGTGTAAATGGGTTCCATCCGTTCCGGGTCGGTTGTCAGAACATCCATATCGTGTTGCAGCGTATCCGGATCCACTCCGTGTATCTCACAGATTTGCAGGAAATACGCCTCATAGAGGGAATCCCTGATATGAGGGGGAGCATTCTGGATGGCAGCTTTTGCCACGTGTATATCAGTAAACAGGTTGGCGAGCTGTTCATCCGATAAAGCCATTTTCTGGGTTGGTGATGAACAGGCGCAAAGCCCCAGTATGACCAGAAGTAACGATCGGATCATATCCTGTATTCCTTTGGAAAGAACCAGGCTTCGACTTTCGCCTGGCCTGGAAGAAAGTCTCGCCAGTCATCTACCTCACTTCGGATGTGTACAATCCCGCAAGTGGGCACATTGTCAAATCGAAAACCATGACAAAAACGGTTGGCATACACGGTGAAACCGGGATTGTGACCGAACATGAGGACGGTATCCCATTGGCTGTCCATTCCAGAGACCACCGTCTGGAGATCATCCGGGAATGCTTCATAGATCTGATCGACCAATTCGATATCCCATACTGGACGATCAAACGCTTTGCCAAAATACAGTGCCGTATCCTGTGCTCTTCTTGCCGTACTGCTGACAAGCTTGTCGGGATGCACCCCCTTCTCGCGAATGATCTCTGCCATAAATGGAGCATCCCGTTTTCCTCGGGCACC
Source organism: Saprospiraceae bacterium (assembly GCA_021738725.1). Classification (GTDB taxonomy): domain Bacteria; phylum Bacteroidota; class Bacteroidia; order Chitinophagales; family Saprospiraceae; genus JAGNXB01. Next base: position 156,413 of record JAIPBE010000001.1, on the reverse strand, counting down.
CAGAGGACGCTCGATATCTTGCAAGTCGGGATAGTCCCAACTTGATTTTGCATGTCTGACCAGGAACAATTCCTTCATGACGAATCCCTATTTATCACCTGTTTGGTAAGCATACCAACTGGCGAACGTGTAAATTTGAGGTTTTATTCCGGCCCATCCATGCCAAAACCAAAAATCCAACTAAAACATCTTGAACGTCAGATCCAGGAGGGGACATTCCTGATCGGGGAACAATATTTCCGTGAGGGACGAGTAGAACAACTTCGGGAAGTGGACAAGGGGCTTTGGCAAGCTAACGTGCGGATGGAGACTGTCTATGAGATCGAAGTCTACCTCCGAGGTGAACGCGTGCAGGAATTCTCATGTGGCTGCTCCCTGGGTATCAAACGTCTTCCATGCCCCCATTTAATTGCTGTTCTTCTCATGTTGAGAGGATTTCGGGATCAACAGCAGGAGGCTGTCCGCCAGCAACGGGAAGCGGCGATGCCTGCCCTGCAGCTGAGGACCTTGCTTCACAGAGTGTCGGATACGGATCTGCAGCAATTTGTCCGGGATTGGGCCAAGGATGAACCGGCTTTCTCACAGGCGCTCAAAGCACGCTTTTTTACCAGGATCAATGAATCGGATCCAGCTCATTACCTGGCTGCCTTGCTCCACCCCTATCAGGATGCAGATGGGCAATTGGACACGGAACCCAAGCACCTGCAGGAGATACAGCGATTGTTCCGACAGGTCTTTGCCCAGTCAAGAGGCCTGCTTCAACTAGGCAAGGAGGCCCCGGGATTTGCCATTCTCGAATACATGGCTGGCCTCCTCCATCATGTGGATTCGGTTCGCTTACGAACCCTGTTGATCAGAAGCATCATTCAGATCCTGGATGAAGAAGAGTCGCAGATAGACCTGAGACCGGATCAACCACGGTTTCAGTTTTTAGCCAGTTTCCTTCAGAACATGGTTCAGCAGGGCGAGGAGGAAGCGGCCCATCAGACACTGATCTATATTCAGGCGTATGCTGGTTTCCCAGAGGCTCGGACGGACATTCGCCAACTGATCCAATCCCTTTTACAATCCGGCAATCCATTGACCATCAACCCGGAACCCCTTGTATTGGTCTATTATCAAAATCTGCTGGAAACCGATCGACACTCCGACTGGCTGCTCAGACTGGATCTCCCCCGCATGGCCCCTTCCTTTTATGAACGATTGGCAACTTCCCTGATGGAGAATGGTGATTTTGAAGGCAGTCAACGTATCCTGGAAACCGGTAGAGCAATGTTCCCTGCAAATGCAGAATTGATCCGTTTGCAGATCCAACTTTTATGGGAATTGCATCATGGTGCTTCCATTCTCCCACTAGCCGAAAAGCTCATCCTCAACAACCTCGCCGAAAAGGATGTCCATTTTGTCACAAACTATCTGACAACGGCACAATTAAAAAAACTGGATCGAGCCCTGCTATCCGCTCTTGAGACAGGACAAACATTCGAACACCACCGGATTGCCTGCATCGTCCTGCATCGAGCCAGTTCATGGAAAGCCTTGTCACAGCGCATCATTCACAGTGGGTCCTTCAGACTTCTGGAGCACTATGCGGAAGAGATGGTGACCCGTTTATCTGAAAACTACCCACCACTTGTGACTCGATTCCTGGAAGGATATCTGGACCAGCACGTCGGGCCCCAGGCAAAACGCATCATTCAACAGGTCCTGTCACTCTTGTCTCAGCAAGGATTGACCTCTGCAGTATCCGATCTGGTGCACCATCTGAAAAACCGTTATCCGCATCGCCCACAATTGTTGGATGAAACCGAACAATCATCGACCAACCGATTATGACAACAGAAGTGTGGTTTACAGGTAAACATTGGGATGGATTCATCCGGGAAGGCGTCGCTTTCTATGAAAAAAGGCTGCGACCTCTTCTTCCCATCAAACTGGATATCCTGAAAGACGGTGGAACAGGGGCGGATGCTCTCGAAAGAGAAGGCAGCCATCTGTTAAAAAAAATTCTGCCCGGCGATATGATCATCCTGCTGGATGAACAAGGTGAACATTTTAATTCCAGAGGCTTTGCCTCATATCTGGACCAACTGCGCCTGAAGTCCCCCAAACGATTGATCTTCATTCTCGGTGGAGCCTATGGATTTAAAGACGAGATCAAATCCCGTTCTGCAGGGTTGTTATCCCTCTCTTCGTTGACGTTCAACCATCAACTGGCGAGAATTGTTTTTCTTGAACAACTTTATCGCGGGATGACCATTCTGAATGGGCATCCATATCACCATGATTAATGACCATCAACTCTGAACAAACATGTCTGTAACCCTTGTTCTGATCATTTTGAATGTTCTGGTTTCTTGGCAATGCTTCAATCATAGTGGTCTGTTCTATCGGCTCGCCCACAGGCCGTACGAAGTTGCCCATCAACAGCAATACGATCGTTGGATCACATCCGGATTTGTGCATGCCAACTGGATACATCTGGGGATCAATATGTTTGTGTTGTGGCAATTCGGGGATATTGTCGAGCAGCAGTTTATGGCCTTGTCTGGTGTCGTTACAGGACGAATCAGATATGCGACCATTTACCTGGTCATCCTGGTGGCTTCCAGTCTTCCCTCCTATCTGAAACACAGGAACGATCCTGCCTATGCCAGTGTCGGAGCCTCTGGGGCTGTTTCGGGAATCTTGTTTGCCTATGTCCTCTTTTTTCCGTGGGTCCCAATTTATCTATACGGTCTGATCCCGATCTATAGTATCCTGGCTGCAGGAGCCTATCTGATCTATTCTTCCTGGGCCAGCAGACAACATCGAGGTATCATCAACCACGATGCACACTTTTATGGTGCCCTTTCAGGTATGGTGCTCACATCTCTGTTTTACCCCCAGGTATTCTTCCACTTTTTACAAGAGATTTCTCCATTCTAAAATAACAAATGGATGGGTCAGGATGCTGAGACCTCATTCAAACCACCCCTTGTGCCAGCATGGCATCAGCGACCTTGACAAAGCCACCGATGTTCGCTCCTTTTACATAATCTACATCCTTGCCATTGGAGCCATACAATACACATTGTTCATGGATTTTCTTCATGATCCCCAACAACCGCAGATCGACCTCATCACGAGTCCAGTTCAAGCGCAGGCTGTTTTGGCTCATTTCCAATCCGGATGTCGCAACACCACCGGCGTTCGATGCTTTTCCCGGTGCAAACAAGATCCCAGACTCCTGGAAAACAGTGATTGCTTCCGGTGTGGAAGGCATGTTGGCCCCTTCTGCCACCAGCTGACATCCATTCTTGACAAGCAACATAGCATCCGATTTGTCCACCTCATTTTGAGTGGCACACGGGAATGCTGCATCACAGGGAATACTCCATGGATTCTTATTTTCCAAATAGACCAATCCGTAGTGATTGGCAAATTCAGAAACGCGACCTCGTCGAACGTTTTTCAAGTCCATCAGATAGTCCAATTTGTCTCGATTAATGCCCTCCTTGTCAAAGACAGTCCCCCCCGAATCGGAAATAGAGTGCACGGATCCACCCAGTTGAAGAATCTTTTCAATGGTGTATTGCGCCACATTCCCCGAACCGGAGACCAGACATTGCATTCCCTCCAGGGACTTATTTTTACAGGCCAGCATCTCTGTAGCGAAGTAAACACAACCATATCCGGTCGCTTCGGGACGGATCAGGCTACCACCGAATGAAAGCCCCTTGCCAGTCAACACACCTGAATACTCATTTCGCAGCTTTTTATACGTTCCGAACAGAAAACCGATCTCTCGACCACCAACCCCGATATCCCCGGCAGGGACATCCGTATCTGGACCAATATGCTGCTGCAACTCAGTCATAAATGCCTGGCAGAAACGCATGACTTCCGCATCCGATTTTCCTTTGGGGTTAAAATTGGACCCGCCTTTCCCACCACCCATCGGGAGTGTGGTCAGACTGTTCTTGAATACTTGTTCAAACCCGAGAAATTTCAAAATGCTTAGGTTGACAGACGGGTGAAAGCGCAATCCACCCTTATAGGGCCCGATTGCATTATTGAACTGGACGCGATAGCCCTTGTTCACTTGCACCTGGCCATTGTCATCCATCCAGGTTACCCGAAAGTTCAAAACCCGATCCGGCTCTACCATCCGCTGAAGCAGGTTCATTTCCTGATACTTTTTTTCGTGCTGGATATATGGAATAACAACCTCTGCAAATTCGTGCACTGCCTGATGAAATTCCGGTTCATTGGGGTTGGACTGGATTACCCAGGACATGAGATGGTCCAGACCGATGGTCTTATTCATAACCGCGGTTCCCATGATCAATATGATTGTGTTGATGAATGATTCATACGAATCCTAAAATTAACCCTCTATTCTGGTTATCGCATAGTGGAATGACGAAGTTCACTCATTTCGATGATCCGCGCATTTACTCCTATATTTGCGGCCACTTCAAATCTGATTTGACTATGCAATATGATCTCATTGTAATCGGTAGTGGCCCCGGGGGCTATGTGGCAGCGATCCGTGCTTCCCAGCTGGGAATGAATGTCGCTGTAGTCGAACGGGAATCACTCGGTGGTATTTGTCTGAACTGGGGCTGCATCCCTACAAAAGCACTGCTGAAGAGTGCTCAGGTATTTGAATACATCAACCATTCATCTGAATATGGGATCACAGTAAGTGATGCCAAAGCTGATTTTGGTAAGATGATCCAACGCTCGCGTGGGGTGGCTGATGGAATGAGCAAGGGAATCCAGTTTCTCTTCCGAAAAAACAAAATCACAATCATAGATGGTGAGGGTCGTCTGGTCCGTGGCAAAAAGGTGGAAGTGACTGATAAGGAAGGAAAAAAGACCACATATGATGCGACAAACATCATTATTGCCACAGGAGGCAGAGCGAAGGAATTGCCAAGTCTGAAGATCGATGGTGAAAAAATCATCGAATACAGGAAAGCCATGAGCCTGCCTGTGCAGCCAGCGAAAATGGTGGTGGTAGGTGCCGGTGCCATCGGTGTTGAATTTGCCTATTTCTATCATAGCATCGGCACTGAAGTGACGGTGGTCGAATTTATGGAAAATGGTCTTGTTCCTCGAGAGGATGCCGACATTTCCAGAGAATTGGGAAAAATTTTCAAGAAAAAAGGCATCCAGGTACTGGGAAACAGCTCTGTAGAAAAGGTTGACACCTCGGGAAAATCATGTAAGGTCACTGTCAAAAGCCGGAAAGATGGCTCTGAACAGATCCTGGAATGCGATATCGTCCTTTCCGCAGCAGGCGTGACCCCGAACACAGAAAAGATCGGATTGGAAGAATTGGGTATCAAAACGGATCGCGGTATGATCCAGGTTGATGAATGGTACCAGACGAATGTGCCCGGTGTATATGCGATCGGGGATGTCGTCCCAGGGCCGGCCCTGGCGCATGTCGCTAGTGCTGAAGGTATTCTGTGTGTGGAAAAGATCGCCGGGCTGTATGTAGAACCGATCGATTATACTAATATTCCATCTTGCACTTATTGCAACCCGGAGGTGGCTTCCGTCGGCATGACAGAAGAAGCAGCGAAGGCTGCAGGACTGGAGATCAAAGTGGGTAAATTTCCGTTTTCAGCATCCGGAAAGGCCAGTGCTTCCGGAGCAAAAGAGGGTTTTGTCAAGGTGATCTTTGATGCTAAATACGGGGAGTTCCTCGGCGCTCATATGATCGGCAGCAATGTCACAGAGATGATTGCAGAAGTGGTAGTGGCCCGGAATCTGGAAACCACCGGACATGAAATCATTAAATCCATCCATCCCCATCCCACCATGAGTGAAGCGATCATGGAGGCCGCAGCTGCCGCTTACGGTGAAGTGATCCACCTATAACCGTCGGGCGATCAACAGATCAGCCAGAGTTAAAACCTCTTTTTGACCTATCGAATGGAACACGCCTTTCCGAGTCCCATCGGATGGTTGGACGTTCTTGGCATGGACGAATGCCACCCTCCACCGGGTATCGCCCTTATCATCGGCAGGCCCAAGGATAGTCCCTTCCCAGGCCACGGTACTCACAACACCATTTATATCGAAAGGTAGGAATGTAAAATTCTGTCCTGCGCCGATCATCTGCTGGTGTTCCATCTGAACGGTCAATATGGCGGAGTCAGTCAGGGATGCATGCAAGAGATACCCAATGATCTCGTTCTCTGCACTTCGGATCCAGTTCAACTGCCCCTGTTGACTGGCATGCACCATGCAGGATGCCAGTTCCTGTTGTGCTAGTTCGGCCAATTCCGAAAGAGGTGACGTCACTTCGAAAGGATCATCAGCTAAGGGCGTTGCAGCCCTCCTCTCAGAAGCAGTGATCAGTGAATTGATCTGCTGTCGAATCAACATTTGCTGTTTCTCAAACGCAGCCAGCTTCGATCGTTGTGCCTTGTCTGCTCCGGGTGTAACACTCTCGAGCGTACGCATCCGGTAGAGACCCAGTGAATCCTCAACGGCTGTGAGGGCGTTTCGCAACATCCCAAATGCATCGGGGTCAAAATGGATGTGGGATTCCTTCTCGCCGCTCCCCTGCAGTTGAACATGCCTCTTGATCCATTCCTTTGCTGGTCCCTCAAATAATGCCTCCGCCCATTGGATAAGCCTGGCGATTTGCGTTTTGTCGGGCGATGGAGTACTGGCTGTTTCTTCAATATGCTGGAGGAGTTCTCGTTGCAGGGACGAAATTCGATATCCGATCAGTTGACCCGTCGCCACGACTGATCCATCCTGCACCAGGGGATCTGGTATCCTTGTCTTGAATGTATCCGGTGACACACTTACCCATTCAATTGTACATGCAAGATCAATCTCTTTAGACAGAGGCAAAAAAGCCAGACAAGTCGCTATCCCCATCAGTAAAATGAAGACCAACCAGCTGGAATACGACCATGGGTATGCCCAGAATGTTCGGGTCATAAGTTGTTGATAATTAAAGCAATTTTTATTTAATCAAATCAATATTATGTACTGGTTATCAAGGAATACAGATATCCTTCTTCTTTCAATAAATCAAGCAATGATCCTTCTTCAAGAACCGCGCCCTCCCGAAGATGAATAATCCAATCTACCAGTCCGGTCATTTCCAGTCTTCGGCTGAAAAGGATGGTATTCATACCCTGACGGGCATGGACGACATTCTCCAGGATCACTTGTTCCCGAAAAGGATCCAAATGCCGGAAGACTTCATCCACGATCAACCACTCCGGTTGAAGATAAAGGGCCCTGGCGATCAAGATCTGATGAGATAATGCATGTCCACGGATCGCCTGATAACTGAGTACCGTCTGCAACCCATCCGGCCAAGACTGGATCATCTCCCTCAATAAACTTCCCTCCAGTGCCTCTAACAAGGCAGGCTCTCCCTCCACAAAATCGGAACGCCCTGTGATCATTGCCCCCACAGGTGCCACCGGCAAGACACTTGTATGTCGAATCACCATTCGTGTTTTCCGCCAGTAAATCAGGGAATTTTTATCGAACACATCTGTCATGGTGGCCAACTTTCGGTCCTCGCCGGATACATTCCCGGCCAATTGATGCAACACCATGGTTCGTGCGGGATTGTCTTCGCCAAAGACAAGGACTGAAGCCCCGCCTGGAAAGTGCAATGACTGGGCCTTACCCGCTTCGGGATACCCCCCCCCCTCCAACAAACGAATGCCATCCGCAAGCCAATCTGAAGGCGGATCTTTTTGAGCCATCTCCATCCCTTCATAACCGGGGAGCAACATATTCTCAACCAGGCCTGCCTGATGTCCCTTCACCCATTGGCGTAATCCATAAAAACCAAGGATTCCAGCCAGGGCAAGCCCATCTACAGGGAAGGAATGACCATGAAGGGCCACAACTCCCCAAACAAGCACCAAAAACCATCCAAGGGGGAGCAGCCAATACAAGCTGGCCCATCTGTTGTTGGTCGCCTCACCAGAGGGATGTTCAAGTTCGTTAGCTGGGATATCTACCTGCCATTCATTACCCATCTCTTTCACCCAGGTATGCAGCCGATTCCCAATTGCCCGCTCGAATGTCAGAACGGACTGTCCTAGCATACGTTTTTTCCGTTGGATCATCCATAACCAAACTCCTGCCACGCAGAAGAAGTAGAGTCCTCCTGCAAGCCAGAATTGCCAAAGCAGATAGAAGCCGATCGTGACAGTCAGAACACCACTTCGAATCCCCCACAAATGATGTCGTACTGATTGAAGTAAAAATGACCTGGACTCTCGTTTGGCGATCCAATGAAACGCCCCGTCCACATCCCCTTCCAGATCTACCCGGTGCATGAACGTAGCTTCATTTCGTTGATCCAGTTGAGAAATCCATCCTTCACAAGCATCCGTCACCCAGGTAGTCCAATAACCTCTCAGCAGAGCATAACTGGTCCATGAAACCAGACAAAACCCGCCCACCAAGGCGAGTGAGGAACCTTGCAATGTTTGCAAAGAGCTCAAGGAGCTGAACAGTTGCAGAAATACCAGCAGGAGAACACATTCAACGAGTAACAACGCAAGCGTCTTCCTATCGAGGGTCGGCAAGATAAAATGCCGACTGGATGGTGTTTCATCCTCACGCAGGACAGGCACAAATTGTTTTCCGGGCTCCAAAGCCAGCAAGATCCCCTTCCCCTCATCTCCCCACCGCTCTTGAAATTGTGTTTTAGTCAGGGCGTAACGCCCATATGCCGGGTCCGACAAATAAACATCCCGTGAAGTGATCTTCTCGATCAAGACATAATGCTGACCCTGTGTGTGAGCGACCGCTGGTAGTTGAATGAGTTGATCCAACTGGTCGGCAGTCAGGCGAACAGATAAGGCATCCAGACCTATGGATTCTGCTGCTCGACTGAGGGCCAGCAGACTCAGCTCCCCATATGGTACACCGGAGGCCTCCCGGATCTGCTTCGCAGAAACTGAAAGACCATGGTAACGCGCCACCATGCGAAGCACGGACACCCCACAATCATCGGGGTCCTGCTGCGGGTAAAAGACAAATTGGGACAAATGTGCCGGTTTAAAGGCCGAATGGCCGACCTACCTGCTCAATACCTGTCGAAAATCATACCGAAAAGGCCGTTGTACCGGCGTGGACCGAAGGCCGGAGGATCACATGAAACCCAATATTTTGGCGTATCGGATCATTTCACCCTGGTTTCGCACCTTCAATTTTCCCATCATCATGGCCATCAGTACATTTTCTTCCTTCGCGACCACCCTGATCAATGTTTCGTAAGACGCTTCCAGGCCACAATGGGCATCATCATGCAATCCATCATCTACCAGCACCCCCGCCTCCGAAATGATGAGCGTATATTGACCACCCTTGTCTCCAGACAGGTCAAATGAGATCTTCCCCGAATAGTCAGCCAGCGATTCAGCAGGAACGCGCTGTCGAAGGTCTTCTAAAAAAGCTCGTGCTTCCATGTGTTGCATTGACGATTACAAAACTAGTGGTTTCAAATGGTCCTGCCAATCAAACAGCAAAGCAAACATAGTGTTTCCCAAACTGGCTTCGATGAATCCAGACGCCAACATAGACCATCCTGCAAGGCCAGGTGGAGATCAGAATCGGTTGATTGGTTACCTTCACTGCACAGCTGAGAGGTATGGATAGAGACTTGAAGAATAAGGATTTGCGAATTGTATTTATGGGCACGCCCGAATTTGCTGTACCAGCATTGGACCAACTCGTTGAATCTGGATTTTCAGTCGTTGGCGTCGTCACAGCTACAGATAAGATCGGTGGTCGAGGCCGCACAACAGTGATTACCTCCGCAGTGAAAGACCGGGCATTGACCCTGAACATCCCTGTTCTGCAACCTGAAAAACTCCGTGACCCTGCCTTTCTAGAGGCCTTGAAAGAATGGAATGCCGATCTATTCGTAGTCGTAGCATTTCGGATGTTGCCAGAAATCGTTTGGAGTATGCCTCCTCTGGGTACTGTCAATTTGCATGGGAGTCTCTTGCCGGCCTACCGGGGGGCCGCGCCTATCCATTGGGCCGTCCTGAATGGGGAAAGAGAAACCGGAGTCACGGTTTTCTTTCTCCAACATGCGATTGATACGGGCGATCTGCTTTACCAGGAACACATGGCTATCGGCACAGAGGAAACTTCCGGTGATGTATACGACCGAATGATGCAGATCGGATCAAGAGCACTGGTGCGAGCTATGAATATGATCCGATCTGGAAATGTACAGCTCCAACCGCAAACAGCTGAAAAGGTGTCGCATGCACCCAAGATCTTCCCGGAAACCGGGCAATTAGACTTCCATTGGCCTGTGCATAAACTGGTCAACTGGGTCCGGGGCATGAACCCCTACCCTTCTGCCTGGTTTCTTCTGGACAACAAGATCGTCAAGATCCACACCGCCCATGCTGATGTAGACCTGCCCAATGAACCTCCCGGGATGATGGTTTTAGATCACAAAACGCTGCGGATTGCCGCCTCGGATGGCTGGCTCATTCCAACTGAATTACAAATGGAAGGAAGGAAGCGTGTCCCTGTCCTTGATTTTCTGAATGGTATGAACTGGCCCCAGGGCACTGTGGGTCAAATCACCCGAACTTCAATTGAAAAGAACACCTGATGTACAAGATCCTCGACCTGCATTTTCAAGGGATGCCGCATGTGATTGGTGCATTTTTGATCGATCTGGATGGCTCCTGGGCCTTGGTTGAGTCCGGACCCTATTCTTGTTGGCCACATCTGGTTCAGGGATTGACGGAACACCACCTCACGCCTGCCGATATCGATCATGTCCTGCTGACCCATATCCATCTGGATCATGCCGGGGCGGCCTGGGCATTGGCTCGAGAAGGGGCGACCATTCATGTCCATCCCGCTGGTGCGCCGCATATCATTGACCCGGCAAAGCTGCTCGCATCTGCTAAACGCATCTATCAGGATCAAATGGATGTTCTATGGGGTGATATCCAACCTATTGAAGCTTCGATGGTGCGTATGATCGAAGACGGTGAACAATTGGTCCTCGGGAATAAAACATTTATAGCTCATCATACGCCAGGGCATGCAGTCCATCATATTGCCTGGCAATGTGACCGAACACTTTTCACTGGTGATGTTGGCGGGATCCATATCCACAATGGTTTGGTCGCCCCACCCTGTCCACCCCCTGAATTTCAGTGGGAAGACTGGATGGCATCCATCCGAAAAATAAGGACACTGCCCCTGGATGAGCTCGTATTGACCCATTTTGGGCCGATCAGAGAGATCCAGACACATCTGGATGAGCTGGAACGATCCCTGGCGCAATGGGTGGCATATTTTGAATCAAAGCCCTCCCTGGATGACCTGACTGCTCTTACCGAAGACTTTATGATATTTATCCATCGGGAATTCTACCCACTGGAAATGCCTGAAAGCTTACAGGATCAATATGACCTGGCAAACCCGCCATGGATGAGTGTAGCCGGGATTACGCGCTATCTTAAAAAAAGAGGACAGGTGACATGATGCCACCATTGCAAATAGCTGAAGGGAATTCGAATCAGGAGGAAGGAAGAAGTGCGTGAATGATCGCCTTTGCTGCGGATAGGATTAATGATTCCGGACTGAATGATCTGGTTTGTTCACTTTCCTGAAGAGGCACATCTACGATCTCAACCTGGGCAACAAGCTGATTGGAGGGCAACATGCTGGTTGCAATCAACGCCACGCTGATACCTAGAATCAGAAGGAACGTCAGTTGAAGGGCATATTTTTTTGCAGTCCTGATCATCATGATGCCAAAGATACTATTCTTTGGCCTGAGTTACCTGAAATAGAGGCAATTAACAAAATTTTAATTCCCTACCGATCTGGATTTCCACGCAATTCCAAGATCCAATCTTCCCGCTGTGCAGCCAGTTCATCTGGCGGCCCTTCCCACTGGATCCGACCCTCTTTCAAGAGCAGGATACGATCACAAAATCGTTCTAGCCGGGGAAGATCATGTGCAACCACCACCACGCCTATTTGCCTATGCCTGACCAGATCATGGAAAACCTGCATCATCTGGTCACGTAAGTCCGCGTCCAGGTTGGAAAATGGTTCATCCGCCAGAAGTACTCCTGGATGGGTCAGTAATGCCCGCGCGATCGCCATTCGCTGGCGCTGACCTCCCGAAAACATATGGGGCAATCGGTCCATCATCTCCACTTCCAAACCAACTTCTTCCAGAATTTGATGCAATCTTTCTATGGCTGCAGGATCGTACGCATCAGCCCATTCTGTCATCGTTTGTTCCATGGTCATCACCGGGTTGAGTGATCTCCCTGGATCCTGATACACCAGTTGGATGCTCTGCAACCCTTTGGCGAGTGCTGGTCCGGGTTTGCGCAAACCGGTTTGCCAGGGCATCAAGCCCAGCATCCCTCTCAACATGCTGGATTTGCCCGATCCGGAACTGCCCGCCACACCGATCAATTCCCCGGCCTGAATATTCATCTGGATATCTGTCAGCACAGCGGTGTCCGACGTATATCCGGCGGTCAAATGCTGGATAGAAAGAAGTGTTTCGCGGCCAGCCTGGTAATCGCCATTTTGAATTGTGGCTCTGGTCCTGGCAGTATCTTTCGAAGAAGAAGGCAGGTCACCTTCAGTCTGAACCTCATGCAGAAATATCTTCCCATCCCGAATTTCTGTGACCCGATCAGCTACCTGGCTGACCAGGGCCCGATCATGAGAGACCAGGAGCATACCAGGTCCGTTTTCTGCTGAAACAGCTGCTTGCATATCCCGTAAAAATTCTTGCTGATGGTGATGATCCAACGCTGATGTCGGTTCATCTGCCAGTATAATATCAGGCTGTAAAACCAATGATCGTGCAAGCAGAAATCGTTGCTGTTGCCCTCCCGAAAGCTGCCATGGATACCGATCCCAAAGCACATCCGGATCGAGTCCCAAAGACCGGGAACAGGCCTGAAGTAATTCCTTTTCAATCGGAACATGGCCTGTTTCCACCAATTGCTCACCAATCGTGCGGACAGAGTTGAATGCCGTTGATGGTTCCTGAAAGATCATGTTGATATGTCGACCCGTCCATTGTTGCCGAGTTGGCCAATCCAGGGAAAGGAGATCGATCATTCCTTCCTGCCCTGTAAACCAAATATGCCCGGACCGGATCTCATACATATCACGAGGCAGGATCCCGGAGATCATCATGGCCAGCGTCGTCTTGCCGGAACCGGAAACACCGACGAGGGCATGAATCTCTCCTCTATTGACTGTCAGATGGATATCGCGGAGTACAGGTTTTCGTTGCCCTGCGCGCAGGATGTCAACCGAAAGGTTCTCAACGATCAGGACAGCTTGGGGATTCATGATGTCGTGAGTAGCAGTCCATTTTCCTGTACAACGAGGGTCAAGTCCATCCGATTCTCCAGGAGATGTCGCACGGATGCGGGGAGAAACTCCGACCTCCACCCTGTATCAAAGACAGGTGATTGGTAATCAGAAAACATCCGGTAACGTTTCAGCTCGGTGGGAGACATGACCATATCGACAGCCATAGATTCCTCCATACAATAGATCTGCAAGACCTGGTAAATGAGCATGGCATGGGCTTCATTGATCGGATCTACGGCATCCTTCGGTGTATATTGATACACCAGGCTCAGCTCTTTAGCCGTGGCTGCCTCCTGGTACCAGGCCATCAATTGATCCACATGATTCCGGATGAAGGATTTGGGCAGGATCCGGCTCCGGAACAGGGCCTCGGCTCCGGAGTGGATCGCTCGTGCAATTTCAACGATCTGCTTGTTGGAGAGGATCTCTTCTTCTTTATGGCCAGATGTGTTTGCCTCTTCGATCCGCCACAAGGCTATCCGCAACATGAATACTTTCTCCTGCTCCTGAAATCCCGCAATTGCTCGTTGGTGCAATAATTTTTTAAGGGGGTCCGGTGTATAGAAATCTGCATTCTCCCAGGCAGCCATTTCATCCCTCACCCAGGAATAGCGACCTCTTTGTTCAAGGTCCGTTCGTACTTTTTCATAGAGAATCCACAGGAATTTCACATCCTCGACAGCATACCGTTGCATTTTGGAGGGCAATGGTCGAATCGTCCAGTCGGCGATCGTAAATCCTTTCGACGTCGACTGATCCAGAACTTCAGACAGGATATTCGTCAAAGAAGATGGATAGCGAATACCCAGGAACGAAACAGCCACCTGGAGATCAAAAATGTTCTTTGGCAGGACATTGAGCAATTGATACAGCAGTCGGTAATCATTTTCGCCAGCATGGGTCAGCTTGAGAATTCGTTCAGATGCAATATAGGTTCCCAGTTGTTCCCAGCCATCAACATGTAAGGGATCAATAAGATAGATTGCTTCTTCGGTGATGACCTGGATAAGGCAGATGAGTGGTATATCCCGGCGTTCTCCTATGAATTCTGTGTCGAAACCAAACCACTCCAACTGGTCAAGTCGCTTCCATAAAGCGGCCAATTGGTCGGGTTGATCGACAAAATGAACAGGGAGGTCGTAAGAAGTTTGGGCTGGCATACGTTATAGATGAGAAACGACGAGGAACTTGCACCTTTGCACCAAAGTTATGCGTTATATCGTCGACAACCTTCATCTATGCGATTCCTGAAAATCTCCCTTATCTCATTGCTTGTTCTGGCCGGCCTGTTTTTACTTGCTGCTATCATCCTGCCACGCGTGTATAAAGACGATGTTCTGGCTGTCATTCGAGAAGAATCAAATAAGAACCTCCAGGCGACAATTGACTTTTCCGATATCGATCTCAGTCTGTTTCGACAGTTTCCGAAACTGTCGGTGCGGATCGATGAGCTGTCCATCATCGGTCAAAACGAATTTGACGGATATCCTCTTTTGGACTGCACATCTGCAGAGATTGCCGTTTCTGTTTGGGATCTGTTTCGCAAAAATGTCCCCCTTCGCATCCAAACGCTGAATCTGGTCGATCCAGAGATCCAGGTCCTGATTCTGGAGAATGGCCGTGCAAATTATGATATCACGCTCCCCGATTCAACGAATATGGAGGAGAGCAATGCTGGATCTGCTATCGAAGGCGCCATCCAGTCCTATGCGCTCACGAATGGCCGGCTCCGATATGAAGACCGGACAATGCCTCTGGTCTTCAGTTTGAAAGGACTCGATCACAGTGGAAAAGGTGATTTCACACAAAACACGTTTCTACTCTCTACACATACCACCGCTGATTCGATGGATTTGCAATATGACGGCATAGCATATTTCATGGATGTCCATACCACTATGGAGGCAGATCTGGATATCGATCTCGATAAAATGCGCTTTGCATTTGCAGATAATACACTCACCTTGAATGACTTGCAACTGATTGGCCAGGGCTCCATCGAAATGCCGGAATCAGACATCTTGATGGACCTTTCATTCTCCAGCACACAGTCAGACCTGAAAAATTTCTGGTCGATGATCCCCGGAGCGTACACTGCAGATTATGCGGATTTGAAATCTGAAGGAACATTTACTCTGGAAGCCTGGCTGAAAGGGATTTACAACGAATCTTCCTTCCCGGCTTTCGCATTTCATTCCATTCTGAAAAATGGCCGTATCCAATACCCGGACCTACCAACTGCAATAGAAGATATTCAGGCAGAGATCCACCTGGAACAACCAGGTACTTCTCTCAATGAATTGAAGATCAATATTCCAACTTTTCGTCTGAAAATAAAGGATCAGGGCCTCCAGGGCCGTTTCGCCGCCACGGAAATCATGACTGACCCTCGCGTGGATGCCCAGGTGCAAGGTGTTCTGGATTTGAGTGCTGTCAAACAAGCCTTTCCGGTAGATGCCACTACCCTTTCCGGCCGCATCGCCATGGATGTCGGGGTAAAAGCCCGCATGTCAGATCTGGACGCCAGTCGGGCTGATCAGGTAGATCTGCATGGATCTGCCTCTATCCAGGACCTGATCTACCAAACTTCAGGAGCGCCGAAAGTGACCATTTCCAGGGGTGAACTTCAATTCTCCCCTCAAGCGGTTGAAGCCTCTGATTTTCGCATCCAGGCAGGCAGGAGCGATCTGGCTCTACAGGCTCGATTTGACAATATACTGGCTGTACTACACCCTGAACGAACTCTCAAGGGCCGTATTCAAGTGACCAGTTCACTTGTAGATCTGGACGAATGGCAAGATAAAAACGCTGCAACGACTGCCGCACCGACCTCCCCAACCGCAGATGAGGTCACTCTCCCGGTGGAACAGTTTGACCTCTCTGTCGATATGACCATTGGCAAATTGATCGCCAACGATATGTCCGTGTCTGATTTGCGTCTGGTTGGAAAAGCGGGACCAACTACCATTGACGTGACGCAGCTTTCAGGAACGATAGGTGAATCCGATTTCCGTCTGCGCGGTCAGTTGGAAAATGCCCTGGCCTGGCTGTCTGATCAGGCCATCCTGCAAGGGAATATTCACCTGGATTCCAGAGTATTCAATCTCAACCAGTTCATGACCGCTGATGAGGTACCAGCAACAGAAGGAGATACCGATTTTTCCACCATTCCTGTGCCTGCTCGCGTCAATCTGACCGCAACTGCCAATATTGATCATCTGATCTATACGAATCTGGACCTTAAACATGTCACCGTCCAGGTAGACATTTCAAACGAAGAAGCACGCCTCAGTCAGTTTGAAGCAGATGGTCTGGGTGGCAAACTGGTCGCTGCCGGGTCATATAACACCCAAAACATTGAAAAACCTGTTTTCCACTTCAAATATGACCTTCAAAAGCTGGACTTCCAGCAGGTATTTACCAAATTCAACAGCTTTCGAACGCTGGCTCCGATCGGTCAATATATCCAGGGCACTTTCTCATCCAACATGCTGATGGATGGGTTCCTCAAGAGTGATATGACACCGGACCTTTCCACCCTGGAGGCAGCTGGTTTTCTGGAGACCTATAACAGCCTGGTCAAAGGATTCAAACCGGTGGAAGGCCTTGCCGAAAAGCTGAACATCAAGGAATTGAAAACCCTTGACCTCAAAGGCACCAAGAATTGGTTTGAAGTGAAAAATGGCGCTTTGGAATTGAAAGACTTCGACTATACGACGCATGATATTGCCATGATCATTGGCGGATCTCACAGTTTGACACAAGACATGAACTACCATGTCAAGGCCCGGATCCCGCGCAATCTGATGGAAAAAAATGCCATCACTTCATCTGCTAATGCAGGATTGAAGTGGTTGGAATCTGAGGCCGCTAAAAAAGGCATTCCTGTCACTGCCGGGGAATATATCAATGTATTGGTAAAGGTGGGTGGTACCATCCAGTCGCCCACTTATGGCATTCAACTTCTGGGCACAGACGGAGAATCCACAGTCGGAGACCAGCTGGAAGCTCAGGCCGGCGCGATCACCAAGCAAGTGAAGGATTCGCTGGAACGAGTTGGTCGTCAGAAAGTAGAGGAAATAAAAGTTGAAGCCACACGCCAGGCCCAGGCCCGGTTGGACTCCTTAAAGAAACAGGCAAATCAGCAGATCGATACAACGCTGGCCAAAGCCAAGTTAGAAGCGTTGAAAAAGGCCGAGGAAGTGCTCGGAAAGGAGGCTGGTAAGAAGATCGAGGAGATAGGGGGTGACAAAGCCAAACAGGAAGCCGATAAGATCAAGGAAAAATTGAAGAATTGGGATCCACTCAAAAAGAAGAAGGACGGCAATTGATCAACACTGATGGACCGCTCACCGGGCAGATCCAGGTCTCAATCTTTGAATTGTTCTTCCATTTGCTTCTGTCTGGTCAGGAGTTCTTCCATGACGCTTTCCAACTGATCGGCTGCCAGACGCTTGAGTAGGATCTCCTTCTTCGCATCGAGGATAAAAATCTGCGGTGTCGATTGGACATCATACAAGGTGCTGAATTTGGATAACAGATATGGGTCGACAACATTGATCCAGATATCCATTCCTTTTTCATCGACCATTTTCCAGCAATCAGGCACCTTGTCAGTCACCTTGGTGCAAACAGAAAATATCTCCACCCCCTTGTCTTGAAACTTATTGTAGAAGTCAATCATCTTGGGCATAGACTTTTGGCAATGCCCGCAATCTGGTGCCCAAAAGAAAAGAACTGTAAAAGGTGATGCGACATCATACAAAGAGATTTTGGTCCCGTCGCGCTTTTCCATTTTAATGTTCGGTGCGATCTGTCCGATCAAAATAGGTCGAAGCTTGTCCGCATTCTTGATCATCTTATTGAGTTGTTCTGCATCCACCCAAGGAGCCGCTCCTTTGGCGTAATATTCATCCACGATATGGACGTAGACAGCGTCCATTCCGATGATGTTGGATTTTGCATAGACATTGACGAAGTGGACCAGGAAAAACTTGAAGGCCTCTTCATTTTCCTTGCATTTGGCCATGACATGATCCACCGCTTTGATCAGTGAGTCCGGGATCTGCACGGTATGCTTTTGCACGTAGTCATTGACCTTGGAGAAAAAGAAGGAGGTCCGGATCATCCGCTCGTCGGAAAAATCGATGCCATCGAAATAATGGTCCATGAAATAATGGTACTTCTGCACCTGTACCTCACGCTCTTCCCCCGTATATTCAGGAATCACCATTTCCTGGAAGGATGAGATCAAAGCAGCTGTCATGGTCCCCGGATAGTCCTTGATCATTCTGTTCTGAAATGATTTGACCTGTTCATTGATCTTCACCAGCTTGTCTTCCAATTCCTTTTTTTGCTTTTCACTCACATCCGGTGCCTCCATTTGAACCCGAAGAGTATCGGCTTCAGGCCGTCTGTTATTGAGATAACGGATATATTCATAAAACGCCTGATTATCCTTATCTCCCTTGATAGTGAAGGAATTGACCGGATCTTTAGCATCAAATTTGATATCCATTTGTTGCTTGCCCCGGTTGATATTAACCTGGACAAAACTGTTATCCGGTTGCAGCAGGATGAGGTACATGCCCGGAGCCAGCTCTTCATCACCGTCAAAGACAAACTTGCCTTTCTGCAGGACGGCCGTATCCTTCAGGTATTGCTTGTCTCCGTAGTAAAAACCCAGGTAGAGGGTATCATACGGGTAATTCTCAACATCCAGTTTGATACGATACCCTTTTTGAGCAAAAAGGGTCAGGGAGATGCTGCACAATGCAGCGAGTAGCGATAGTCTCTTCAACATAACGTGGTCCTTATGGGAACAGCAAAAATGACATGATTTGAACATGTCTGCAAACGATGTGCAGTCTTTAGGGTTTTGTTAACGGAGAGAAGACGGTTTGCATCATTTTTTTGCCGGTGTGGCTCGCAGTTTCTCCTTTTCTTCTCGCAGTGTTTTCAATTCCGCCTCCAAAGTGGCTTTTTCCTGATTCAGATCAGCGACTGCTTTTCTGACTTCCCCGATCTCACGAGCAGTTTCCTGCTTGATCTTATTGATCTCTTCACTGGCATTCTTCCGCGCCTCATAGATCGCTTTGGAGGTTTCTTCATGCGCCTTGGTAATCTCTTCGTTGGTCTGTTTTCGCACATCCTCTGCCTCCTTGAGATATTTCATTTTCAAGGCACTCGATTCAGACCGGTACTTTTCAACCATTTGATTCATCTCGTCACGTGCCTGGGCAACCTGTTTAGCAGCTTCCTCACGCGCGGATTTCACATCTTGTTGAGATTCCTGAATTCGGTTGTCCCGTTCCAGTTCACTGGCTGCTATCGCTTTTCTTGATTGTTCCCGGACTGAGCTGACTTCCATGATCGACTCTTCGTTTGTCCTGGCAATTTCTCGCGCTACTCGCTCACGAGCTGCCAAAAGCTCAGAGTCCAAGTCCAGTTTTTCTTTATTGGCCCTTTCTCGAATTTCTCGTACTTCCAACGCCGCGACTTCCTGGGCACTTTGAATCTCAGCGGCTGACTTCTGTCGTGCTGCGATCACAGCCGCTGCTGCTTCCTGCTCCTCTCTGGCAGCATCCTCTCTGATCATTCGTACCTGATCAGCCATACGTCTCTGGATCTGATTCAGTGAATCTGCAGACACCTTCCGATATCCTGCCAGGGATTCTGCTAATGCCTGCCGCTCTTTGACTTCTGTCTGACGTAATTCTCCGATCAAACGAGCACTTTCTTCACGTGCTTTCAAGATCTCCGAGTTGACCTTTTCCCGGGTCATTTGAAGGTCTTTGATGGTCGCTTCCTGGGCCTTACCGGCATCTTCCCGTAAAGTTTTCAATTCTGATTCCAGATTCTGATTGAGTTCCTGGGTCCGGGCCGACGCCCGCTCCTTCGCTTCCGCTACCGAGCTGGCATACTCTTGTTTTTGGCGAGACTCCGCTTCGTTGATGGCCGCAACCCGCTGTTGGGCTTCTGTTTGCGCTTCGAGAATACGCGCATTAGCTCGTTCCTTAGCCAGTTGAACCTCTTCCGCCTGCTCCAACCTGGCTTTTTCCAGGACCTCTTGAGAGACTTTCAATTCACTCGCTGTAAACTCCCGAATTCGGAGAACTTCTGCTTCACTCACCTTGCGGATGGAGTCGAGCCGCGCCTGGATCACGGCCATGTCACGCTTCATATCATTTCGGATCTGCTGGATTCTGGATTGACTGGATTCCTGTGCGGATGCGATGTCGGTCGCTGCTTTGATCTTTGCCTGGTTGACTTCCTTTGCAGCCTCCTGTCGCGCAGCTTCCGATTTGGAGAGCAATGCGATCATCTCCTCATTCACAGCCTGACGCACGCTGTCCACTTTGCTCTGGATTCGCTTTTCTTCCTTGACAACCGACATTTGGATCTCGTCAATGCGCTGCGCTGCTGCAGTACGCGCCTCTGCGACCTGCATGGCCAATGCCTCCTTTTCTCTGGCTGTCGCTGATCTGGTCTCCGCAACCTCTGACGAATTTCCTTCTGCAAGCATGGCCTTGTCCTGAGCCAATTTCCTTCTGAACTCTGCCAGCTCATTGCTCGCACGCTGTTTCTCGATCACGGCAGCTTCACGAATTTCTGCCACCTTACGGGCTGTCTCTTCCTGGATCGCCAGGATCTGAGCTGCCGAAGATTTTTTAGAATCCACCACATCTTCCACTGAACGGTTTTGCTGTTCCTTGGCCACAGCGCGAGCCGATTTGATGGTCTCTGCTGCTTCCGCACGGATCTGATCCAACTCTGCAATTGAACTTTCCCGCGCACTGGCGATCTCATCAGCATATTCCAATCGCGTCAGCTCCAGATTCTTTTCGATCTCTGCGATACGGGCGGCCGCTTCCTGTCTGGCATCCGACACCTCGCGGGCAGCAGCCAAACGAGACTCCTGCACTTCCTTTGCTGCCAAATTCCTGGATTCTTCTACATTGAACTGGATCAACTGGATCTGTTCCCCCGCTTTTTCCCGCGCAATCTTGACCTGAGCCGCTAATTCTGCCTGGATCTTGGCGATCTCCGCATCTGCCCGTTGCCGGGCGGCTAGCACTTCCTGGGCGAACTCCGCTTTTTTTGCTTCTGCCAATTCATGACTACGTCGAACATCGTCCTGGATCTGATACTTCGCCTGATCCGCTCGCTTTCGCTCTTCATCGATCTCTGTCCGCAATCCTGCCTTCACAGTCGACAATTCATTTGTCAAAGCCTTGACTTCCGGATCATCACCTGGAATTGTCTTGGCAGGCTTCGTACTTTTGAACGATTCAGACGGACTTCCTTCTACGGTGGTGGCCGCTGCGGACTTGGCAGGGGCATCTGGTGCTTTTGATGCCACCGCATCCGGGTTCACCCTGGACTTGTCCAGGCGCTGAAGAAAGCAGACAGCCATTTGTCGCAGCTCATCCCGTCGATTCTCGTTGAGCAGATATCGATAGATCTTATGGCTGACAAAGTTTTTGATATATATTTTTTCAATGTATGAATCAGCCAGCCATTGAATGGCCTCCAGGTCTAGCAAAAGGACATTTTCATAGGTATTCAGGTGGCCAGAAGCACGTTGGCCCATTTCGACAAAGCGATATGAATGCCGGACCTGGTTCAGATCCCAGAATATGACTTCATCATCCTTGTTCAGGATCTCCCCTCCTTTACTGCTAATTTTGGCCATGATGCCCTTCTCCCGGTTGATCAATTCCAGGGAATAGGTAAAGTTGGATCGGATCACCAACGGAATATTTTCCGATCGTAAATACTGGGTATTTTGAACCATCCGATCCTCAATCATGAAGGCATCACAATTCTGGCCAATGATACCATTCACCAAAAGCAAGAAGTATGCAATTAATCCTAATCGACCCATCCCGAGAACTTTTCCTAAATCTATTGATTTTCCCTGGTTTATGATAGAACCAGCCTAAATCTTACACGTTTGCCGTACGAGGCGCAAGCAAGTACAGAACCGCCATTCGAATGGCGACCCCGTTTTCCACCTGTTGCAGGATGATGGATTGCGAAGAGTCAGCCACATCGCTGGTGATCTCCACACCGCGGTTGATTGGACCCGGGTGCATGATCACCACATCCTGCCCCAATTCTTCAAGTAGTGCTTTGTTGATCCCGAAGTACAGCGCGTACTCTCTCAATGAAGGAAAATAACGAGTGTCCTGTCGTTCGAGCTGGATACGCAGGACATTTGCCACATCGGCCCATTCAAGCGTATCGCGAATATCATAGGACACCTCCACACCCAGGGTATGGATCCATTTGGGGATGAGGGTTGGCGGTCCGCAGACCCGCACTTTTGCCCCTAATTTGGTCAGGCAGAGGATATTACTCAGCGCCACACGAGAATGGAGTATATCTCCGATGATCGCCACATGTTTCCCGTCCAGGGGGCCGATCTTCTCCTCCATGGAAAATGCATCCAGCAAGGCCTGGGTGGGATGTTCATGGGTTCCATCACCTGCATTGATGATGGTGGCTTTGATCTTTCTGGCCAGCAACTCGGCGGCACCAGGTGCTGGATGTCGCATGACCACCATGTCCACTTTCATGGACAGAATATTATTCACAGTGTCGATCAACGTTTCACCCTTACTGACAGAGGATGCTGAGGCTGAAAAATTGATGATATCCGCAGACAACCGCTTTTCGGCCAGTTCAAAAGAAATGCGGGTTCTGGTAGAATTTTCAAAAAAAAGATTGACGATGGTCGTGTCTCGTAACGAGGGCACTTTTTTTATAGGCCGGTTCAATACCTCTTTAAATTGGACGGCAGTGTCAAAGATCAATCGAATGTCTTCGGGAGTCAGATCACGGATCCCGAGTAAATGGGGTTGACTCAATCTGCGAGATTCACTCATACTGTGGCTCCTGTTTTTGAGGATAGATGAGGATTTTGTCATCACCATCTTGATCAGCCCAGCTCACTTTCACATAGGCCTCGTCAACGGCATCTACCTGAATACCGACATAATTGGCTTTGATGGGTAAATGACGGTTGAACCGGCGATCCACAAGAGCGAGCAGTTCAACCGTGGCTGGCCGGCCGAAGTCTCCCAGTGCCGTCATCGCGGCCTGGATGGTCCTGCCGGTATACAGCACATCATCCACCAGAATAACCCGTTGATCCTCAATGGGAAATTCAAGAACCGTCTGGGAAGCTTCCAGGGGGCGTCCCTGCTTGCGAAAGTCATCGCGATAAAAGGTGATGTCCAGTTTGCCGTAGCGGAGCGAGGTGGTTCCCAGGATCTGATGCAACCGATTGACCAGGCGATCAGCCAACAACACCCCACGTGGTTGAACCCCGATCACGCAAGCCCCTTCGAATGTATCGTAGTTCTCGATCAAAGCGTAACAGAGGCGATCCAGTGCCATCTGGAAGGGTCTGCTGGAAAGGATGACGCGGCCGTGCTCCATGTGGTGCAAATATACCAAATGAGACCGCATTCCCTGTCTTCGGAATACGGATGAATCTAACTCCTGGAAGCGACTTTCTTCCAGGTATCCTTCAAGGTCACTGTCCGGTTGAACACCAAATGTTCCGGCGTGCTATCCAGGTCTGTTGCAAAATAGCCCAGACGCATGAATTGATACTGATGTCCCGGTTTTGTCTCCGCCAAAGCCGGTTCGACCCAGGCATTGGTCACAATGGTCAGTGACTCCGGATCGATCAGATCGAGAAGATCACGTTCATCCGCTCCGGGATTCTCTACCGTAAACAGTCGATCGTACAGTCGCACCTCCGCCGGGATGGCTCTTTCTGCCGATACCCAATGAATGGTTGACTTTGGCTTCAGACCACTGGTATCCTCCCCACTTTTTGATTCCGGGAAGTAGGTGCACTTCAACTCGACCACCTCTCCGCCATCCCCTTTGATGACCTCATCACATTGGATGATGTAGGCACTTTTCAGACGTGCCAGTCCACCGGGCGACAGACGGAAATATTTAGGTGGTGGCACCTCCATAAAGTCATCCTGCTCGATCCACAATGTCCGTGTGAACGGCAATGAACGATTGCCGGCCTCTGGATCGCCGGGATTGTTTTCAGTTTCCAGCCATTCGGTCTTATCCTCTGGAAAATTTGTGATGGTCACCTTTAACGGATTCAGGACCGCCATGACTCGGGTGGCCAGCCGGTTGAGGTCTTCGCGGACACAAAACTCCAAGAGTCCGAGGTCTACCAGGTTCTCTCGTTTGGCGATGCCGACACGCCGGGCCCACTCACGAATAGCCAGTGCCGTGTATCCCCTGCGACGCATGGCTGATATGGTCGGCATTCGAGGATCATCCCACCCCCGAACATGACCCTCCTGGACCAGCCGTAATAGCTGCCGTTTGGAAACCACCGTATAACTCAGATTCCGTCGAGCAAACTCATACTGTTTGGATGGATAGATCTCCAATTTGTCGATCAACCAATCATACAGTTCCCGATGAGGCACAAATTCCAGCGTACAGATGGAATGCGTGATCTTTTCGATACTGTCACTCTGACCATGCGCCATATCATACATAGGATAGATACACCAGTCGTTGCCGGTACGATGATGATGTGCAAACTTGATCCGGTACAAAAGGGGATCACGCATGATCATATTGGGCGAACTCATATCCACTTTAGCCCGCAACACATGACTGCCTTCCGGGAAGTCCCCGTTTTTCATCTTTTCAAAAAGCTCCAGATTTTCCTCGATACTTCTATCCCGACTCGGGCTGTTCACGCCTGGTTGAGTAGGCGTTCCCTTCATTCGGGCGATCTCCTCCGAACTACTATCATCCACATAGGCAAAACCCTTCTTGATCAGATCAACCGCAAATTTGTAGAGTTGCGGGAAATAATCTGAAGCATAGAACACGTTTGCCGGCTTAAAGCCGAGCCAGTGAACGTCCTCCAGAATACTATCGACATATTCTGTCTCCTCTGTAGATGGGTTCGTGTCATCAAAACGCAGGTTGGTCTTGCCGCCATACTTGATGCCCAGGCCAAAATTGAGGCAGATCGCTGTGGCATGCCCGATATGGAGATACCCATTGGGTTCTGGTGGAAAACGGGTCAGCAAACGGCCATCATGTCTTCCGGCAGCGAGGTCTTCTTCTACAATTGATTCAAGAAAGTTATTGGATTCCTTATCGTGAGCCTCGGACATCATGGTGGTTTTGAAATGCAAAAATAACGGAGATTCAGCGAGCATGCTGGGAAAACGATCAGACGGGATCACATCCTGTCCGGCATCTCCATCCCCAACAACTCCATCGCATCCTTTAATATTCTTCCTGTGACCAGAGAAAGATGCAAACGCACCTCTTTCGCCAAATCAGATTCAGCACGGAGCACAGGATATTCGTGATAGAATTTGTGATATGCTTTTGCCACTGCATAGGCGTAATTCGCTACATGTGAAGGATCATATTGATCTGCCGCCGACTGGATATGTACCGGATATTCGCTGAGCAATAATAAAAGCTCCTTCTCCCCTGCCTGTAGTGGGTAACCGGACAAGGTAGCATTGGGCTGAGGGTGACCAGCCTTTCGAAATATGGATTGGATCCGCACATAAGCATTCTGAATGTATGGCCCTGTATGTCCCTGAAGGTCAACAGATTCCTTCGGGTCAAAGATCATCCGGCGTTTGGGATTCACTTTGATCATGTGATATTTCAGTGCGGCTATGCCCACTTTGCGATAGATCTCGTTCCGTTCTTCGGCCGGGATTTCTTCTGATTCACCGCGCTCTTCAGCCCCCTCCCGAGCCTCCCGGATCACCTCGGCGATCAAGTCGTCCGCATCCACAACTGTCCCTTCCCTGGATTTCATTCGGCCAGTGGGCAGTTCGACCATGCCATAAGACAGATGAACCAATCCATCGGCATAAGCCGCCTTCAGTTTCTTGAGGATGGCAAAGAGAACCTGAAAATGATAGTTCTGTTCGTCCGCCACGACATACACCATGCGACTCGCTTTGAAATCGCTATACCGATCCTGCGCGGTACCCAGATCCTGGGTCATATAAACAGAGGTGCCATCGCTGCGCAAGAGGATTTTTTTATCCAGTCCGACATCGGTCAGATCGATCCAGACGGAGCCATCATCTTCACGATAGAATGCCTTCATTGCCAAACCCTTATCCACAATAGCCCGACCGAGGAGATAGGTTTGAGATTCGTAGTACGACTTATCGAAAGTCACGCCCAGGGCATCATAGGTTTCCTGAAAACCGGCATAGACCCATTCATTCATCGTGGTCCACAAAGTGCGAACTTCCGGATCATTTCCTTCCCACTTTAGCAGCATTTCCCTGGCTTCTGCACCCAACTCAGAAGCCTCATTGAAATAGGTGTTTTTATAATTCTTGAAAAAGCCGTCCCTGGAGACAGGTTTCTTCTCTGGATCAGCGCTTTCCTGAACGGACCGCCACATGTTTTCCGCAGTTTTTGTCGTTTGCCAGGCGGCATACTCTTCCTTGAATGCCTCCTCAAAACGGACATAAAAGTCTCCGACGAGATGATCGCCCTTGATCCCACCGGATGCAGGGGTGATCCCCTTGCCAAATTTCTGCCAGGCCAACATACTCTTACAGATCGCAATGCCTCTGTCATTCACTACTTGCACCTTGGTCACATCATAACCGACCCGATCCAGGATCTGGCTCATTGACCAGCCCAACAGGATATTCCGGATATGCCCGAGGTGCAACGGCTTGTTGGTATTGGGGGAAGCATATTCGACCAGGACACGCTCATCCAAACGTGGGAAAGCAGGCAATGTCTCCCTGGATTGAGCCTCCAGATAGGACAGCCACATGGCGGTCTGGATCTCGATGTTGAGGAAACCCTTGATCACATTATACCCGGCCACGACATTGCCCGCCTCGGCGACCAGTGCATCGCCCAATACAACAGCAATCTGATCGGGAGACATCTTAGCTGCTCGCGTCAATGGAAAGGTGACCAGGGTATAATCGCCTGTAAATTCCTTCCGGGTCGGGGTCAAAGGGATGTCCTCCTCTGTAAAGACATGGCCAAACTGATCTTGTACTAGGGGAATGATCGCCTGCCGAAGCTGATATATGGGATGCATGAGGGGCCTGTTCGTCGATGAAACGGCAAAAATACGTTTCCTTATTCGGACCGACTATGCTCTGGGAGACTTCCTTTTCAAAAGAACCTTTCCCGGTATACACGGATTCACCTGCGCCGTGCCCTGCCATTTGCCTTTCAGGTAGTGCTGACCTTTTTCCTTCCGCAGCACCAGTTGATAAGTTTTTACACAGTACTCCTGATCGACAAGCTCTTTTTGATTGATGACAAGGCCATCCTGTAACGTCAGGAAAAATCCGCTGTAGATAGATCCTTTGACCTCAGTTTTGATGTACACATCCTGACCGTGTTCCACTTCTGCAATACCACTAATCTGATCCCCTCTGACCTTCAGTTCCAGGCGCATCCGATATTCTGGTTGATACCCCCCTTCTTCCTGGGTGAGAATCCCTTCCCACGAGCCTTCAATTCCAGGAAGTGAGGTTTGACCTGCTAATGGAACGACCATTGAAGCCAGCCAGAACATGACGATCGAAAGGAAAATCTTCATTCGAAAAAACTGAAGTGTGTTTGCCCGTATTTCCTCATCTCTGCAAGTCGGGGATGTGCGGTGAAATCATGAGACGGATCGTGCTCCAGAACGAGGAATCCATCTTCTGCCAGGAAACCACGATTGAGGATGATGTCTGGAATTTGATCGATCTGAGCTAAAGCATAGGGCGGACCGGCAAAAATGTAGTCATATTCTGTCGCAGGCATGGAAAGAAAAGCGAACACATCCATGTTGCGGATGGTAATGGCATGATCGATCTTCCAATCTACAGTCGTTTCCTCCACAAATCGGCAGCATGGTTTGTGAAGATCGACATAGGTCACATCAGTACAACCGCGAGAGATACATTCCAGGCTGTGATTTCCTGTGCCCCCAAAGAGGTCCAGCATTTTCAGGTCTTCGAAATCGATCCGGTGCTGGAGGATATTGTACAGTGCTTCTTTGGCAAAATCCGTCGTCGGACGGGTCGGCCATTTATTGGCCGGCGGCTTGATCCGTCTACCCTTTAATTCTCCACTGATGATACGCACGCCACAAAACTACATAAATCGAAAAATTGGGGACTGAAATAGGAATCTGCGCTAGAGGAATTTGCATAAATATCCTTCTGGATGATCGAAAGTTCTCCGACATACCCCTCCAGCAACTTGTACAGCGGCGAATCCTCGGTCAGATGGCCACTGATATGAACAGGTGTATGAACAGGCGATTTGCCCCATTGCTCCAATCCATGAAGCAGGAAGTACAGGTGGTCGTGAATATCCCGAACAGGGAATGTGTTGAAGAATTGCAACTGATCACCTTCAAAAGCGACTAAATAGATCTGCCCCGGTGTGACATGCATGAATAGCGATGGCTCTGGATCCAATTGTCCCAACTGATGTGCCGCAAAGAGCAGTCCGCGCCAGATCGACCAGATATGCTGTGGCCGTTCGGCCTGTCTGGGGAAGCCTTCCAGACTGAACAGCAAGTGGGCCTTCCATTCAGGAATGGCGTTAACCGCAAAATCTGTGTCTGCGTTCATCCCCAACTGGGTCAGATAGGAACGACCCGCAGAAGCATCATAATAATCGGACGGGATCAGCGTGAAATGTCGGGAATGCAGGGCCAGTCGCAAATTGGAATCACTCTGCATATCATCCGAGAGGGTTGTCACGACAGACCAGATTGGTTCATCCTGAAACGCCTCAGAAGTGCATCTGCCAAAGGGATACTGTAGAATTACGGACATGACAACGAGTGGATCACTCCCAGTTGCCGGACGTATTCGGTGCGTACATGTTACCGAATTTCAAGAGCGCCTCGGGATCCCAGGAGTCATCATATTTTGCAAAACGCTTGTCTCCGAATTTACCCATAAACACCTTTCGAGCAACACCGACCTCAACTACATCGACCATGGTGCTCTGATAGGTCAGGGTGTCGGCCTGCATATTGAAAATCTTGCCCTGGCCATATGGAACATATTGGAGGGAATCTACATTCCAACCCAGCAGATTGATCGAATCCTTTGCTGATTTGAACAACGTATCTCTACGAATCTTTTCTGTATTGGTCGGATCATCCGGATCACCGAAAGCCTGAATGATCATGAAGTTGCCCGTCTTCAGTACATATGACAGTGTATCAAAATTCTTGGCATAATGACCGGTGATGGACCGGTACATTTCCTGTGCCTGTCGGATCTTCGACAATTTTTCAATGACGGCTGTTTCCCGCTTGGCCTTCTCAGCATTGAAGGCGATCGGCTCCTGAATGGAGGTGTACAACAAATAGATCCCCAGCAGGATACCAAGGACGAGAAGGATGTTGATGATCAGACGCATAAATCCGGGGGTATTTCGATCCACAATTATAGACAATTTCCAATGAATTGAATTTCACCTTTTTTAGATTCCTCTGACATTTCGAGTCGGCAACGTGTCAAATCGGATTAAATCATGAGATGAGGGTACCTTTGTCACATGTCCATTGTCATTCTCGCCATTGAGTCATCCTGTGATGATACAGCCGCCGCTGTGATCGTCGATGGACAGGTCAGAAGTAACATTCTCGCCGATCAGAAGATCCATGCCCAATATGGGGGTGTGGTACCTGAACTGGCTTCTCGCGCCCATCAAGCGAACATTGTTCCTGTGGTAGATGCCGCCTTAAAACAATCTGGCGTATCACCTGATCAACTTTCTGCCATTGCCTTCACCAAAGGGCCCGGACTGATGGGTTCCCTGATGGTTGGGGTGTCATTTGCCAAAGGCCTTGCGCTCAGTTATGGCATTCCATTGATTGAGGTTCACCACCTGCATGCCCATGTCCTGGCCCATTTTGCCGAAGACCCCACTCCTGACTTCCCATTTCTCTGTTTGTTGGTTTCTGGCGGACACACCCAGATCCTGCTGGTCCGGGATCATCTTGAACTGGAAGTTTTGGGCAGCACAACAGATGATGCGGCTGGTGAAGCATTTGACAAGGCAGGAAAAATGATGGGACTGGGCTATCCGGCAGGACCTCTCATCGATCAACATGCCAAATCGGGCAAACCAGTTTTCGATTTTCCGCATCCACAGTTGCCGAATTATCAGTTCAGTTTTTCCGGGATCAAAACCTCGATCCGGTATTTTCTTCAGGCGCAAGTAGAGCGGGACCCTGCATTCATTCAAAAGAATCTGCCGGACCTCTGTGCCTCCATACAGTATCACATCATAGAGATCTTGCTGGACAAACTCGTGCTAGCGGCACGTGATACAGGTATCCGGACCGTAGCCATCGCAGGAGGTGTATCAGCCAACTCACAGTTACGTCAACGACTGAAAGAGGTGGGTTTGGCAAAAGGTTGGAAAACATTTGTGCCGCCGATGGACTACAGTACTGATAACGCCGCCATGATCGGGGTAACCGGCTATTTCAAGTACAAAAAAGGACAATTTGCCCCATTGACGGTGAAGCCGGAAGCGCGTATTCCGTTAAACGGGTAATTGTTCGAGTAATGCCTTTTTCAACCGCTGGAACTCATCATCAGTCAGGATGCCCTGTTCCTTCCAGGAGGCCAGTTCCCGCAGTCTGTCTGACAGATCGGATGGCGGTACCGGATCAGCTGAACCACCGTCGCTGTCATGCTCCTCTTTTTGCTTCCAATCCACAACAATTTCCTTTCCCTTTTCAAAGAGGTCCCGATAGGATTGTTTCAAGGCGGATGTATCAATATTGAACAGGTTGCCTCCTGCTGCCAGATGTTTTTGGAACGCTTTCCCCAACCCGTACGTACTTGCCCCTGCGAACAGTGAAACAGCGACGCCACCGATCATCCATCCGATTCCGGGAAGGGCTTTGACCAGGCTTCGAGCACCTGCACGGGCGATGGTAGAGGCGGTGATCGATGTGATCAGGGCTTTACCCCGGGTCTCCTCGAAGTCGACATCATACACCTTGCAAAGTTGGCGGACCATATCTACCTGAAGGGCTGTAACAGCAACAATATCGACCAGCATGATCGGTATGATCCCGGCGCCCATTGACATCACGACATGATTTCGGATGATGGTTTCAGCATGTTCTTCTGGAGAGGATATCGACATATCAGTGAGGGGTTTGACTACTTAATAAATAAAGATATGGTTGCAGAAGTTCCAGATCATGAAGCCGTTCGACCAACACCCGTTCTGAATCGTCTAACGGATGATATCAAAAGGTTGGTTGTTTGAATTCCTCGGGGATGACCTCACCAGATAACAGGTGTCGACACAGATGATCGACGACCAGCGGTGCCAGAGAAGCCCCCTTGGTCCCCAGGCCATTGATGACGTAGGTATTCTCCCAACCTACCAGGGGCCCTGCAAAGGGTCGACGTGTTCTACTCGAAGGTCGAATTCCGGACAGATGATCGATGACTGTGTATGATATATGAAAATGAGCATTCAGGTCGTCCTCCAATTTTTGTCGCCCCTGCGCATCGGGAACTTCCTGTCGATCATCCCATCGATCGAACGTGCCCACCCAGAAGATCTCATTGCCGTATGGCACGACTTTCAGCTTGTGATGGAAGATGACATCTTGCGGCAATTCTGCCGAATGAATGAGAAGTGCCTGACCTTGATAGGGCGCCAACGGCAAGTGCACATCCTGGATGTCTTTTATGGGTGCCCCAGTTGCCAGAATAACCGTCTGATTGTTGGTCATGGTGAGCAATTGACCATTTATCCACGCTGTTCTGGGGGAACGCATTTCTCCGTTGATCGGTCCACCCCATTTGTCACAGACAGCCTGTACGACCTGTTTCATATCCACACGAAATACGGGATCGATCCGTCCCAGCTGATAGCATCCATTCAGGAACGGGTACCGGGTTGGAAGCTCGGGTTCTCGCATGTACCGATCATACGGAGCGGTGCCCAAACGAAGACACCAATTGTTGACATCTCCCGGGGTAGCCAGACCTTTCTGGATGCTCAGGCAGTGAAGGATAGGCAGGGGTTCCTTTTCCAGAATCGAGTATATCTCCAAAGCACGATCAAAAAAGCGATCGAATTGCCAGGAATACACAAATTTGCGGCCTGTGATTGGATTCATAATCCCTGCCCCTGTGGATGTAGCGGTATGGTCGAATTGCCGATCGATCCAGACGACCTGTCTATCTGCGGACCGAAGCTGGTGAACGGTTAATGCTCCGGCCAGGCCTCCTCCAACGACCAGGAATTCAGCATCAGGATACATCATTCAGTTGGGCTCGGCGCTTGGCGGGTAGTGAATCCACAATCAGGTTATAGGAGTGATCTATCAGATCAATGATCAGGGTCCGGGGCAAACCCGCCTCACAAAGAACCGTGTTCCAGTGCAGCTTATTCATGTGGAAACCCGGGAAGATATCCTCTGGATGTGTTGCCCTCAGTTCAATAGCATATTCAGGATCGCATTTCAAATTGACGCGGCAGTCGGGGTTATTTAATCCGGTGATGGCAAAGATCTTGTCCATGACTTTAAACACCAGAGTGTCGGGGCCAAAAGGAAGTCCTTCCGTTGCACCTCGTTTTGCCAGGCAGTATTCCCGAAGTTCGTCCAGATGCATAGCGGAGTTTGAAAGGTCGGAAAGATAGCTATTTTTGTTGCGCGTACCGGTGATCCGGTCGCTCTGGCCCCGTAGTTCAACGGATAGAATAAGTCATTCCTAATGATTAGATCCAAGTTCGATTCTTGGCGGGGCTACTTTCACATACACTTGCCGAATGACGTCTTTTGAAGGCTTTCACTGTGTTTCCAGACGTCAACATTTTTAGCCCAAAAAAGGCAGATGAATCAATTTTCGTGATTGAATGTAAATTCATCACATCCAACTAGTACCCATTTTAGGGTATTTTAATATATATTTTAATAAAAATCACCTGAAAATTAGGCCCATTAGCTGATTTTTTTAAGTCAGCACTTTCATTCAAGTGTACAACCCTTTAAATTGTGGCGCTTTCCCAGAGCATATCATAATTTACTATAACGCTTGAAATATCATTCAAGTGTGATAACCTATTACATAATCTTTTAATGCGTACATTTACGCATTGAAACCCTTGGGTAAGGTATGTCAAGTACTAATGTGCCTGACCACAATACTCCGGGGCCCCAAAACCGATGTGCATGCTCTGCAAACACTCCCAAGGCGTTTCCCGGTCAGGGGAACCGACATCCCATCTGCAAAACCCTTCAAATCGAATTGCTATGAGAAACCGTTTCTCTACGCTTGCTTCTGGCATTCTTGTCGTATTGATTTCCTTAATCAGTATGGACCTGTCAGCACAGTGTACTCCCAGCTTTGTCACGTCTGATGTGACAATCGAATTAGATAACACAACTGGTATGGCTGATATCACAACCGCCTCATTGGCAGGAGTGATCAATAAAGTTGGCCCGGATTGTGGCGATTTCATTTTTTATTCCGGTTCTCCAGTAGATGGACAATCCGGAATTGTTGAACCATATATTCTCAACTGTGACTCAATCGGCATTCTCACTCTGTGGGTTGTTTTGGATGATTCATCCGACGGTCCTGACGATATGTTTGATGTCGGTACGGATTATGGTCCCTGGCAGATTATGGTCACTGTTCAGGACAATACCGAACCAAATATTGATGACAGTAGTGGTTTGACACCCGACTGTGGCAGTTCTTTCATGTTGACAACAGGAAATGATTATACGTTCGCCGCTGATGCCGTGGTTCTTGGTGCTGCGTCAGCAGATGATTGCCAAAGTACCTTGTCTTGGAACCACCCGGACTTCGTTGACAATTGCGGTTGGACTGGAAGTGCTAATGTGGTAATTTCCTTTATTGCTGGTACCACTCCACCTAACGATCCTCAAAGTTTGCCGAGTGATGTGACGATTTCGGCGGCCCAGATTGCAGACTCCTCATCTGCCCTCACCAGTGTTGCTTTTTATAGTAGCGCAACCGGTTGCAGTGCAGAGACAATAGTTACCTATACCGTGACCGATGCGAGTGGGAACTCCAATTCATGTTCCTTTACCATAACAGTTGATGACGATGAAACTCCAGATTGGGATGAAGTAGCTACCGAATCCGGCCTGGCTGCCGCCATGGCAAATGAAGTGGACATTGTGACCACTCCAATGCCATTTGATCCGGAATCTATGTTGATCACTGTTACACTCGATTGTAATTCACCCACCTTCCAGGCGGACTCCATCGCGGCTATCGGATTTGTCCCTTTGGCAACTGATAATTGTGATCCATCCGTTGACGTCACATCCATCGACTCATCGGATGCTGCAGTTGCCTGTACTTCATATAGTCCCGGCTATATCTACCGAAGTGCCTATTTCGAGTATCGCGCTGAGGATAATTGTATGAATGCTCTAAATGGTACGGGTCCGGATAACCGATTCAGAATTCAAATCGATGTTGTTGACCTGACTTCCCCAACTTTTGTCACTGTACCTGAGGCCATCCAATCTACAGGTGGCACTACGGATGAACAAGAATTTTATGCCGATACACTTACATTATATGTGTCGGATTATGATCCTACTGTTTGTGAAATTGACCTGGATAGCGATCCTCTCCTTGAAGTAGCCGCTTCTGATTGTCAGTCTGTTACCTACGACTGGGAGATCCTGACATCCTTAGATCCGATGGGTGCGCCTACCGTTCTTCTGGCTGGAACAACTGGCGGGCCTGACGATAATAATGCAGACCTTATTTATCCTGTTGGCGTCCACAAGATCGCCTACCATGCCACCGACGCCTGTGGTTTGGTCAGTACTTACACGTTTACCCTGGAGATTGTGGATGATGTACCACCGGTAATCGTTGATTGCCCGATGAACATTGACAGTGTCAATGTGACCGACTTATGTCAAAATACCATACTCTGGGTGATGCCAACCGCAACGGATGCCTGTCCAGGTATGATCAGTCGGTTTAATTTGGCATTTGACCCTATCGGTAATCCGATCACGGTCATTACTTTGAATCCGGATACGGCATTTGCAACATTCCCTGTTGGAGTCAATCTTGTCCTTCATATTTTTGAAGACGAGATGGGAAATCTGGATACCTGTTCATTCACTGTGACCATCCATGATACGCAGTTTCCAATCCTGACTTGTGGCGGAGATATGGGCATCAACACTATCTGTTCCACAGCACAGATTCCAAACTATACTGGAAATATCGCTTCCATTGATGAGAACTGTCCTGGCTATTCAATAGCTCAATATCCTGCTGTCGGGACTACGTTAGGGACAATTTTCTCTCCTGATGCCCCAATGCATGGTGATACGTTTCATGTGTCGCTGATCATTACAGACAATGGAGGAAACAAAGACACTTGTCAATTTGTGGTGACATTGTCGGACAATGACCTTCCAATACCAACAGTGGATCCACTTCCACTCATTTCTTCCGCCGATTCCTTATATCTGGATTGTGGAAGTTATATGCTATGTGCACCCACTGCACTTGATTGCAATGGGACCTTGATCTATGGCACGGCCACTATTTCAGGGGCTTCACTGGATCCGAACGGTTGTGGACCAGGCGTGCCCGGCTATTTAATCGACAATCCAGGTAACTATGCGATCCTCTGGTTCTACGATGACGGTTTGGGTAATATTGCGACCCAAACGCAACAAGTCAACATTCTGCCGGATATCACGGATCCAACCCTGAATTGCCCTGCCGATATAACTATCGACGCTGACCCGGGTGTTTGCACTGCAACAGGGATTTCCGGACTGGATATGATGGAAATTACACCATCCGTTGCACCTTATCTGAACGTCGTAGATCTCCCAGCTGATGGTCAAATGATCGACAATTGCGGTATCGCCTTGGTCGGCTGGACGCTGAGCACAGGTCCGGCTGGAAATGATGCAGATGCCGGCCAGGCCGAGTTCCTGCACGGAGATAATATCGTCACCTATATGGCAGCCGATGCTGCTGGAAATACCGGTACCTGTTCATTTACAGTGACGATTGAAGACAATGAGGATCCAACGTTTACCTGCAGTGGGAATGTTGCTTATGTCACCGGTGCCGGCAATGATGAGTTCGCTGATGATTGTGCATATACTCTACCGGGAGGTGATCTGTCACTGAATCCAATGATGGTCATGGACAACTGTCCCGGGCCAATCACCGTATCACACTTAATTACTGACAATACCCTGGGTGCCTCTCATACAGCGCCGTCTGCCAGCTCTCTTGCAGGAGCGACTTTCACACTCCCACCCGATGGTGCCTCAGCATCCTTTACCGTCACATGGACCGTCACTGATGCAAATAACAACAGCTCGACATGTAGTTTCGATATTACAGTGACCGATGGGGAAGTGCCGACCATTGAATGCCCTGCTCTGCCGTTGGACCGAACGACCAGTGAAGATGGTCTCGGATTGTATGATTGTTTCTATACCGCAAGCGGTGGCGAGTTCGATCCTGTCATGACATCGGACAATTGCGCAGTGGCAACCATCACCAATGATTTTGATGGTACTTCAACGCTGGATGGTGAATTCTTCCCGAAAGGTATTACCCCTGTCTTATGGACAGTTAGTGACACGGAGGGAAATACGGCAACCTGCAGCATTTCCATCGAGGTGACTGATGATGAATCACCGATATCACCTACCCCACCGGTTTGTCCGGACAATGTCGTGTTGCCCAACATTGCCGGTGATTGCAACAACGATGTTCTTTGGACACGACCCTATGAAAATGACTGGGTTGACAATTGCGATATTCCGGACAGTTTGCTCATAGTCGAAACGATTTCCGATCCCGGAGTCCAGGCAGCGATCAACAACAACTTCCCATATGATCAGAACGTTGCCAACTCCATGCCACAGACCAGTTTCCCAGTGGGAACGACACTGATCGTCTACACAGCTACGGACAAATCCGGCAACTCATCTACCTGCAGTTTTACAGTAACCATTCAAGATATTGAAGCGCCAACTGTGATCTGTCCGTCAGATCAAATCCTGGGCATTACATGTGGCCAGGGACAAGTGCAGAATTACATCCCGTTAGTCAACCAGGTCTCTGACAACTGTTCCGATTATACGATCACACAAAAACCTGCTGCAGGTGCGAACTTGTCCAGTATCCCCGGTCTAATCCTTGCTGATGGAGAGATGTTTGATGTCACTATTACGGTCACAGATAACAAACCTCTCGGGTCATCCGACTCATGCACATTTAAAGTGACGCTGGATGAGGTCAGTGTCCCTGTTCCTGATATTGCCGGAGCAAACCTTCCAGCAGCTTTTTCTGAATGTAATGTCATCACCATTGCTGCACCCACAGCCAAAGAATGTGGAAACACCATTTATGGTATCCCCAGTCAGGGTACCTTGGTGAATGTATCTCCGCCAGTATATCAATATGGCATAGGCAACTATTTCATCACATGGACCTACGTCGGGGCAAACGGCTCCGTACAGCAAAGCCAACAGATCACAGTTCTGGAAGACCTGACCCCACCTAATGCCCTGTGTAAGCCTGTCAATGTCAATCTATCGAGTACCAATCCAGGATCTGTCACTGTGAGTGCGATAGCGTTCAACAACGGATCAACGGATAACTGTTCGATCGTTGGAGACAGCTACTCTGTTGACGCCGGCGCTTACAGCGCTTCCAAAATGTTTGGATGTGTGGACGTAGGCGACCACCCTGTATCTCTTGAAGTCCTTGACTTCAATGGCAACAAAGGGTACTGTAACACCACGTTGACGATCAATGATATTACTCCTCCGACGATCATTGGTGGATGTCCATCCAACTTGAGCTTCAATACCTCCAATGACGGTGGATATGATTGTAGCGGATTGGCGACGATCCTTGTACCGGATGTTTCGGACAACTGCGACATACCCATCTATCAATTGCTTTTGGATGGACCAAATGGATTTATGGTATCGAACGCACTTGGCAATCCAATCATCTTAGTGGATCTGTTGAAAGGTGTTACCCTGGCTACATTTGCTGTAACTGATGAACATGGATTACAGTCAACATGCAGTTTCAGCATTACAATCGTGGATGATGAATTCCCGGTCATTTCCTGTGCTGCATCCGATACCCGGTATACCTCTCAAGATGGACTGGGCGATTGTGAATACACCATCAATGGCAATGAATTTGATCCTGTCAGCTTCGATGACAACTGTCCAGGTGCAACCATCATTAACAACCTGAATGGTACTTCCAGTCTGGCTGGTGAAATACTGACGACAGGCGTATATCCTGTGACATGGACCGTAGCAGACGCCGTGGGTCACACGACGACATGTACGCTCGAGATCACCATCATTGATGATGAAGCACCCATCATCAATCATTGTCAGGCAAACAAAACACAAAACGTCACTGCAGGAACCTGCAATGCTCTGGTCACCTGGGCGCCTACCTATGGCGTAGGAACTGGTCATGTCATGGACAATTGCGGGATCAACACGATCACTCAGGCGATCTCTGATCCAGACGTTATTCCAGTCTACCCATACAATCAGGATGGCCCTTATCCGCCATTCCTGATCAATCAGGCCTTGTTCCCAATCGGTATCACAACCATCAGTTATACTGTTACGGATATCAATGGGAATTCATCTGTATGCAGCTTTGAGATCGAAGTAATCGACAATATTGCGCCTACAGTAACATGTCCGCCAAACCAGATCATGAATACGATCTGTGCGGACGGTACGGTTCAGGATTATCTGGGACTGATCCAGAATGTTTCAGACAACTGTGCTGGAAATCTGGTTTATACCCAATCACCAGCTGAGGGGACTCCCCTTTCCAGTGTTCCCGGTTTGACTCCTGCTGATGGAGAATCCTTTACGGTTACTATCACCGTAACGGATCCTAATCCGTTAGGACTTTCGGGAAATTGTTCATTCAGTGTGACGCTGGATGACGTCAATTTGCCAATCCCTGATTTGGCACAATTGCCAAAGGACAGTACTGATTGTAATGTCCTGGTCTTGAGTCCACCAACCGCAAATGATTGTGGTGTCATCATCGATGGTATTCCTGACAAAGGCAACCAGATCAGTTTTGTTCCACCTTTGTACGAATTCACCACAGGACTCTATACGGTGATCTGGACATATGTAGGGACGAATGGTTCTGTGCAACAGACCCAACAGATCATTGTAGAAGATGATCTGGTTCCTCCAGTCATGGATTGTGACGATATCACGATCAACCTGGATGCCAATGGAAATGCCAGCATCACACCTAATCAGATTGACGGTGGCACCAAGGACAATTGTGGTATTGCCAATCTATCTGTAAGCCAGACTGCCTTTGATTGCTCAGATGTCGGTGTAAACATCGTCGTTTTGACTGCCACGGACATTCACGGAAACAGCAACACTTGCTCTGCCAATGTGACGGTCAAGGATGTCACCATCCCGACCTTCAACATTTCGAATTCGACGATCACCGTCAATTGTCAAAGTGTTCCCGGCGTCGGAAATGTACTGGCAACAGATGCATGCGGTATCCTGACAAATGTGTTGACCGAAACTAGTACAAAAGGCTTGAATGCCAATAATTGCAACTATTACACTTATACGATCACACGTAAATGGACGGCCACAGATGTCAACAACAATGTGGCAATGGTACAGCAGGTGATTAATGTGGTTGATAACACCGCGCCTGTTTGGACAACGGCTATGCCTGACACGATCTTCGGTGTAACGAATCAGTTTGATTGCAAAGGACAAATCTTCCTTGTTGTCGATGCATTCAAGGTGACAGACAATTGTGCAGAATTCAATAATCTGACCATCACCTACACAGGAACGAATGGCTCTAGTGGGTCAAAGGTTGCTTCCGGCCAATATCCGATCGGAAAAACAACTCTGACATTTATTGCCATAGATCCTTGTGGCAATCAAGCTGTTAAACAAGTGGTCATCATTATTGAGGACAAAACTCCGCCAACAGCAGTTTGTGTCAACAGTATTACGCTGCCTTTGAATCCTCAGGGCAACCTGGTCATTCCACCTTTCATCGTTGATAACGGTAGTTATGACAACTGCTTGACGCCGTTCTCCACCAATGAAGTGACCCTCGCTGTGATGCCAGACACCTTCGATTGTGATGACGCAGGTAAGACATTTACTATCACGCTGACGGTAACCGACCTGGCTGGAAATACCTCCACTTGTCCGGCGACACTGACTGTGATCGACAATACGATACCTACTCTGATCAGCTGTGCTCCGGATGTCACTGTAGACTGTCAGGATGCGATGGATCCCCTAGTGCTTGGTTTCCCTACGGTTTCCGATGCCTGTGGAACTTCCTTCAACTTTACGGATAGCAAAGTGTTTGTTGGTGGTGGAATCTGCTACAATATCATTCGAAGCTGGTCGATCATCGATGGATCTGGAAACAACCTGAATTGCACGCAGACTATTTCGGTCACGGACAATCAGGCGCCGACCTTCACATCTGTCTTCCCTGCGGATATTACAATCGCCTGTGGTCTGACTGTTCCGACCCCACCGACTGTATCCGCAACGGATAACTGTGGAACACCCGTTTCTGTAGCCATTACAGAAAACTCGACGCAGACCAACAACAATACTTGTACAGACTATGCCTACATCGTAACCCGGACCTGGACGGCTACGGATGAGTGTGGCAATGCCACCTTCCATACCCAGACCATCACGGTTGTCGATATTCAGGCACCTGTCATCTTCGGTTTACCCGATTCATTGACGTTGTTTACGAACGACTTCAATGCCGACAGTTGTACAGTACCTGTGACACTGCAGGCACAATTCATCGATTGCCAGGATCCTGGAGATATCACCGTCGTGAATAATTCGCCGGTAGGTAGTGGAGGCAGTAGTGCCAGTGGCAAGTATTCTGCTGATCAATTGTATACCATCACGTTTACAGCTACAGATTTGTGCGGTAATTCCAGCCAGAAAGTGGTCAAGGTTCGGGTGATCGACAATTCGATTCCGAATGCCTACTGTATCGCCCAAGTCAATGTGACCTTAAATTCAGATGGCCTGGCAGTGATTACTCCTGTTCAGATTGATGACGTGAGTAAAGACAACTGTACTGATCAAATGATGTTGGACTTTGAGTTGAGCAAGGATTCATTTGATTGCAAGAATCTTGGCGTCAACATCGTCCAGATGACGGTCACCGATGAGCAGGGGAACAGCAATACCTGTTCTGCTTCAATCAATGTAAGTGCAGATCCAGCTCTGACCATCAACACAACAGTGACAGTCACTCCGGAGACCTTCATGAATGCGAATGATGGAGCGATCAACGTCGCAGTCAGTGGCGGTTCGGGTCAGTTCACCTACTTGTGGACACCAGGTAATGCCATTACTCCATCGATCAGCAATCTGGGTTCAGGTATTTACACATTGATGATCACAGATGTGAACACGGGTTGTATGAAGACAATAAATGTTTTCGTTCAGATCGCCGGTGTCCCATTTGATACAATTTCTGGAAGAATCATTACACCGAAAAACATCCCGGTTGCCAGAGTCCATGTCAATATGACCGGTTCTCAGTCCGGCACCTATTA
This sequence comes from Saprospiraceae bacterium, assembly GCA_021738725.1. Lineage (GTDB taxonomy): Bacteria > Bacteroidota > Bacteroidia > Chitinophagales > Saprospiraceae > JAGNXB01. The sequence continues at coordinate 114,332 of JAIPBE010000001.1, read as the reverse complement.
TACTGGACCTGATGGTTATTACGAGTTCGTTGTTCCCTCAGGCAGTACGGTCACGATTCGTCCATTCAAGGATACGTTGCCTGCCAATGGAGTCACCGCTCTGGACTTCTCCATTATCCAGCAACATATCCTGGCACCGCCAAATCTGAAGCCACTCACGACACCATACCAGATCATTGCTGCTGATGAAAATGGCAACAACCAGATCAATGGTATTGACATTGCCCAATTCAACTTTACTATACTGAACAACAAGGATACCTTCCCGCACGTGGACTCCTGGGTCTTTGTTGATTCCACATTCATTTTCCCGATGCCGACACAACCATGGGCAACCGGATGGGATGATGAAATCACCTACCCTGTCATTTCTGGAAACAAGCCCAACTCGACATTTATTGCCGTGAAAATGGGCGATGTAAATGGAGATGTGAATGTATTGAAGCTCGTTGATCCATCATCAGGAAAGACACGAGGTGATGACGATTTGATCTTGACCGTTCAGGATCAGGTTCTCAGCGCAGGTAGCCAGATCGTCGTTCCCGTCACTTCTGAGAATTTCCACCAGATCCTTGCCTACCAGTTTGCCTGGGGTTTTGATCCGGAGATACTGGAGTTCACAGGTGCGACTGGTCAGGCATTGGCTGGATTGTCCAGTGGCAACTTTGGTACACAAGGATTAAGAAGTGGTTTGCTGACACATCTCTGGGCGTCCAATGCAGCCCTGGATGTAGATTCTGATTCACCTCTGTTTACCATGTATTTCAATGTTTTGAAAGGTGGTCTTCATCTTGAGGATGTCCTGCAGTTGACCAACAGTTACATGGGCGAAATTGCCTACACCAGCCCGAATGTGCCAAACGGCATCGTTTTAGCTGTCAAGCCGATAGCCGACACGCCTGCCACTGGATTTGCCTTGTTGGGCAACCGTCCTAACCCGTTCAGTGATCAAACACTTATCACATTTACCTTACCGGAGAATGCGGAAGTGAAGCTTACGGTTCTGGATATTACCGGGCAGCCTGTATTGGTTCGCAAAACACAAGGTGTAGCAGGAATGAATACCATTCCTGTTCACCAATCTGAGATCACAGCACCTGGATTGTATCACTATATTCTGGAATCGAATGGATCCAGAGTATTGGGTAAAATGATTCATCAGGATTAATTGAGACCCCCTGGGGAGTGAGAAACTCCCCAGGGGATTTCCCTTCGCGGTTTGACCGGACAGAAGGGACTTTGTATTTTAGCCTGTTGCATGTTAATTCCTACTCATGGATAAGTACTTGAAAGACTTAAGGAAAGGAGCCTGGTTGATGTTGATCTTCGGCCTGGGAAGCATTCCCGTATTCAGCCAAAATGAACTCACTTTATTTGTGGAGGACATTCATGCCGAATGTGGAGATGTCATTGAAGTTCCTGTGAAAGTGTCTGACTTTGCGCAAGTTGTTGCATTGGATTTCAGCTTGACATGGAATGCGAACACTCTTGATTTCGCCGGACCTCCTGTCGGCAATCTGAATCCAACTTTAGGTCTTAGTCCGTTGAACTTTGGGCCCTACCAACCTCAGCTGGATAATGATACACTGACCTTCCAATGGTTCAATGCCAATGCTATTTCTCTTCCGGACAGTGCCGTACTGTTTACGCTGACTTTCACCGTAAAAGGTGATGGTGGTTTGTTGGGCGCTTTAGATTTTAGTAATCAGTATACAGCGATCGCCTGTGGAAAGCTGATCAATGGATCGATCGAAGAAGTTGACGTGGATACGATCAATGCGGACGTCTTCATTACTGATACAACGTTTCCCACGATACTGTGTCCATCTGACACCGTCATTCTAACCAACCCGGGGCTACCCCAGATCATCGTAGGAAATATAGATCCCGATGCCAATGACAATTGTGCCATTGACACACTGGCCTACACCCTGAGTGGTGCGACAAATTTGACTGGATTGGGATCCGCCAGTGGTTTAAACTTCAATGCAGGTCTCACAACTGTGAGTTATGAGGCAATCGATTACGCTGGAAATTCGGTCGACTGTTCTTTTACAGTAGAAGTAATGGATACTATTTTGAGGTTGTTTGCCATTGCAGGCGTTGCTGCTTGCGATGACACCGCCTTTACTGTGAATGTGACCGCACAGAATTTCAATAATCTGGCCAGTCTACAATTTGGCATGTATTGGAATCCTGCACAGATTCAATTTCTGACGCTCAGCAACTTCCACCCACTACTCAATCTCAATCCGGGCAATTTCGGACCGAGTGGTGGGATCACAGATACCCTCACCTTCAGCTGGTTCAATCCGGGTGGCATAACCATTCCAGACGATTCTACCCTCTTCTCGCTGACCTTTAATATTCTGAGCAATCCAGGGTCCAGTGCTGTGATCCAGTTTGCAGACATGCCTTCTGTACCTATACAGGCCTCCATTGCTGTACCTCCTCCCGGTTTTCCAATCGTGATTGGCGTCGAAACCTTTTTCGGCACCATCTCTGTGGTGGATACAATAGCGCCCGCTGTTACTTGTCCAAATGATATTACAGTTACCATTCCCCAAACAACAGCTCCTGCTCAGATTAACGATATTGATCCGATCACCAATGATAATTGTGGAATAACCGATACGACCTGGATAATGACTGGTGCTACCATCAACGGTGGTTCTGGATCGGCAAGTGGTAACAACTTCAACCTGGGCATGACGAATGTCGAGTATATTGTCACAGATCAGGGCAACAACAAGGACACATGTCAATTCAACGTTACCGTTCTGGAAGATACCCTTCAGATCATTGTAGATGCACCAGTCGTGTATTGCACAGACACGACAGTGACTGTTTGTATCCGAACGACCGGATTTAACGATCTGGCCAGTCTGCAATTCGCTCTAGGCTGGGATGGGAGTGTACTGGCATTTGATACCATCCTGAGCACCCACCCGGATCTATTCCTCAACAGCAGCAATTTTGGACCCGTCATCCTCAATGATACATTGACCTTTACCTGGTTCAATCCAACGGGTGTCAGTATTGCGGACAATGATGCTTTATTCTGTATTCGCTTCGATATCATCGGAGGATTGAATGTTGCATCGGATATCCTCTTAATGAATTATCCATCTGTACCTATTCAGGCTTCAGTGGTCCAGCCTGCACCACAATTTCCAGTGGAAGTGCCTGTAGACACCATAAATGGCAAAGTGGAGATTGTGGATAATATTCCACCCGTGATCTTTAATTGCCCGGATGATGTGACTGTCGATACCGAACCCGATCTGTGTGCAGCCATTGTCAACTGGATAGATCCTCAAGCACTGGACGATTGTGATCCGGATGTATTGGTGGTTTGTGATTACACTTCCGGCACAACTTTCCAGGGTGGTGTTACCACTGTCACATGCGTTGCCTACGACGATGCAGGGCTTACAGATTCCTGTTCATTTACGATCACTGTTGTCGATGTTCAAGCGCCTGTTATCACTTGCCCCAATGATCTTATTGTGGAATCGGATCCGGACACGTGCGGTACCACTGTGAACTGGAACCTGCCATTCGCGATTGACAATTGTGATCTGGTAGTTCCAATCACTGGACCGAGTTCACCTGCCTTTTTCACAACAGGTGAAAACCCACTGACATACTTTGCGATAGATGGTGCAGGCCATGCAGATACATGTACGTTTTCTGTTTTCGTCATCGATCTGACGCCACCGGTATTCAGCAACTGCCCGGGTGATCTGACAGTGGATGCCACTACGGATTCATGTACAGCGATCATCGATCTACCTGTACCGGAAGCAAGTGATAATTGCGGAGTCATCGCAGACCTTTCATTCCGTATCGGTGATTCCCCTGATTTCATTCCATTTACAGGAAATACAATTGAACTCGGAGAAGGAACGACGAAAATCACCTGGTATGCATTTGACGATTTAGCGAACGTCGATTCGTGTGTTTACTTTGTCACGGTCGATGGAGGTGGGGATATCGTCATATTCTGTTCAACCAGCATTGAGACCTTCTCATCAGCTGACAGCTGCGGAGCTACTGTTTATTGGGATGCCCCCAGTTTCACTGGCGGATGCGGTAACACTGATGACTGGACCCTGATTTCCGATATGACTTCGGGAGATTTCTTCCCCGTCGGGGTAACCATTGTGACTGTCTATCTGGTCGATCCTTCCGGACCTGATACCCTTGGCAGTTGCTCTTTCGACATCACTGTGTTGGACGTTACGCCTCCCGTTTTTGACTGTCCGGGAAATATTAATCTTGTATCCGATCCTGACAGCTGCGGTATCTCCTTTTTCTGGGATGCGCCACTTGCAACGGACAACTGTAGCGATACACTGATCTATACAGTAGACGGTCCGGATCCAGGATTCTTCCCGAATGGTGTATATACAATCACCTATATCGCTGAAGATGAATCTGGCAATATTGGCACCTGCCAGATCATTTTGTCAGTTTGCGATACAGTGCCACCAACGGTGACCAACTGCCCGTCGGATACATTGATCCTGCTCCCAACAGATATTGCTATTTGTGCTGCTTTTGTGGATTGGGAGGATCCCGTATTTACGGATAATTGCACCCCAGATGTAACGGTCATTCCAGGTGGTCAGCCCGGAAACTTTCCGACTGGAAACCATACGATCACCTATACCGGGATCGACGATTGCGGAAACAGCACCGTCTGTTCCTTCAGCATTACAGTTCTGGACCAATTTGCACCAGTAGCGGATTGTCCAGCGGATGTAACTGTGAGTGCAAATGATGGTGTACTGTCTGATGATAGTTATTTTATCGACAGCTTGACACTGAATGAATGTAAGGAGGTCATCATCTACTATCGTGACATTGGTGGTACTGACAATTGCAGTGCTGTCACGAGTTCTCTGATCAGTCCAGTAGGTGCGACGAGCGGCTCGGTTTTCCCAGCTGGTACCCATACCCTGGTCTTTGCCATCAGCGATGCTTCCGGCAACATAGATACATGCCAGGTGGGACTGACTGTTCTTCCTTATGTCATAGATGTCACAGCAAACAAGGAAGTCCTTTGTGAAGGTGATTCGCTCTTATTATTTGCAGAAACCATTGCCAATGCGTCCTATTCATGGACAGGGCCAAATGGATTTACTTCCAATCTTCAGAATCCGAACGTGCCTTTAGTCACGGCCGATGATGAAGGCACCTACGCCGTTTCTGTAACGATAGATTCCTGCACAAATACGCTGTTTGGCAGTATTGATATTTTTGTATTGGATCAGCCAAATGTCAATCCGGATTCATTCTTCATCTACAATGATGAAGTGATCGATAATGGTCTGTTGATCGGGAATGACAACATTAATTTTGGTGCTAATGCAAACATCACCTTCCTGAGCCAACCAGCATTTGGAACTCTGACCAACAATTTTGACGGCACTTTTGACTATACGCCTCCGGCCGGATTTGTAGGAACTGTCCAATTTGTATACGAAGTTTGTTATGAGGAGTGCCCTGATTATTGCGATCAGGCAGTGGTTAAGATCACAGTGGATGAGCGGGATGACTCCTGTAAGCCGAACAACTTGATCACACCGAACAATGATGCACGCAACGATGTCGTCGTGATCAATTGTATCAAAAACGGTAAGTATCCGAACAACGGGTTGAAGATCTACAATCAATGGGGGGATCTGGTTTACCAGGCCGCCCCATACAACAATAACTGGGCTGGAGATTACCTCGGTAATCCTTCACAGCCCCTGCCAGATGGCACATATTATTATGTGTTCACCCGGGGTGACAGCACTGATGCCGTCACTGGATTTATTACCATACTTCGATAATCCAGAGGATCATGAAGATAAAGAACCTGCTCTTGATCGTGTTGCTTGGCTTTGGTGTCAGCACACTCCATGCCCAACAGGAGAGTCATTATACACAGTTCATGTATAACAAACTCTACCTGAATCCTGCTTTCGCAGGAGCTGAAGGATTCGCAAGCTTTGTGGGCATCTATCGCAACCAATGGATGGGGTTTGAAGGTGCTCCTGTTTCTCAACTGGTCAGCTTTAATACACCTTTCTTTGGTCAGCGTGTCGGATTCGGGGTTGTCCTCAATCATGACAATGTTGGTATTATGAACAAGTGGAATGGGGCATTGAGTTATTCCTATGACTTGCTGAACAAGCCGAACGCGATACTCCGTATCGGGTTTCAGGGTAGTGCAAAATACTACCAAATGGATTTTGCTGATCCCAACCTGATCATAGCTGATCCCGCTGATCCTTCGATACAGTACAATATGATGACCAGCGATGTCTACTGGAATGTAGGCGCCGGACTTTACCTTTCTGTCAAAAACTTTTTCTTCGGGGTATCTGCACCGGGCTTGATCGAGAATGTCATTGGATTCAACCCTAACAACAATGTGGAAACAGCTGCAGAGAGCCGGCATTTTTATGCGATGACAGGATTTGCTCTCCCAGTTTCCAATGATCTGGTGATGCGCTCCTCTGTATTGGGTAAGTATGTCAAAAACGCACCCATCGATGTTGACATCAATCTGAGCTTTGAATTCAACAAGCGGTTTACAACTGGCCTCTCCTACCGTGTTGGTGGAGATGGTAATGGTGACTCCGTGGATGTATTGCTATTTGGTCAGCTGACACGCATGTTTGGCCTTGGACTGGCTTACGATTATACGCTCTCTGATATCATGGATTCTTCTGGAGGAAGTGCAGAAGCGCTCCTGCGGATCGATCTTGTCAAAGGCAGCGACAATCTTAAGAACCCCCGATTCTTCTACTAATTCCTCTCCCCGAAAGACCAGATTATGACTCGGTATATACTTGCTTTTGTTGGCCTACTTGGTGGAATGTCCCTGCTTGCGCAGGACGCCACCGATGTATTTGACGTGACGGTCAAGAATGAATCGAATATCAATTCGGATGAATTGGAATTCAGTGCCGCCTTTTTTGAGGATGGTATCCTTTTCATCTCTTCCAGGGAGGATGTCTTTAAATATATTGATCGTCGAATGCGGGACAATACCTTTGGTATGTATTCCGCAAAGCGTGGTTCAGACGGGCAGTTGCAAAAGCCCGAGATGTTTGCTAACCGCTTGAATACCAAGTACCATGAAGGTCCTTTGTGTTTTGATATGTCTGGAAACGACCTCTTCTTTACACGCAGTAACTACCTCAAGGGAAAACTGAAAAAATCTGAAGATGGGTGGGTAAAATTGCGCATCCTCAAGGCTACACGCAGTGGTGATACCTGGGGGGATGCTGTGGACCTACCGTTCAATGGCGATGATTTTGAAACCTGCCATCCGTCTCTGACACCAGACGGGGATCGTCTGTATTTTGCATCCGACCGTCCAGGTGGATTAGGCGGACTTGACATCTATTATGTCGACAGAAATGGGGGCGACTGGGGCGATCCTGTCAATCTTGGTGCCACAGTGAATACTTCTAGCGATGATGTCTTTCCATTTATCCATGCAGATGGTCACCTCTTTTTCAGCACGGAAGGCTGGGAAGGTCTTGGTGGTCTGGATATCTTTTACTCCAGTCAGAATGAAGATGGCTCCTGGAAACAAGCACAGGATTTGAATGCACCTTTCAACAGCGACAAGGACGATTTCGGGTTGATCCTCGATCTGGAAACGAAAAATGGTTATTTCTCATCAGACCGAACAGGCGGACATGGCAAGGATGATATTTATAGTTTTTATGCCAGCAAGGGTCTCACCACCCTCCTGAATGACCGGGCTATGGCCAATGCTGCCAAACCCCGCCCATTCAGTGTGTTCGTTGCCGACAATTCCAGTGGCGCAGAACTGGCTGGAGCCGATATCGCCTTCTTGGACCTGGAAGAAATGAATTTGTCTAATATCCTCACCATTACGGATGAGAATGGCAATCTGATCCGTATTCAAGCACCAGATCCCAACTCGAATGAGTTGATTCTGAAGGTAGAAATGGCTGACTCCGAGATCAAAGGGGTGACGAACGATGAAGGTCAATTCGCAGCCAATGTACCTCCCAGTAACTATGTGATCGCTGTGAATGCTGATGGGTATTTCCCAAAACAGGTTCCTGTTGAAAAAGCCGACTTTCCAGAAGAGATCATGGTCCTCTTGGAACCTATGGGGGATGTCGTTCCTTTCCGGGGTATCGTGCTGGATCCAAGGTACAATACGCCGATCGCTGGCGCCAAGGTGACGATTCAGGAAGAAGGTACTTCAGAAGCTGTAGTTCTCTATACCGATCAAAATGGAGAGTTCAACTATTACCTGCCTCGAGACCGCGATTTTGATGTGACGATCGAAAAAGATGACATGAAAGCCACCCGAAAGGTTTCCACAAAAGATATGGAACCAGGCAGTGAATTATCCATCGCTTTTGATATCACGGATCCCAACGGACGAAATCCGTTTGCATCCGGCAACGTGATCACATTACCGAACATCTACTATAATTTCAATGATGCCAGCATCCGTCCTGATGCAAAACCAGATCTGAATGGTCTGGCAACCATCCTCAAGCAGTTTCCTAAACTGAAGATCGAGCTCGCTTCACATACCGATTCCAGGGGCTCTAGTGCCTATAATGCCATATTGTCTCAACGTCGGGCAGAAAGCGCTCTTAAATACTTAAAAACCCAAGGCGTCGCACCAGATCGCCTTACTGCTAAAGGGTATGGTGAAGACCAACTGAAGAATGCTTGTGGAGATGGAGTGAAGTGTAGTGAGACAGAGCACCAGATTAATCGTCGTACAGAATTCAGGATCCTTGGTGATTCCCCTGTCGAGGTGAAATATGCGAATAATGAGCCTTCTGTCATTGACAGATCGGGAGCCAACTCATCTACATCCTCATCCTCGTCATCATCCACACCATCGGCCAGTTCGTCCTCCGAGTCTGGTACTTTTGATGTGATTGCCGGTACATTCAAGGTCTTGGCCAATGCTGAGAATCGGTTGGCCCAAGTGAAAGAACTGGGATACACAACGGCCTCCATGAGAGCAACCGGAAACGGAATGAATGCGATCCTGATCGGTACGTTTACATCCGAGTCTGAAGCTGTTTCAACAGTCAGCACGCTGGAAGGACAGCACAGTATCAATGCATACGTGCGAAGAAAATAAGAGACCCTGAAGAGGTTTCCTGCTAAAAGAGGCTATCCGTTTCCAGGATAGCCTCTTTTTTTATTTGCATTGTCGGGGCAAATTTCAGTTCAGCTGGATCGTATCCCGAGTTGGATTAAATCCACCAAAGAATCCGACACCACCTTTCACATTTGAAAACAAGGGTGTCGGTTCGGCTACTGGACTCCCCCCATTGCTTACCTGGATCGCTTGTGTACGGTGGTATTCGTAATAATTGGCGGATACATGCCGTATTTCAACCTGCACGTTCTTGATCTCCTGGCCAGGTTCCAGATCTTCCTGACAGGTCAGTTTGAGTTGTTTTTTCTGACCGTCAAACATCTGTCCATCCATCAGGATGGATTGATTCAATAGATATGGCGTCAAAGAAGGATCATTATTCTCAGCGTTGGACACCTGGAAGAACCGCCTGAAGCCGGGATCAGATTTCAACCTGTACTCTACAAAAATATGATAGAAATTATCCTCAAAGGGGCGATCTTGGGCATGCATGTCCAGATTGAACACCACCCTCTTCTTTCCTTCTGGAAGATCTGTGGTGACCAGATCTGCTACACCGTCAATAGCCCCTTCGATCATTGCTGGCAAGCGGTCAGTGGCTTCAGCTTTCCCATATATTGGATCAATAATTTTTATCGTATAGGTTTTACCAATTTCCGGTTTTACAAACGATGCATATACGTTACGCGTGCCAATCGTCCCCACAACAAAGGGCCCAAGTGATTGATTTCCAGCAATTAATTCGACCTGTGCATCAGCCAGAAAATCTGCATTTGGGCCTTCTGAAAACGGTACCACAGGGGTGAGAAACACAATAAATCCAATGTCGGGATTGGCCACATCAACAAGAGGCGAAAAAGTGGCTGAAACTGCCATGATATGTTCCTCCTCCTCCAGCGGCTCGAAGATCTGTTCACATCCTGGCAACAACAACAGGAACATTCCACCGACACAGAAATGGACAAAAGGGCGAAGGCTTTGAGTGAAAGATACGATCATCGGAACATGATTTGATAGCGAAGAATGGGCATCAAGGGCATCAGTGAAACTTGCACCAGTTGCCGCTCCTGAGGGTTATAGATATTCTCCCGAATGCGGACAAACAGAGGGTTCTTTCGATTATACAAATTGAATACACCGATCTGGAACAAGTGTGTGAATCGATTCTGCAGATACCTGTATTGCAGATTGAGATCAAGTCGATGATAGTCCTTCATCCGATATCCATTTCGGTCTGAATAGATAATTCCAGGAATCCCGGTATAATAAGGTGATTCCCCATTAAAAATCTGTTTGGGAAGGGTGATGGGATTCCCGCTGGCATAGGTCCATACTGCCCCGAGAGAGAGTCCCTTGTTGATCTGCCATTGACCGGTCAGATTGAGCACATGCCTTCTGTCATAGCGAAACGGAAATTCCTTTCCCTGATTCACCTCATCAAATTGTCTCTGGTTTGATGATAAACTGTATGCCAGAGTTCCGGTCACGGGACCTGTTGTCTTGGCTATACTGCATTCCAAACCTTCAGATCGGCCGGTACCAGTCGTGACAAACGCTTCCCAATAATCGGGTAAGACACCTCCCTGGATGACATTCCCATTGACCAGGAAATTGGCGCCATCTTTAAACCCGAGTAGATGGTCCATTTGTTTGGTATATGCGGACAATGCTCCCTCCCATCCTGTCGGGAAGGCAATGTTCATTCCCACCTCAACCTGACTGGCCTCCAGAGGCCGGATATTTTCTGTCACCGGAACCCACAGGTCTGTCGGCAACCCCAGACCGGAATTCGTGAGTAAATGGAGATTCTGGGTCATCCTGGAATAACTCAAGTGCATACCGAAAACAGGGACAGGTTGGTATGACAAAAACAGACGGGGTTGAATAGAGAAATAACCCCTATTCTGGACGTAGAAGTAATTGCCGTATACCCCGATATTGGCCGACCAGGAAGGTGAAATTTTAATCTGATCCTCTATGTAGGCATCTGCTTCCAGGGATCGGATTACCGGGTATGCCGGCAGGGAATCCAGATTTCGCACCTGACCGTCACTGACAAAGATATCCGCATCAACGCTGTTCTCATCGAGTGCCAACACTCCCGGTTGGAAACGGTGTCGGACCAGTGATGCCCCAAAACGTATCGTATGTTCGGCGGACGGGTGATACTCCCCTACTGTTTTGATCGAAAGATCCTGTATCAGGGAACTGAAAGAGACCAGATCATACTGCCGGCTGCTCAAGTCCTGGTCCCGTTCTTCATACTCATAGAAATCCAACAAACTGAATCGAAAAGTGCTGGAATGCACGGTTGTGTTTAAAAACCACTGGGGATGTAAGAGCCAATTCCATCGGAACGATCCAATCGTATTTCCCCAGACCAGATCAGACTGTGACTTATCATTGACTTCCAGATCAGCAAACTTCACTGCCCGCTCTTCTTCTCGATGATAATTGTCATTGCCTGTGTACAAACTGACATAAAAACGATGCTTGTTACCGCTCCGGAAATTCATTTTTCCATTCAGGTCATAAAACGCATAGTCGGTAAATCCTTTTCGCCCGGCCTCCTGGTTGACATAGCTGGTAAAACTCTTGATCCATGGATCCAGCAGGGTTCTTCGGCCGCTGATAAAAAAGGAACTGGATTCCTTATCTATTGGTCCTTCGAGGGCCACTTTGGCTGAAAGCAAACCAATTCCCGCTTCAGCCTGGAATTCCTTGCTATTGCCCTCTTTCATTCGAATGTCAAAAACGGAGGATAATCGCCCACCGTATCGAGCTGGAAATCCACCTTTGTAAACACTGGCACTACGAATCGCCGGGCTATCAAAAATGGACAGCATACCAACGGCATGGCTGGGACTGTAAACGGTTACACCATCCAAGAGGAACAGGTTTTGATCGGCATTTCCGCCCCGGACGTGAACCCCGCCAAACCCGTCTGTACCTGTCTGAATACCAGGTTGCAAAGCCGCAAATCGGACCAGGTCAGGTTCACCTCCAAGAGAAGGAAGTGAATTCATCATCCGTAGATCCAGGGGGGTTTCCGGGGAGCCTTGCATCATCTGGGCCGTGTCTGTATTGGCTGTCACTACAACCGGCTCGAGTAACCCATCCGCTTGCATGGAGATATCCAGCGTGGTGTTCGCATGCAACAGTACCACCGCCTCAACGGGTTGATATCCCAGGTAGGAGAAGACCAGTTTGTGTTGTCCTTCGGGAAGTGTCAGACTGTAAAATCCATAGTCGTTACTGGATGTGCCCGACAACAGGAAGGGCAAATAGACATTTGCAGCGATCTGTGGTTCGCCGGTCAGCCGGTCTTCAATAGTCCCACTGATGGTAAATGTTCGAGGTGGTGGAACCACCCGAACCAGAATAATCTGCTGTTGGAATACCTCATATGTCAGATCCGTACCACTAAGTAAATCTCTGAGGATGATCTGGACGGGTGTAGAGGTATAGGATTTCGTTTTGACACGAAAGTCACTCACCAGATCATTGCTAAAGCTGAGGTTCACCTCTGCATGGCGGATCAGTTGAAAAAGAGCTGTTTCGAGCCCGCCTTCCTGGATGGTTACAGTGATACGCCTATCCAGCACATCCTGCGCAAGGGTTTGACTCCCGAGGAATAAAAGAAAGAGAAATATGGTATAACGGCCTGGCATGTTCTTCAGCGTACCGTCCCAAATTATTCTTGATAAGGGTTTAACGGCACTTCCCGTCTGTAAGGTAATAAATCCCAAGACCCGAGGATCGAACTTCCATCCCCAAAGCACTCGCAATGGATTGTAGGACCGTGGCTACATCAGCTCGTTGAAACCTGGATGAGAATCGACAAACCTGATTCGCCGGATTGGCGAGATTGATTTTGACATGATAATAGCGCTCAACAGTCCGGATCACTTCATCGAGAGGTGTCGCCTGAAACTGAAGGACACCGGTTTGCCAAGCCCAGGCATTGCCCGTAGGATCCAGGTCGACAGACGATGCTCCGGATTTTCTGTCAAGATAAATTCGCTGATCATCAACCAGTTCGACACGATCTGAACCATCAGCCCGACTCACAGCTACCCGGCCTTCCCGAACGACCACTTCAAAAAGTTCATCGTCAGAAAGAACATGAAAGGATGTTCCCAGAACTTCAACCTTCATATCGTTTGCTACAATGATGAATGGCCGCGATGGGTCGCGGTGGATCTGAAAGAATCCCTCACCCTTCAAAGCAACAAGGCGCGTACTTCCGGTCATCAGATCTCCTGTCACTTCTAAGGTAGAACCGGCATTCAATTGAATGGTACTGCCATCCGCAAGCACTTGCTCAATGGGGCCATCTACTGCAGCAATCGTTGTGATCTCAAGAGTGTCATTGAGTCCGTTGGCCTGAAACACCCAAATGCCGATACCTGCCAGGGCCACCAGAATGGCGGCGACTTTCAACCATTGCCATCTTGCGGGAGCTGACTGTTTGGTCGTTGTGCGGATCTGTTGGGATGAAGCAAAACGGTCCCAGGCAGATGATACGTCCGGAATATCTACCGGAATCGTCTCTGCGCTGGATTGCCAGATCAGCTTATTCTGCTGATAGAACTCCTCATGTGATGGATCATCCGCCCGCCATTCAGCAAGTGATTGCGCTTCCGTTGCCGGGAGTGCCTGCCTGGATTCAAGGATGATCCACTGTATTACCTTTTCCTCCACGTTATTGGTTTAGTACCATGCAAAGGACAAACATAGACGTGAATACCCCTATCATGAACCCCTTGAATGTCAAATATCCGACAATCTTTATCCATTTGCTACTTCTGTAAATGGCTCAAATTCTCGCGCAAGAGCCTGAACGCTTTTGTCATTTGATTCTCTACGGTCTTAATACTGATCTCCAGAAGATCTGCTATTTCCTGATTGGACAATAATTCATATCGACTCATCACAAACACGAGCCGACACCGATCCGGCAGTCCACTGATCGCTTGTTCAATATCCTTCTGGATGGATTGTTGGGTGGATGTGGACATGCTCTGTCGAGTGTCCGGCATATCCGCTTCTTCCTGTAAGGCCCATCGTTTTCGTTCCTTGATCTTATTCAGACTATGATTGACAACAGAACGATGGAGATATCCGCCCATGTTACTCCGGATATGATCCAGCCGTTCCATCTCCCACATCTTGCCCATCACTTCCTGAACCATATCTTCAGCGAGAGAACGATCCGCCAGCATTCTAAAGGCAGTGACCCACAATGGTTGGTAGTATGCAGAAAAAATGGCCTTCATGATGCTGGCTTTCTCCAAAGGCCAGGCATCCACCCATTGACGATCCCGAAGAGAAATGGTATTTGTCTCTTCGGTCATGTCCTGTATTTCAATCGGATCGAATTACCGATCACGACCAGGTCGGAGAATGCCATAAAGAGCGCCCCCCACATCGGGTTCAGATAGCCCAGAAATGCCATGGGAATAGCCACTACATTATAGGCAAATGCCCAGAACAGGTTTTCCTTGATCGTCCGAAGAGTCAATTTGCTCAGATGAAATAACCGGAGCAGTAGATTCAAGTCGGGCTCCAGAAGGGCAACCTTTGCCGATTGCATGGCTGTATGAGCCGCGCCTGCCATGGCGATGCCTACGGATGCCCTTTCCAATGCAGGCGCATCGTTGATGCCATCACCCACCATGGCCAGGCCCTGGTCTTTTTGGAGTTCATCAATCAGCGCATATTTATCCTGAGGCAATTGAGCGGACACCACCTGTTCAATGCCGGTCAATTCGCCTACACGCTGCACATTTTCAGCCCTGTCGCCAGATACCAACCAACATGTATACCCCTTCGCCTTCAGAGTGGCAATCACCTGTTTCGCTTCTGGGCGCAACTCATCTTCAAGGGCCACATGCCCGATCTTTTCACCATCACGCGATAATGCCAAATGATATCCTTCCTGGTTGTCGAGTTCATCACGCTGAAGAAGGAGCTGTCTTCCATCCTGGTCTAGGGCGCGCATGCCCTTTCCTGCCACTTCTTCGATCGATGCCAACTCAAGAGAGGGCTCTATTCGTGTATTGCCCAAATAGCTCACTAATGCGCGAGCGATCGGGTGACTGGACCGAAGTTCCATCTGATAAATAGACGATCGGACGATGGCCTCCAAACCAGACTTTGATTTGATCTGCCTGACCTTTAACAGACCGGTGGTCAGTGTCCCGGTTTTATCAAAGAGTATCGTTCGTATACCAGCCAGTCGCTCTATCGTCGTGGCCCCTTTGATCATCAATCCATTTCTGGTCATTCGACCCAGACCGACCGTGACAGCCGTTGGTGTGGCCAGCCCCATAGCGCATGGACAGGAGATGACCAACACGGCAATGGCGTTCATAATGGCCTGTCCTGTTGAGACCCCCAACACATAGACCCCGACCACATAAGCCAACAAGGAAATACCGATGACCACCGGTACGAATACAGCACTGATTTGATCTGCCAGTCGTTGTATTGGGGGTTTATCTGATTGTGCTGCTTTGACCAACCGAATGATCTGCCGAAAAACAGTTTCTGATGGATCGACGGAAGCCTGTACGATCAGGTGTCCGACCACCATGGTCGATCCGGCAAAAACGGAACTTTTTTCTTCTTTTAGGGCTGGAGCTGATTCACCTGTCAACATCGCCTCATTCGCCTCTCCTGTCCCCTCCAGTACAACACCATCCACCGGAATGGCTTCACCCATACGCACTAAAACCTTGTCTCCGATTCTGATGTCCTCCGCTGGAATATCCATAAACTTGCCCTCTCCCATCCACAGGCGAGCCATCTGTGGCTGCAGGCTTTCGAGCTCATCAATAGCCGAGGTGGTGCCGCGAAGGGCCCTGTCTTCCAGGAGGTTTCCAAGCATCACCAGCGTGATGATAGAGGCGGCAGTTTCAAAAAAATAATAATCCGGGTTACCGATCCACAAGCCGATACAACTGTAGATAAAAGCAGCAGAACTACCCAGGATGATCAAAACGTCCATATTCGTAGTCCCTCGAAAAAGGGCTGCCCAGGCGCTTCGGCCAAAATGTTCGAGTCCCAGAATAAAAACGGGGAGTGTCAATCCGAACTGCACCCAGGGCTGATGTACAAAGGGTAGTTGAATCCCACCCAGATGAAGCAAATGGTCCAGGATCATCGGTGCCGTCAGGATGGCCGCAATGATAAACTTCAATCGAATGGTCAGTTTTGAGGCGGTTCTGTCCTGCCGGATCACGCGATATCCCAGTCGGTCGATGCCATTGGCGATCTCGTCCAGTCGATCATTTGCTTCAACTGTTCGAAACGTCACCTTGTTCTTGGGGACGTCCACGAATACTTCAGACATACCCTCCCCTTCCAGATATTGACGCACTGTCCTAGCGCAGGATGCACACGTCATCCCCTCGACCGTCAGTTGCTTTTCTTCCAGTAGATCTTTACTCATAAAATGATCAAATGGGGCCTTGAATCTTTTCGATTCCAAAAGGCCTGTTACCACCATTCCATGCCAAAGATATAAACGGTGAAACAAGGAAATGGTTAATCCGGGAAGGAAGGTTGACAACTCCTTGATCGCCTGGGCATAAAGGGGAGAAAACTGAGTAACAAGGGGGCGCCAGGCCCTATAGGGGAGCATTTACAATGAATGAATTCTATGGGTCTGCAGGACCGCTTGAATGAATAGTTTCACCAACATCTCAAAAAGGAACAAAAAGAGTTTCCTATTCAATGGGAAACGCTTAATTTTGCGACTCTTCATCAATGGTGGCTATAGCTCAGTTGGTTAGAGCATCGGTTTGTGGTACCGAGGGTCGCCGGTTCGAATCCGGTTAGCCACCCAAAGCCCGGCATTTGTCGGGCTTTCTTTTTTTATGTTCAAACTGATCCAACTCTTTACATATTATTGGCAAGCGCGCACCGCATACAGCATGCATTCGCCTCTGTTGTATTCTTTTTGCCGAGAAGTGCTGGATGATCGCAGATCCTTTTACGCATTCGAAGAAATTGAAATCTGGAGGTACCATCTGCTGCACGAATCAAGCGAATTGCATGTTGTAGATCTGGGGGCTGGAGGGCAGGATGCTCTCGATCAGAATCGCATTGTTTCATCCATTGCTAAAACCAGTCTCAGCCCACCCTGGAAATGTCGCTATTTGTTTCGAATGGTCTTGTGGTGGAAGCCAGACCTGCTCTTGGAATTTGGAACCTCCCTCGGTGTCTCCACAGCCTATCTTGCTGCAGCGTCCATCCACACACCGTTGATCACGGTGGATGGATCTGACAGCCATCTACAGTTGGCCAGAAAGGGGTGGAACAAATTGGGACTGGATCACATCGAGGAATGGAACCTCTCCTTCCAGCAGGCTATTCAACGTATTCCCTGGGATCAGCACGGCCGAATACTCATCTATCTGGATGGTGATCACCGTCCGGCCCGTGTCCTGGAAATACTCCAGACCATCCAGGAGAAGACCCGACATCCATTTCTGGTCATCATTGATGATATCCGGTGGTCGGATGACATGTGGGCCGGGTGGCAAGAATGGCGTTCTGCTTTTCAATCCGGCGCCTGGTTGGACCTCTATCAGGTGGGTATCTGGATCCAGGACCCCGCTTTTCTGGAGCCACAAATACAGACTTTGATCCCATCGCGTTTAAAGCCGATCCACCAAGGATGGATCTGATCAGTTTTTCTTGAATCCTATACCGGATTTGGACCAGGCCGACCGATCCTCCTGCAATTGGACCTGTAGTACAGTCGATCCCGAAATGATGTGTTCGTCCAGTGGCGTTCCTGACCCAAAATCCCGGGCCAATGCAGTCCGATGTGCTTTGATCAATTCGTCCAGCAGTTGCCGGATCGTCCGGGCATTTCCGAAGTATCGGTCTCTGCGTTGATGGAGTTTTGTAACCCATTCCTCGACCAGCAAAGATGCCTCCGGATCCAGGGAATACCCCTGCTCTCGAATGATATTCTGAGCGATCTCCAGCAATTCCTGCTCGGTATAATCAGGAAAGACCAGGGTCCGATCGAAACGGGATTTCAAACCGGGATTCGCCTTCAGGAATACCTCCATATTGTCCGGATACCCGGCTACAAACACAAAGAACTGACCACGCTGGTCCTCCATCCGTTTGAGCAAGGTTTGGATGGCTTCATCTCCGAAATCGCCGGCTCTCCCTGACCCGGGTTGGGTCAAGGAGTACGCCTCATCGATGAAGAGAACACCACCCTTGGCTTCCTCAATCCGTTCAGCGGTTTTGATGGCCGTTTGTCCAACAAATCCGGCGACCAGTCCGGCTCTGTCTGTCTCGATCACATGCCCTCGCTCAAGTAAGCCTAATGCTTTATACACCTTGGCCAGGATCCTGGCAATGGTTGTTTTTCCCGTGCCCGGGTTGCCAATAAAAATGGTGTGCATCGAGAACGGATCACGACTGGCTTCCGCTCTGGATAATTCGAATTTGATCAACAGCACAAGATCATGTATCTCCTGTTTGATCGTGGGCAATCCAACCAGACCATCCAGCTCGTGTAAGGCTTCGGCCAGTAATTCCTCATCCACGGGAAGACGTACTGTACCGTTGGCTACCAGGTGCGTTGCCAGCAGGACATCTTCGGCAGTGATGGCACGCAATTTATCAACAGGTAAACCTTCAGCCTCCTCTGAACGCATGATCCTCAATCCCAATTGGATCTTGCATTTTTCGATCAGGTCATAAACATACCGAGCGTTCCCAAAGGTCCGGTCCCGGTCGCGATAAGAGCGGACGATCACCTGGTTGATCAACCGCGTAGCTTCTTCTGTGGGTTGCACTTCCATATGCGTCGCAGCGAGGGCTGCAATTTTTTGCAGATCAGCCGGCTGATAATCCTGGAAGTCCAGGACAATTTTGAAGCGGGAGCGCAATCCCGGATTGCTGGCAACGAAATGATCCATTTCGGCTGGATAACCTGCCGCGATGACGGCCAGGTCTCCCGGGCCATCACTCATTTCCTTGACCAGCATCTCTATGACTTCTCTGCCAAAATCTTTGGCATCATCATTTGTTCGGGCCAGGGCATAGGCCTCATCGATCAGCAAGACGCCTCCCCTCGCCTGATCCAGAGCATGTCTGACCTTGGGGGCGGTTTGACCGATGTATTCCCCTACCAGGTCTGCACGATCCACAGAATGAACATGTCCTTTGGACAGCAGGCCCAGTTGAAAGTAAATAGCGCCCATCATCCCGGCAACGGTCGTTTTTCCGGTTCCTGGATTTCCTTTAAAAACGGCATGCATCTGCACTTGATCCCGTTCCACAAATCCACGCTTTTCACGCAGACGCAAAAACTCCATATACAACGCATGTTCGCGGACACTGCGTTTGACCTGATCCAAACCGACGAGATTGTCCAGTTTGGCCAATACCGCTGCTAGTCCCTCTTCATTCGGCTTTGGACTCCCCAGGATTTTGGCCTCCTTCTCACCGGGAAGCCAGACCAGGGGGAATCCCGGTTCATGGTCCAGTCCGAACGGGATATGAACGGTTGCAATCAGCCGGTCCATAAAGATCAGTTCAGCAGTGTAGTTCCCTTCCCGCCAGGATCCCTTGGTTGACGTGCCCCAGCCGACCGACAATCGGATCGTCTCCTGGTCCGGGTCTATCTTCATCAACTTGACGACCTGGCCTTTCAATTCCCGACTTTCATTGAAGAATCGGGTGATCAACTCCAGGTGCCAGGAGAGATCGGGAAGTTGATTCTCAAATTCAACTTCAACGTATACATATTTCGTCTCACTGAAATCCAGCTCTTTCAAATACATACGTTCCTCCTCCAATTGATCTTCAATGGAGGCTTCATACAATCGAACAGATTTCAGTTCGAGATAGTCACCTGGAATCTCCACAGGCCGTTGACCCGAGCTCTGTATGTAAAAATATCGGGTACCCACTTTCTTTCCATCGATCCAGGCTTCCCACAGGTACGCTCCGGGTTTCCAGAACAATCCCACTTTTTTATTGCCCCATCCTTCCCGGATATAGGCAACTGAACTGGATGCGGCAATTTTTCGCTGAAGAACGAGATTACAGATCTCCTTGGATCTTTTGTCTGACCGAAAACATTTGAGTTCGACGGTCACATCCCAATCCTCCAGTTCAAAAGCCTTGTTGACCAGACTGAGCTCGACATAGATGTACGACACCTCCCCTTCATCAAAAACCTGTCGATAGCGCTTCCGGTTGTTTGCCAACCACTCTGTATCCGCATAGGTTTTGATGTCCTGAAAGGCATATCGTGCTTCCCTTTCGATTGAACCTGCTGTCTCCGACTCCATCCACTTCTAATTAAAGTATGCGCAATATACACTCCATCATAATCTAACGCAGTATAGCCTCCAGTGTTCTCCGCTCAGCAATGATGTAATGCCCTGGCTAAAACAGGCCGTTTATTAGAAGAAGTTCTACTTCATTGGAACTTTTTTTACAAGAAAGATGCTTCAGCTATGAAAATAACGAACAATGAAAATAAATTTACCCCCGAACACCAAATCGTTGACAAGACGGAATCTCGGCATATGAACCCAAAAAAACGGATCGTAAAGGACTACGAAAATTTACCCGAGGATATCCTCAACAGTATCAAACTGCAGTACCCACGAGGGTTTGCACAACATTTGATCACCTACACCAATATCGAAGGAAAAAAGGTTTCAGCCCTGCCCTTTGATACGGAAGAGGTCTACTATCTTGTGAGGATGACCATCCAGGAAGCTCGTCAGATCATTGCTGACGATGACGACTACGATGCAGCTGGTCATTTGAGAGAAGATTTTGGTGACGATGAGGATTTTGAATCAACCGATGACGAAGACAACTTTGAAGAACCCAGTGAGGAGGACCCTCACAACCGGGAGAATACAGATGATTACTGATCTACTCTTCTGTCAATTCCCTTTCACAACCCCATTTAAAGGACTGTTAAGGCCTTCGATTCTCTCTGTATATATACGTTGAAGGTTGTACATTCGTAACCTTCAAAAAATCTCTCTTTTATGAAACGACTCATTCTCGGCACATTCATCGTGATCATCAGCCTTCCTGTATGGACG
The DNA here is from genome assembly GCA_021738725.1 of Saprospiraceae bacterium. Classification (GTDB taxonomy): domain Bacteria; phylum Bacteroidota; class Bacteroidia; order Chitinophagales; family Saprospiraceae; genus JAGNXB01. The sequence continues at coordinate 93,053 of JAIPBE010000001.1, read as the reverse complement.
GGTGCCCAATCCGCTGTAAAAGCACCCACCAACTGGTTTAACCTGGATTGGAAGCAGGATGGTGTTCCTGGTGTCAGTTCAGAGCGCGCTTATCAAACACTCCTCAAAGGCAAAACAGCCACTCCGATCATCGTCGCAGTGGTCGATGGCGGTGTTGATCCGATGCATGAAGATCTGGATGATGTCATGTGGGTCAATCCAGGGGAAATTCCCGCCAATGGGATCGATGATGACAAGAACGGTTATATCGATGATATCTACGGATGGAACTTCATCGGGAACCCCAATGGAGAGAATGTCGGTTCAGACGCTCTGGAGGTGACTCGCCTCTATGCCCATTATGACAAGAAATACAAGAATGTCAATCCCTCTACGCTGAGTAAAAAAGAGCGCAAGGAATATGACTATTACACCAACCTTGGCACCACTGTGAATGAAGCCAGGGAAGGAGCGGAAAAGAATCTCGCCTATTATCGCGAGCTCAAACAGACTTTTCTTGAATCGGAGGCACTGCTGAAAAAACACCTGGGCACTCAAACCCTGACCATGGATCAGCTCAATGGAATCAAATCCGAAGATGAAAAGGTCGTCAATGCGGTCAATGTCGTTGGCAAACTCCTGGAAAAGGGATTGGATGCCTCCTATTTTGATGGAGCACTCGATTATTTCGAAGGTCAGACAAAATATTACGATCCATCCTTTGACCCCAGAGATATTGTCGGTGATAATTATGCCGATTCTCGTGAATCGGATTATGGCAATAGTGACATCAAAGGACCAGATGCATTTCACGGCACGCATGTGGCCGGAATCATCGGCGCAGAACGAAATAATGACCTGGGTATCAAAGGTGTCAGTGAGCATGCACTGATCATGGGCGTTCGTGTTGTCCCTGATGGCGACGAGCGGGATAAGGATGTCGCCAATGGCATCCGATATGCCGTTGATAATGGAGCCAGCGTAATCAATATGAGCTTTGGCAAATCCTACAAATGGGATAAGAAAGTCGTAGACGATGCTGTCAAATACGCTGAAAAGCATGATGTACTGCTGGTACATGCTGCGGGTAATGACGGCAGTAATACAGACATTGCCAACAACTTCCCCACTGACAAATACGAACGTCATGGCTGGTTCAGCCGCAAGAAGGCGAAGAACTGGATCGAGGTTGGTGCATTGAATTGGCAGGATGGAGATAAACTGGCCGCGCCATTCTCCAACTATGGCAAGAACAATGTCGATCTTTTTGCACCGGGTATGGCCATCCATTCTACGACACCAGATAATGGATATAAGGATGCTCAGGGAACCAGTATGGCCTCGCCGGTTGTGGCGGGTGTGGCAGCCTTGATCCGGGCTTACTACCCCGATCTGACTGCAGTTCAGGTCAAAGAGATCTTGATGGAATCAGTTGTTCCTATTAATCATCAAGTCATCAAACCTGGAACCAAGGATATGGCTAACTTCTCTGACCTTTCCGTTTCGGGAGGTGTTGTCAATGTTTACAGTGCCCTGGAACTTGCCAGTAAGACTAAAGGTAAAAAAGCCTGCAAGGCTGCTACATGGAGATCGGCAGGTAATGCCGCTCAGGTGGCAAAGGAAGAACGCGACCGGGCATAAATTACTTGAAACCCTAGTGGCGTAATACCACATCTTGGATCACCTCCTCTCCCAACTGTTCGTTGAGAAAGGAGGTGATCTTTTTTTTGGCATACCCCAGTTCGTCCCGCAACCCAGCTGAACTGATCCCGATCTCCAGGACATGCCCCCGCAGGCGAAGGTATCGCGTGTACTTGTTTACATAGTCGCCCATCTCCCTCTGCCAGATCTGTCTAATCTCCACTTCATGCAAAGGCTGTCGAATACCATCCCTCTTGATGAGTTGGGACAGAATTTCCTTCATGGATTGATCATTGCTTCTTTTCATCCGGATGTGACTTCGTGAATCGAACTATCGTTCACATGAAAGGTACGGAAAGCTTGGTGCATGGCTTTGAGGACATCCGGCACCCTGTCTGCATCGGTATCAGTTATAAATATTTGTCCGATCTTCTGATCGATGAGAAATTGCAGAAGGGCTTCGACCCGCTCATGATCCAATTTGTCAAAGATATCGTCCAACAGCAGGAGTGGTGGTCGCCCGGTCTTAGCGGATGCATATTGAAATTGTGCCAGCTTCAGTGCAAAAACGAATGACTTCAACTGGCCTTGTGAACTGAACCGACGAGCGGGAAACCCGTCCAGGGTCAAATGAAGTTCGTCCCGGTGCAATCCACGCATGGTCCGACCCATTCGAAGGTCTTGAGACAGACTGTCTGCCATCAGGCTTGACCAGGTGTCATGTTCCACCAATGCCCCCTGATAGGTGGCACCGGATGCTTCTGCTGCTCTGCTGATAGCATTGTAATTGGCACTGGCCAGGAGCATGAGTTCGGCCACAAATTCTTTGCGCAACTGCCCCATATATTCGGCCGCCGGACCCATTTGCTGATCAATCGCCTGGAGCATCCCTGCATCAAATCGCACACCCTGGACCACACTTTTCAAATAGGCATTGCGCTGGAGAAGGAGTCGGTTATACAGGCTCAGACTGGCCAGATAATGAGGAGCGACCTGGCAGAGCGTCTGGTCCATGAATTTGCGCCTCGACTCACTGAATCCACTGATGATCTCCGTATCATTCGGTGCGACCAGGACAACTGGCAACTGCCCGATATGCTCCGACAATGTCGGATATACCTTCTTATCCCGTTCGAATTCTTTCCGGTCGCCAGGTTGGACCTTGGCGACATAGGTGCACGTTTTTGCATCGTGGAGCACGGTGGCTTCAAGTCGGAAAAAATTCTGTCCGTGCCGAACCAGTTCGTGATCACGCAAAGAAAAATAGCTCCGGCACAATCCCAGGTAGTGCAATGCATCGAGCACATTAGTCTTCCCCATCCCATTCCGACCGACGATCACCTGGAATCCCTGACCAAACGCAAATGTCGCCTCCTGGTAACTCTTGAACTGGATAAGCCGCAATGTTTGAACCTCCTGGGATGTCATGCCGTTAGACCTTCGATTCTTTGGTTGTATTCCAACAACCGAAAGGTTTCGGTTTGCTGTAAAGGTGAATTGGAATGTATCTTTGCCCCACAAAAGTAGTGCGATGACTCAGGTTCTCAGCAAGCCAAAGGCTTCTAAAGGAAAAAAGACAGCAGAATTCAGCAAGGAGATGTATCTCTCCTGGTTTGAAACCATGTTCCGTATCCGCAAATTCGAAGAGCGAACCTTGATGGCATATGGTCAGCAAAAGATCCGTGGATTCTGTCATGTCTATATTGGTCAGGAAGCGATTGCTGCCGGCATGACCAGTGCTCTGACATCAGATGATTCTGTCGCTACTGCCTATCGCCAACATGGAACAGCTATTTCCAGAGGCCTTTCGTCGAAGGAATGTATGGCCGAGTTATTTGGCAAAGCGACCGGCTGTGTCAAAGGGAAAGGTGGCTCAATGCACTTTTTCTCCAAAGAGCATCGGTACTTTGGTGGGAACGGCATTGTAGGTGCTCAGATCCCGATCGGCACCGGGATCGCATTTGCAGAAAAATACAAAGGGACGACCAACCTATGTGTCACCATGTTCGGAGACGGTGCTGCACGCCAGGGTGCTTTGTATGAAGCTTTCAATATGGCCATGACCTGGAAATTGCCTGTTCTCTACATCTGTGAGAACAACCAGTACGCCATGGGCACTTCTGTTGAGCGTACCAGCAACGTAAAGGAGCTGGTCAAACTGGGGGCGTCTTTTGACATGCCCAGTGAATCTGTCGATGGGATGAAGCCTGAATCGGTGCATGAGGCCCTTACCCGGGCTGCCGACCATATTCGGTCCGGAAAAGGTCCGTACTATCTGGAGATCAAAACCTATCGTTACAAAGGACACTCCGTTTCTGATCCGGCCAACTACCGGACTAAAGAGGAATTGAAGTCCTATATGGATATGGATCCGGTCAAGTCTCTGGAGGCAAGATTGGTGAGTGACAAGATCGCAAGCACGGCTGAAGTCAACAAGATCAAGGAGAAGATCAAATCAGAGATCGATGAAGCTGTGGCTTTTGCAGAGGCATCGCCCTATCCAGATCCTTCCGAATTGTGGACCGACAACTATATGCAAGCAGATTATCCCTATATCGTGGATTAGCCCTGAACTTTCAAGTTGTGAAACCTTTGTTTCCACAGTCCGTATATCTCTGGAAGTAATTGGCCTTCAGGCAAGCATGGATGAAAAATATCTTCTACCTTTGCGCCTGATTTTTTAACCCCATTTTTGACCTATGGCTGCACAACGCAGAAAAAAAGAGATCCAGGATGAAACGCTCATTGACCTTTCACAGGCCAAAGTAACAGCGGAACATTTTTTGGAGCGGAACTCAAAAGCACTAATCGGCGTTTTGGTCGGATTGCTTGTGATCGTAGGAGGTTACCTCTTCTACGAGTATATGATCATCGAACCCCGTCAAAAAGAGGCTGTCGAACAGATGTTCCAGGCACAGATCCAGTTTGAGAAGGATTCTTTTGACCTCGCACTGAACAATCCCGGGGGCGGCTATGCCGGTTTCCTGGAAATCATTGACCAGTACGGTGGAACCGCCGCCGCAAATACGTCAAAGTATTATGCTGGTGTTTCCTACCTCAACATGGGCAACTTTGAGGAAGCGATCCAGTATCTCGAGGATTTCAATGCGAAGGATGATATCACGAAATCTATGAAACAAGGCGCTCTCGGAGATGCTTTTGCGGAACAGAACGACCTCGAAAAGGCACTGTCTCAATATAACAAAGCAGCCAATGTCAGTGACAACAGCCTGATCACCCCATACTATCTGATGAAAGTTGGACAGCTGAGTGAACTGCAGGGTAAGCTGGCAGAGGCGCGTAAAGCGTATGAACGCATCCGCGACGACTTCCCGAATACGGAAGAAGGATCCGAGATTGAAAAATATCTGATCCGTCTGGAAGCACTGGAAGCACGGATCTAATCCGTTCTCCATCCACTAAAGTCTACAAGGGCGACACCGCAAGGTGTCGCCTTTTTCTTTTCTTTGTTGTACAGACTCATCACCTATGTCCTCAACACGTAAATCCCTATCCGATCCAGGACCATCTCCCATTCCAAATGCACAGAAATTCAGGTTTGGTCTGGTTGTCTCCCAGTGGCATGATGATATCACGGGCCCGCTTTCAAAAGGGGCTGTCGATACGCTCCTGGAATACGGGGCACGGGAAGATTCCATCTATCGGATCGATGTTCCCGGGACCTTCGAGCTTCCCATGGGGGCTCGCATGTTGAATTCCCGAACCAAACTGGACGCCATCATCTGCATCGGATGTGTCATCAAAGGCGAAACTGCACATAATGAATATATCAACCAGGCGGTCGCCAACGGTCTAGTCCAGTTCGGCCTCATGTCTGGGATTCCTTGTGTATTTGGCGTATTGACACCCAACTCATTGGAACAGGCACAGGATCGCGCCGGTGGGAAACATGGCAACAAGGGGATCGAGGCAGCTGTCACGGCCATTCAAATGGCCCATCTCAAACATGGCAGTCGGGATGCAGGCGCAAGTATCGGATTTGGCCAAACATCAGGAGGATAATGCAAATACAAACCATTCGCACAGGATACCTTCAACTCGATGGCGGTGCCATGTTTGGCGTAGTCCCCAAATCTATGTGGGAGACCATGAATCCACCGGATGAAGCCAATATGTGTACCTGGTGTATGCGGATCCTGCTCGTCCGTTCAGGAGACCGCATTATTCTCATGGACACCGGCATAGGCGATAAACAGGATGACCGGTTCAAGTCCTTCTTCCACCCCACCCAACAAGATCTTTTCCTGCGAGAACTATCAACTGCCGGAGTCACTCCTGAGGCGGTAACAGATGTCTTACTGACTCATCTGCATTTTGACCATGTCGGAGGTGCCATTACCCTGGATGAGGACGGGAAACCTACACCCCTCTTTCCCAATGCGACCTACTGGAGTAGCCAGCGACATTGGGACTGGGCCAATCAACCCAATCCTCGTGAAAAGGCATCCTTTCTGAAAGAAAATATGCTTCCTCTTCAGGAATGGGGGAAACTGGCATTCGCTGATACCGGGAGCCATGCCGAATGGATAGAAGGCATTACGCTCGATTCCGTTTACGGGCATACAGAGGCCATGTTTATCCCTGTCATCCCCACAGCTAAAAGGCCGGTGATCTATTGTGCAGACCTGATCCCCAGTTTCCATCATTTGGGTCTCCCATATGTTATGGCATATGACGTTCGGCCACTCGAGACCATGAAGGAAAAAGAACAACTATTAACTTGGGCACTTGAACGCGAAGCGATCCTCGTGTTCGAACATGATCCGTCCATCGAGGCTTGTACCTTGACCAAAGACAATCGTGGCCGGATCATCTCGGATCGACATGGGCAACTCGAAGACCTGTTGTGATGGACCAATCCTATATCCTCAATCATTTGGGTGAAGAGCGCGATCAATACTTTGGCGCGATTGCCCCACCCGTTATCCAAAGCAGCAACTTTGCGTTGACGTCCATTGCCCATTTGCGTGAGGCCATGCTGGCAGAGTTTGACCACCATTTGTATACCCGGGGCAATAATCCCACTGTCGCTATCCTACGAAAGAAGATAGCAGCGTTGGAGGGCACCGAGGATGCCCTGATCACCTCCAGTGGTGCCGCGGCTATCGCGACAGCCGTACTTGGACTTGTTCAACTGGGTGACCATGTGGTCTGTGTGCAAAATCCATACTCCTGGACGAGGCATCTTCTCGATCAGTTTCTTCCACGATTTGGTGTTTCCGCCACCTTTGTAGATGGCACTGATCTGGCTGTCATCGAGAATGCCATTCTCCCGAACACGCGGGTCCTCTTTCTGGAAAGCCCGAATACGATGACGTTTGGATTGCAGGATCTGGCAGCCTGTGCCGCTCTGGCAAAAGAGCATCAACTCATCACCTGCATCGATAACTCTTGCTCTTCACCCCTCTTTCAGAAACCCGCAGCCTTTGGGATCGATCTGGTCATGCATTCTGCGACCAAATATCTCAATGGCCACAGCGATGTCGTGGCCGGTGTGATCTGTGGGTCCCGACAATTGATTCAGCAGATCTTCGACCGGGCGTATATGGTCCTGGGACCCATCATTTCCCCTTCCGATGCCGCATTGATCATCCGTGGATTACGCACCCTGCCTCTCCGGATGGAAAGGAGCCAGCAAAGTGCAGCCATCCTGGCGGAGAGGCTGAGCCTCCATCCGGCGGTGCAACAAGTCATCCATCCGTGGCGAAATGATTTTCCTCAATCTGAACTCGCTAAAAAGCAAATGACCGGGACAGGCGGTCTGTTTTCCATCCTCCTTCATACCACTGATCCAAAAGCAATCTTCAGATTTGTGGAATCCCTCCACGTCTTCCTGCTGGCAGTGTCCTGGGGTGGACATGAAAGCCTGATCTTTCCCGTTGCTGCAGTGCATCAGCTCCCCGGTAAGGACGATCCACCCTTCCCTGTCAATCTGGTCCGACTGTATATCGGCCTGGAAGATCCGGAATTTCTCTGGGCAGATCTGGAACAAGGGTTATCCCGGATACAAACGGCTTAGATAGTCTCTACCCGTGATCAGGTCAATAGCCGCGTTTCCTGGATTTCAATTTTGGCTTTTCCCATTTTTCCCCTTGTGCAAAATCAACGATCTTCCGCATGAAATTGATGATGGAGATGAACACCAGATAACAGAAGGCAACCACCATGTACATCCATTTGAATGAACCGACTTCGGTGAGAAACTGACCGGAGATCGCCCAGGCCAGACTTGCTCCTACGAGGCCTACCACCAGAAACCCGAGGATGGAACGCTGCCAATATTGATCCACTTGACCCGCTGCCAGGCAAAACACACTGTTGAACACAGCAAACAACAGCAAGAAGGCCAATGCAATGATCCATGGCAGGTGCTGGCTGAATCCTTCGGGCCCGAGACGGACCATGAACCAGGAAGCCAACAGGAAAATGACCATGAGGACTACAGTCGCTGCAGCCTGCTTGAGTGGATGGTGGGCCTTCCCGAGGAAGGACCAGGGATGTGATTCAGTTGTCGGTTCCATTTTTCATCAGTTATCTGTCATGGCTGGATGAGCATAGACATCATATTCAGTTGCTGAGGTAATCTCGACTTCTACAAAGTCGCCCACACGCAAGTACCCTACAGATGCTTCGATCACCACCTCATTATCAACTTCTGGCGAATCGCCTTCCGACCGGCCATAGTAAGATCCCCCTTCCAGTTTGTCGATCAATACCCGTTCAACACGGCCCACTCGGGTCTGGTTCTTCTCCAGGGAAATTTCTCGCTGGATCTCCATGATCCGATTGGCTCTGTCCATCTTTACCTCAGCCGGCACATCGTCCTGGAGTGTATGCGCTCGCGTATCCTCTTCGTGGCTGTACTGAAAAACGCCCACGCGTTCAAATCTCATCCTGCGCACAAAATCGCATAACACTTCAAATTCCTCTTCCGTTTCACCCGGAAACCCCACCAGCAGTGTGGTGCGCATGATGATCCCTGGCACGATCTCTCGGGCCTTCGCCACCAACTCCTCCGTTTCAGCACGCGTGATCTGTCGACGCATGCGTTCCAATACCCGATCATCAGCGTGTTGAAGGGGCATATCCAGGTAGTTGCAGACCTTGGGCAACACGGCCATCGCCTCCAGGATATCCAGAGGAAACTTGCTCGGGTAGGCATAATGCAAACGGATCCAGTCGATGCCTTCGACTTCAGACAAAGCATGCATCAACTCGGCCAGCCGCCTATCCTTATAGAGGTCCAGGCCGTAATACGTCAGCTCCTGTGCGATCAGCATGACCTCTCTGACGCCCTGCCTGGCCAAAGAACGTGCTTCTGTGACAAGATCCTCAATGGACCGTGAGATATGCTTGCCACGCATCAGCGGAATGGCACAGAAGGAGCATGTCCGGTTGCACCCCTCCGATATCTTCAGATATGCATAGTGCATGGGTGTAGCGATCTTCCGCTCACCCAACAGTTCATGCCGATAATCCACATTGAAGCGGGCCAGCAGACCGGGCAGGTCCATAGTCCCGAACCAGGCGTCCACCTCAGGGATCTCCAATGCCAGATCGTCCTTATAACGTTGAGACAGACAGCCGGTCACATAGAGCTTTTTGATCTCCTTCCTTGTCTTCGCGGCTGCATATTGCAGGATGGTATTGACAGACTCTTCCTTTGCCAGATCGATAAAACCACAGGTATTGACGATGATGACTTCTGCATCATTTGCATCATCTTCGTGGGTGACTGGAATATCGTTGGCTTTCAGCTGAGTGATGATGTTCTCCGAATCCACCAGATTCTTTGAACATCCCAGAGTGATCAGATTCACGCGCTCCTTTCGGATAGTCTTCGCCTTCAAATGAATTATTTTTGCAAATTTAGCGAAACGCTTATGGAACCTATGAATTCAGTTGCAATTGCGATCTGCAGAAGTTTGCGGAAAACTCCGTTACTCCTGCTCTTTTTTCTGCCAGCAGGGTTGTCCGCCCAATTGGGGGTTCAACTTCAATATCGACTGCCTCTTTCCTTAGCGGAATCCAGCATGCTGTCTGATCCACTCATCCAGTCGGGCTGGAGCGCAGGCGTCGTTTATTCCCTTCGTCGATCCGGGATCCGGATTGAGTGGGTTCCCGGCCTGCATTATATGCAAACCACTGCGCAGTCAACTGCCTCGGTAGATTATACCGGTTCTGGTGTACAGGCAACCGTTGACTTCCGGGCCTACCCCCTGGATATGTATGGTGATTGCAAATGCCCCACCTTTTCACGGAAGGGCCAGGTCATTAAAAAAGGATTTTTTGTCGAAGGCGGAGCCGGAGGGTATTACCTCTCCCAAAAAACAGGGGATGGATCTCAAGGAGGGGGAAACTTCCTGGCGCGCATAGGCGCTGGATTGGATATTGGATTATCGCGCCGCTTGACCATCACGCCCGGAGTGCGTATTCAATACGAAAACAGTTTGCACGCCTGGGGAGGATCTGGCACGGAAAAGCAATCACGTCCACTGTGGGTCTATCCGTATCTCCAGATCATGACCTACTTTGACTATTAGATTAGACTAATTGTTGCCGTATGAGCTCCCACAGGGCGATCCCTGTGGCAACGGCAACATTCAGACTGTGTTTGGAGCCGAATTGGGGGATCTCCATGTACCCGTCCAGCTGATCCAGTATTTCATCAGACACGCCATGCACTTCGTTTCCAACCACCACGGCCATAGGTGTTTGTCCATCCCAAACCCATTTCTGCAATGGTTTTGACCCAGTGGTTTGCTCCAGTCCGATACATTGGATGCCCTTTGCCTGCAGTTCCATGATCAATTCTCCAACATCCTTCCGATAGGACCATGGTACCGTATCGGTGGCCCCCAGAGCCGTTTTGAGGATTTCGCGATGTGGTGGTTGTGCCGATATACCACATAACCATACATGGGCGATCCGAAAGGCATCGCCTGTTCGGAAAATAGAACCCACATTCAATGCACTTCTCAGATCATCACATACTACAGAAACAGGCCATGGTTCGGACTTTTGCAGTGCAGCATGCCGGGCTTCCAAAGCCTCCATTGAAAGTTTAGTAACTGTTGGTCTCATCTCGCGGTATTTCGTATAAGATCACTTTGACGGGCCAATGACCGGATTGAATGACAATCGGCCAGGTTATCATTCGATCCAGATCCTGATCTGAAAAGTCATTGAAGACATTGCTGTAGAACAGATATTGGGCAGGAAGTCGAGCGGTCCAATCGGTAAAAGAACGGCTATCACCATCCAGGGTGAGCTCGTCGGAAGGTCCCAGGTTCGGAAAAGCCGAAGAAGTCATCTCCCATGCGATTCCCCTGGCGTCCATCTCTTCCAGGACAGACTGGCGATGGGCAGGATAGCTCATCCATGCCAGAGTAGCATCCCATCCCTGGGCAATACGATCCGGATAGATCCACAAATTCCCCAGAACCAGCAAGATGCACACAGCCCATCTGATGGTTCGAGAAGGATTCAGTTGCACGAACAGGATCGTACCTGCCAGCGAGACCGGCAATAAATATCGATGCATATTCAGGGAGGAGAAGAAGAGAAAGAATGGAAAAACGGCCATGATCATGACCAACAACCAGATGGCACTCTTTCGGGTCGTTGGGGTACGATGACCGTGGAAATACCAGGCCACGGACAGGCCAATCCATAAAAAGCCGAGTCCATGATCCATCAAACGCCAGATCAGGATGGCTGCATTGCGAGGAAGCGCCTGCAAGGTTTGCAGGTTGAAACTCCCGGACCAAGGCGATGCGAGCGGCACGAATACCCAACCCAGGGCCATCCCGTGACAAAGGTGGTAGAGCAATCCGGGGGCCGCTCCCAACAGTACCCATTTTACATACATCCGGTGATCCCGGTCGAGAAGCCACCAGACGCCTACTGTTCCCAACAGAGCCAGGCTGCGCAGAGAGACGGCTCCCAGGATCAGAGACCCGAATGTGATCATCCAATTCCAGGTAAATTGACGTCCAACCCACAGGCATAGCAGCCCCGACACCAACAGGACATCCGGGCTGACCAACGTAGTCTGTGCTGCATATATAGGATTGGCTATCCAAAGCAGTGGCAGCCAGCCCCAATGGGGTCGAGCCAGTGTATGTCCGAGAAGAGCCAGAAGACCCAGATTGGCCATAGCAAATGGCCAGATCACGGCATGAGAGGCGATCAGGGATCGGCCAAAGATCAACCAGTCAACGTGGACCAGCAGCCCTAACAAGGGCGGATTCCCACTGTCCATGACAGTCGGCAACCACCCCACCCCTTCCGTATGAAAGTACGTGGCATGACGGGACCCGAATTGGATACTATCCCAAAAAAAAGGAAAATCAGCGCTGATGACCAGCAGGCAAATCTGGAACAGGATAGCCATGCTGAGCAGGAATACATTGGTTTTGTCCGATGGTCGGTTCCAGGTCACTGGGCGGAATGATAAGCCACCGCTGCCTGGACGAATGAGACAAAGAGCGGATGAGGCTGTTCGACCCGGCTCTTCAGTTCAGGATGAAACTGCACTCCAACAAACCAGGGATGCCCTTTCAATTCGACGATCTCAACCAGACCCGATTCCGGGTTCACACCCGTGGATTCCAAACCGGCTTTTGACAATACATCCTTGTACGCATTATTCAATTCATACCGATGCCGATGGCGCTCACTGATTGTCGACATACCATATGCCGCCTTAGCACGTGATCCCTTCTTCAATTCACAGGGGTATGCACCTAAACGCATGGTGCCGCCCTTAGCTTTGATCTTTCGCTGTTCCAGCATCATATCGATGACAGGTTCAGTGGTAGCAGGATCCACTTCCGTACTGGCAGCACCTTCCAGGTGAAGGACGTTGCGTGCAAATTCGACTACAGCACATTGCATACCCAAGCAAATACCAAAGAAAGGTACTCCCTGTTCACGAACATACTGGATAGCCTTTAATTTTCCTTCGATGCCGCGCTCTCCGAAGCCCGGAGCGACCAGGATACCATCAAAGCCACGGAGGCGCTCAGCCACTTCGGCAGGGTCCTCATCCAGCAATTCTGAATGGATCGGTACCACCTTGACACTGCATTCATTCTCTGCACCAGCATGAATGAATGATTCATAGATGGATTTGTAGGCGTCCGCAAGTTCATTGTATTTCCCGACTAGTGCGATTTTCACCTCACTGACCGGATTTTTCAATTTACCCAGAAAGTTTTTCCAGTGTGTGAGATCCGGAATGGTACCTGAATTCAACTGCAACTTTTGCAAGACAATGGAATCCAGACGCTCCCGGGCCATATAAATGGGTACATCATATATCGTCTCTGCATCCAGGGCTTCAATCACCGATTCAAAATCGACATTGCAGAAAAGGGCCAGTTTATTACGCAGTTCGTTATTGAGAGACTGCTCTGTACGGCACACCAGAATATCCGGCTGGATACCAGCCTGTTGTAATTCCTTGACGGAGTGTTGAGTCGGCTTGGTCTTCAGTTCCTTTGCTGCGCGCAGATAAGGGATCAGGGTCAGATGGATGACAATACAATTGGTGACGCCCACCTCCCGGCGATATTGACGAAGGGCTTCCAGATATGGCAAGGACTCAATATCTCCGACGGTACCTCCCAGTTCGGTGATCACGATATCATAGTCACCCCCCTGGGCCATCAATTGGATATTGCGTTTGATCTCATCCGTGATATGGGGTATGACCTGAACGGTCTTCCCGAGGTAGTCGCCCGCCCGTTCCTTATGGATTACGTTCTGGTAGATCCGACCCGTAGTGACATTATTTGCCTGGCTGGTCGAAATATTCAGAAAGCGTTCATAGTGGCCGAGGTCCAGATCTGTTTCTGCACCATCGTCAGTCACATAACACTCCCCGTGCTCATACGGGTTGAGTGTGCCGGGATCTACATTGAGATAGGGGTCGAATTTCTGGATGGTCACCGAGAAGCCTCGGGCCTGCAATAGCTTGCCTAAAGAGGCCGCTATAATTCCTTTTCCCAGGGATGAGGTCACCCCTCCCGTAACAAATACATATTTCGTCATCGGTTTCCTTTGTTACGGGATCCAAAGGTAGACAAAACGTCCAACCTAGAGATAGGCCCACACGAATTTCCTGAAAAGATCTTTTCAATCGACAGGAAATCCCTGATCTGAAGATGGTTAAATTATTCAATCTGACCTGGTTGATCTATCTGTCCCTTGAGAGATGTGACCATCCAAGCAGCTGTTTCTTCACAGAATTAACGGTAAAAAAGAACGCCCGACAAAATGCCGGGCGTCCTGTTCAATGTGTGTTCCAGGAGGATCACTTCTTGTCGTCTACTTCTTCGTATTCGACATCTGTAACATCCTCTGTCGGATTGGTCGAAGCATCCGTGGCATCGCTGCCATTGGCTGCACCGTCCGTTCCCTGCTGTGCCTGATAGATGTCCTGGCTGGCAGCCTGCCATGCCTGGTTGAGACGTTCCGTCTCCGCATCCATCTTGGCCAGATCCTGCATTTTGTGCGCCTCTTTCAAGGCATCCAGAGCAGACTGTATGGCATCGAGCTTCTCCTTTGGAATCTTCTCTCCAAACTCGGACAATTGCTTGTCTGTCTGGAAGATGAGGGTATCCGCCATGTTCATCTTGTCCGCACGTTCGCGAGCTTCCTTATCCGTATCCGCATTCGCTTGAGCTTCTGCCTTCATCCGTTCGACCTCCTCTTTGCTGAGACCGGTTGACGCTTCGATGCGGATATTCTGGCTTTTACCTGTTCCCTTATCCAGAGCAGACACACTCAGGATACCATTGGCATCGATATCGAAGCCGACTTCGATCTGAGGGGTACCTCGCTGGGCAGGTGGAATACCGTCCAGGATAAATCGACCGACGCTACGGTTGTCCTTCGCCATTGGGCGTTCACCCTGCAGGATGTGGATCTCTACAGACGGCTGGTTGTCCGCAGCGGTAGAATAGGTCTTTGACTTTTTGGTCGGAATCGTGGAGTTGGCTTCGATCACCACATCATAGACACCTCCCATCGTTTCAATTCCCATAGAAAGCGGGGTCACATCCAGCAGCAGGACATCTGATACATCGCCACTCAGCACACCTCCCTGGATCGCAGCTCCTACGGCTACCACTTCATCCGGATTTACGCCTTTGCTGGGCTTTTTACCGAAGAAATCTTCAACAGCCTGTTGGATTCGTGGGATACGGGTCGAACCACCCACCAGGATGATCTCATCAATCTCTTCCTTACTCAATCCTGCATCATCCAGGGCCTTTTGGCATGGTTCGAGCGTCCGCTTGACCAAGGCATCAGCCAGTTGTTCGAACTTGGCTCTAGTAAACTTCAGAACCAGGTGTTTGGGCACGCCGTCGACAGCTGTGATATACGGAAGGTTGATCTCCGTTTCCACAGATGAGGACATCTCAATTTTGGCTTTCTCCGCGGCATCCTTCAAACGCTGAAGGGCCATAGGGTCCTTGCGCAGATCGATATTCTCCTGAGCCTTGAATGTGTCGGCGAGATGATCGATGATCACCCGGTCGAAGTCGTCACCACCCAGGTGGGTGTCACCGTTGGTGGACTTCACTTCAAATACACCTTCACCCAATTCGAGGATGGAAATATCAAATGTGCCACCACCGAGGTCAAATACCGCGATGGTCATGTCCTTGTGCTTCTTGTCCAGGCCGTAGGCCAGGGCAGCCGCAGTCGGCTCGTTGATGATCCGCTTGATGGTCAGACCGGCGATCTCGCCTGCTTCTTTGGTCGCCTGACGCTGCGAGTCATTAAAATAAGCCGGCACGGTCACGACAGCTTCTGTGACAGGTTGACCCAGAAAATCTTCAGCTACCTTCTTCATCTTTTGAAGGATCATGGCAGAAATTTCTTGGGCTGTATAATTGCGGTCATCGACTGACACCTTTACGGTATCGTTGTCTCCTTTGACCACTTTGTAGGGCATCTTGCCCGCTTCTCCTGTAATTTCAGAGAAACGTGTCCCCATGAATCGTTTGATGGAAGCGATCGTCCGCGTCGGATTTGTGATCGCCTGACGTTTTGCAGGATCACCGATCTTCCGTTCACCGTTATCGAGGAATGCCACTACTGACGGAGTTGTCCGCCGACCTTCTTCATTGGCGATGACAACTGGCTCATTTCCTTCCATCACGGCGACACAGGAGTTGGTCGTTCCCAAGTCTATACCAATGATTTTTCCCATTATGTTCAGATTTATGTCTGCTTACCCCTGTTCAATCGATATGCCAAGACATAAAAACTGACCAGAGTGGCAGAAAAGACGCCCATCCTGACAGAATGCGGAAAGGCTCACTGACAAAACGACAGAAGTGCTGTATCCTAGAAATTGAGATCCTTAGTATAGATCCCCTGTTTGAGGGAGTCGAGCGATTGAGTGCTCAGTGTAAAGTTCTTCCCAACCAGGAAATACCGGGATGAGAACAGTCCAAATCCGTTATCGATATTCGAATAGGATGGGATGTATTCCGCGCCGGTGATCCCGGAATTGGCCTTTCCGACAGAAAGGAAGTCATAGATCGCCTTGCCGCCGGCATCGACCTGGATCTCCATGTAGAGAAACTTACGAGATACATTGGACTTTACTTCCAGGTGGCTGCGCATGAACTGGTAAAATGACACCCCTGCCAGATAAGTATTTATGTTCTTTGAGTTTCCGCGCAAGATATTCTTTTCAATTGGCCAGGTCAGCACTTTTTCGACTGGACCCGAGCCTCCGGTCTCCGTTTCCTGGACGTGTATGCGCATGGCCACGTCATAGAAGTAAGCCGTATTCTCATTCGACCGCCACCCGATATTGATCGAATTGTCATAGAGAAAGGTGATCTTATCCGGAGGTGAGGAAAACGTGAAGGTATAATCACCAACCACCTTCGTTTTCGAGCTCGTAATCAACCGACCGGCTTCGTCAGACACCAGGATGCGATACTCACGATCGGTGAAGATCATCGCTTCATCCGTTTTGATCTTGTACAGAAAATTGGGTGCCGTAGCAAAAACACCTGGCGCACGTGGATATCCTTCCAGAGTGCCATCCACCCTGGTCAGAGTGACCTTCGACCCGGAGGTCAGGTCTTCCAACTGTACGATCGCATTGGGAAAATAGAGGGAATCAGGATTCTTGGCGATGACATAAGCACTTGTCTTCGGATCCAGAAAAGCCTTCTCTACTCGGATATACTGTGCCGTATCACCACGCGAAAGGAATCCATACACTACTGGAATTTCTTTCCAATCGGAGACCAGGTCCAACTCATTATCACAGCCGACCCCGGATAGGACCGCGATCAACAAGGCAAACAACGCAATTCTTTTCATAGGCGCAAAGGTACATCAATGCGGGGATTGTGAAAAGGTTGAAAATGCCTAAATGCCGACATACCCCTCGTTAAGGATTACTATCTTCGTAGCCCCCAAACTTTTGTTATGTCCGTACAATCCGAGATCAAACGCGTCACGACTCACAATTTGCAAGCCATGAAGCATGCGGGTGAAAAAATCGCCATGCTGACGGCTTATGATTTTTCCATGGCCCGGATCCTGGATGACGCTGGTATCGACATCCTGCTGGTTGGCGACTCCGCCTCCAACGTGATGGCCGGTCACGAGACCACCCTGCCGATCACCCTGGATCAGATGATCTATCACGCCCAATCTGTGGTCAGGGCTGTGCGTCGGGCCCTGGTCGTCGTGGATCTTCCCTTTGGTTCCTACCAGAGCAATCCTGGTAAGGCTCTGGAGTCGGCCATCCGGATCATGAAAGAGTCCGGTGCACATGCAGTCAAACTGGAAGGAGGGAGTGAAGTGGAAGAGGCGATCCATCGTATTCTCCGGGCTGGCATTCCGGTCATGGGCCATTTGGGATTAACCCCCCAGTCGATCTACAAGTTTGGGACCTATGCTGTCCGTGCGAAAGAAGATACGGAAGCAGCGAAGTTGAGAGATGATGCGCGATTACTCGCAGAGATTGGATGTTTCAGTCTGGTACTTGAAAAAATTCCTGCCCACCTCGCTTCGAAAGTTGCCGAAGAGGTTGATATCCCCATTATCGGCATCGGAGCCGGATCTGGTGTCGACGGTCAGGTCCTTGTCACGCATGATATGATCGGGATCACCAAAGATTTTGAACCCCGGTTTTTGCGTCGGTATCTAAACCTGTATGAGGACATCAGTGGCGCGGTCAACAACTATATAAAGGATGTGCGAAAGGGAGATTTTCCCAATGATAAAGAACAGTATTGATCCTCTATGCGTCGTTGGTTCCTGATCGTTGTCTTTGCGCTGGTAGCGCTTCTGATGGGAGGATTGCTGATCTATTCCCAATATATCGAGCCCGTTTTTTTTGCACCGAATGTTCAGATGTCCCCATCGACTCAACGACTTTCCATTCGAACGGGTACCACTTTTGAGGGACTTGTCCGCCAATTGGATAGCCTTGGTATCATTGCAGACACGGCTTCCTTCACCTCCTGTGCTCGTTATTTAAAGTATGGCGCTCGGGTTCGTCCCGGACAATATCGGCTTGAAGATGGCTGGAGCAATCTGACCCTGGTGCGCTTGTTGCGTTCGGGCGCCCAATCCCCGATCAAACTGGTGATTCATAACGTCCGGACCCTGGATGAACTTGCCGGAAAGATCGGTCATCAGATCGAACCGGACTCTCTGGAGATCTGGGACGCTTTCCGCAATAGTCGCCAAATTATCCCTGAATCCAGCGCAGGGGAAGACTCGTTGATGTGTCTATTCCTGCCCAACACCTATGAGGTCTATTGGACCATCAAACCGGAAGAACTGCTGGTGCGGATGGTCGAGGAATACAATCGCTTCTGGACCCCTGAACGGATCGAACAAGCCACGCAAGCCGGGTATACACCCAACCAGATCTACATCCTGGCATCCATTGTAGAAAAAGAAACCTTAGTGAAAGATGAAAAGGCGACCATTGCGAGAGTGTACCTGAATCGTCTCGAACGTGGCATCCCCTTGCAGGCAGATCCTACGGTGGTATTTGCCAAAGGGGACTTTTCAACAGGAAGAGTGTTGTTCAGTGATCTGGAGATCGACTCTCCCTACAACACATATAAATATCCCGGGCTCCCGCCAGGGCCCATCTGCATGCCAGAACCCGGGACCATCCTGGCTACGCTTCAGGCTGAGAAACACGAGTATATCTATTTCTGCGCAAAACCAGATCGGTCGGGACGACATACATTTGCCCGAACCCTTGCAGCCCATAATGCGAATGCCAGAAATTATCAACATTGGTTGAATGAGCAGCGGATCTTTCGCTAAGATCCAAACAGTCCAGGTTGGAATGCCAAGACTGTATCCGGGCAACATTCCTTGGACTTCACTATTTTCGGCTTGGCTCCCTTCGAAACCATTCAGAGGGATCATTCAACCTGTTGCTTCACGCCATCTATGAGCGGTATCGGCCAACTGAATCTTGACACCTTTTTGAAATCAGCTGAAGCCTATCACCTGTGGGGCCCTCAGGATGCTCTACTGGTGGGGATCAGCGGCGGCCCGGATTCAGTTGCGCTGACACATCTGGCCCACCGAAGCGGTCAGCTGGCCGGCCTTGCTCATGTCAACTATCATCTGAGGGGTGCGGAATCTGATCAGGATGAACAGCTGGTCCGCCAATTGGGAGAGCAATTTGGAGTGCCCGTTCACGTGCTCCACTCATCACCGGATGAACTGGCTGCCTGCATGGGACTTTCCTTGCAAATGGCGGCCAGAAATGTTCGTTACACCTGGTGGAATGAACTGATCGCGGCAGGACAGGGCTCCTGCCTGCTGACCGGACATCAGGCCGATGACCAGATCGAAACCATCCTTTTGCACTGGCTGAGAGGAACCGGATTGGCTGGATGGTCGGGTATTCCCTGTCGGAGAGACGTCTTTTGTCGCCCGTTGCTGCCATTCACCCGTCAGGAGGTCATGGCGTACCTCGAGAATGAAGGCCTGGTGTATCGATTGGACAGTTCCAATGAAACCAACACCTATTTGAGGAATCAGCTACGGCATCAGATCGTACCCGGTTTGCTGAAACTGAAGCCCGCGTTGCATTCACTTGTGCAACAGCAGAGTCAGGATGCGGCAGGTGCCTTGTTAGCGGCAGAAGCTGCCATGGATCAACTGACCGATCAGGTCGTTCGAAAAGAAGGGAATACATGGACTTTTGATCTTTCCAAACTGCAGTCTGTTCGTTGGTCCTCCTTTGCGTGGTATCGATGGCTACACCCCAAGGGCTTCAGCCGTGATCAGCTGCAAGCCATCGATAGACTCACACCGCATGATCACGGACAGTATTTTGAGGGAGCAGGTTGGGAATGTGTGGTCAATCGTGGCCAGGTTATTTGTCAACCAGTTCGACCCGGAGTAAGCCCCGCTCACCACCACATCTGGCCCTATGATCAAGTTGTCGATCGACCGGATGGCATGCTGACACTCACCAGTGTAGATCACTATCTCTCTTCCGAGCCTGGAGATCTGAATCGCATGATCGTCGATGCAGATCAATTGGTTTACCCTCTGACGCTCCGCGAATGGCGTGCGGGTGATCGGATTCAACCGAAGGGCATGGCCGGTTCAAAAAAAATCAAGGATATCCTGATCGATGCAAAAGCCGATCGGTTTGAAAAAGAAAAGACGCTTGTACTCACTCATGGCCCAGATCAGGAGATCATCTGGTTGCTTGGATACAGGCTCAGTGCGCAGGTCCACCCCGGACCGGGCACTCGTTCCTATCTGGAACTCCAATGGTTGCCGAAAGAACAGGGAGCCTGAAGATCAGTCCACTTTCAGTCGGTTGCCATCGCGTTCGAAGAGGATATGAGATTCTGCAAAACCGGCACTCTTTGCTGCACGAAGAGCTTCCCGCGCTGTCGTGATGGTGGCAATCCCGCGAACAAACTTCACTGTCCATTCCTTACTCACCTCCTCGGTGATAGCCCCATACTCTCCTAGTTTTCCCGGATCGAACCATTTGGGATTTTTATAAGCTGCGAGCCGGATGAGATACTCCCCATCCTGGAAGGGGTCGTTTGATCGGTCAGCGGCCATGGAGAGCATAACCTTGTCCATCAGAGACTCTACAGATTCCTCTACCACAAACGCACCCGGATATCCGAGATCGATCATTTCATTAGCTGCAGCTCTGGCATTATCCCTGGAGGAGAAAACCCCTACCCGGATTCGGATCCGCTCATCTCCTATTTTCTGATACACAGTGCCAAACTGGGCCAGACGTTCGAAGCCGCGAATATCTGCCTGTGCCGCATCTGTCAGTGAGGCCACCTGAACGGCAAAGGCCGCTTGTGTGGAGGCAGCCTTCCCTTCAACAGCATCCGTTTTTGATTTTTCAATGGTTTCTGTCGGATCCATACTGGCTAGGATGGACTTCATCCGAACAGGCTCGGTAAAGGGCGATCCATCATTTGCGCTCAACTGAACAGTACGAGACTCATGCTGGTAACCGGACAAGCTGAAATTCAGGAAGTATAATTTCCCGGGGTGCATAGGAATGCGAAGATTCCCCTGGTCATCCGAGTAAATATCTACAAACTGCCCACTACGTTGTTCCGTCAAACGCAGCAGCACATTCTGGAGAGGCTGACCACTTTCCGCATCCAGGATTTGGGTCATAAAATTCCAGTTATCCGGAACGAGACTGATCTCGAACACCTCAGAACCTGTGAGAAGATCACGCGCATCCTGTTGCTGGGCCGCAAAACCCGGATGCTGGACCGAGATATTGCAGGAGGGGATCTCTGTCATCTGCAGCATGATCATGCCCTGCTCGTCACTGCGCATAACAGATCCGCCACATGGCCGCAGATCCAGGGTTGCATCTTGAATGGGTTGGTCTGTAACCGCATCCTTCACGAGGATATGACGTTCGATCAATTGAAATCTGAATTGGTAAAGATCCAGATCACCTTTGCCTTTTCGATTGCTGACAAAATACCCTTGGGTCGGATCCACACCGATGATTAGTCCGAGGTCGTCAGCCGGGGAATTGATCTCTCGTCCCAGATGGACCACGCTATTAAATCGGTCATTCATCCGAACCGCTTTGAAGAGATCATATCCGCCATAACCGATATGCCAGTCACTGGCGAAATAGAGCATATCCCGGGTATAATACGGGGTGATCTCATTTCCAGGGGAGTTGACCGGTGCCCCCAGATTTTGTGGTGGCTCCCATCCGTCCTGGCCGAGTGTACACTTGTAGAGGTCGAATCCACCCAGACCATCCTGTCGATCTGAAGAGAAATAAAGTTCTCGGCCATCGGCGGTAAATCGTGGCCAAGCAGTGGAATAGGATGCCCCATTGTAAGGGAAGGGACGAATATTTTCCCACAATCCTTTTTCATTGATCTCGGCCACAAACAAACTGGACTGAAATCCTGTCTCAGCAGTGAGCCGGGCATTGCCGGAAATATTGGCACGCATAAACACCACCTGCTTTCCATCCGGAGATATGGTGATCGGACCTTCATTCGGGGAAGGGCGAGCTTCCTTCTTGACAGCTTTGGGCGGATATAGAAATCCATTCCCATCCACTGTAGAGCTCATCAGATAATGGTATTGATCGCCCATCACCCATCCATCCGGATAGTTGGCCAGGACTGGATTGAAGGCATTGTAGTATAGCTGGCCATTGGACCAACACGGACCGATCTCGGACTGATCACTGTTGATCAACTCGGCTTTTATCTTGGCCGCTTTCCGATCTCCACCAGAAGCCATGGCAAACTGGCAGGATTGCATTCCCTGCTGTGCAAGTACCCGTTCAGAAGCTGCAATGTCAGACCAAATATCTTCTGCCCGGCGGTAATCGCTCGTCATCATCAGGGCTTTGGCATAGAACACGTTGTCTGCATCTGCCAGTTTGGTATGTGCTAATACGTCATCTATCAGGTCGACGGTTTTTTGGGGCTGGTTGATCAAAAAATAGCTTTGAGCCAGACGCAGCTTGACCGATGTATCTTCAGGATGACTTTCCAAATAGGCCGAATATCCCTGGATCGCTGAAGGATACGCGTGAAGGTCAAATTGCTTATCGGCAACTTTTAACGGGCCTTTCTGGGCAACCAGGAACAATGGTATGACCAGAGTCGGGAGCAAAAGAATTAACCGCATTGCATGCATGATCATAGGGTTTGTGTGCGGCTTCGGGATGAACATCAAAGGTAGAAATAAACCACTTATTGCATTCTTTCACCATATAAAAGCGCTTCGCCCCCACGGGCATACAGGTTTGAATTTGTTTCAATACCAAAGAAAACTGACACAGAATTGTCCAGTGGCTGCCATTTTCAGCTGTGTACTGACAAAATCAGTTAAATTCGCAACATCCTTTACTCAGATTACATGATCACAAGACTTACCTCCCTCCTACTGTGCGTTTGGGTTTCACTTCCATTTGCACATGGTCAGAAATTGCAACATATTCAGGGCGACCTCATCGTTCATCTTGCCTCAGATGACGTGTTGGGTACCCTGTTAACTACTGCAAATCGCTTTCAGGGAATACCCACCCAACTGCGCGTCAACCGCGCCCTGGCTCCCGACTCCCGGATCTGGCTCTTGCACATGGATCACACACGGGTCAATGAAATGGATTTCCTGACCTGGATCAGCAGACAGCCAGATGTGATGTCTGCCCAATTCAATCATATTGGTGCTTTCCGGAAGGCACCCGATGATCCTAACTATTTTCAGCAATGGCATTGGAAAAACACCGGACAAAACAACGGCACCGTTGGTGCTGATCTGGACTTGGAGGAAGCCTGGGATATCACAACGGGTGGTCTGACCGCTACAGGAGACACTATCGTGGTGGCAATCGTCGATGACGGAACGGATCTGGATCATCCTGATCTGAAGAACAATCACTGGATCAATTATCAGGAAATACCGGATAACGGTATCGATGATGATGGAAATGGGTATATCGATGATTACTTCGGTTGGAATATCAACCAGGATAATGACAATGTCGACAATGGGGGACATGGTGTCAATGTAGAAGGTATGATCGGTGCTGTGGGCAATAATGGAGTCGGCCTGACTGGTGTCAACTGGGACGTCAAAATGATGACCATCCGTCCAAGTTCCACCCAGGAAGCCCTGGTGATCGAAGCCTACACCTATGCTCTGACTCAACGAAAGCTCTACAACAAAACCAATGGTGCGAAAGGTGCTTTTGTGGTGGCGATGAATTCATCCTGGGGTATTGACTTCGGCGACCCTGCAGATGCACCGATCTGGTGTGCATATTATGATACAATGGGGGTCTATGGCATCCTGAATTGTGGTGCCACGGCCAATCTCAATATCGATATCGATATCGAGGGTGACCTGCCAACCGGTTGCAGCAGTGAATACTTGATCTCGGTTACTGCAACTGACAATAAAGACAAACGCAATTTCTCTGCATTCGGAAAGACTACGATCGATGTGGCTGCGCCGGGAGAAGATGTGCGCACTACTTCCAACAACGGCAACTACACCACAACCAGCGGCACTTCATTTGCCTCTCCCACAACAGCCGGTTTGATCGGACTGCTGTATTCGGCACCGTGCTCGAATATTGGCCAGCTGGCGAAAGCCGCTCCAGCAGAAGCCGCTAAAATGGTCCGCGATGCCATTTTTGAAGGGGTGACCAAGATCGCCGCTTTTGAAGATGAACTGGTCACCGGTGGGCGAATCAACGCATTCAACAGTCTTGAGTACCTCCTGTCCAACTGCGGCCCTTGCCCTGGACCAGTCAATATTCAGGCTTCCAATATCATAGATGAAGGTGCCGTGATCAGTTGGCTATCTTCAGATTCTACGCTGACCAGCTTCCTGCGTTGGCGGGAAGTCGGCTCACCAGCCTGGACAGATGCTCCGGGTGCTGATAGTCCCTATTCACTGAGTGGCCTTGCAAGTTGTACGGAATATGAAGTAGAGATCAAAGCATTCTGTGCAGATACGAGCAGTGCCTATACATCATACGTCTTCACCTCAGATGGGTGTTGCGTGCCACCTTCCGATCTTCAATTTGTGTCGGTCGGCGATGATTTTTTGGAGATCTCCTGGGATGAGGTCAATGTAGCCTCCACTTATACGATCTACTACAAGGAATTAACCGCTTTTGATTGGGAGGTCCTGTCCAATGTCACCGGGACATCCCTCGTCATAGACGGACTTGCCCCTTGTAGTGGCTATCTGGTCCAGATCATCTCCAACTGTGGTATGACCATATCCGACCAATCCATCACGATTCAGGGCCAGACCACCGGTTGCGGGGCCTGTAAAGACAAGATGTATTGTGAAGCATTTGGCAATGATTCCGGCATTGAATTTATCGATTCTATCCAGATCAGTACTTATACAAATGCCTCAGGAAATGATGACGGATACGGGGATTATACAAACGACGCCATCCAGTTAAAGACCTACCATAAATATCCTTACCGTCTGGTCCCGGGATTCGCCGGTGGCTTTGCTTACAATGAAACGTTTCGGGTCTGGATCGATTACAACCAGGATGGGGATTTTGATGATGCGGAAGAGGAGATCATCTCGCCTGTTGCATCCAACATGGCTGTGGCCGGGTTTGTGAAGATATCGGGAAATGCATTGCCTGGCGTGACCCGGATGCGCGTCGCCATGTCTTATGGTTCTGCGGCCCTACCCTGCGGCAGTTTCACCTTTGGTGAAGTTGAAGATTATTGTGTCAACATCGTGGAGGCTCCCGAACCCTGCGATTACCCTGATGATCTGAAAGTCACAACTGTGTCCAACATGGGCGGACTGCTTAACTGGACCAACATCACAACCAGCGTCGGCTACATTGTCGAATATCGCGAAATAGGTGCTCCCGCCTGGACTACCATGAATGTGACTGTGCCACCTGCCGCCATCACCGGTTTGTCCCCTTGTACAAAATATGAAGTACGGGTCCAGACCGACTGCGATACGGCACAATCCATCCAAAGTCCTATTGTTTCTTTCACGACGAAAGGCTGTGGAGCTTGTCTCGATTTCGCATACTGTAAATCGGCCGCTTCAACTGCGGAATTTCAGTGGATCGATGAGGTTAGCATCAGTGGTGTGACCAATACATCTGGCACCAATGGCGGGTATGCCTTTTTTCAAGACTTGCCCATCATGCTGAACACCAATTATGAATATCCACTGGTGATCAAGCCCGGCTTTGAATTTGATCCATACAATAACTACTATCGGGTCTATATCGATTACGATCAGAATGGTGTCTTCAGCCCGTTTGAGAAGGTCGGTATGTTGGATGACAACAACAGTGATCAAGTGACGATCACCTTTGAGGTCCCCAGTGGTGCAACCGCGGGACCGACCCGTATGCGGATCATCATGTCATCTTTTTTCGGTGATAATAATCCCTGCCTGGAGTTTGGCACAGGTGAGGTGGAAGACTATTGTATCACGATAGCTAAGGCAGAAGCACCTTGTATCCCCAGGCCGGTCACTATTGCTGATATTGACAATGGATTTGTTACTCTGGGATGGAAGAAGGTGATCCCGTCCACAGGATTCATCTTGGAATACAAGCTCACCACAGAAACTGAATGGACACAGGTCAGTACGACTCAGACCAGTGTGACATTGACCGATCTGTTGCCTTGTACGGATTATGAAGCCCGGATGCGGACCATCTGCAACCCGGATACCACTATGTATAGTCCAATATTCTCGTTCAAGACATTTGGATGTGGGGCTTGCCTCGACTACGACTATTGCGAGTTATTCGGAAACTTTGCCACTCTGGAGTGGATTGACGCGGTCAAGGTCAATACTCTGAACAATGTTTCGGGCACGGATGACGGCTATGCGTTCTTCGACGATGTGACCACTCTTTTGGATACCGGTAAAGTGTACAATGTGACCATCACACCCGGGTATGACGGCTTTGAATACGATGAAAATATGAATGCCTGGATCGACTTCGATCAGAACGGGATTTTTGATGACACCGAATTGATCATTTCCGGGGTTGCCAATGGCCCGATCACTGGCCAATTCACCGTGCCGAGTGTCAACAAGTTTGGTGAAACCAGATTGCGTGTTTCTCTGGCTTTCGGATTCAGTCCTGGCCCTTGTGGCGAGATTGGAAGCGGAGAGGTAGAAGACTATTGTGTTACCATCAAACCCGGAGAGATTCCCTGTCTGGTTCCGGAAAAATTTGACACTGTTGAAGTGGGCCGTTATATGGCTTCTGTCAGCTGGGATACGGCTGCTACATCCATCGGATTTATTGTCCGTCTGCGTCCTGCTGGAACAATGAATTGGCTGATCGAAATGCCGACATTAGATAACAGTTATGTGTTCACGGACCTGATGGAATGCACGGATTATGAAGTCCAATTGGTCACCATCTGTCAGAACAAGATCAGCGAGGCGGGCATTATTCTGTTTAAAACAGATTGCGCTACTTCCATCTCTGAACCAGGTGGAGCGATCCAACAACTGACTGCCTTCCCGAATCCGTTTAGTACGATCCCTTCTCTGGAGGTGACTGGAACCACGGCTAGTGCTGCGCAATTAAAGGTCCTCGATATCAATGGAAGAATGCTGATGAATCAGACCATTCAGATCCAACCCGGTATCCAGCTCATTCCCTTGACCGGCATGCAAAATGTTCCTTCCGGGATGTATCTCCTGCAGGTCATTCAGGAGTCTGGCCAAACCACTACCATGCGATTAATGAAGCAGTAACCAGACGTTACGCGATCTATCAAAGGGGGGCATTCTGGAGAATGCCCCCCTTTTTTTCTTCGAGATTCGTCTGAATTCCTGAATGTAAATCATCGCAATCGTGCTAAGGAAATGTTCGCCTTGCCCTTCAACCTGCTCCTTCCGTGATCTGGACTCAACCGAAAATGCGAACGGATCTCATCAGAGAGAGTGACACCGAAACTGTTCGTGACTCATTATATAGCGATGTAACTCTGTGCGTGATGGCCACAAATGCTGTAGGCGCCACCAATCACTTTCTGGAACGGAATACTATCTCTGCAGAAGATCAACCGAAATGAACTACCAACTCCCTCTGTACCATTGTCATCTCTGGAAATGAAAAGAGCGACCCGGAGGTCGCTCTTTTCTATGCTTATAGATCGGGTCAGAATGGACAATGTTTACATTCATCCACCCGGGCATTATCATTCGGTTTGGATAATTTTGATTTATCCGGTTCGACACATCCGATGCAACCAAGGATTCGGAACTCTGTCCGTCGGTTCATCTGGTGCTTTCGCTCATTACAGGGTACATTGTTAACACAATCATTGACCGGTACAGTTTCGCCATACCCCCGTGGTACCAGGCGATCGAGACTGACCCCTTTATCGACCAACCAGTCCACTACCGCTTCAGCGCGCCGTTGGGACAACCGCTTGTTATAACGATGTGAACCCCGGGCATCTGTATGGGAGGCTAACTCGATGATGAGATTCGGATTCTCCGTCATCATCTTATACAGCTTTTCCAATTCAGGAATACCCTCTGCACGCAAGGTGGCCCTGTCAAAATCATAATAGATATGCAGGAGATAGGCCACCGGCTCATCAGGGTTCGTCGGGATCGAGCTTGGTTCCCAAGTATGAGGATCATTGGGGACAATTTTGCCGTCCACGTATCTAGTCCCATCAACCAGAGTGTTAGCCGGTTTTCCATCGTTTGTATTGATCCATTGCTGAGTGGTCGGATCGAATACCAGATTTGGAGGTGTTTGGGACTTGTCCTCTGTAGGAACGCCCTTGGTTGGCTGCAAATACAGATCGACAGCAACCACGAAGTCCTCCAGAATATTCTTTGTGCACTGATCTTCTCTGACATCTGCCAGGAAATCTTGCTTTTCTGCTTTCACTTTGTAACAACAATCACGATTCAACAGGAAGGAATATGCTCCTGATTCATCAGTTGTGACTGTTTCGACAGCATCTGGATCACAATCGTTGGTCAGGGTCACCAGTGCATTGGCCAGTGGAGTCTTACTCCATTGATTGTACACGACTCCTTCCATCGAAATCGTGACCGAACAGCGCAGTGGAATTTCGACCATAACTGGTACATCTGTCAATCCGGCTGTACAACCTTCCTTCTCATTCGGGTCATATCCCTCCATGGCAGCGGTATAATCACAACAAGTATTCAGCTTGATCTCAAAACGGGCAATACCATCCTTATCTGTTAACGCTTCACCTGCTGCGCAACTGTGTGTCACGGTCACCCCTTTGAGCGGTTTACCCGTTAATTCGTCATACACATATACCTCTACAGGAGCTGCTGTTTTGACAAAACTGTAGATATCATCACGGCCCTGCCCACCAGGGCGGTCGGATGAAAAATAACCGAATGTGCCTTCTGCATTCAGGACGATCCCCAGATCATCATGCGTTGTGTTAACCGGATAACCCATATTCTCGGGATCACTCCAGCTGGCATTCTCTGCATCCCAATCCATGCGATAGATATCCAATCCACCCAGACCGGGCAATCCATTGGAGGAAAAATACATGGTATGTTTGCCCTGCCAGGTTGGAAATATCTCATTGCCTTCGGTATTGACCTTGTTTCCCATATTTATTGGCGGGCCCCAACGTCCATTGTCTTTTTCGCTGTACCAAAGGTCCATTCCGCCAAAACCACCGGGCATATCCGACGCAAAGAACAGTCGCTCGCCATCCGGCGTCAGACAAGGGTGTGCGACACTGTATTCATCCGAATTGAACGGCAGACTCTCGAGTTCGCCCCAGCCGTTTCCAGCGACACTCCTGGAATAATACACCTTCAACCGTGTTGTGCCGGAGTCATCTTTTCCAGTTTTGCCGTCCTTGTAATTGTTTCTTGTGAAATAGATCTCGGACTGGTCGGCCGAAAAGGTAACTGCCGCATCGTGATATTTAGAGTTGAGGTCTTTCGAAAACTTTTCTGGTTTACCATAGGTTTCCGCGCCAAACTGGCCTGACTCATTCTTGATCTGCACTTTGAACAACTCTAAGAACGGAGACCCCGTCCAGGTATGTTCTCGTTTAATGGCAGATCCTCTATCCCGGTCTGAGGCAAAGATCACGTTGTCTTCATAGATGGCTGGACTGAAATCATCCAGATCAGAATTGATCGGTAGATTGCGTACCTCATAAATACCTGCATGTTTGGTCATTAGCTCTTCGGCCATATCCAGGCCTTTGAGGAGGTTATGTGCCCGAACATTATCGGGTACAACGGCAATATATTCTTCGACCCAGGTCTTTGCCAGATCTCCCTTGCCGTTTTCCTGGAGGGCAAGTGCATAATAAAGCTTGTTGATAGGTTCTGCCTCTGCCAGTCGGACCACCTGACCGTACCAGTACTCCGCATTCTCGGAATCTGCGGTGTGGCGATAACAATCAGCCAGGTTGATTTTGGCTTCAGAGATATCATGATCCTCCAGAATCTGTTGATACAGCTCGATTGCGGAGGAGTAATTCAACTCTTGCATATACTTATTCGCCCGTTTCAATTTGGCAGATTGGCCAAAAAGAGCAGAACTGCAAAGCAGGAAAGCAAGAGAAAGGAAAATGGTTTTTTGGAGGATGTTCATGGTGGGGTCTTTTAAAAAGGAACCGCCTTTCTTCTTAGAAATAGCGAGGGGTCACGATCTTTTTCGTCTGATAATTGAATTCATATCCGATCATCACTTCGAATGCACCAGCGGTAACTGTATTGAGTTGTGTCAGTGGATAATCAAATGCAGCGCCTATTCGCAGGCCATTGGTCATGAAGTAGGATGCCCATATATCGGCTGAATCATAAGAGCTACGGTCCTTGTCAAAAGCCTCAATGGATGACCGGAATGCACCACCGATCCAAAATCGCTCGAAAAACAAAAGAGACAGATCAATGTCAAATTCTGTGGGTGCCTTGATATTTTGCCGATCCTCATCCTGGCGAAGTTTGGAGAACCATCCCACATTTTTGACCAACAGGATCGGACGAAGCATTAGTGCTTTGCCATTCAAAGGAATAACTCCTCCTGCTGTGAAGAAATAATGTCTGTATTGACGGGCATAGTTGGTATAATTCTCTGTGACATTCTGACGGCGCAAATCATATTCCACCAGATGCGGTGATGCAAACCCGGCAAAAAAGCGTTCTGTCGAGTAATAGACGCCTGCACCAAAGTTAGGCATCCAGTAGTTCGGAGTTTCATCAAACGCAGGATCCGGATCTTGAAGGGACAGCTTGGTCCAATCGGCACGCCAGTTGGTCAAGCCTGCCTGTAAACCGATGGCCAACTTGCCCTTCCCCAACGGAATCCGATAAGCATACGCCGCTTGTGCAGACAAGGTATTCGTCGGCCCGATTCGGTCATTTAGCACACTGAAGCCAAGCCCGACTCGATTGTTTGCCATAGGGGTATGAAGGGTCAAGGTCTGTGTAGTTGGGGCGCCTTCCAGCTCCCACCACTGTGACCGATGCAGTAATCCAATAGACATGTGTTCATTCGATCCTGCATAGGCAGGATTGTAGACCAGACTATTGAACATATATTTTGTAAACATGGGATCCTGTTGGGCGAATGCCGAGCTGACAAAGCCGGACAGGATAAGGATGAGAGTTCCGAGCCTCCTCATAATGTTCTGGGATTTAAGCAATTATAAAATTCACGTAGTTATACATCACACTGTTCTATCATATTTGACAAAAACTGTGCTAAAAATGATATACCATTACCGATGGAGATAGACATATCCGGATAAAGCTGGCAACCCTTTCGTTTGGAGGATATAATAATAGGTGCCATCAGGTAAAACAAGTCCACCCCATGTACCATCCCAATCGCCTTGATAATCGGTTTTAATGAAGATACGATTCCCCCATCGATTGTAGACCTCCAATGTATTTCTGGGAAACGATTCTATGCCTTTGATTGCAAAATATTCATTGATCCCATCGCCATTGGGTGAAAAGCCGGTAAACGGTTCCAGGAGGGGCTTGTCAGCACAATAAATCTCCAAGCTAACCAGAGCTGTATCACACCCCGTTGCATTGCACAGGCTGTACATGAATTGATCCTCACCACATTCATCCGGGTTCGGGATATAGGTCACACTACCATTCGGTTCGACAAGCGCCTGGCCCATCAAGGGCCCAGAGCTGGCTACAAGCGTTACCTCAATCCCCGAAGAGCCCCACAAGTCATTGAGTAAGACTGATATATTCACCGCTTCATTCCTATACGTGGACACCGCATCATGTACAGCTTGGGGTGCAGGATCGAGGACAACCTTCAATACATTTATTCCTAGGAATACGGTGTCACAAACTTGCAAGTCATCACAAAGGATCAAACAGGCATGCCCCTCACCTTCCAACAATCCCGAAATCTCGATACAATTCTGGTTCAAGTCAATATCCAGGCTGTATGTGCCATTGGAAAACTGCGAACAGTCATCTGTCATGGAAACTAAGTCTCCGGCTAATTCACTCAGGGCAGGGCAATACCAGACAGACTGACCAAGGATCACCTCTATCGAATCTGTACTTGCAGTGGGTGTTTGAATGTAGACATGGAGCAAGGTTAGTTGTTGATTTCCCCACTCATCTTGGATGAGCAGACAAATGGTATCCTGTCCGGGTTGGGTACCCGAAAACCGCACACACATAGTTACCGGATCCAGGACAACATCGATCAGATCGTGGTCGGGGCATAGATCTGAGATGGACAATATGGTCCCCGGAAGCCCTGTGATATCTGGACAAAATTCTTCTTCCATGTTCAAAAGAGCATACACCTCCAGAGAGGATGTATCACGAGAAAGGACTCTGATCTCCACGGTGATCGTATCGCACTCTCCCTGGTCATCACAAGCCACTAAACAAGCATACTCAGGCAGCCCATTCATCAGCCCTATGATGGGTACACAAAATTCATTTGGCTTCAAGGCTACCAGGGATTGTTGGCCACTTCCTTCAGGGCAGATATTGAGCAGCGTAACAGGTGTACCCGGTAACCCGGACAGGTCGGGGCAAAACACCAATGTATCCCCTTCATAAAGTGACAAAGAAATGGCAGTCAATGCTCCGGGGTATAGCACCTCAATGAAATAGGTTGTGCGGCTACAGAAACCGAAGGAATCACACACCATCAGGCAGAGTGTATCCGTTCCGACAGCCGTTCCTGTCCAGGAAAAACAGCCCGTAAGCGGATCCCATTGTACTGCCGATGCCGGATAATCAACCGCCGGACATTGATTGATGATAGAGGTGACTGGGCTGATCAAGCTGGACAGGTCCAGGCATTGATTGCCGGTCTTCCCGATCTCGGTTTGAATATGTTCTTCGCTTTGGGCCGAACAACCTACGATAATCATGAGCGTATCAAGATCGCCAGTTGTTAGGTCCAGTGCAACGAGTTGATGAACACCAGTCTGAACGGGTATACCAAGGGCAATTGTTGTATAGGAGACATTGTAACCAATGACACCGGGTGTGCTGATCGACAACACTGTGACCTTCATCTGACTGTATGTGGAGGCAGATCCGCCTCCCTGGATCTGAAAGTTAGTAGGCACATTTTGCCAATTTCCGGAAGGATCCCAGGTATTCATCGAATCGATCAGGTCCGGAATATTTTGAAAAATGCCGGTGAATGTCTGGCCATTAACCACCCAGCTATCCAGTCGATAAGGCCCCGCATTTCCTTTGCCAAAAAGGAATTCATAGCTATAAATTCCCAAGGTATCCTTTTTGCACGATGGAAACAGTCCGGGATAAGGGTTGTTGTCTAGGGTAAACGCGAAGGTGGCAATCGTGGAAGGTTGAATACCAGCCAGGCAGACCAGGGTATTCGCCTGGCAATCTTTTGCAGTCAGAATGATCTCTTCATTCGTGAATATCTGGCCGTTCTGAGCCTGGCACCAGGTCAAAAAGAAGAGAAGCAAAGAGATCAATATGACCTTAATTCGCAAAAAGGAGCGCATGGGTAGTTGATTTCACAAGACAAGTATTGCCTTGACAAATCCACAAACCATGCCAATTATCTGATGAATTATTATAATATGTTAAGACCCCAGTACTAAAGCCAGTACTGTCAATGCGCCAAATGAGAGGCTGGCAATGCCGTTCGTAGTAAAGAAAGCCATGTTCACTTTACTGAGATCTTCGGGTTTAACCAGCCGGTGCTGAAAGACAAGAAGTCCCGAAAAACCCGCTACGGCCAGAAACAACATCCAGCTCAACGGATCAAAGATCTGATCGGTCGTCCAGGCAAAACCTGCCAAACACAGAAAGGAAAGGATATGCAGTCCACGGGAGATCATCAGTGCTTTCGAGCCGCCCAACCAGGAGGGTAAGGAATACAAGTCATGATCATTGTCGAAGTGTTCATCTTGAAGGGCATAGATCACATCAAAACCGCCCACCCAGCACAACACCGAAAATCCCAACAGGAGCACCGGAAGATTGATCTGCCCGGTGACAGCCATAAATGCACCAACCGGTGCCAGCGCCAGCCCGACACCCAGAATGACATGGCACAAGGGCGTCACTCTTTTGGTGTAGCTGTATCCCATAATAACGATCAAAGCGACGGGCGACAAGGCAAAACACAAGGTGTTGATCGTCGATGTAGTGAGAATGAAAAGCACCACATTGACGAGGACAAACCATTTGACCTGGCCCGATTCCAGGACACCTGCAGGGATCTCTCGTACTGATGTACGCGGGTTGAGCTTGTCGATCTCTGCATCCACCAATCGGTTGAAGGCCATCGCTGTGTTGCGTGCAAAGACCATACAGAGTAAAACTTTCAACCCTAACCAACCCAAGGCTGCCTGCGGCGAATGGAGGACTCCAAGAGTAAAACCAACGGCAGCAAAAGGCAAAGCGAATATGGTATGGCTGAATTTTACCAGCGAGAGATACTTCCGAAGCATGGATGATCGATCGTTCAGTTTGGAAGGTGAAGATCGAAATAATTGGGTGGAGTCAAGGGCCAAAACAAAACAGCCCGAACATCTTTTCAGATGCTCGGGCTGTTCATCAGTCTGAAGAAGATTACTTCTTCTGCTCGACGGATATCTCGTTTTTCGCTGGTGGCGTGACTTCTCCTTTGATCTCAAG
Source organism: Saprospiraceae bacterium (assembly GCA_021738725.1). Taxonomy (GTDB): domain Bacteria; phylum Bacteroidota; class Bacteroidia; order Chitinophagales; family Saprospiraceae; genus JAGNXB01. The sequence continues at coordinate 58,226 of JAIPBE010000001.1, read as the reverse complement.
GAAAGTTTGTGGAGGGTTGGTGTTTGCGGTGATGGTCACACGTTTGCTTTGTGGGCCACTTTTGCCTTTCGAATCAAAGACAACTTTGATCACAGCAGTCTTACCTGGTGCGATTGGCTCTTTCGGCCATTGAGGAACTGTACATCCGCAACTGCCTTTTGCATTGGCGATGATCAAATTTTCTTTACCCGTGTTTGTAAACTCATAATCATGAGTCACCGTTTCGCCTGACTTCACTTTTCCAAAGTCATATTCCATAGTGGTGAAGGTCATTTGTGTTGTAGGTCCTGATGGTACTTCAGCTTCAGCACCTGGCTCAGAAGAAACAGTCACATCTGACGCCGGATTAGCTGTGCCATTTTCAATCTGTTCAGGAGAGGTTTCAGCAGCAGATTCAGCCTGATCGCTACCACAGGCAGCCAGTGCAAGGAGGGCGGTGGATAGTGCAAATCCAAAAATCAGTTTTTTCATTTGATCGTCTTTCTTTGTTGATGAGATTCTAGTACACAGATTCCATGAACTTGTTCACAGGTCACAAAATTAGAAGGCTTCGGCGCCCTCCCCTGTTAACGAGCTGTTAAACAAAAAGCCAGTCCTCAAATTCTTTCAAAGACATGGTATTGAGGCAGTTGCCTACGCCTAATCCAGCTTTGCGGGCCACCTGAACACCATATGAAATGTCTCGTATCCCACCCGTTGAATGTGCATCCGGGTTGATGGCGATCTTTACGCCGCAATCTATCGCATAAGGGATCCACGTATAATCCAGATCCAGCCGTTGCGGGTTCGCATTCAGTTCCACTACCACTTGATGCCTGGCACAGGCTTCGATCATCTTCTTGTGATCGACAGGATAGCCCTCCCTCGACAAGAGCAAGCGTCCTGTAGGATGCCCTAAGATCCGGGTATTCGGATGCTCGATAGCTGCCAGCAAACGTTCCATTGCTTTCGGCAGGTCCATTTTGAGTTGGCTGTGAATGGACGCGATGATGAGGTCAAACCCATCCAGAACATCCTGATCATAGTCCAGTGCCCCGGTATACAGAATATCCGATTCGATTCCGTGAAAAATGCGAAATGGAGCCAGTCGGCTATTGAGGGTCGCAATTTCCGCACGTTGCGCCTTCACCCGGTCTGGTTTCAACCCATTGGCATAAAAGGCAGATTGAGAATGATCCGTGATCACCAGATACGCAAACCCACTCTCTTTTGCAGTAAAGGCCATCTCTTCCAGGGAATGAATGCCATCAGACCAGGTACTATGCGCATGAATGACCCCACGAATGGCAGAGGTCGTAATCAGGTCGCCTTCTCTTTTTGCCGCCGCTTGTGCCCAATCCACAGATTCTCGCCATTCGGGAATATGATCGGGCAGATTGGCCAATTGCATAAATGTACCTTCCTCCGGTGCAAGCGGATTTGTCCATTGTTGGAAGGAAGAAACATATGCGCTGGAGCCAGTCGTCTCCCACAACCTCTGTCCCCAGCCCTCCACAGTAGTGATCCATACGGTCACAAGAGGATTTTCCTCTTCCTGCCAGATCCAATGCGCTGGTGTTTTTTCGACAAAGGTCCATCCTTCTTCTGCACTCAATGTGGCCTTCTCCTGCGGGCACCACAGCAATGAAATATTCTTGATGACCGGGCACTTTCGTCGCAATTCCCCGGTTTCTTCTATGCGTGATCCCGGGTCTGCTACCTGAAGGAGTGCTTTGACACGATCGGCCACCTGAAGCGCCTCGGGGTAGCGCAGCTGGCCCTTGGTCAGCATATAGAATTCCAGCTTATTCTTCAGATCAGCCTGCTTTTTCAACCCAAAACCATTCAGCTCAATCAGACGATTCTCGTGACAGGCGTACAGAAGCTCTCCGACGGATTCAACTCCCAGATCTTTCCATAATGTTCGTACCTTCTTTGGTCCCACCCCGGGAATAGCCAACAGATCGATCACACCCTCTGGTGTTTGATTGGCATATTTTCGATAGGTTGCCAGATCTCCGGTCTCTGCCAATTCCCGGATCTTTTCAGAAATGGCTTTACCGATACCCGGTATTTCCGCCAACTCCTCCAGGGTCAGATCTGACAGGGGATCAGTCCACTTTCGCAGTGTGACATATGCCTGCTGGTAACTTCGAATCTTGAACGGATTCTCTCCGTGCAACTCCATCATGTCCGCCAACCTGCGAAACCAGCCGGCAATCTCCTTATTGGTCATCTTTTACCCTATTGGTTGAATCGGCAAGATAAGGGAGGGAAGCCAGCTTGAAAGCAATTCGGCGCATTCTACGGTCCTGAGAAACGATCAGTTGGACATCGGCCAAACAAAGCCTTTGAAAAAGGAACCTGAACAGATAATATCCGGTTACATCTGTAAGATTCGATATATTTGTAACAAACACCAATACAGCCTCTTATGCTAAGTCGCATTTGGGGGCGAACGCACATGCGTTCCACCGCCCGGGACATATCCAATCTCCATTATTCGCCCCTTGGAGAAATACATTCCATTGTACCTATTCCTGATCCGCACCATCGGGTTTGGTATCTCGATTCAACCCATCCAGGAGATTTGGACATCCTGCTGGGATATGCCGTTCTGAACAACCTGAACGTACGGGTACACACACCATCCGATGCCCTCCCTTCCCTGGTCCAAACCAACGCCACAGATCTGGCTTTGAAAAAAACAGATGTGCGAAAGGAGCGCCCATTGCGCACAAACCAACTGATAAAGAGCCTGAGACAATGGGATGCCTCTATGGTCCACTGGCAATCCGCCCTCCAAACCTTGCAGGAGATTCCTTTTGGTTCTATGAACAGCCTGGAAGTACTCCAAATCATCCTTCAGGCACTACCTAAGGCTAACCTGCAATTCTTCAGGAGGATAGACATCTCTACATTTGAATGGTCGGAACCTGAATTCAGAATGCTCGAAAGGACTCTGATGGCGTATCCCGATCACGATGTATCGGATCCACTGGCATGGCCGTTTGCCCAAATGCATATTAACACTCAGGTCTTTCAGGATACCGACCCAACGACCTGTAGCATGCATATCGATCAAATGATCCATGATCTGCTTGAGATCATGGATGCCATCCATCAGCTCGGCCGGATGCTTACGCATGAATACCGACGGAAGGAGGACGGCCCTGACTGGTCTACTATTCAATTAACGATCGGAAGGTCTACATTGCTGACGCTTCCACAGCAGGACGCCATTCAGACGCAACGTGCACATCTCCAAACATTGGTGCATGCATTTTCGGCATCGTTGAAAAACTTCAACTGGTTTGGGGACTGGTCTGGATTTCAATTCATTTCTTTTGAAGAGATGGACGTGGAGATCCTGCTCATGCACCGCCGATTGAGGCGATTGAAAGAACATCTGACAGAGATCATTCAGGCCTCCAGGAGGCGTCAGATCACCCAACAATATCCTTCCCAGATCCAGGCTGTCTTACACGTTTTACCGGAGCACCAGAAAAAAGCATTCATTGCCTCCTTTCCCTGTTGGTATCTGAGCCGATGGATCGAATTCCGCACCCCTGATCAGGCCTGGAACATACTCACGGATAGCACGGCTCTGCACCTTCAATATCAAGAACTTCAACAAGCAGGATGGGATCTATTAGATCTCAATCTCTATGCGTTATCATGGCAGGAGAGGATTCAACTGGCAGACCATACCCGAGCATCTGCTTCGCTGGAGGAAGATCCGTCAGATGAGATCGATCTGTACTGGCAGGTGCCTCCACCAGCCGATCTGGAACATCTCCATTTGAAACACCAGCCGGCAGTTCCGACCGGGCCCGAACTGCCCCGTCTCATTTATCTTATGAAACAACTACCCCCTGACATGCTGATGGACCTCCCCGCTCCCTTACACTTGTCTGGTTTGTTTTGGGAACCCACAGCAGAGGCAAGTGACCATGTTCGATTCCACCTGACCTCTTCCCGGATGGAATTTGCTCACTGACGCGTTGCTATGTCATCGGATCAGCCGGAAATCACCCTCCAACTTCTTGCTCTGAAGGAACACCTCAAGATCAGGGAACAGGGTTCTCAACATAATATATGGGACCCCGTTCGCAAGCAGTATATCGCGCTGACTCCAGAAGAACTTGTGCGGCAATTGTTCATTCAGTACTTGTTGAATGAAGGCAAAGCCAAATTGACCCGTCTATCTGTAGAACGACAAATCCTGGTTTTTGGCCAACGTCGTCGGTATGATCTGATGATCCACGACAAACAGGGGGGGGCGCTGGCACTGATCGAAGTCAAGGCCCCGGATGTGCCCCTGACCCAGAAAACACTCGATCAGATCACTCGCTACAATATGGCCATTGATGTATCCTGGTTGATCGTCAGCAACGGTATCCAGACATATTGCTATCAGCTGGATCGCGCTGCCGGATTGGCAAGGATTCAACCATCCATTCCCGATTTCAATGACGAATGAGTACCTTTATCTGACCGATAAAGGGGGAATCCAACATGCAAAAAGAGAAGATTATCGTCACAGGAGCTGGTGGCCAGATTGGTCAGGTGCTTCTGCAGGAATTAGCCAAACGTTACGGACAGGATGCCGTTATTGCAACCGACATTCGACCTGTACCCAGTTGGGCCGGTCGCTTTGTCGCCTTGAACGTCCTGGATCGGATCGGCCTGGAGAACCTGGTTGAAGAACAAGGAACTACACAGATCTATCACCTGGCAGCCATTTTATCAGCTTCCGGAGAAAAAGACCCGTTGATGACCTGGCAAGTAAATATGGATGGGTTGTTGAATATTCTGGATACAGCGCGAACAAGAGGGATCGATCGGGTTTTCTATCCCAGTTCTATAGCTGTCTTCGGGGCGGGCATCGACCTGCATCAAGCCGAACAAAACGTACCGCTGATCCCCGCGACAGTTTATGGCATCACCAAAGCTGCCGGAGAAAACTGGGGATACTACTATTACCATCGCTATGGTCTGGATGTCCGTTCCATTAGATATCCAGGGATCATCGGATATCAAAGTCCTCCCGGCGGTGGAACCACCGATTATGCAGTTGATATCTTCCACTATGCTGCCAGGCGGGAACCTTATACCTGCTTTCTTGCCAAAGACAGCAGACTTCCTATGATCTATATGGATGATGCCATCCGGGCTACCCTGGATCTGATGGCTGCACCCAAGGAGAATATTCGTATCCGGACGAGTTACAATCTCTCCGGAATGGATTTTGATCCACAGGAACTGACGGCTGCGATCTGCGAGTTCGTTCCCGATTTCCGTGTCGAATACAAACCCGACTTCCGTCAGGCGATTGCGGCCAGCTGGCCGCAACGCATTGATGATTCGGACGCACGCCAGGACTGGGGATGGTCCCCGGCCTATTCGTTGCGCTCCATGACAAAAGACATGCTGGATCACCTGGAGACGAAGATCAACTCTGGCCAGCCCACCCACTAAGAAAGACCTCTATGTACAAGAATGTCCAAAAAGATCTGGCCAGCGAACTCCAGGAGATCCGCGATGCCGGACTGTATAAGAACGAACGGATCATCACCAGCCCACAGGGGGCAAAGATCCGTACCAGCCAGGGGCAGGAAGTCCTGAACTTCTGTGCCAACAACTATCTGGGCTTGTCCTCCCATCCAGCCGTGCTCGAGGCCGCTAAAGATGCCCTGGATACACACGGGTTTGGAATGTCCTCCGTCCGTTTTATCTGCGGTACACAGGACCTGCACAAACAATTGGAAGCTTATATCGCGGCATTTGTCGGCATGGAAGATGCCATTCTCTACGCCGCAGCTTTTGATGCAAATGGAGGGTTGTTCGAACCCATTCTCCAACAGGAGGATGCCCTGATCTCGGACGAGTTGAATCATGCTTCCATCATTGACGGGATCCGCTTGTGCAAGGCCCAACGACTGCGGTACAAGCATAATGATATGGCGGATCTGGAAACTCAGCTTCAATCCTGCCAGGGCGCTCGACGTCGGTTGATCGCTACGGACGGGGTCTTTTCGATGGACGGAACCATTGCCCAGCTGGACAAGATCTGTGACCTGGCCGATCGATACGATGCATTGGTCATGATCGATGAATGCCATGCGAGCGGGTTTATGGGCAAAACTGGACGTGGCACCCATGAATACAGAGGGTGTATGGACCGGATCGACATCGTCACCGGTACATTTGGCAAAGCTCTCGGTGGTGCTTCGGGTGGCTTTACAGCTGCTAAAAAGGAGATCGTAGAACTGCTCCGACAAAGAAGTCGCCCCTATCTATTTTCAAATACCCTCGCTCCTGCCATAGCCGGAGCCTCGATCAAGGTCCTGGACCTGTTGCGTCAGAGTACGGAATTGAGGGACAAGCTGGAGGCCAACACTACATATTTCAGAGAAGCCATGACGAGGGCTGGATTTGATATTCTTCCCGGCGACCACCCCATCGTCCCGATCATGTTGTACGACGCTGTCCTGTCCCAACAATTTGCAGAGAAACTGCTGGCAGAAGGGATCTATGTCATTGGGTTCTATTTTCCCGTCGTACCAAAAGGGAAGGCACGAATTCGAGTCCAGCTCTCAGCAGGACATGAACGAGCCCACCTGGATCAGGCCATTGCCGCCTTTACAAAAGTCGGGCGTGAGCTTGGGGTCATCTAGGCGGACCTAGCTGGTTGGATTCGGTTTCCGACTCATCATCGGCACCTCCTTCACTACAAACTGGACAGTGTCGCGAATATGTTCTTCGAGGAAGATGATCTTGCCTTTGCGCAAATTGTCCAGCAGGTCAGATTGGGCATGGCGGATGGTGATCAATTCAAGATCATCCTCTCGTTGGACCTTGAACTCTTTGTCGATACCTGCGATAAACTCATCCACCTTGTCCGGTGAATGGTTGACACAAATAGAAAAACTGATCGCAGAATTCTGCATGATATTTACCTGCAGACGCAGGTCGGCGATCTTTTGGAATAAGAGACTCAAATGATGTTCCGCCACAAAGGAAAAGTCGCGGGTCGAGATACTCAGCAGGGTTTGCTGTTGTTCCAAAGTGACGATCGGCGGATAGAGATCTTCAATATCTGATGAGATCAATGTGCCATCCCCATCCGGGTCGATAAATGATTTGACATACAGGGGGATGGACTTGTTCTGAAGCGGTTTGATGGTCTTCGGGTGGATCACTTTGGCGCCGTAATAGGTCATTTCGATCGCCTCCCGGTAGGACAATCGATCCAGTTTGGTCACATTGGCAAACATTCGGGGATCACCGGTCAACACTCCCGGTACATCCTTCCAGATGGTCATGCTTTCGCCATTCAGGCAAAACGTGAAAATGGCTGTGGTATAATCCGATCCTTCCCTGCCCAAGGTTGTGGTCGCATTGTCCAACGTGCTGGCAATGAACCCCTGGGTAAGAACAAACCCGGGTTGGTTCATCAGTGGCCGCACCTTCGCTTCCATCCGTTTTCCGGTCTCCTCCCAATTGACCCAACCTTCCCGATGGATATCATCAGTGATGATCACTTCCCTGGCATCCAACCATACGGTTTCCAGTCCTACGTGCTGCAAAAACGCTTCCACGATCCTGGAGGAGGCCAGCTCACCCACACAGATGATCTGATCATACATATAGTCGAAGTTTGGGTGTGGCGGTTCCTCCAGCACCCACTGCGCCTCTACAAATGTGTCATTCAAAAGCGAGAACACCGGATGCCCCTCCGGCAGCAATTCTGCTGCCAGTGAAAAATGGACTTCCTGTATCCTGGCAAAGCGTTCTTGCGCTGTGCCATCTCCCTTGGCATGGGCCATGATGACTTCTTCCAGCGCATTCGTAGTCTTGCCCAGAGCAGACACCACAATGACCAGATTCTCTGTCTTGTATCGTTGAAGGATGGATGCGACATTTCGAATGGCAGCAGCATCTTTCAGACTGGAACCACCAAACTTGAACATTTTAGCCATAACTGCACATTGCTATTCAGGGCAAAGGTACATGTTCGTCCTTTTCCTCAAAGCAGGAATGCATCAGCGCCTGGATATTCGCTTGAAATCTGCCAGTTTCCACTGGTGAATATTTTCGGGATGAACGGCCAGCGGGCCCAGAAGGTCTTGCAGGATATTCTGATGTAATTGCGCATCATTTCCGGACAACCACTCGAGATAAGGCAGGACCCTTTTGGCGAAGAGTGCCTGAAGGTCTTTGACTGTACTGCAATCCTGAAATGCCCCGCCTGGAAATTGTAAGGATGGGGACCTATGGGTCGTGATGACAGCATTGATCGCATTCCAGAGATCCAAGGTGGAGACAGAGCGGATGACTGGCCAGTCCTGATGCCGCTGATTGGCATCCAGATGGACAAACTGGAACACCTTACTCATCAAGAAAGCCACTTCGTCTGACCATGAGGGTATCTGCTGTGATATCCCGATCATGAACAGGTTGGGTGGCAGGGTAAATGAGGTCTTTGAACCAGGCAGGATGACGGACTGAGCACATCGACAACCTTCCCGTCGACGGCTGTCCAGGATGGGCAGGGCATCACCGAACAAGGCCTGCGGTTCGATCATCTGAATATGTTCCAGGATCAATACATACTTCTTACTGGATTGGAGGACTCCGGAGGGCAATATATCCATCTGGATATCGAGATAGGGATCAGGGCCGGGTATCTCTACCGGTTGGGTGGCCTCTGAATAGGCCATTTGATAACTGTTGAACTGGGACCAGATCGCTTCGAATGCAGGTAGATTCTCTCCTTCCAGTATATTCTGCCATTTGGTTGACACAACCTGAGGATCTGATTCCTCTTGTTGCACCACATATAATTGCCGGAGCTTGCTTCGCTTGATCCGGATGACTTGAAATGTCTTTGGTTTACGGAGCAGAATATCTCCATTCTTCATAATGGAGTGTAGTAAAAACGGGTTTGGAACGCCCTTGACAGAGCTGATTTCCCCATTCTCCTGAAGATGCTCAACAAAACGAGTATATAATTCCTTGAAATCGACGCTGGGCATAATGCCCGGTTCCGCCTGAAGTAGATGCTCGATCAGATTTCCTCTGGCCTCTGTGGCGATCTGCTTGAGAATACCATCGTGTACGATTACATTGTTTTCTTGAAACAGACAGCGTTCGATCATGTCGGCATAGGTCCAGCCGGGATGCATGGTCAAGAAGAAGAGTTGCCCCTCATTTACCAGCGCCTGATATCGATTGTACAGCTCCGGGGCTGGCCAGTTCAGCACTTCGTCTAAGGGCAGCTGGTCGGCTAATGCCACTGCCAGTTGAGAGGCATATGTCCGCTTCCCTGTGCCGGGATGTCCGTGAATCAGGTAGTTCAGCGGAGGGCTGGTATAGTCAGTGGATTCCTGCATTCCCTAAAGGTACGTTCATCCTGAAAACAGCCAATTATTCAAATGAATAACAGCGTACATCCGGACATACAGCAATATGCGTGAAGAAACATCAGATGCCCGAGCCTGATTGATCACATCCTCAGAAAGTATGGCGGGGAATTAACCTTGGGAGGCAGACGAGCAGTTAGATCCGAATAACGTCTGCGGAGAAGAAAGAACTCCCATCACCAGGGATGTGGTGGGTCACAAGAAAAGGAGGAAAGAATGGAAAATGCCTATAAAGAAAAGCTCTTGATGATCTCACCAACGTAGCCTTCCAGAACGATCTGATAACGGCCTGATGGGAAGGATCGAAGATCCAATTCATAGATGCTGTTGACGGGCAAATGGTCAACGCGATCGTTCATGAGGGTCTGGCCTTTTGCCGAAACCAACTGAATAGACTTTACATTGAGTTTGAGTGATTCAAAGTCAATAAAGCAAACTTTACCGGAGAGATCAAGGAAAAACGCATCCTGAGGATCCAGGAAACCTGCATCTTCTGCATCGGCAGAAACGAGGTTGTCCATTGATGGGATGGTGTGAACATTCGAGAGGGATTGTGCGCTAAGAGATCCACCTACAATCAGCCCCCCGATAAGTATTAAAAACTTGAGATTCTTTTTCATGGTTTGGTTTGGTAAACAGCTAAATATTCGGATTCACAAAGATATCGCTCCTAGGTTTAAAATAAAAATCCGATTTTCCCGATATATGTCATCATTTGTTTGGCAACGATGCCCGTCACTGCTCAAAACACCATCTCCCTGACGCAAAAAGGTTCATTTTCTTCTAATATTCGCTTCTTCAGCAGAGATGAATTTGGATTGAAAATTGGTAAAATTTTTATCTCACAGAATTATTATCAATATTTTGGCAAAAAATAGCCATGATTCCAAATAATATACTGAATACATGAATATTTCGATATTTCATTCATAGCTCGAATGCTACGTTCATCATGTCACGGATATTGCGAAAAGTAGAATTCCCGCTGTTTGCATAGGTTTCCGGCCGAATCCAACGGACATCCTCAATGCCTTCCTCCGCCTGGGGTATAAGTTCTGCCTGGTCTGCTTCCATCCAAAACCAGGCTGTATACTTTAAAAACCTCCTCTTCTTTTCCTTGAATAAATGCCAGGTCTCCCCTGCCGGACCACCGCATTTGAGATCTCTCAACCCCGTCTCTTCTTTCACTTCACGTTCGGCCGCCTCCGGAAAAGACTCCCCAGTTTCCAACTTCCCTTTAGGTAAATCCAGATAACCTCTCCTGTAGATCACTAAAATTTCACCGAGTGGATTCAACACTATCCCTCCTGCAGCTTCTACCAATGTGAACAGGTGTTTGAAATCATGCCACAACACAGACATATCTTCATGGTACAGCCACACCTGTTCTTGCCCCGACCGCTTCTCCATAGCATCTAAAATCGGGAACATGGACTTGGGCTTGCCGTGATAGCGGGTCACTAGAGTCCAATCATCCGCAGATTCAGGAGGGTGTGATGCCAGCACCAATTGGTGATCGTTGCAGTATATTTTATACATTTACAGGCTTTTTTTAGTGCTATGACCGAACCTGACTACGCATCATCTCTGGCAGAGGCTCTGCTGCAAATTAATGCAATACGCCTCAGTCCGCAAAAACCATTTACCTGGGCCTCCGGACTCAAGTCTCCTGTTTATTGTGATAATCGACTTCTCCTCTCCTATCCTGCCCTGCGTCAAATTGCCATCGATGGCCTGGTGCAGATCGCCAGGGATTGTGGACCCATAGATGCGATCGCCGGAGTGGCTACGGCTGGCATCCCGCACGGCATGCTACTTGCCGATCGGCTGAACCTGCCATTTATCTACGTCCGTAGTAAAGCAAAAGAACACGGTAAAGGCAATCAGATCGAAGGTGCGTTCACTCCCGGCCAGCATGTATTGGTCGTCGAAGATCTGATCAGTACCGGAGGCAGCTCCCTCCAGGCTGCCCAGGCACTGCAAGAAGCCGGGCTGGTCATCCAGGCGGTAACAGCTCTTTTTACCTATGGATTTCCGGAATCTGAACAACGATTTGCCGAGGCATCTATACCCCTTCGGACGATCAGCAACTATTCGAAGGTCCTTCAGGTCTCCCAGGAAATTGGTCAGATCACCGCCGCTGAGGCCGATGTGATGTCTACCTGGTATCAGGACCCACGGGCATGGTCCGACCGATTCCTACATCAGCCAGTCTAGTATGACCGGTAGCCCATCCAACATTTTATCGCCTATTGCGTACATCAGCTAGAACGTGACACCACCTATGAAAATTCTGAATAAATCATCCGAAGCATTTCTGCAAAAATATCTGGACAACCATGCACCTACCGGGTATGAATCTTCGGGGCAAAAGATCTGGTTGGAATATCTCAAACCATACGTAGACGAGATCCATCTGGATAATTATGGTTCGGCATACGGGATCATCAATCCGGGTCAGGACTTCCGCGTCGTGATCGAGGCTCATGCCGATGAGATCTCCTGGTTTGTCAATTACATTACTGAAGACGGATTTATCAATGTCGTACGAAATGGCGGATCAGATCACCAGATCGCGCCGTCCATGCGGGTTCACATCCACACGAAGGACGGCATTGTAAAAGGAGTGTTCGGATGGCCAGCGATCCACTTGCGCAAAGGGAAGGATGCTAACCTGGCGCCTTCCATGGAGAATATCTTCGTGGATATTGGAGCCAAGAACAAGGAAGAAGTCCTGAAAAAAGGCATTCACGTAGGTTGTGTCATCACATTCGAAGATAATATGACGACACTGAATGGTCGCTTCATTGTTGGACGTGCGTTGGACAACCGCATTGGGGGTTTCTGTATAGCACAGGTTGCCCGTCTTCTGAAGGAACAAAAAATCAAACTCCCTTATTCACTCTATATCGTGAATGCCGTGCAGGAGGAAGTGGGACTCCGTGGTGCCGAGATGGTGGCCCGTACCATTGCGCCCCATGCAGCCATCGTGACGGATGTCACACATGATACCTACACCCCATTGGTCAACAAAACGATCAATGGGGAGATCAAGTGTGGCGAAGGCCCGACCATCACGTATGCTCCGGCCGTGCACAATACGCTTCGTGACCTCATCATTGAAACGGCTGAGGAAAATAAGATACCCTTCCAACGAGAAGCCTCATCCAGGTCGACTGGCACAGATACAGACGCATTCGCCTATTCAAATGGTGGCGTGCCTGCATCCTTGGTCTCTCTTCCTCTGCGCTATATGCATACGACTGTAGAAATGGCACATCGGGATGACATCGCTCATTTGGTACAACTGCTCTTCTACAGTGTCCAAAAGATCACCAACCAACACAACTTCAAATACTTCTGAATCGACGGGTAGACCGGCCTGTTTTGATCGTTGGAGCCATACGTTGATCTATAGTCATGTCTGGGTGGCCGGGGCTGCCACCGCACTGTGCATGCAAACGCTTGCGCTGTACAATCAGACCGATGCCTCGATTCCCTTACTGATCTTTGTATTTGCAGGCACGCTTACTGCTTATTCCCTCCATCGATGGGTGGGCATCCATGTGCTCTCCTCTCAACGGCTTTCCCATGTTCGTTCCCTTCAAGCCTGGTGGCCATGGATGATACTGGTGGGTGGACTGGCCTCTTTCTACGCTTTTCTGGATCTCACCTATGCAGGCCAGATCTTCGGAGCACTGGGAGGCGCATTATCTGTTGCCTATATCCTCCCGATCAACAAAAATCGTCGCATTCGGGATATCCCCGGACTGAAGATCTTTTTAATCAGTATGACATGGGCCACCACGACGGTCCTGTTGCCCTGGGCTGAATCGAGCGCCTATCCCGACTGGCCCGGGGTCGGTTGGCATTTTTTATCCCGGGCGCTATTCATTTTTGCCATCACCCTGCCCTTTGATCTGCGCGATCTCTTGTCGGACGAAGAGCATCATACATTGACACTCCCGCTTCTGCTGGGTTGGCCGGCATGTCTACGCCTGGGGCTACTGGCCCTCACGCTAAGTCTGTTCATCGACTTAACGATTGGTATCACTGCTGCCTCCGAATGGGTTGCTTTGACCGGAAATATTGTTGCCCTCCTGATCAGCGGCATCCTCCTCATCCGAACACATCGAGACAAACCGGAATATTATTTCAGTTTGATCATCGATGGGGTAATGTACCTCCCCTGGCTGATCACCCTCCTGCTCTACTGGATCAGCAACGTTTTATTTACCTAGAAAAAAGACCCTTCTAACGCCACATTGGAAGGAAGTATAAGGCCAGTCCAGGATGCCCGTACTCGCTTTCACGATGAGTTGCCAGGGGCCATTCACCTCGCCCCATCGCGTTTCCAATTGGGCCAGTACCGGGTGGTCATTGTCCTGCAAATACCCCCAATATCCTCTCATTTCACCTCGAATGGACCATCTGGAGCGGGACCAACCCACACTTCCACCAAACAGAACACAGTCATTTTGTCGGTGGTCGTCCTCATAGGTTTGATAGGCATAAAATCCCAGCATTGCTTCCCAATCCCAGGCCGGAGATTGCTTCAGGTTGCCGGCCACATCGAGATCAAAGAAATAGCCGGGTGTGTCTGTAAAGCGCGCAGCCCCCAGATTGGTCCCGGAAGCTGTTTTCACCCCGACCCGCAACTCTGTTTTGATACCCGGGGTCCATTCCTGTGGGATCCGTATGGCTGATTCTACATAAATATCCCCTCCGGCCCATTGCTGGTCATAGGAGAGAAAATGTACACGGCGTAACGTCTTGAGCGAATGGCTGGTCTGATACCACTCCAGGGGAACCAGGTGTATCCGCAAGCGCACCCAGGAACTGGGCTGCCATCGGAGATCCATATCTGCATTCAACGTTATTTCTCCCTCTCGAAAATGAGACATTCCCGACAGCGTAAAGGACGTCAACGTATCCCATTGCTGATGAAGATCGGGCACCGGCATAGCGTTCGGGCCCATACCTGTCGGCGTCAATTCAAGATAATGCTGATAAGCCGTCACACCGTCCCAACCCACATTATCTGACCACCATTCGGGTGTTTGGGCGATGCAGACCATGCTCAAAAGCCAGCATGCCGAAACAGTGGAAAGGAACTTAATCTTGCTGATCATTGTCTAAAAGATTCGGACGACGTTGACGGGTCCTTTTCACGGCTTCATCATGTCGCCATTGATCGATCGCACCCAGGTTGCCGGACAGGAGAATACCTGGCACTTTCCATCCCCGAAATTCTGCCGGCCGGGTATATGCCGGTGGCGCCACCAGGCCATCCTGAAAGGAGTCAAACAATGCGGATGTTTCATCATTCAGCACGCCGGGCAACAAACGTCCAACGGCATCAACGACTACGGCTGCGGCCAGTTCGCCCCCACTGAGCACATAATCGCCAATGCTGATCTCTTTGGTGACCACGTGTTCACGAATGCGCTCGTCGATGCCTTTGTAGTGGCCGCAGATCAACATCAGATTGCCCGCCAGCGACAATTTGTTCGCCATGCGTTGATCCAGCTGTTCCCCATCCGGTGCCATATAAATGATCTCATCATAGGTACGTCTGGAACAGAGGTCTTCGATACAGGTCATGAGCGGTTCGGGCATCATCACCATACCGGCACCACCGCCGAATGCATAGTCATCGACCTGATGATGCTTGCCCAGGCCATAGGTCCGAAGGTCGACGATGTCCACTTCCAATAATCCCCGGTCCTTCGCCCGGCCCAGAATGGAATGGCTGAGTGGGCTGGCCAGTAATTCGGGAACAACGGTAATAATATCAATATGCAGCACGTAGAGGCCGGTCTGTTACCGGCGTTTAACCTGTTGCAAAGATGGATAATGTTGCTCAGGATCTGCGAAGAAATCCTGGATCCGCTTCTCCAGATTCGCATCCACCAGATCCCACAAGGGTTGATCTACCTCTTTCAAGCGGGTCAAAGCAGCCTTGACCTGCTGATCCCATTGCGGGTAATACTGGTCCAGATCGCTCGTCGAGACCACCCCGCGGCAGCCTGGCTTGGAACAGGATAACGACATCGGGGACTCCAGATTGAACAGACCGTATTCATCAGTGATCTCCTCTCCAGGCAGGATATCCTGAATGGCGATCTCAAAGCCGAAGCCAGTAGTCATGGTATTGGGAAAACAACAATGATTGACATATTTCCCAAGATCCCAACTCAGCACCCGACAACCCGCCTCATCCACATAGGCGTATCGTTCGACCGGCCCTTGCAAGGACACGGGCAAACGAGCATACTGAGCGTCATCGATCACGATCTCCAGCTGATCGCGGATATAGGTGATGGTTCCAGTGGGAATGAATGCCGTCGCGTACACGCCCAATCCTATGCGTGTGCTTTTGTTCTTTAATCTGGATGCAGGATGAAACATGCAGAAATTTTATGCAAAGATTCATTCATTTTCACCTATTTGCACTTCTAAGTCAAACGAAAATTTATTCCCGTTTTCAGGAGTGAGAGTGTACATTTGCACCGAAATTATACGGCATAACGTCAGGTCTACAGTGAACTGGAGTGGGTTTAAAGGCACTCTGGGAAACTTTTCAACTTGTTTTGCCGTTATTGGGGCATTTCGGCAGCAAAACATTGTTGCCTTTGTATTCAACATAATCCAATAGAATGGAAAACACCTCATCGCCAGAAGCTACCCGATATTCGGATGCTGAATTGGAAGAGTTTCGTCTCCTCGTCAATGAAAAATTGACCAAGGCACGCAATGAACTGGAGTTCATGCAAAGCCAATTATCTGAAATGAGTGAGAACACCAACAATAAGAACAGTGGTGATCTTTTTGACGATAGTAGCCTGCACACTGAGATTGAAATGATGAGCAGGATGATCTCCCGCCAACAGCATTTTATCCAGAACCTGGAAGCGGCTCTGTTTCGGATCAGAATCAAGACTTATGGTATTTGTTCTGTTACCGGAAAGTTGATCAGCAAAGAACGCCTGCAACTTGTCCCGCATGCTACCAAAAGTGTGCTCGGCAAGGAGGAGGAAAAGAAATTGATGGCGCAGGAGCCATTTAAAGGTGCATACTCGGGTGTCAACCCGATCAAAGAATCGGATGGTGGCGACGATTAAGGAGATCACATCTGTCGTTCCATTGCTTTCAGGCACTTTTTGAAGTCATTCTGTCCTGCCCTCTCTAAAGGGGGCAGGATTTTTTATTATTGCGGTGCCTTTCAGGTTTACCTTTATCCAATTCGCAGCTCCTGACCTATGAAGAATAAGTATTTCGACCTGATCGATCAGACCTTTGACTTTCCGCAGGAGGGATTTGATATTGAGAATGGGTATTTGACCTTCCATAACTTTTCGGTGATGCATCTGATCCAGAAGTATGGGACACCCCTGAAGCTGACCTATCTGCCCCGCATCGGCGCCCAGATCAAAAAGGCAAAGAACATCTTCAATCGCGCCATCAAATCCCTGAACTATGGTGGCGAGTACTATTATTGCTACTGCACAAAGAGCAATCACTTTCGCTATATCCTGGATGAGGTCATGCAGCACGATGTACATCTCGAAACCTCTTCTTCCTTTGATATTGACCTACTCCGAAACTTGCATACCGCAGGAAAACTGCGCAAGGATTCTATTATCATCAATAACGGATTCAAGCCCCGAGCATACACAGAAAAGATCGCCAGCCTGATCAATGACGGGTTCTATAATGTCATCCCTGTACTGGATCATCCGGATGAACTGGCCAACTATGAAGAGCTGGTCAAAGGCGAATGCAAGCTTGGGATACGTGTCGCTACAGATGAAGAGCCCAACTTTGAGTTCTACACCTCCCGTTTAGGTTTTCGGGCTACTGAAGTGATCCCCTACTATCAGGAGCGGATCGCGAACAATCCCAAGTTGAAGTTGAAGATGCTCCACTTCTTTGTGGATACCGGCATCAAGGATACGATCTATTACTGGGGTGAATTGAAGAAAGCCATCAAGCTCTATAGTGAACTCAAAAAGATCTGCCCAGACCTGAAAGCGATCAACATTGGCGGTGGGATGCCCATCCGTAACACACTGAGCTTTGAATACGACTACAAATACATGGTCAAAGAGATCGTCAGTATGATCCAGCAAGCGTGCGAAGATGACGGCATTCCGGAACCGGATATTTTTACAGAATTTGGTAAATACACGGTTGGCGAAAGTGGCGCTACCATCTTCTCTGTCATCGCACAAAAGAAACAGAATGATGCGGAGACGTGGTATATGATCGACAATTCACTCATGAACACCTTGCCCGACAGTTGGGGGATCTCGGAACGATTCATCCTTTTACCAGTCAATAAATGGGAAAATGAATATCACCGTGTGAATATCGGCGGTCTCAGTTGTGACAACTCAGACTATTACAACTCTGAAGTGCACGAAAACCAGGTCTACCTCCCTCGGATCGAGCCAGAAGATGTAGAACCGCTTTATATCGGTTTTTTCCACACCGGTGCCTATCAGGATTCCATCAGTGGCTTTGGGGGGATCAAACACTGCCTCATCCCGTCTCCTAAACATGTTATTGTGGACCGGGACGAAATGGGCAATCTCGTGGACTATCTAGTCTATGAAGAGCAAACTGCGGAAAGCATGCTGAAAATCCTGGGGTATTTGCCCGGAGGGTGATCCACGATTAAAACAGAAAAGGCCCTTGCATGCAAGGGCCTTTTCTGTTCATGGTTCTTTTCGAACGCTTACTTGTCGATGCTGATCAATTCCACTTCGAAGATCAACGGAGTGAAGGGTGGGATCTTCGCTCCAGCACCTCTTGACCCATAGGCCAGATCAGAAGGCACGTACAGGCGCCACTTGTCACCGACTTTCATCAGCTGAAGAGCTTCTGTCCAGCCTTTGATCACGCCATTAACCGGAAAAGAGGCAGGCTCTCCCCGATCGACAGAGCTGTCGAAAACGGTGCCATCCAGCAATGTACCATGGTAATGCGTGGTCACCTTATCCGTCAGGCCTGGGCTCGCACCTGTCCCAGATTGGATCACTTCGTATTGAAGGCCACTTGGCAAGGTGGTCACACCTGGCTTTTTGCCATTTTCTGCGAAGAATGCAGCTGCATCAGCCAGGGCATCTGAAAATTTGGCTTCTTCCTTTTTTTGCATGTAGTCCTGAACGACCTGATTGGCAGTGGCCTGATCGAGCTTCATATCGCTCTTCGTGATCGCTGCTTTCAGCCCATCCGCAAGGGAGGCTACGTCCAATTTCTCAAATCCTTGCTTGGACAGGTTGTCACCGACAAGAATGCCTAAACTGTAACTCAATGAATCCATTTGCTGTGCGTTAGTTGTGTGGTTGTTGAAAATCATGAATCCGGTCAGTAGTATGAAAGGCTTCATGGCAATGGTGTATGTCCTCATTTTTTCTGTTTTAATACGGCGTATTGTTGATAGAAATATGGAATGGTTTCGATCCCCTTATAAAAGTTGAACAGACCAAAATGTTCATTCGGAGAATGAATAGCATCACTGTCCAGGCCAAACCCAAGAAGGACCGACTTGGCATTGAGTACCGTTTCAAAAAGGGCTACGATCGGGATGCTCCCTCCGCTGCGAACAGGAATCGGCGCCTTTCCGAACGTTTGGGTCATGGCCCATTCTGCAGCTTTGTATTCGGCGGAATCAGTCGGTGTGACCGCCGCGTCGCCCCCATGATGTGGGGTGATCTTGACCTTGACATATGCTGGTGCGACGGCTTCAAAGTGTTGCTTGAACAACTTGAAGATCTTCACCGGATCTTGATGTGGCACCAGACGCATACTGCTCTTGGCGAAGGCCTTTGACGGCAACACCGTTTTCGCGCCATCGCCGGTATATCCGCCCCAGATACCATTCACATCCAGTGTCGGACGGATACTGGTCCTCTCCAGTGTGGTATAGCCTTTCTCCCCGAGGAGCGCTTTGACACCCAGATCGCGCATGTAGGCCTTTTCATCATACGGGGCCTGATTCATGGCCTTCCGTTCTTCCTTACTCACGATATCTACATCGTCATAGAACCCCGGAATGGTGATCTCGCCGCGTTTGTTCTGCAGGTCGGCGATCATTTTGGCCAATACATTGATGGGATTCGCCACAGCTCCGCCATATACCCCGGAATGCAGATCGCGATTCGGACCAGTCACCTCCACTTCCAGATAGGTCAAGCCCCGCAAACCGGTGGTAATGGAAGGTACCTTGTTGTCGAGGATGGAGGTATCCGATATGAGGACCATATCACAGGCCAGTTTCTTCTTTTCCTTTTTGCAGAACTTCTCCAGATTCACCGAGCCCACTTCCTCTTCCCCTTCGATCATGAACTTGATGTTACAGGGAATATTCTTGCTCTTCCGCATGGCCTCAAAGGCTTTGATATGCATGAAGACCTGCCCCTTATCATCACATGCACCCCGGGCGAAAATAGCGCCTTGAGGATGACGTTTTGTCTTCTTGATCACCGGCTCAAAAGGCGGAGTATCCCACAGTTCGACCGGGTCAGCAGGCTGTACATCATAGTGTCCATAGACCAGGACGGTGAGCAATTTTTTATCCTGAATATATTCGCCGTAAACGATCGGATGCCCCGCAGTTTTACAAACCTCCACCTTGGGAACACCGGCCTTTTTCAAGTGCTGTGCCACCAATTTGGCCGTTTCGGCAACAGAAGCTTTGAATGCTGGATCAGCGCTGACGGATGGAATGCGAAGCAACCCTAACAGCTCTTCCAGAAAACGATCCTTGTTTTCCTGGATATAGGCTTGTGTTTTTTTCATGCAGAGGACTCATTAATGAGGCCGCAAAGATAGCTAAATTGTCAAAACATCGGTCCGAGGAAGTCCAGGTCACCCTCCGGCCAGGGCCGCTCCGTCAACGGTTTGACCCATACATCTCCATGCAGCGGGCGGCGGCAAAGTCCCAGACTTTTTCCTCCCAGATAAGCCAGCCAGGTGCATTTGGGATCGATCTCCTCAAACCCGACATCACTGAAAAATTCCTTTTCACCAGATAGTGCCATCAGGAGGCTGATCCCTCTCTTTTTCGCCAGGGTTGATACATGCTCCACCATCTTTGTTGCCAGATGCTGTCGATGGTTCGGAACGGCTACACACAGGTCAGCAACACCCATGACCATCATGGTATGTTCCCCTACCCGAACTTCACGGATCACTCCGGCGGCGTGTCCCACCAGATCGGATTTCTGCCAGCACAAGATGCGCAGATGGGGGGGCTGCGGGAAAAAGATCCTCCCGGCAGGGTATTGATCAAAGGAGGCATGGAGTAGATCTGATATAGATATGGCATCTGCGGGGGACAGATCAAACTCGCCTTGATGAGTCAAATGAAAATCTGGTGCAATAGCCATGTTGCTCTTTTTGGCATTCTGAATGCCTACTCCCAAATATGGGATAATTGACGCATATATTCTATATGATCTGTCATCCCTTTTTAGGAACGACCCCGTTGCCTTTCCACGCTGCCTCAGTCCCGATTCTATTCTCCCCTATTCATCTCCGCACCACCCCGCATCTGAAGCAGACCCTATCTTTGCGGCCAGACCATCAGCATAATATGAAACCGACCAGCAAGACAGTTTTGGGTCTGCATCTACCCACAGACCCCCGATGGACTCATCTGGCCAGTATCAGCCTGGAGGAGATCCTGACGGATCATGCTTACTGTGAGCAGAAAGCCGCCACCGCATGTATCTCCCTGGTGCAATTATATCCGGACCATCCGGAGTTGGTCGAAGCGGTGGCACCCATCGTTACCGAAGAATGGGGACATTTCCGGATGGTCCTCCAGGAATTGAAAAAACGGGGACTCCAGCTAGGATACCAGCGCAAGGACGAATATGTCAACGGGCTTTTATCCTTCCAGCGCAAAGGTGGAAAACGCGAAGAGCGATTGATTGAAAAGCTGTTGACCTGTGCCCTGATCGAAGCCAGAAGTTGTGAACGATTTCGGCTACTTTCCATTGAACTCCAGGACCCGGACCTGCGGGCATTCTACCACAAATTCATGGTCGCAGAAGCCGGTCATTACCGTTTATTTCTGGATCTGGCGCTCCAATATGGCGCTCCAGCGACCGTCCGGTCACGCTGGCAGGAATACCTCGACTTTGAAGCAGAAATGCTGGCCGGATTTCCGGTGAGAGGGGATCGCATGCACTGATGCGATCACTTGCAGATCCTGGACAATAGTTCTGGAGAGATCTGATGCCCGCCTTTGAACCGATGCCACTGTGCCTGTGCAAACCAGGGAGATACCGCTTCTTCCAGATGGCGCTCTCTCGTCTCTGTGAAAAAGGGATCCTCATCCCCCAGGACAATGTCCGCATAGCCATCGAGCTTATGGCCCAGGACCTCCATATATTCAGGTTCGGGGACCATCCCGGCCCAGAGGATCATCTGTTGGATCGGAATGAGTGTATGGGCCAACCATCGGCACACCGTCGGCACTCCTTGTGAAAAACCCAGAACGGACAGCGGTAATACTCCAAACTGACCATATAGTGTCGCTACGAGTTGATCCAGGTATTGTTGTTGATCAGCGATCTCTTCCAGCCGATCCTCTCGGGTCATCCAGGAGGCGACTACCTCTCCTTCAAATCCCTTTCGGTAAAACCGGGAGAGTCCCTCAGGAGCTACGATCACCTGGTCGGTTCCCGCTGCCGGAAGGATCTCCTGTATGAAATCAGCGGCTGCCTGGGCATAGCCATGACAGACCAGTAATATCCGTTTTGGAGCGTCCGTGGGCAAAGCACAATAGTATCGCGCGGTTCGCGGGGTGGTCACATGGTGACAACTGACTTCAGGACCATTCTTCATCGGCCAAAGATGTTCTTTCCCTTGCGGGAATCCAGGACAGGAAAATCAACCGGCGCCTCATCCATCACCTTGTGAAAGACCTTGTCCACATGAACCCACAGGCCTCTATCGTAGGTAAACCCTTCATAGGTCCCATCTGGGATGTTGACCAGTCCCAATCCATTGCGTTCATCTGCAAAGGGCATCAGATGATCGTACAGGATCATGTTGTAGTGCTCGTCATAGTTCAACCGGACATGACTGCCGGTGGCATATTCCACCAAGAGTCGCTGCTTTTCTTTGACGACCCTCCCCTGCTCATCCTTATAGAGGAAAACCGGAGCGCCAAAAACCGGTATTTCTCCGTCATTCAGTTGGAGGACGTCTACGATCTTCCGTTGGCTGTTGGCCTCATGACCATCAAAGCCAAAGAGCAGCCAATAGGGCTCTCGCTTCAGCGTACAGGTCCGGATGTTATAATAGACAGCGCCGTACCATTGATCGGCCGAACCGGTTGTGGATTCAACTCGGAGAAATTCATCGGAGCGGTCGCGCAGCATCACCGGAATGTTCGGAGCCTTCTCCAATTGCAGGAATGCCCGATGCTGATAATGATCGGGGTCGAGATAGAGCTGCCAAGAAAAGATCCGGAATGTCTTTTCTTCAGGTGTCACTATGGATATCTGCGGCAGGCTGTCAAAGGGGTAGTCCCAGGAGCCGGGCACACGAAGTGCCCGTTCCAGGAGGCTGGCGATCCGATTGGAGGCCTTCCGCCGATCTTGCGCTGTCTCTCCATTCTGCAGGATGCGAGCCTCGGTGGACAGGGAGTCTTCCAGCAGCCGGAGGTCTTCAACGACGGGCTTGGATCGACTGGCAGGAATCCGCGTACAGGACCCGAACAAACCGATCAACAAACCAAACATCAGAAAGGGGTACTTCATCATGGAGACAACGAAAAATGGTGTCGTGGCGTATGCGCAAAGATAGAACGCTGACGTAGAAACGGAGGTTCGGATCGAAGGTCAGGAACGGCGCCCTTTGTTCTCCTTATAATCCCGAAAGAGGAATGCCCCGAGATTGTCCAACCCGGCATAAAAGGCTTTTCCGGCATTGGCCATAGTGAATTGTTCGACGAATCGCACCAGCAGAGGATCGCTGGCGATCATAAACGTCGTGATGGGGATATTCAGTTTCTTCGCGGCTGCGGCGAGGTGCATGGTTCGCCGGATGATCATCCGATCCAACCCGAAGCTGTTTTTGTAATAGCTTTTCCCCTTTTTAATACAGGTGGGTTTCCCGTCCGTGATCATAAAGATCTGCTTGTTCGGATTCCGACGTTTACGCAGGATCTCCATGGCCAGTTCGAGTCCGGCCACCGTATTCGTATGATACGGCCCCACCTGCAGGTAAGGCAGATCTTTGATCTCCACACGCCAGGCATCATTGCCAAAGACGATAATATCCAGGGTATCCTTGGGGTATCGGGTGGTGATCAACTCCGCCAGGGCAAGGGCCACTTTTTTAGCTGGCGTGATCCGATCCTCTCCATACAGGATCATGGAATGCGAGATATCAATCATCAGGACGGTGCTGGTCTGGGCCTGGTACACGGTCTCATGTACTTCCAGATCTTCCTGGGTCAATCGAAAATCATCGATCCCAAAGCGGATCTGTGCATTGCGCAGGGATTCTGCAGCGGCGATCTGATCCATTCCATCGCCGTATTGGTAAGGACGCGTCTCGGGCAACCGTTCGTCGCCCTTGCCAAAAAACCGGGTATTATGCCCGCCGGCTTTCGCCCGCTTCAAGTCTTGAAAGATATCTTCCAGTGCATTTTTTCGAATGTCCAGTTCCATTTTGGCACTGGGCACCATACCCGACCCAGATCCGTCGCTGGTTTTCAAGTAACCTTTGTCGATCAACTCCTGGATAAAATCGGCCATGCCATATTCCGGAGTGGTCAGACCGTATTGGCGGTCCAGCTCCGTCAACCAGCTCAGTGCTTCTGAGACATCGCCAGCGGTGTGCAACAGAATCTCCTGTAGGACCTTGAGTAATCGCTGGAACGGGGAGCCCTCATCTCCATCTGGAATGTATTTTGAGAACCGCCAACCATTCATTGGCTAATCGATTATGCAGCACGACACCAGGTGATCATAATCCGGCCTGTCCGAGACCAGTTTATGAATAAATTGTTCGCGAATCACGCCGTTCTGAACAAGGAAAACGCCCGGCATCTGAAACCCGTCACCGATGAAGGGTCCGATGCCATTGCCTTTCAATACACTGGATTCAAATCCGCGTATCATGACCTGTAGCCCAAAAAGCTGGGAGAACTTTCCTTTTCCCAGGCCAAAACGTGCATAAAACAGACATTCAGGGTCAGAAATATATTCCGGAGCGTCGATCTGATACCGCTTGAAATATTCATCAGGTGTTTCCGCATCCGACATATGGACAAAGATCATCTTGACACCTTCAGCTTCGTAGTCCGGCTTCTTAGCAGCCAGATCCTGCAGGGCTTCTCTGCAGAAAGTGCACCCGAAGTGACGCAGAAAAACAAGAAGGATGGCCGAAGCATGAGAGGCTTCTTCAACAGACCGATTTCTGTTGGTCCTCATATCTGCCAGGATGGGCTTTGTCGTGATCTGTTCCTGCATAGGGCAATATACCCAAGAGTAACAAAAGAGTCGACAACAGGTTCAGAAGGGATGAGGGATCAGGGATGAGGGATGAAACGATATTTCGTTATTGAGTTATTTCGATATTTCGATAGATAAGAGGAAGTATGTTCGGTAAGTTGGCCATTCGCCCTTGACCCTTCGCCTTTTACCCCTCCCCCATCCTGTTCATCCTCAAATCCTGTGAATCCTGATCCTGACATTGGGCGGTATTCGGTGTTCGGAGTTCGGTGTTCGGTAAGTTGGCCGTTCACCTTTTACCCCTCCTCATCCGTGAAATCCTAAAATCCGAGCTCATCCGTGATTCTGACAATAAGCGGCTTGCTGCGTTATTTTGTTATTGAGTTATTTCGAAAGACAGGAATAGCAGCTATTAGCTTTATGAGTTCAGTCATATGTTGGTCGTTTACCCTTGACCATTCACCTTTTACCCCTCCTCATCCGTGAAATCCAGTAATCCGTGCGCATCCGTGATTCAGACAATTGCCAGGCAAACCACAAACAAAAAGGCCGGCACTTGGAAGCACCGGCCTTTTCACTTTCTTTATTGATCTAAGACCTAGGAAAGGTCCATCGCTTCAAAAGCCGTCATCACCTCCCGCACATGGGCGGCAGATTCATTGAGCAACTTCGTTTCATCTGCATTGAGCTGCAGTTCGATCATTTGCTGGATGCCACCCTTAC
This sequence comes from Saprospiraceae bacterium, assembly GCA_021738725.1. GTDB lineage: Bacteria > Bacteroidota > Bacteroidia > Chitinophagales > Saprospiraceae > JAGNXB01. The sequence continues at coordinate 32,614 of JAIPBE010000001.1, read as the reverse complement.
CCAATTTGACTGGAACGCCCACATAGATGTTCTTCAATCCATACTCACCGTTGAGACAAGCGCAACAGGGGAAGATGCGGTTCTCGTCTTTCACAATGGATTCGACCATCTGTGCAGCCGCTGCTCCTGGCGCATACCAGGCAGAGGTGCCCATCAATTTGACCAGTTCACCACCGCCCACTTTGGTCCGGTCGATGATGGCATTGAGTTTATCCTCACTGATCAATTCGGTAACCGGAATGCCGGCGACCGTGGTATATCTCGGTAGTGGAACCATGGTATCGCCATGTCCACCCAACAGCATCGCCTGGATGTCTTTTGGTGACACATCGAGCGCTTCTGCCAGAAAGGCCCGATAACGAGCGGTATCCAGGATACCGGCCATACCAAACACACGATCGGCACCCAGGCCACTGGCCTTGTGCGCCGCATAGGTCATTACATCCAACGGATTGGAGACGACGATGATAATCGGATTGGGTGAATATTTCATGATCGACTGAGTCACGGACACGACGATCTTGGCATTTGTGGCGATCAGATCATCGCGGCTCATGCCCGGCTTGCGCGGCACGCCAGCGGTGATCACGACAATATCCGAGTTGGCCGTGTCGGCATAATCATCCGTGCCTTTCAACCGGGTGCTGTAATAATCGATAGATGCCTGCTGCCAGGAATCCAACGCTTTTCCTTTCGCCATATCACCAGCGATATCCAGCAAAACAACCTCTTTGACGAGGTCCTTATGGGCCAATACATTGGCACAAGTAGCACCTACGTTACCTGCACCTACAACTGTGACTTTACTCATGGAGATGGGTTTTATTTCCGGCGGCAAAGGTAGTTGTTTCAATGCGACAACCACATGAAAAGGTGGATGATTTCAGTCAAAGTCCGATCCTGTCGCCTATCTGACGAACCGAAATTCCTGAATGACGTTATCTTTGTAAGGAATCCAAATCGCAATATGAGACAATCCATCCTTCTTCTCCTCGTCCTTTCTTCCCTAGCCCTGGCCATTTCTCCATTGAGCGCCCAGGAAACCCGCGGTTTTTGCGGTACTTCCAGAGCAACACTGGACGGTATCACCGATCATTTGACAGAGCGTCTGGCCGAACTTGCAAAACAACCGGCCACCCAGCGGTCAGGAGCAGTCACATATGTCCCTATCAAATTCCATATCGTCAACAAAAATGACGGTACAGGAGGTGTAGAAGTGTACCGCGTGCTCGATATGCTTTGTGGATTGAACGAGTTCTACGCGGACATGGATATCCAATTCTACATGAAAGGGGGCCTCAATTCTTTCAACAGCAGCGTCGCTTACGATGACCCTCGAAGCAATGCCGGTCAGCAGGTATTGGCAGCCAAGCGTTTCAAGGCCTATATGAACATCTTCCTCACCAACCAGACTGGAGAGGCCAATGTCCTGGGATACTATACAAACGATTCACCGAATTATAGTATAGATGCCATCGTGATCCGTCGCGATCAGGTACTGTCCAATGCTGAAACCATTGAGCATGAAGCCGGTCACTATTTCAGTCTCCTTCACCCGTTCAACGGTTGGGAGTGTGAAGAATGGGATGCATCCATCCACGGCAATCCGAATACGTTCACGACAGCACCTTGTAATTCACTTAAGGCACCGAATAACAGTGTACTCTCTGAATTTGCGGATGGAAGCAATTCCTCCAATGCAGGTGACTTCCTGGCCGATACGCCCGCCGATTACAACCTGGGACTGGGATGGCCTACTTGTTCTTACTCAGGAGGATGCAAGGACAGCAAGGGTGTACTCCTCAACCCGGATGAAGAGAATATCATGGGCTACTTTTCCTTCTGCACCAACTACCATTTCTCTGACCAGCAGAAGAATGTGGCCATTGCCGAGATGAATGTACGAAGGAACCTCCCTTCCAATAATAACCGTTACATCAACACGAACAGCACTCCTGAACTTGCCGAGCCAGGCCCAGTTTCAGCGGTTTTCCCGGAGCAGGATGGCTTTTCGAACGGGATCAGCAATGTCAAACTCGAGTGGGCGGCTGGCCCCGGTGCCGAATCCTACATTATCCGCATTGATCGCATTTCCAGTTTTGGATTCCAGCCAGTCTACTATTATACCACAGATCCGGAGGTCACTCTTGACTTTGTCTTAGCCGATGGAAAGAATTATTTCTGGCAAGTGTGGGCCTACAACGAGTATAACACTTGTGCCAATTGGAGCTCCACCTTCAAATTCACATCTGGCATGTCTTCAGCGGTGCAGGATGTCGAAGGCCTCAGCGCTGTAAAGGTATTGCCCAATCCGGTTGCCTTAAATCAGCCGATCGATGTTCAGATCATTGCCGATCGTGATCTTCGACTGGACCTGGAACTGTACGATCTCTCCGGCCGGCTGATCTCCACACAGCGTCAGGTGTCGATCACAGATGGAAGCCAAGTGCTTCGCGTGATGAATGAAAGTCCTATGACAGGAGTTTACCTGCTGCGGATGAAGGGAGAAACAGGCGTACATACTGAACGGATCGTTATTCAGTAGTCAGATTTATTTCCCTTTTTGACGGCGGAATCGCCAGATCACCGTGAATGTGGATACCAGATCTCCGGTCGCTGCATCCAGTCCCTGTACCTCCAATTTACAGCTGACCGGATCATCGGTCAGCTCAGCCTTGCGGATCGCTGAGAAGATGGTCGGCAGTTGATCGCAACGGAAGTAAACGGTTCCTCGCGCCTGTTTGTGGAAGGACATCTCCATATCCGTCACCAACATAGCCACTTTGGCTTTGCGTTTCCGAATCATCAGATAAGCGGGAAGTCCAGTCGCCATTTCGGCAGCAGCAGACTGCGCGACAAAATAAATGGATCCAAAAGGGTTGCGATTGAACCAGCTATAGCGCAATCGTGAGGTACAGACCTGGTCATCCAGAAACTCGACACGCACACCCATCCAGGCTGCTGCAGGCAGGTATCGCCATAGGAAAATGGCAAATTGGCTGGACGAAATCTTTAACATCGGGTGAAGATAGGTCAAGGTTAAAAAAAGAATCCCTGTTTCACGCTCTATCTTTACAGGATGTACACTGTTTTGCGCTTATCACAGATCCAGGATCGGATCCAGCGGGCGTTGGTCCTCAATTTCTCTGAACCGCTCTGGATCCGGGCCGAAGTGGCTCAATCCAGACTGAACAGAGGTCACTATTACCTCCAATTGGTGGAGAAGGCGGAAGGAAGTGATGAACGGATCGCCCAGATAGATGCGGTCTTGTGGGGAAGTCGCTCCAGAGTATTTCCGGATACTGTCAAACAGGAATTGCCTCATCTGTTGGAGGAAGGCCACGAGATCCAGGCATTAGTCCGGATCGACTATCACCCGATCTATGGCTTGAAGCTCAATCTCGAGGATATCGATCTGAGCATAGCAGAGGGAAAAATGGCGCTACGCCGCCAGCAAATCATCCAGGAACTGGACTCGGCGGGACTCCTGCATAAAAACAAGGAACTGCTGTTTCCCCAGGTAATCCAACGGGTGGCAGTCATCACGTCATTGCAAGCCGCTGGTTGGCAGGATTTTCAAGCGCAACTACAGGATAATCCATATGGATTCCAGTTCCGCCTGGAGGTATTTCCTGCAGCTATGCAAGGGGCATCTGTGGAACAGGATGTCCTCAACCAACTGGATACCATCACGCAACGTCTGGAGGGATTCGATGTCTGCGTTATCATTCGCGGAGGGGGCAGCAAGCTCGATCTGGCCTGGTTTGACAATCGCTCCATCGGCGAAAAAATTGCCAGAATGGGCATTCCTGTGCTAACAGGCATCGGTCATGAGATCGATGAAACGGTCAGCGACCTGGTGGCAGCACGCTCATTAAAGACCCCCACCGCAGTTGCCTCTTTTATCCTGGAAACCAACCTCCAATTTGACAGTCTCCTATATGAACTCGGTCGTCAGATCAACCAGGAAACTGCCAGCGTTTTTCAACAAGCCCACGCAAACCTGGACCAGATCAAACAGGCACTTATACATACTTCATCCCGATGGATCGAACAACGCGAATGGGAAGTCCGACAACTGACCAGGGATCTGCAGCAGTCGGCAGCTTATACATTGAATGATCATCAACTTCGTTTGTCGCATTACGAAGAGCAAATTCTTCAATTGGATCCTGCCACAATCCTGTCCAGGGGATTCAGTATGACCATGTATCAAAATAAACCTCTCCGTGATCCTTCGGAGATCGCTCCCGGTGAGGAGATCACCACCTATTTGGAACACGGCATCCTGACCAGTATAACCCAAACGAATGAGTAAGAAGAACATCCACTATGATGCTTCCCTGAGGGAGCTGCAATCCATCCTGGCCAAATTACAGGAAGGCAATATTGGGCTGGAAGATATGCGCCAGGAGGTCACCAAGGCCATGCATCTGATCACCACCTGCCGACAGCAATTACGAACGATGAAGGAAGAGATCGATCAGATCACGGCCGAATCAGTAGACTGATCCCGCTTCTTCGTCAGAAGGAAGTGGACCACGGCCATGATAATCGCCAGGACCACACCCAGAAAGGAGCCGAACAGGACATCGCGGAGAAAGTGCATGACCAGGTAAATCCGACTTACGGCCACGAGGATAGCCAGGGCAAAAAGGATGACCCAGAGCCATCTTTTTGAACGATAAAGGTAAATCGTAAATGCGGCCAGAGCAAAAGCACTCATGGTATGTCCGGAGGGGAAAGAAGTAAAACCTGACAAGGGTGTGATCCCATCGACCAGAATAATCTGATCACGAAACCAGTCTGCATTGGCATAATGACCCGGTCTGGGCGAACGGAAATACATTTTCGTGAGGAAGCTGAAGAGAGAAACAAAGAATCCAACCAGTGGGATCCAGATCGCATCCTTCCATCGCGATACCAGCAGGATCAAGGTGATGACAATATATCCGTATTCCTCTCCCCACTTTGTGCCATAGATAAACAGCAGATCAGTGGATGTGCCCTTCCATAGATTGAAACAAACGAGATCGACACCGATGGGATATAGCAGTACGATCGACAGACACGCGGCCCAGAATACCAAACACGCGATCAAAAAGGGGCGCAAAGCACCGATAACAACACGAAAAGCTGCCTGCATCATACTTTTTTTGATCTGGCGAAAACACGTCGAATTATTCCGAGTACAGGCTGTATGACCTTATCCACATCCACGATCTTGGCATCTTTCATCGCCCGGGCAGTCAGAAAAACACCCACTGGTAACAGAACCAGACAGGCCATCCAGGCCCCGAGAAATGGGGAGATCACCAACTTTTCTGCCAGGTTCTTAAAGAGCATGCTGATGATCATGAAAAAGATGAAGAACACGATAGCGATCAGCATCGGATAGCCAAATCCACCCTTTCGTACGATAGCCCCCATGGAGCCTCCGATCAATAAAAAGATCAGACAAATTGCTGCCAGACTGAATTTGGAGTGGACTTCGATATCATACTTGGCCAGGCTCTTGGATATCTCTTCATTCATACGCTGGGTAGACGCAATTTCACCCTGGACAGAACGCGCCATCGTTCTCGCCCGATTGACCAGTAGAGTCCTGTCCCTGGGGAGAAATGTTTCAAGGAAATGACTGACGGCAGGCAGACTGTCTATAGACGCGATCTGATCAACTGCTACTGGTTCAAATGCGGGCACTGTGCCCGTTATATCCTGTGTCTTTTCTTTTCCTGGAACGGGCTGTGGCATGGCTCGTACCTGTCGGGCGATGAGGGCGGAGTCACGGTCGCCTGGACGAGGCAAATAGGGCCGGATCTGCTTTTGGAACGTCGCATTCCGAGCGGCCCGGATATGGGCCACGGAGTCTCTCGAATCATTGATCTGAGCGATGGTCATGACCGAAGCATTGGTCTTGAACGACTCTTCATCTGTTCGATCCAGGTCAAATTGGCCCAGATCAAATTTCTTTTCCCAGTGGCTGAATGTGGTGCGAATGAAAGGCCGACCTCCGGTCCCCTGTTGTTGATCCGTCTCCTGATATTGATGACCGTTGTCCAGCTCCATAATCAAAAAACGGCCATCATCCGAGGTATAAAATCGGCCTTCTTTGGCAGTGATAACCTGGAATTGACGGGAATTGTCCTCCGGGTAAACCATTACATCATAGATGGTCAGGCCATCATCCGATTTGTGTCCGACAAAGATCACATATTCATTAAAATCACTGTTAAATGTGCCCGCCTCCAGATTCAGACTGGGCTTCTGTTTTCGTACGTCGTACAAACGGGTCTTGCCCTTCAGATTGGCAATGGGAATAAACCAATTGGAGCAAACAAATGAAAAAACAGAGACACCGAGAACCAGAAAAAAGAGGGGGCGCATCACTCGGCCCAGGGAGATGCCCGCCGATTTCATACTGGATAGTTCATACCGTTCCGCCAGATTACCAAACACCATGACCGAACTGATCAGCACCGCTATCGGCAATGCCAATGGGACCAGAGACATAGAGAGGTAGAAAATCATTTCCAGAATGAATAACAGACTGGAGCCCTTGCCGATGATATCATCAATGTACACCCACAGCACCTGCAGGATCAGAACGAACAGGGCAATAAAAAAGGTACCCACGAATGGGGTGATAAAGGATCGGATCAGGTACCAGTCTATTCGCTTCACAGTATAAAATCGAGAATGGCAAAGATAGAACGCCATCCGAGCTCACGGGCACCACTATCCATGGAATCGCCTATTTTGTCAACAGATTCAATACAACGACTACAGATGGCCCGGATATTTCCCCTTTTCCTATTTTTCCTCACTTCTCTTCATGTCACTTCCCAAACTGTCCAACAGACCTCCGGCACTGACCGATTAGCTGTCGAGGAAAAACGACAAGCACTCCTGGAAAGGAGTTGGGTCCGGCACATTCCCTTCCAGAATGTGGGCCCAAGTATTTTCTCCGGTCGGGTGGTCGATCTGGCGGTCGATCCGAATGATCCCAGTCAATTTCTGGTAGCTTATGCCTCCGGAGGCTTGTGGCTGACCAAAAATAACGGCTCTTCCTTTACCCCTCTGTTTGATCAGGAAGTGGTGATGACCATCGGAGCCATCGCTGCAGACTGGGCTTCTGGAACCATCTGGGTAGGCACAGGAGAGGTCAATTCCAGCCGGTCGAGTTATGCCGGGGTAGGCATGTATATGAGCCAGGATACAGGCAAGACCTGGCAATATAGAGGGCTGCCAGAAAGCCACCATATCGGTCGGATCATTCTGCACCCCGACGATCCCATGGTGGCCTGGGTAGCCGTCCTGGGACACTTGTATTCTAACAATCCGGAACGCGGTATCTATCACACCAGAGATGGAGGGTTGACATGGGAGCACACCCTGTTCGTCAATGACCGCACTGGTGCGGTTGATCTGATCATGGACCCCAAAGACTCGGATCGCCTCTTTGCCTCCCTCTGGGAGCGGGATCGAAAAGCCTGGAATTTGTCCGAATCGGGGCCGTCCAGCGGCATCTATCAAAGTGATGACGGTGGGATGACCTGGACCTTGATCAGTACGTCAGAACAAGGATTTCCCACGGGTGAAGGCGCCGGTCGGATCGGACTGGCCATGGGATACCAGGGAGATCAGAGCACCCTCTATGCCTTGATCGATAATCAAAGCCGGCGATCATCCAGTCAGGAATCAACGGATACCAGCCGGTTGTCCAAGGATGAACTTCGTACCATGACAAAGGCAGAATTCCTGAACGTCCCTAAAAAGAAGGTGCAGACCTATTTGGAGGAAAATGAATTCCCCGACAAATACGATGCGGATAGGGTCATTCGCATGGTCGCCCGGGACTCCATAATGCCCGAAGCACTCGTCCTTTACATAGAAGGGGCAAACAGTCTGCTTTTTGACACGCCTGTGGTGGGTGCAGAGATCTATGCACTCCATGGAAATGAAGTGACATGGAAGAAAACACATGATGGGTTCCTGGATGACATCTTCTATTCCTATGGCTATTATTTCGGGCAGATCCGCGTGCAGGCAGACGATCCGGACAATCTCTATATAATGGGAGTTCCCGTCTTGCATTCGACGGACGGTGGGCACACCTTCACCTCGGTCAATGCCGAAAATGTACATGTGGATCACCATGCCCTCTGGATCAACCCCGATCGCCCGGACCATATCATTCTGGGCAATGATGGCGGGGTGTATATCAGCCAGGACGCTGGAAACAGCTGGATCCGGGCCAATCGTCCACCTGTCGGCCAGTTTTATTCTGTAGCAGTGGATGATGCCGATCCCTTTCATATCTATGGCGGCTTACAAGACAATGGTGTCTGGAAGGGGCCATCCACATATAAGGGTTCACTGCGATGGGAAATGACCGGCCAATACCCGTATAAAACGCTCTTGGGAGGGGACGGAATGCAAATCCAGATCGACCCGCGAGAGGAGGCACGAACGGTGTACACCGGCTATCAATTCGGTTTCTATTTCCGTGTCGACACGCAAACCGGGGAACAAACCCTGATCACCCCCAAACCGGATTTGGGAGAACGTCCCTATCGCTGGAACTGGCAGACCCCTATTCATCTATCCAGTCACAATCCTGATATACTCTATATGGGCGCGCAAAAATTGTTGCGCTCTATGGACCAGGGCCGGCATTTTGAAGAGATCAGTGCCGATCTGACCAAGGGCGGCAGGAAGGGTGATGTCCCTTATGGTACATTGACCTCCATCCACGAATCGCCTCTGAAATTCGGATTGATCTATTGTGGGAGTGACGACGGCTTGATCCATGTCACACGTGATGGCGGCTATTCCTGGCAGAGGATCACGGAGGGGCTGCCGGAGGACCTTTGGGTGAGCCGTATACAGGCCTCCAGGTTTGTAGAAGGAAGAGTGTATGTGGCCCTCAACGGATATCGTTGGGACCATTTTGATGCCTACGTCTATCGATCGGAAGATTTTGGTAAGACCTGGGAACGGATCTGCCTGGAACTCCCTTCGGAGCCCGTCAATGTAATCCGGGAGGATCCAGCCAATCCAGAGCTTCTCTATGTTGGGACGGACCACGGCGTATACGCCAGTTTTGACCGAGGAGCACACGTGATGCCATTTGATAAGGGCCTTCCTCGCGTGCCTGTGCATGATCTGGTCATTCATCCATCCACCAGTACACTCGTTCTCGGCACACATGGCCGGTCCTTCTTTACAGCCGATCTGAAAAATGTGCAATCCCTTCGGTCGGAAGTGACCAATGAAGCTCTGACCCTGTTGACACCAAGTCCTGTTCGGTATCAGAAAGGCTGGGGCAAAAGTTGGAGCAAGTGGTTGGAGGCAAATGTACCGTCAGTGCCCATTTGGAGCTTTTCTCAGGAAGATCGGATGATGACCTGGGAGGTTTATCCAGAGAAGGAATCCCGGATATTGCTGGCGTCAGGCGAGGTCGAGGTCGCCAGAGGACTCTCGAATTGGACTTACGATTTGAGCATTTCAAATGAAAAAGGCAAGAAAAAATGGATCACTCATCTCCAGAAAAATGGGGAACCTGCACCAAAGGACAGCGATAACGGGATCCTGTATCTCCCGCCCGGGAAATACCGCATATTGCTGAAAGACAAGGACCTGGAAAGAGAAACCATTCTGGAGGTTACACAAAAAAAGCGGAGCACCTGAGGCACGCCGCTTGATTCTTTGATCCTAGAGTTGATTAATCTACGGATCCCTTATCGTGGAGGTATGGCAGGGTATTGAACAGATCCGGTTCGTCGCTGTCATTCACAGCGATCCGGCTGCGGTTCTCGTCGGATGACGGGGCCGATGGTTCATCCAACCGAACACCTCTCCGGGCGAAGGCCGGCTCATTTTCCAGATCAGAGATCACTTTGGGAGAGCTCAATTTCACCGGTGTGCTGGTTTGTTGTGGCTTCTGACCAATCATCGGCGTCACTGTGGTCGAACTCTTTTTGGGGCTATAGGTGCGTTGCACCGGCGTCTCCCAATTGGTCGTCAGCGGCTTAGCCTCGGAGGACTCTTCGCCAGTTATATCCTGAATGGTCAATTCGCGTGTATCCTTGTAAGGCAAGGTCTGATCGTCGGTCAATGTCTTGATAATCCGACCGTCACCGGTCATCCGATCCTTTGCGCCATGGCTCTTGAAGCCTGTGGCAATCAATGTAACGGAAAGTTTATCACCCAGGGCTTCATTGAAACAATTTCCCCAGATTACATCTGTTCCTTCACCCGCTTCCTGCTGGACAAAATCGGTGATCATCATGATCTCATCCATGGTTACCTCTCGTGTTCCAGAGGAGATATTCAGCAGGATATGCTGAGCACCCTGAATGTTGTTGTCTTCGAGGAGAGGTGATGTCAAAGCCAGATCGATCGCTTCACGAGACCGATCGGTTCCTTCGGCAATTCCGACCCCCATGATCGCCACTCCGCTGTCCCGCATAACGGTATTGACATCGGCAAAGTCAACGTTGATATAACCGGGAACGGTAATAATCTCCGCGATTGCCCGTGCCGCCGTGGTCAGGATATCATCTGCATGCGAAAAAGCATCCCGCAATCCGAGGTCACCATATATTTCACGCAGTCGCTCATTGGTAATAACAATCAGCGTGTCCACATTCTTCTTCAGTTGATCCAGGCCATGCATCGCCTGGGTCTGACGGCGTTTTCCTTCAAACTGAAACGGAACCGTCACGATTCCCACAGTCAGGATACCCAACTCACGAGCAACTTTGGCAATGATCGGAGCAGCGCCAGTCCCGGTACCACCACCCATTCCAGCGGTGATAAACAACATCCGTGTATTGTTCTCCAGCAGGCGTTGAATATCTTCAACAGATTCCAGACAAGCTTCCTTCCCAACATCCGGGATGGATCCGGCACCGCGGCCTTCAGTCAGGTTGGGGCCCAGTTGCATCCGCACCGGTACCGGACTCAAGGCAAGAGCCTGGCTGTCCGTATTACAGACAATAAAATCGACTCCGGTGATACCCTGTTCGAACATGTGGTTCACCGCATTGCTGCCACCACCGCCAACACCGATCACTTTGATGATATGGCTGCTATCGTGATTAACTAAGAATTCCATCATGGGAGGTGTTTATTTCTGAAAAAAGGTGTTGTCGTGTTCAAAGGTTTGAATCCTGTTCTTCTTTGATCCAATCCTTGGCGCGCTCGAACATCCGGTTGAACCAGCCTGCGCCTTCATCTCCTGTGATCGACTGATCATGGACCGATACATTGTCCTGGTTGTAAATGTCTTCCCGGGTTTCTTCCTCTGGGAAATAAGGTTTTTCTGAACCCCGTAAAAGAAGACCTAGAGCTGTCGCATAGATCGGACTCACCAGTTCTTCCGGGTATCCGTGTGCGAGATGTTCATTCGGTTGGCCCACACGAGCCGTCAGACCTGTGTGATAAGCGGTCAGCTGAGCGATATGACGCAACATGGATCCGCCACCGGTCAGAACAAAACCACCGACCAGTTTGCGCTCGAATCCAGCCTTCTGGATCTCCCACATCACATAATCCATGATCTCTTCCACTCGAGCCTGGATGATCCGAGCCAGATTCTTTTCAGAGATCTCTTTATGCCCGTGGCCTTTCAGGCCAGGGATAGAGATCACCAGATTGTCAAAGACTTCACTGGAAAGAGCAGAACCAAATTGGACCTTGAGCTTTTCGGCCCGATCCACCATGATATTGCATCCTTCTTTGATATCCTTGGTGATCACATTGCCACCAAATGGAATCACGGCAGTGTGCCGGATGATTCCCTCGTGGAAAATGGTGATATCCGTCGTACCTCCACCGATATCAACCAGAGCCACACCGGCGTCCTTCTCCTCCTGGCTCAATACTGATGTGCCTGAGGCGATCGGTTCCAGCGTGATCTCGTCAACGATCAGGTTTGACTTTTCAATACAGCGATTCAAGTTTTGAATAGCGGTGACCTGCCCTGTTACAATGTGGAAGTTCGCTTCCAGACGGACACCCGACATTCCTCTGGGGTCGATGATCCCCTGTTCATTATCCACAGTGTATTCCTGAGGGATGATATGGATGATCTTTTCGCCGGGAGGAAGCTGCAGTTTGTGCATATCCATGATCAGGCGCTCAATGTCGTGATCGTTAATCTCCTCCTGACTGTTGTCCCGGGTCAGAATACCTCTGTGCTGGATCGATTTGATATGCTGTCCAGCGATGCCGACATTCACATGTTTCACAGAAAATCCAGCCATACGTTCCGCTTTGCGGATCGCCTCATTGATCGCCTGGACCGTTTTTTCAATATTGGAGACCACACCTCTCAGGACGCCATTGGACTCTACTTTTCCGTGTCCAAGCACTTCCAGTTGTCCATGTGCATTTTTCCGTCCGATCAGAACACAGACTTTGGTGGTCCCAATATCTAACGCAACTGTAAATGGCGTTATCTCTCCTGCTTTGTTCATGGCTTCCATCCGTCGCAGATTTACCTTTATTTGGTGTTATTTCCCGTGTCGGCGAAGATACTGGGAAACATTACAAGTGTTTTTAATATCCCGAAAGATTTATTCACATTATGTGTAGAAATACCCTTGTCAGGCTTTTCTACAGACGATCTGGTTCTTAAAGGCCAGGTTTACCAGGGCATATTTACTCCATCCAGCAGTTGGCAGTATGTGCCGGTAGAAGGATTTAAGGCGACTGAACTTGGATTCCAGGTCCGACACATCACCCAGCAGGATTTTGAACTTCCCCATTTTAGGGATCAGATAAAGGTCGCCATTGCGCACATCCACTTGTTCAATCAGCGCCGCCATAAATGGATCGTCCTGGACCGTCTGGCCCAGAAGTACCAGCTGCGACAGAATATGATTCGGTTGTTGTAGCACGCTATCCCGGTAACTGGGGATTTTTCCTGTGGCCACCATGATCCTTGGCGTGAAATGCCTGGATATAGGAATCCGCATTCCCTGGGCATCCAGATAATAGTTCGCCCCGCGATCATCAATGATCCGAATCAACGGTTCCGGCTGCTCGATGCGCACTCTGACCCGATTCCGAGCATCTACATAGATATCTGCATGCTGCACCATTGGATGTGCATTGATCGTTTCTTCAAGCACCCGGAGGGGAATCTTGGACAAACGCTCCGGGTCCTTGGACGGGAATCTAGCTTCCAACAGCGTCCGGACCTCTTCCATGGTCAAAAGGGAACCACCATCTTTCATGGGTTTGATCTCAATGATCACCTCCTTAGCGACAGCATCCCGCTTGGAGAACATCGCAGTCGAAACAGTGACTGCAATCGCACCAAAAATAATCAGCCAAATCAGGCGACTCCGGCGTCTGAATGTATTCCACCTAGATTTTTTCATGATTCACTGGGATTTAAAAGTTCGATAATGTTTGGGATCAGTCGGTCGATATCGCCCGCTCCGGCAGTCACCAGGACATCCGGCTTCTGCGCATTCAAATAAGCGAGTAACGCTTCTCTGGGAATATATTTTTTCTCTGGATTAACCATGCGATCCAGGATCATTTCTACATTGACTCCCGGAATCGGCAATTCTCTTGCCGGATAGATCTCGGTGATGACGGGTATATCAAAGCGGTCCAATGCTTTGGCAAATGCATCTGCAAAATCTCGGGTACGAGAAAAGAGGTGTGGCTGAAAGACAACGGTAACTTTCCTTCCCGGGAATCGGGACCGGACCGCCTGCTCCAGGCCTTCCAGTTCCACCGGATGATGGGCATAATCATCGACATACGCAACTGTCTCTGTATCGACATGGATGTCAAAGCGACGATGCACCCCTTTAAAGGTGGAAAGTGCCACATACAATCTGGGGGTGTCCAGCCCCATGATCACACCTGTGGCAAATGCCGCTGCTGCATTATAGGCATTGTGTATCCCGGGAAGCGTAAACGCGATTTGTCGGAAGGTCTCCACCTCCGTTTCCAGATCAAATCGGATCTGTTCATCGACCTGGGCGACTTCAGCCAATTTAAAATCAACTGCACCCTGACCAAACCGGTGAATGCGGGCAGTGACTTCGGCCAATACCTCTTCGGGGATCCCCAGGTCCTCCCGTAAGAGGATATGACCTTCCGGCCGCACCTGCTTCAGGAGCTGGTAATATGTCTGCAACATATCCTTCTCATCCGAATAGATATCCAGGTGATCCGGATCCAGGGCATTGACGATGAGGATGGTCGGATGCAGATGCAGAAATGAACGATCGTATTCATCCGCCTCCACCACCATCCAGTCATCCAGGCCAAGTAAATAATTGGTGCCGTAGTTTCCGCTGATCCCTCCGAGGAATGCACTGCAATCTACGCCGGCAGTCCGCAACATATGGGCGATAATGGTCGTGGTGGTTGTTTTACCATGCGTACCGGCAACGGCGATGCACGTTGCATTCCTGCTGATCCAGCCCAATATTTCGGCCCGTTTCATCAATGGAACGCTGGTGGTTCGGAAATGGGCAAAAGCCGGATGATCTGCTGGCACTGCAGGTGTATAAACTGCCAGGTCGACCTCGTTCGGAATGGTCTCAACCTTTGCCAAATAGGTCACATCAATACCTTCAGCGGCCAGCTGCCGGGTGAGGTGTGTTTCCGTTTTATCATATCCAGAAACAAGGACTCCGCGTTGATGAAAATACCGGGCCAGGGCGCTCATGCCGATGCCGCCGATTCCGATAAAATAGATTCGCTGAACCTCCTGAATATTCATGCTTCCTTCGGTTTGATCAGTTGAACAATCCGTCGTGCTATATCTTTCGAAGCCCCCGGGCGAGCCTGTTCGGACATGTGAGAAGCCATGCTTTTGCGTAGAACCACATCGCTGGCCAGGCGTTCGATCTCGGAAAAAAGCCTTGTTCCGACCCGATCGTTCTCAATGACAACTGCCGCACCAGCATGCGCCAAAGCCTGTGCATTCTTTGTTTGGTGGTCCTCCGCTACATACGGTGATGGTACTAAAATCGCCGGCTTGCCCACCAGGCATAGTTCACTAATGGTCAGCGCCCCTGCCCGGGCCACGATAATATCTGCTGCTGCGTAGGCGAGATCCATCTGATCGAGGTATGGCCGTAAGTGGACCTGTGGAAGCGATGCTACTTCCGACTCCTGGCATGCGTGCAAATGATCATTCCCACACTGCCATAACAGCTGATGATCTGGATGGTCTTTCAACCATGCAACGCCGCCCTGAACAGCTTCATTCAGTGCGCGGGCGCCCAGGCTGCCACCCATGATCAGAATGGTGCGCAGATCCGGATCCATGCCCAATTGTTGACGAGCGTCCTGAGCAGTGAGATCATGTCGGGAAAACTGCGCGCGTAACGGGTTCCCCGTGAGGACAATATTGCCCCCTGGAAAATACCGGTCCATCCCGGGCCAGGCGACGCAAATCAACGCTGCACTTTGAGCTAACAGGCGATTGGTCATCCCGGCATAAGAGTTCTGTTCCTGCAAAACTACAGGTACGCCCAACCAGGAAGCCATCCGCAATGCAGGCCCGCTGGCATAGCCCCCTACGCCGATGGCTACATCCGGTTTGAACCGGATGATGATCCGAAAACTCTTCCACAGACTGCTTGCCAGTTTGAATGGTATCAACAGGTTTTTCCAGGTCAACCGCCGCTGGATGCCGGCTATATCCAGTCCTTCGATGGGATATCCCGCCAGAGGTACTTTTTCCATTTCCATACGACCACGCGCCCCGATGAAAAGGACTTCAGCCTCAGGATGGGTATCCCGTATCGCATCTGCGATCGCCAATGCGGGATAAATATGCCCGCCCGTTCCGCCTCCCGCGATCAGGATCTTCATGCGGCTGCAGGGGTTGGCTCCGGAACTGGCATGATGCGTTGATTTTCTACCTGGCGACTGACACTGAGGATCATCCCGGCCGACATACTGAAAAACAGCAGAGAGGTACCACCCATACTGATCAAGGGCAACGTCAATCCGGTCACTGGCACCAAATGCACTGATACAGCCATATTGGCCAGGGCTTGCAGAACGATCAGCAAACTCATACCCATGGTCAATAAGGATCCAAATGCACCTTCACACAAGGTGACCAGGCGGACACTCCGAACAAACAGGATCACATACAAACCTAGCAGGAATGCGCCACCGAAGAGGCCGTATTCTTCGATAATGATGGCATAGATGAAGTCGGCATAAGGCGAGGGCAGGAAGTTGCGCTGAATACTGTTCCCCGGGCCTTCACCAAAGAGTCCTCCTTTGGCGATCGCGATCTTGGATTGCTGCAACTGATATCCACCGTCCGTATCGAACATGAATTCCTGGACACGAGAGACCCATGTCCCCGCACGCGTGAGCTCTGGAAAGGCCATCCCTACCAGAAATAGTACCCCGAAAGCCAATACGCCAATGCCGATCAGACCCAGGATATGCTGCATCTTCACTCGGCCTACGATCATCAACAGGACACTCGTACAAAACAGCATGAGCGCTGTGGACAGGTTGGCCGGGGCAATGAGGATACACACCACCACGACAGGTACAAGAATCGGTAAAAATGAACTCTGAAATTCTTTGATATGATCCTGCCGCTTGGCCAGTTCACGCGCCAGATAGACCACCAACGCCAACTTGGCCAGATCGGATGCTTGAAACGTCAGACTGATGATCGGGATCGTGATCCACCGACGGGCATTGTTTACGTCGACTCCGAAGACCAGGGTATACAGGAGCAATGGTATGGTGATGAACATCAGGATCCGGGCCATCTTGGCAAACACCTGATAGGGCAACAGATAACACAAATAGGTGATCAACAACCCTCCGGCGATAAAGAAGCCGTGCTTGAGTAGATAGAACTCGGTATCGCCTCCCTTTTCTCTGTACGCCAGTAAGTTGGTGGAGGAATACACGGCAATCACGGAGAGTGCGGCAAAGAGAATGACGATGGTCCAGATCACCCGGTCACCCTGTAGATTCTGAACGACTTTCTGACCTAATGACATGTTGGTGTTTCCTTTAGCAATTCATGAAATGCCTCGCGGAACATATTCCCACGATGCTCATAATTCTTGAAGAGATCAAAACTTGCGCAAGCCGGAGATAGCAATACACAATCCCCTTCATCGGCCAACCGAGCAGCTTCACTGACCGCGTCCTGCATGGATCGGCAGACCGAGATATGGGGTACTACACCCGCAAAAACAGATTCCAGTTTGCGCGTATCCAAACCCAGACAAACCAGGGCCTTTACCTTCTCTTTAGCCAGTGGCAGCAGGGCATCGTAATCATTTCCCTTGTCCTTTCCTCCGGCGATCCAGATGACCGGCTGATCCATGGCCTGAAGGGCGTACCAGACCGCATCCACATTGGTGGCCTTCGAATCGTTGATATATCGTACGCCATTCAATTCACCGATCGGTTCCATCCGATGAGACACAGGTAAAAAGGAAGACAGTGCTTCCTGGATCTGACGCTGGGAAAGGCCTGCTTTCCGCGCTGCCAGGATCGAACAGGTGGTATTGAACAGATTGTGTTCTCCTTTTAAAACAAAGCCAGTAAGATCATATTTCTCTTCGGCCACTGTCAACCATTTTCCGGATACTCCATCCGGTTGGCCGACCCACATCATCGTGGCCCGTATCGGGCGATTCGCCAAAACCTGATCGATATAATGATTGTCCTTCTGTAGAATGAGGTAATCCTCTTTTCCTTGATTTCTGGACAGGTTCAGCTTGGCTCCTGCATACAGGTCCATACTATTCTGGTATCGATCCAGGTGATCCGGTGTTACATTGAGGATCAAGGCAATATGTGGATGGAATTGGTCAATATCATCCAATTGGAAGCTGGATAATTCGAGGATATACCAGTCTTTGGGCGGATCCATAGCCAGGCGAGCAAACGCGTGACCGATATTCCCGCCACATCCCACGGAAAGCCCCGCGTGTTGAAAGAGGTGATGGAGCAGATGGGTGGTGGTTGTTTTTCCGTTGGTACCTGTGATCGCTATGATCTGACCGGAGATATATCTGGCAGCAAATTCGATCTCGGAAATGACCTGAATATCGCGATCTCGATAGGATTGAATCAGCACATTTTCTCCGGGAATTCCCGGGCTCTTGATGACCAGATCCGCATCCTGAAGCACGGGTGAAAAATGTCCTCCCTCTTCAAATTCGATCGCTGCTCGCAGGAGCTCTGCTTTGAATACAGCACCAATGGAGCCCTCGTCCGAAACAAAGACTTCGTAGCCTTTGGCCTGGGCCAGGATGGCTGCTGCTACCCCACTTTCACCACCACCTAATATGACAATCTGTTTCCCGGCCATCATCAACGAATTTTCAGGGTGACGATGGTAAATACAGCTAGCAGAATCCCGACGATCCAGAATCGAGCGACGATCTTGGCTTCATGCAAACCCTTTTTCTGAAAGTGATGGTGCAAGGGAGCCATCAGGAAGACACGGCGACCTTCTCCGTATCGCTTGCGGGTATACTTGAAGTAACCTACCTGGATCATTACGGACAGGTTTTCCATTAAAAAGATGCCGCAGAGGATGGGAATCAATAATTCCTTTCGGAGGACAATAGCAAAAGCCGCAATGATGCCTCCCAATGTGAGGCTGCCTGTATCGCCCATGAAAATTTGCGCTGGAAAGGCATTGTACCAGAGAAAGCCGACACATGCTCCTACCAGGCAGGCGGCGAAGATCACGAGCTCGGCAGAATCCGGAAGAAAGAGAATGCCCAGATAATCTGCGAAAATGGCATTTGAACTCACGTAGGCCATCACACCCAACGTCGCTGCAATGATACCAGAGACACCAGTGGCCAAGCCATCGAGTCCATCCGTCAAATTGGCTGCATTGGACACGGCCGTCACGATCAAAATGATCAGAGGGATGAATATGATCCACACCCAGGTGCCAGCATTATCGCCCAGAAATCCCAATATGTCCTTGTAATCCAGCCGATTACTTTTGAAGAAGGGCACATTTGTCAAAGTTGTCTTGACATGAACATACTCCTTTACTTCATCCGTATCGGCGTCATATGAATTGAAGAACTGGGTGATTTCATATCCGTTGCTCTGGGCTTCTTCCAGCGACATACGAACAGTCACCTGATCGTTCATCAGCATGATCAATCCAACGATCAATCCCAATCCGACCTGACCGATCACTTTGAAAATCCCTTTCAAGCCAGCCTTGTTCTTTTTGAAAACCTTGATATAGTCATCGATAAATCCGATGACACCCATCCAGATCGTGGAGAGCAACATCAGCTGGATATAGACATTGTCCAAACGAGCCAATAAAAGACAGGGAACCAGCACTGCCATGATGATGATCAATCCCCCCATGGTTGGTGTGCCTTCTTTCTCCTTTTGACCGGCAAGACCCAATTCGCGCACACTCTCCCCAATCTGCATGCGCTGCAACTTCCGAATGATCCCTGCACCGAATACCATGCTGATGAGTAATGACACCATGATCGCTGCACCAGCCCGGAAGGTGATATACCGGAACAGGCCTGCCCCGGGCAGGTCATATAATTTGTCGAGGTAGTCGAACAGGTGCGTGAACATGGTTTCGGCAGGTCTGATTTATCTTTGATTCAGTGGATCGAAAAAGGGACACGGTGGCGGACCTTTGTCCGCCCCATGTCACCGTACCGAACCAAACTGAAATGTATTCTCTTCAGGAGTTCACAGGGATCTCCAGTGCTTCGTTCAGCACTTTCATATCGTCAAATGGATAGCGAACACCTCCGATATCCTGGTATGTTTCATGACCCTTCCCGGCTACCAGGATCACGTCCCCTACCCTGGCCAGGCGAGCGGCGATCTGAATGGCTTGCTTCCGATCTGCGATCACCTGCACCTTCATATCATCCCGCGCAGCCACACCGGACACCATTTCATCCAGGATGACCTGAATGGCTTCTGACCGCGGGTTGTCTGCAGTAAAAACAGCAAGGTCGCTTCCAGCTGCAGCGATCTGCCCCATGACCGGGCGCTTTTGTCTGTCCCGATCACCTCCACAGCCGACCACAGAGACCAGTCGGGATTGCTTTGGTTTGAGCTCTTGAAGTGTGTTGATCACCTTTTCCAGAGCATCTGGCGTATGTGCAAAATCTACAACACCCATGCGGCCGGAAGGGTGACGCAGGATCTCCAGGCGCCCTTTTGCGCCCGCGCAACCACTTAATGCCTGCAAGGCCTCCTCTTCATCGATACCGAGACTGCAGGCGGCGCCCAACGCTGCCAGAAGATTATAGGCGTTAAAATCGCCGACTAGACGGCAGGCAATCTGCCTGTCATTCATCTTCATGGAAAGTCCCTCCAGGCGATTTTCAAGGATACGTCCCTTAAAATCCGACATGGTTCGGAGTGAATATGTTTTGATCGATGCCGGGCAATTCTGGACCATGACCTTTCCGTGCTTGTCATCCAGATTGATGAGCGCAAATGCTTCTTTGGACAGCTGATCAAAAAATGTCTTTTTTGCGGCCAGATAATGAGCAAAGGTGCCATGGTAATCCAGGTGATCATGAGTGAGGTTGGTGAATACACCGCCCGCAAATGTCAGTCGGTCAATCCTCCCCTGCGTAATGGCATGTGAACTGACTTCCATAAACACATAGGTCACGCCGGATTCCACCATTTGGCGGAATGTCTTTTGAAGAGAGATCACATCAGGAGTGGTCAATCGGGCGTCTTCCTGGAAACCGGGCCACCGGATTTGGATCGTAGAGATCAACCCGCAGGGAAAGCCAAGAGCCGTAAAGAGCTGATACAGGAGATAAACTACAGATGTTTTACCATTGGTACCTGTCACGCCGACTATCCGCAGTTCCTTTGATGGTGCGTCATACAGGTTTTCGGCCATCCGACCGAGTGCCTCTCTGGAATCACTCACCTGCATCCAGCTGATATCCCGTGCGAGATCCTCCGGTGCTTTTTCTTCAGCAACGATGATCGTTGCCCCGCTTTGAATAGCCTGGGAGATGTACTGATGTCCATCAGAAACAGTACCCCTGACAGCGACAAACAGGTCACCTGCCTCCACACTTCTGCTGTCCAGGGTGATCCGAGCAATTGGTTGCCCCAGATCACCCCGGAACTGCAGAACGTTCACACCGTTCGATATGTACTCAAGGGATTTCAATTTGTTACCGGTGCGTTTGTGTAGAAAAAAGGTTGGTGTTTATCACAAAAAATCAATGTTCATTTCATTATTCCAGGTTGATGCGGACGTATTGGCCATGGGCCGGTTTGCCTGCAGGGACAGATTGTCGCCGGACCTTTCCGACACCGATCACGTCCACTTTCAATCCACTGTTCTCCAGCAGGTAGAGAGCATCTCTCAAACCCATGCCCAGGACATTGGGGACCTGTTGTTCAGGTAGGATCCGATTGAGGAAGTGCAAGCGATCTTCTTCTTCGATCTTGCTCACAGCCCATTCCCCTTCGCCATTATCCTGTTTGGGGACTCCCGCCTCCATGCAGATCCGATGGAAATCTTCGCGATTGCCTACCTCCCATTGGGGGATGTTCAATGCCTGAAAATCCTTTTCCAGATCGGCCTGCAAAGGCTCGAACATTTCTTTTCTGGAGCTGAAGCAGTAATCGGCAATTTCTCTGAAAACGGGCAGGGCCACTTCGCTGCCATAATATCCATTGTGTGGATCCGTCACGACCACGATCGCTGCGTACTTGGGTTTATCTGCTGGGAAATAACCGACAAAAGAGCTGCGATAAGCAACTTCCTTTCCGTGTTGATACCCGATCTGGGCAGTCCCTGTTTTGCCGGCAAATGCATATAGGGGCGATGCCATTCTGGAGGCTGTCCCACGGATGACCACACCTTCCAACATGGTTCGCATTTGACGGATGACCTTGGACGAAGCGATCCGCCGGTCCAGTACCTCCGGATGAAATTGTTTGAGAGGTTCGCCCTGACGTTGGATCTCCGATACGAGCTTGGGCTTCATCATCTTCCCGCTATTCGCCACAGCTGCATACAGGTTCAGAATCTGCAATGGGGTCATTTCGACCTCGTAACCCATTGACATCCAAGGAAGTGTAATTCCACTCCAATTGTCTTTTTTCGTTGGTTCCTTGAGAATAGGATGTGCTTCTCCTGCCAGATCAACACCGGTTATCTGGCCGACTCCAAACGACTTGATTCGTTTCGTAAACGCCTCTGGTTGGGCTCCGTAATACCGTTGGATCAATTTGGCAACACCGACATTCGAAGAGATCTCAAAAGCATGGCTCACTGTCGTGGTATCAATGCCATGATAATGGGCATCCTTCAAGGTGTTATTGTAGAATTTTGTCTCCCCTTTTTCCAGATCGATCAGATCATCCGGTTTGGCATATCCGTCTTCCAGCAGGGCCATATAACTGGCCAGTTTGAAGACAGAGCCTGGTTCTACTGCGGAACCAATGGCATGATTGTACAGCTCCTCATACCCGTTGCCGCTCTTATCAAGGTTGACCATCGCGCGGATAAATCCTGTTTCGACATCCATGACTATAGCCACTCCCGATTCTGCCTGATGGGTGGATAGGGCTTTGGTCAGGGCATGATGGGCAATATCCTGCATCCCCATATCCAGTGTGGTCACAATATCTTTTCCCGGTTTGGGAGCGATTTCTGTCAGATCGTTGATCGGTAACAGGATGTTGCCGGGTAGCCGTTGCATCAGTCGCATACCATCTTCACCACAGATCACAGATTGGTATCTTCCTTCCAACCCCACAGGTTTGGCTCCCTTCCGAATAGAACCGACGGTCCGGCTCGCCAATCCTTCAAATGGCCGCTCACGCTCCAGCCGTTCCAACAGGATGATCCCTCCTTTGAATTGTCCCTTCCGGAACATGGGGAAGGTTTTCACCAGTTCCGCTTTTTCAACGGACAGCTTGGGATGAATGCGGTAATAACGATCCTTTTCCTTTCTTCCTTGACGCAATTTTTTTGCCCATTCTTTTCCAGAGTATCGGCGATCAACAAAATGAGAAATATACCAACCCAATGAATCGACTTCCTGTTGAAAGTCATGCTCGTTCATTGCGCTGGAATTGAGATCCATCCGCAATTCATACGTCGCGACGGTGCTGGCCAGAATAGCCCCACTCTCTGTGATGATACTGCCCTTCTCTGCTTCCACCGGCACATATCTCAACTGGCTTTTCTCTGCCTGGGCCCGCCATTTATCTCCTTCCACCCACTGGATGACCATGACCCGGCCCAATATGGCCAGTGCCAGCAGCATGACCAGTCCCAGGACGAGGTAAGCTTTGATCAGGAGTTCGTTCTTGCGTGCCTCTGCCATACCTCTTAAGGCTTTTCGATCAATTTGGGGACACTTCCTTTCATAGATCCATCCAGGGTTCCCATTTGCCGTGAGATCTCAGACTGTTGATGGTTCACGATCGTTTCAGAGCGCATTTTCAGATACTTGGAACGCATTTCTTTGACATCCTTTTGCAGAGACTGATATTCCCGAACACGCCCTTGACCCTGGTGTACAATGGAGATATAGACCAATATCAGCGAGGCGAGGAAGCCAAAAAAATGGAGATTGCGCAAGACATAGTTCGCACCTGTCTGTGGCAATACGAGGTAATCCTTGATCTTCCAATGTTTCATGCTTCTATCACTTTTCGGGCTACACGCATCTTTGCACTGTGTGCCCTGGTATTTCGATCTAACTCATTTTCATCCGGTTGTACCGGGTTTCTTGTCAGGACCTCAAACGGGCGTTTAATATTCCCGTAAAAGTCTTTTTCTGGATCTCCGCTTTGATTGCCACTGCGCATGAACCGCTTCACCATCCGGTCTTCGAGAGAGTGATAGGTCAATACCACTAGAAGACCTCCAGGTTTCAACACCTTCAACGCACCTTGCAGCATCTCTTCCAGGGATTCCATTTCTTCATTGACGGCAATACGCAATGCCTGAAAAACCTGCGCCAGATACCGATGGCGTTCTCCTCGGATCAATGGCTGGAGGACCTCCAACAGATCACCGACCAGCTTGAAAGGCCGCTGGTTTCGAAACCGGATGACCGCTTCTGCCACAGTCCGGGCATTCCGCACCTCTCCATATTCACCCAATATCTTTTGCAGTTGACCGGGCTCCATTTGATTGAGGAGGTCCGCCGCTGTTCGCCCGGATGCCGTGTTCATCCGCATGTCCAGATCCATCTGCGGAAATCTGTAGGAAAATCCGCGCTCCGGTTGATCGAACTGATGGGAGGATACACCCAGATCCGCCAGAATTCCATCCACCTCCTTCGCCCCGGAAAAACGGGTAAATCGTTCGAGATGGCGAAAATTGTGGGGAATGAAGGTCAGTCGATCATCCGCAGGAACATTGGCCAGAGCCGCTTCATCCTGGTCGAAAGCCAACAACCTGCCTTCCGGCCCCAAGGCCTCCAGAATCCTTCTTGCATGGCCGCCACCGCCAAAGGTCGCATCCACGTAAATTCCCTTTTCTGAAATATGGAGCGCCTGAATGCTTTCATCCAGGAGAACCGGTTCATGGTAGTCATAGTCTCCCATGCGCCGATCAGGAATTAGTTTTGTACAAATTGGCAAAGAACTGTTCCGCCAACGCCGCAAAATCAGCCGGATCCATGCGCTTTTCTTCAAATGACTCTGTGCGCCAGATCTCGATCTTGTCGCCCTGACAGATCAGGCTCACCTCTCGATCCACACCCGCATATTCCAGCAGGCTCTTACTCAACAGAATACGACCGGAACCATCCTTTGCCAACGGGTAGGATTCGCGATAGAATTCGCGCTTGAACTCCCGAACAGAGGCCATAAAGTCCGGCACTGCCTTCAGCTGCTCTGTAAATCCCTCCCACACAGTCTTGGGATAGAGGACGAGACATTTCTCATACCCTTTGTTTAAAACGAACCTGGTAGCATGCTCTTCTCCCAGCTGGGCGAGCAATTCGCTCGGCAACTTCAACCGCCCCTTTTCATCGAGACGGCAGGTATAGTTTCCAACTAGATCAAATGATGCCACTGATATCCATTTTCTTACCCCAAAAGTAACCTATTGTCCCATTACAGTCCACTTTCTCCCACACAAATCACAAAAAAATTTAACGTAATGCTTTTACACATGCGTAATTGCCTGTATATCAATAAGTAGATTAATGGCTGTCCGATTCAGGCTGGTGGCGTAGAATACATTTCTCCCACCCGACTCAAATATGAGCATCGGATCGGACCGGGTTTCAACTATTTCTTTTTCAACCTAATATTGCCTCGGGGGAAAAGGACCTCTATACGATGAGAAGATCGCTCCATCCTGACGTTTACCTCCAGCAGAAGGTCAGCTGATGCATCTGATTTTTCAGCCCGGAATTCACTTGAAGGTGTGTCGCCACAGTTCAATGATGCCCCCGGGGATCAGCGGGACTGATAGGATTGAAACAGGCTCCGCCATTTCATTTCGATCACACCGCCCACAGCTTCTCGAACGATCGATTTGGACATTTTGGATACCCCTTCGACACGGTCGGCGAACAAGATGGGTACCTCCTGGATGCGGAATCCCAGGGTCCAGGTAGCAAATTTCATTTCGATTTGAAACGCATATCCTACAAAGCGGATCTTGCTCAGATCGATCGTTTCCAGTACTCGTCGATGGTAGCAGATAAATCCAGCGGTTGGATCATGTACGGGCATCCAGGTGATCAACTGGACATAAAATGATGCACCTCTGGACAGCATGATGCGATCCATAGGCCAATTTTCTAATTCTCCTCCCTTCACATAGCGTGAACCCACGGTGACATCCGACTCGCCTTTGGCGACAGGTTCCCGAAGGCGGAGGAGATCTTTTGGATTATGCGAAAAATCGGCATCCATCTCAAAAAAGTAGTCGTACTGACGAGCCAGCCCCCAACGAAATCCTTCTATATAAGCGGTACCCAACCCGGACTTGCCGGCTCGTTCTTTCAAATGCACCCGGTCGGGGAATCGGCTCATGACCTCTTTTACCACTCCTGCCGTACCGTCCGGCGACCCATCATCCACCACCAGTACGTCGAACACCGGTCCCAGGGCCAGCACAGCCTCCAGAATCTTTTGGATGTTTTCCCGTTCGTTGTAAGTGGGAATAATGACTAAACCGTCACGCAAGTCGAACAGATTTTAAGTTAGGGCCAAAGATAATCGGTTCCGGCTTTGATTGTGAAGTTGACCGAAGGTTGCCTGTGTCTATTAAAAGCTGTCCGGAAATGCTTCGTGCATCATTTCAAGTACTTTTTCACAGATATCTTCTGCGTTGGGCTTGGAGAAATAATCGCCATCTGAACCATATGGAGTCCGATGTGCCCGAGCAGTGATCGTCATCGGTGAACTATCCAGGAATTGATAGCCTCCCTGATTTTCCAGGACCTCTTGCATCATATAGGATGTCGCCCCTCCGGGAACGTCTTCATCCAGGAAGATGATCCGGTTAGTCTTGGATAATGAATGGACAATTCGACCTTCCAGATCAAAGGGCAACATGGTTTGTACATCGATCAGTTCAACATGAATCCCCATTGTGTCCAGAAGAGCAATTGCCTCCTGGGCGATCCGGACGCAGGATCCATAGGTCACCAGGGTCAGATGCTCTCCTTCTGAAAGCACCTCAGGCACCCCCAGGGGTACTGTATATTCACCCAGGTTATCCGGAAGGGTTTCTTTCAATCGATATCCATTGAGACATTCGATGACCAATCCCGGATCATCCGATTGCAGAAGTGTGTTGTACATGCCTGCTGCCTGGGTCATATTTCTGGGTACACAAACGTGCATCCCCCTCAGTGAATGGACCAGCATACCGATCGGTGAACCCGCATGCCAGATCCCCTCGAGTCGATGCCCGCGGGTCCGGATAATAGCCGGTGCCATCTGCATACCATTACTGCGATACCGGACGGTAGCCAGATCGTCCGTCAGTGGTTCCAGACCATAGATCAGGTAATCCAGATACTGGATTTCAGCCAGGGGCCGCAGTCCACGCATGGCCATACCGATGGCCTGTCCCATGATGGTCCACTCCCGAATGCCTGCATCGAAGACCTTCGCTTCACCGTACTTGCCTTGCAATCCGGCAAAGCCCTGATTCACGTCTCCAATCTTGCCTACATCCTCACCAAAGGCAAAGAAGCGCGGGTCCCTTTCCAGGACTTGATCAAAAAAGTTGTTCAGGATCTCAAATCCATTCTTGATCGTGCTGGCCTCGGAATAGGCTGCAGGAACTACAGGAACGCGCATTGCCGATGCATCACTTTCACTATATAAATGACTGTGGTAGGCATGCGCCGCACGGGTATAGGCAGTGCGGACCAATCCCTTGATGACATCAATGGATACATGTTCAAATCCGTGCCATTGCAAGAGAATATGCCTGGCCAGCTTGACCAGTTCGCTGTATTGAGGAGATCGGAGGCTCTCCAATTGTTGTTGTGCTTCCGCCAACCCGGGAAAGGGCAGTCCAGATGCCGCTGCATTTGTAAGGGCATCCGTAAGCTGTGTCTGATAGGCCTTGATCGGTTCACAGTATTGGGCCCAGGCTCGATCTCGGGCTTCCTTGACCTCGAGCTTGGCTTTCTGACGCAATTGCTCCAATTCATCATGGGTAGCCAGATCCTGATCGACGAGCCACTCCCCCATTCGTTTGATACAATCGTATTCCTCTTCCCAGGCCAATCGCTCTTTGGTCTTATAGCGTTCGTGCGAACCAGAGGTCGAGTGCCCTTGCGGCTGGGTCACTTCCCGCACATGGATCAGGGCGGGCTGATGGGTCTTGCGGACATGTTCGCTCACTTCCTGGTACACCTCACACAACTGGGGATAATCCCAGGCTTTCACCGTGATCAGCAACATCCCTTCACCGATGATCTCACTGTGAAATCCTTTCAGCGCTTTTGAAATACTCTTCTTCGTTGTCTGATAGTCGATGGGGACCGAGATGCCAAAGCCATCATCCCATACGGAGACGATCAGCGGCACTTGCTGGACGGCAGCAGCATTCATCGTCTCCCAGAACACACCTTCTGAAGTACTGGCATCGCCGATGGTGCAGAAGACGACTTCATTTCCCTGGCGCGAAAAGGAACCCGCATCTGCCAGCTCTGGATTTTCCCGATATTTTTTAGAGGCAAGTGCCAGCCCAAGAGCACGGGCCATTTGGCCAGCTGTACTGGAGATATCCGCTGATACATTTTTCATATCGCGGTGTGCCAACCACTCTCCTTCTTCATTGATCAGCGGTGTGGCATAGTGGCTGTTCATTTGCCGACCACCCGAAAATGGATCATTCTCCGGATCCGCATAGAGTTGTGCGAAGTACGCTTCAAGGGTTGACAGGCCGAGCGCGAACATCAATGTTTGATCGCGGTAATAGCCCGACCGCCAGTCACCATTTCTAAAATATTTTGCCAGGGCGATCTGAGGCACTTCCTTCCCATCTCCGACGATACCAAATTTTGCTTTGCCAGTCAATACTTCCTTTCTGGCCAGCATGCTCGCTTCGCGACTGATCACCGCGATCCAATAATCGCGTAATACCTCCTGTTCAAAACCCTTTGTTTGTTGTGCTTGTTCTTGTCGTACCAGTTCTTCCATAGGGGGGCAATTCTCTGACAAAGATAAGAAATCTCGGGGGCGTTCTTGATTTCTACAACTACTTGATATGCAGCGAGTAACCTACTCTTAACTCATCATTAACAGCGATCTGCCGTCATAAATTTTCCTCCAAAAGGGCATTCCCCTATTTTTGTCATATCGATTCACCAAAAAAATGCTGGCGATGAAAAAATTACTGAGTTTGTTTTTATTCCTTGGACTGGCAACATTTACATTTGCACAGGACGAGGCAACTTCTGGTCCTTCTGCAAAATTTGAAACCATTGAGATCGACTATGGTACGATCGACCAAGGTGCAGATGGCGTACGGAAGTTTATGTTCACCAATACTGGAACAGATCCTCTCGTGATCAAGAATGCACGTGGAAGTTGTGGTTGCACGGTTCCTACATGGCCGAAAGAGCCTGTAATGCCGGGCGAAACCGCATCTATTGATGTGAAGTATGATACCAACCGCGTTGGCAAATTTACCAAAACGGTGACCTTGACAACAAACGAAACCATTGGCACACGGATGTTGACCATCAAAGGAAATATCCTGAAAAAAGAAGTTGAAACGCCTGTTCCATCGAGCAAGCCAAGCATCCTGAAGGACGGCGAATAAGTCGATTCTTCTCCACTTGAAAAACCCCTTGCGGCGGACAAGTCCGTCGCAAGGGGTTTTTCTTTGGTCCCTCGTCATCCAAACCTGTAATTTGCACACAAATGCGCAGTATGGCCTTTGTTCGTTTTATTCTGGCATCTCTAATGACAATCGGACTGATCTATGTTCTCGATCATCCAGTGAAGTTGGGAGAGAACACCTTGCCTCCTCCTGGCAAATTCTTCTCCCCCCAACATGGCTTCTGGATGAATGCGGAACCTGTGGGCATTCGGTATCCTCATCGAGATCTGCAATTGGCAGGCTTGACGGGAGAGGTCACCCTCCTTTTTGATGACCAGATGGTCCCACACATCTATGCGGAGAATGACCTGGATGCTGCTTTTGCCCAGGGATACGTTTCGGCCATGTTACGCCTCTTTCAAATGGACCTCAGCACAAGGGCTCCTCTGGGAAAACTGTCCGAGATCATGGGCGAACGAACCTTGGCCTACGACCTGGGGCAACGAAGAAAGGGTATCCTGGAGGCAGCCGAACGCCTCGCGGCCTCCTGGGAAGCCAATCCGGAAATCAAGCCACTGATGCAAGCGTTCACAGATGGTGTCAATGCCCGGATCAAAGAATTGAACCCTCGTGAATGGCCCCTGGAGTTCAAACTTCTGGATTACGAACCCGAACCCTGGACCTTTACAAAATCGGCCGGATTCATCATGGCCATGTCTGAGACCCTCGCCCGAACGGCACATGATATTCCCCTGAGCAATGCCTACCAGGTGATAGGACCTGCTGACTTTCCATTCCTCTATCCCAATCGAAACCCGAAGGATATTCCTGTCATACCAGACTCATCGACGTTTTCCTCCACAAATAACAGCCTGACCCAAGCTCCCACAATGTCCGCCTCCGGGACCTGGGGATATCAGGATTGGCTGCCGGAAAGTGTGCCCGGGATCGGCAGCAATAACTGGGTCGCCGGTCAGGCCAAAACCAGAGATCATTTGTCTATCCTGTGCAACGACCCCCATCTGACCTTGACCCTGCCTTCCATCTGGCTGGAAATGCAGATATCAACACCCAAAGCCTCCTCCTATGGAGTTGCCTTCCCGCCGTTGGTAGGGATCGCCATTGGATTCAATGAACATGCTGCCTGGGGATTCACCAATGCGGGACACGATGTCATGGACTGGTATGCCATTCGATGGACAGATGAGACTAAGACAAAATACCTGTTGGATGGCCAGGAAAAAATGGCGGCATTGCGCACGGAGACTATCGTTGTCCGCGGACAGAAAGATCCCGTCCTGGATACGGTGCGCTTCACGGTCTGGGGGCCTGTCCCCAATTTGATAGCAGGCACCTCCGGAGCAGATCTGGCGATGCATTGGATCCCGCTTCTGGATATCGACGATCAAATGGGGTTGGCATTTGCCAAGATCAATCAGGCCAACACCGTTGCGCAGTGGCTTCAGCCGCTCTATGCCTACGATGCGCCCATGCAGAATGCATTGTTCGCGACCACCACGGGCGACATCGCTCTTCGGGTCAGCGGGTTGCTTCCTATCCGGAATCAAACGGACGGACGCCTGGTACAGGATGGTTCCTTGTCTGAAGTCGCCTGGTCCGGTTTTGTCCCTGATGATGAAAATCCGATCGCCATCAATCCTGCACAAGGATATCTCGCCTCCGCCAATCAGCAATCCACAGGTACCTCCTATCCGTATGCCTACAATGGCATTTTCGAAAATTATCGGGGCCGCTATATCAATGAACGCTTACGCAGCAATGATTCACTGACGGTCGAAGATATGATGGCACTCCAGTCCGACAATACCAGCCTGTTTGCTCTGGAGGCAATGGAGACATTTTTCCCACTGGTCGACACAACAGTCCTGTCCAATCAGGAATTCATTGCATTGCAAAGCCTCCGTGCCTGGGATGGACGCTTTGAGGCCTTGAATAATATGCCCCTCCTGTTTGACCTGTGGCAACGGCAGGTCGGCAGTCTGACCTGGGATGAACTCTATACTGCCCGGGAACAGATGCCTGTAGAAATTCCGGATGAATGGCGGCTATTGGAATTATTACAAATCACGCCCGATCTGAAGTGGTTTGACATCCAGGGGACTAAAGAAGTTGAAGATGGGCAACAGGTGGTGACCCTGGCCTGGAAGAACGCTTTTCAGCAATTCACTGATCTATCTGCTTCAGGAAAAGGCTATTGGTCCGCTTACAAATCCACAGATATCATGCATCTGGCTAGGATCCCTGCCTTCTCTGCTATGGATCTTGAACTCGGAGGGAACAAGAATGCAATCAATGCCATCACCTCCACAAATGGTCCTTCCTGGCGGATGATCGTTGAATTGGGACCACAGATCCGGGCATTCGGGATCTTTCCCGGCGGCCAATCCGGAAATCCCGGCAGTCCATATTATCGAAACTTCCTGTCCACCTGGCAAAAGGGGGAATATCGATCCTTGCAGATCCAGACCAGAGAGGAAGTCATGAATCATACGCCATTAATGGCTCTGACTTTGAAAACGAACTAATCCATGATCCGACCTATAGCTATCATACTGTCCATTATCGCGCTTTCCTTTCTCTCTGGGCCCTGGCTGCCGTGGTGGACCATTGCCCCACTGGCTGCGATCGTCTGCTTTTTACTGCGCGCGCGCCCTATCCATGCCATTGTGGAAGGATTTATTGCTGGAGGCCTGCTTTGGGGTGGTCTTGCTTTCTTCCAGGATCAGGCCAACGACCATCTGCTCAGCAGCCAGATCGGAACACTGTTCAACGGTCTTTCGTCGCTGATGGTCATTCTGGTCACTGCCTTCATCGGAGGGCTTGTTGCCAGTCTGGGTGCCTGGTCAGGTGCCGCGGCCCGAGAACCCTTCCAACAAACTGAAGAATAATTTTCATAACTATCTTTTTTCTATAAGATAATTATTTATATTTGCATTGCTTGCAAGCTAGCAGCCGCTTCCTTGTCCCGGGAAAGCGGTCCTGGTGCCCCGGCACCGATAATCCCTATGAACATCTTCTGATTCTCTTGCCGGTCATCCCAAAGACCGGTTCCTGAATGTATTCAGGTAGACCAAAACCGATTTCAAGGTGGGAGAGTCCTTTCTTGAAAGGCCGTCAAATTGACGGCCTTTTCATTTTCTGTGCGTTGTTTCAGTGCCTACCTTTCCTGACTTCCGCAAAAAATTTGAGCTAATTTTATAATCAATTGAATATTAATCATTTGCAATTTTTTTATTCCCCAATTGGGTGTCCCAGAAGCAAAAAAAGTCTGATTTCAGGACATGTGCGTCCGGAATAAAC
>JAIPBE010000073.1 GCA_021738725.1 Saprospiraceae bacterium | reverse complement strand
AATAAGCCGCCACCCGAACTTTTAACCCTGTTCTAAATGGGTAGGGTTGTTTTGAAAATGGTACTGTTTTAGGCTATAACCAATTGGTTATCAATGCCTATATTTGGGAAGTTAAAACGTTTTGGACAGCTGTGGTGGATACTACATACTTTTTCGACTTGGGAGCTAATGACAGAATTATTGATAGTAAGCTACAAGAGGATGGAAAGTTAGTTGTGGTTGGCTATTTTACAACATTCGATACCTTTCCAAGAATGCATATTTGCAGATTGAATCTAGATGGTTCTGTTGATACAGACTTTAATCCTGGTACAGGTGCAAATGACTGGATCTATTCAATTGATATTCAATCTGATGGCAAAATCATCATTGCTGGCAGATTTACTGAGTATGATGGAAAAATCAGAAATAGTGTCGCCAGACTCAATTCTGATGGCACTTTAGATGAACCTTTTGATCCTGGTATAATTAATGGGCGCGTATATCATTGTATTCTTGATGAAAATGATAAGATTGTCATAAGTGGAAGTTTTGGCAAAGTGGGAGGGCTTAAGAAAGTGAATGTAGCGAGATTAAATAGTGATGGCAGTGTAGATAGTAGCTTTGATGTTGGATCTGGTCCAAAATCGGCAATACCAAATGGAAACACTTGGGTAAATGAAGTTTTGCCGTACTCTAATGGCAGATACCTTGTTGTTGGTGATTTTGGATATTTCAATGACTCCATTGCAGGAAATATTGTATGTGTTGACGATAGTGGTCACTTATCAAAGTCAATCAACTTCAATGGTGGATCCGACCTTGAAATAATTACAGCTATAGGATATGAGGATGATAAAATTCTTATTGGGGGGCATTTTACGACTTTTTCTTCTCACGCAATAAAGGGAATTGCAAGGATAAACTCTGATGGAAGCATTGATGAGGGGTTTGATATTGGTACTGGACCTGACAATGCGAATGTATATGAGATAGTTTCTATATCTGATGGAAGAATCATTGCTACAGGTGCATTTGATCACTTCAATGGGTATTATCGAGATCTTGTTTTGCTCGAAGCTGATGGCTCATTGAATTTGAATTACTTTACTGGCCCTGGTGGCATTATAAATAGCGGTGGAGCAAACGACCTAGAAATTGATGCTTGTGATGTCTTATATGTAAGTGGAAACTTCAAGTACATAGCATCTTCACCAACTACTCGTCTTGGCAGAATAGCCCTTTTTGCCGATATTGATACATCCTATAGTTCAATCTCATCTTGTGTTCCAATTTTCATTAATTCAACCGAATACAATCAAACAGGTGTTTATCCATTTTCTGATCACAGCACATTTGGATGCAAGAGTGTAGAGATATTGTCGTTGACCATCGAACCTATCTCAGCAAGTATTGAACAAGTTGGCGATTCATTAATCGCATCAAGTGAATATGCAACATACCAATGGGTAGATTGTGAGAACGGATTTTCAAACATACAAGGAGCAGTCGATAGTATTTTTCATCCAACTGAGATCGGCAAATATGCCCTAGTTGCTTCTAACGGCATATGCTCTGATACTTCCGATTGCATTGAATTTCTATCGACTGTGATAGAGAGCAGCTCTTACCCAGTTATGTCTCTTTTGCCTAACCCTTCGGGTGGTACATTTTATCTCGACACAAAGATGGTAATTGAAAATATCAAGGTATTCTCGATTTCAGGTCAAGTGTTACCACATTCTTTTGACGTTCACATTCTGAAAATAGAAGGTGCCTACGAAGGAATAGTATACGTTTTAATTAGCGACAACTCTGGAAGACAATATATTAGAAAGGTTATCATTCGGAGATGATTTGCCCAAAAATAGACTGCTCTTAGGTCAAACTAAGAGCAGTCATTCTTATTGATTTTAACAACTGAGCAACAATCACCTTCAAAACCAACTCCCAGGTTCTCTCTGCAGGTGACTCACAAACTCGACAGCATTGGTATTCCGACTCAAAAAAGAGTCGATATAGCTCCCCTTCGTAGCTGCTGTAAAGAGGTTGTAGAGGCTCCAGAAGCTGATATCTCCACCAAGAGAGGTAAACTCATCATCTGTATAGAATCCCTTCACCACGTTGTTCATCTGTGAGTCATTGAGTAGCATAGCCGTACTTGCCTAGAGTGCCGGGATATGAGAAGATAAGTCGCAAGCATCTACGTTCGCAGAGGGGGGCAAACCTCCGAAACGTTATCCACATTCAGGGGGGTCAAAGCTCCAGAATCAGGGGGATCAAACCAAATCGGAATAAGGGGTCAAACCGACCGGAATACGCACCCCTACCTTAATAGTATTTTTTGAACGCACCTTGTGC
Organism: Saprospiraceae bacterium; assembly: GCA_021738725.1. Taxonomy (GTDB): domain Bacteria; phylum Bacteroidota; class Bacteroidia; order Chitinophagales; family Saprospiraceae; genus JAGNXB01. The sequence continues at coordinate 15,386 of JAIPBE010000073.1, read as the reverse complement.
CATTCTTGTTTCTCAACTCCAATACATGTATCCCTGGGTGAATGTTTCCTGATAGCGAAACTACACCTTGAACAGCTGGTTTATATTGAATCATCCTACCGTTGATGGAATATATACTTAGATCCCCTTCGTTCTCTTGTAAATCCAATTCTCTGTCAGAAAGCATGTCAAACCTACATAGATTTACAGTTCCATTTTGCTCCTGTGCAATACTTACAACGTCTGTGTTATAAAATTTATGTTTGTAGACGTATTCATAGCCATTACCAGCTTCTCCATAGGTTTTACCATAATCCAACCTTCCCTTAGAATCTAGAAACAAGGTATCAATGTAGTATGTGATAAAGGCCCCTTGTTCATCAAATGCTTGGTATGTATAGACAAACAGGTCATTGTAAAAAGTAAATGAATCAGTCTCTATCAGGCTCCATTTATTTTGGTCATAATAGTAAGCTCGTGTTGAGGTATAATTCAAACCTTGATGATAATCGCTTCTCCAAACGGGCTCCCACAAATTATTGTAAAAGAAGGCAACACTATCTCTTCCTCCTTGATTTAGGTAATACTCAATAAACTCCTGCGGTGCGATTATTAAACCATTATCATCTACAGAATAGTTGATGATGTGAAATAAATTCAGTAGACTACTGTCTTGAAAAACAGAATCAACAGAAGACAATTCATATAAATCACCATTGCCCCAATAATATCTTTTCGAATTAATTTGACCACTATTGTCAAAGTCAATTTCGGTTTTACTAAGAGGCTTCCATTTTTTTTGCGCATTACTATAGGATAAGCTGTATTCATCGATTACTTCTCCTTCGGAGTTTGTCACATAATACTGGCGAATGTCCATGATTTCATTGCCATTAATTATTTCATATTGATAAATAGAGTCCGGGACTCCTGTATTGGGATACGGCCAATAGAAGTACCCTTGTGCATTCAGATTTGAAAGCAGGAATATAAACAAAACACTGCATGTCAATTTTGTTCTCATGGTTGATATTGTGTTGGTAAAGAAATATTCAAATATTCGTTGCGCAATTGTGTTGTGCTATGAGAAGCTATTTGAGTTCGAGACTTAGTTGAAGCGAATATTCCAAGGTACAGCATAGCACTATATTCCGAACAGGAACCCAATTGAGTAGGGCAGGAACTCCCCATTCGAGGTATAAGGTGTCAGATCGAATGTAGCTCTCATCGTAAAGGAGTTGAAGATCCTACTGTCAGAGCTGGATTTATCCATATTTACATTTAGGTCTAAGGCGAGTTGATGCCAGAATGGGCGTATGATCGGCTTCAAATCATCACCATAGGTTTTATTATCACCTGCAACCCTGTATTGCACTTTGTGGTTGATGTTATACGCAGGCGCATAGAGAATGCTCACGAACACACTCTGGCCCTTATGTTCGGAGATACGGAATTGAGGTCCAATAAAGGCAGTAATGTGATTGGATCGAATGTACGTGTTGAGCCTGTTTTCGTCTTGAGGCAGAATAAAGAGGTCGCGATTTGGACCCATAAGAAATTTGTTCCTCGTATAGACCCAATTAGTAGCGTATCCAATACCCGACTTGAATCCCAATCGTGATTTCAGGGATTGAGAATAGGTTAGTTCAAACTGGATGGAGGGGTTGAAAACGGAGTTCTCCTCCATGGGATTATTCATGATCCCGATCCTGCTGAACCCAAAGCTGTAGTTGATATACCTCCATGATTCTTCCTGAGCATTCAATTCTGGAGAGACACAAAGCCATACTGTAATGATCCAAAATGCAATCCGATCCATGATGAGCAGATTTTGAATATAATCTGGTGCTAAATAAAGGTCCTGTTAGCCACAACATAAATGGAGCGACCAGTACGGTGGTAAACTATGAGAACGGATGATCGAGGGGTCTTATTCCCTGTTTTAGGCGCTCAAGAAACACCTTTTCAATTCTCCTGATGGAGAACATCATCTCCTGTGAGTTCTTTAATTCCAGTGGTGGGAATAGATTCGTTTGTCAAGGATGGAGGTGAAGGTGTGGTTGGTTGCTGTAACGTCGGTTGATAAGCGTCACTTTCAATATTACAATCCCATGTACATCCCGCGAAGCCCAAAGAGCAGATTGCTAGTATGAGTATTAAATTTCGCATATCGTTATATATTGGTGATTATAGATGTCGCCAAAGTTAATACATGAAATGAAATGGGGGCATAGGGCGAAAGTTAAAAATCACTTAACCCAGTGTTAAAGGAAAGCGCCCATGGAGTGCAGTTCTGGTGTTTGTGTTAGTCAGCTTTAGGAGGTATTCAGCTGTTGAAACAGTGGATTGGATACCTTGATCTGTGCATACAACTCTTATCAGAATGCCCTACTCCTAGTTATCATGAATCCAGTGGATCAACCAAGGTGAATCTTACTTTTTGTTTTCGGAGAAGAACTCTGATCCACATAAATTCTCCGCATTTTCCTCTTCCCCTACCTTAATGTAGTTCTTAAACACAGCTTTTGTGGAGTGTCCTGTTATCTTCATGATGCTGCTGATGTCATTCCCAGATTTGTAGCAATTGGTTGTAAAACTGGGTCGTGCAGTGGATGAAATGACCCATTCAAGCCTTGCAAGCGTTTTTTCAGTATAAGTACCACCCACATGTTTCCGAGCAGATGTCTGATCCTGGATACCTGACTTTTCTGCAACTTGCTTCAGATAGAAGTTAGTCTTTTGATTCCTTGCCGAGGGTAGATCTGCGTAGTACTACGTCAGTAACTTCCTGACCTTGATCAGACTGTTCGACCAATCCCTGCAGTTCTTTGTTGAGGAGTATTATAATAGAGATGGGTTGACGTAAGGAGAAATGCGAATGGAGGACTCCAGGCCTTATCGGGCAGACCAGAAACAAAAAAGGTCTTCCAAACGGAAGACCTTTTAAAAGGGTGGGCCCAGAAGGATTCGAACCTCCGACCCCCTCGGTGTAAACGAGGTGCTCTGAACCAACTGAGCTATGAGCCCCTATATGCACGTTCACCCCTTTCGGTGAAAGCGGAGGCAAAGATAAGTTTCCAACGGTTACCGTGCAACCTATGATAAAAAATATCCATGGATGTATCAAATTTGCATGGATTCCCGTTCTAAAGCACAGATCCCCCTTTTCTGATGGCACTGACACGGTACGTAACCTGGGCTAAACGTCTTTTTATCTCCTTCATCTTACTCCTGGTAAGCCTCTATCTGCTTGCCTGGATCTTCGAGGACAAGCTCGGACAGATGGCCCTCGACCTGGTCAGAGAGGAAGTATCCACCAAAGTAGAGGTCGGCGAATTCCATCTTTCCTTCATACGCGCCTTCCCCCGGATCCGAGGGGCCTTTCAGGATGTCTATATCGAGGGATCGGACGGAGATACCCTCCTCACCTGCGAAACCCTCGGCCTCCACATGGGATGGTCGACCCTGTGGTCTGACGAGATCGCACTCGATGCTTTGATCGTCGAAGAAGGAAGACTGAATATTCACTTCAACAAGAAAGGAGAGGGCAATTACGACATCTTCGCCCCTTCCGATCAAAAGAGCGATGCCCCAGTCCGGTTGGACATTCGCAAAGCCCGTATTCAGCAATTGCTGGTTCATTACCATCATGATCAGGACAACCTCACCCTGGATTACCTGATAGACAACGGCACCATCAAGGGGAAATGGCAGGCGCAGACCATCCAACTGGACGAAGAACTGGCCGGTCAACTGATCCTCCTACAGTCTGGCAAAGACACCCTGGTTCAGGATCTGCCAGTGAATGCGACCGGACCCCTGGCCATTCATCTGGAGACAAACCTGTATGAATTGGCAGGCACGGAACTCCAGTTGGATAACGTCCACACCCAGGTCAAAGGTCGATGCGAACTCGGCACAAAAGACACCTATCTGGATCTGGACCTGCAAGCAGTGGATCAACCTGTGGGAGCCTTATGGAGCCTGGTTTCCCGACAGATGCCCATTACAAAAGAACCACTGGATCCCACCGGAATGGCAGACTTCAATCTGACCATAAAAGGTGTCAGCAAAGCCAACCGTCTACCGGAGATGAAAGCCAGCCTGCAGTGGAAGGATGGTCAACTCCGGCGGGCAGGCGACAAGGTGGAGGATGTCAACCTCGCCGTATCCTGGGAACAACCAGCGGGCAAGAAGTCCGACAACAGCGTGATCACCATCCGTTCATTAGATGCGACTTATACCGGCGAGCCTTTCCATCTCGAAGGCACCATTCGACAGCCGGCGGATGCCATTGTCGACCTGAAAGCGCATGGCCGGATGCCGATCACCCTGTTGCAAACCGAACTCGTCAGCGGGCAAGAGGGAACCATACACTTTCACGATGTGGTCATCAAAGGCAAACTGAGCCGCAATGATCTTCAGGCCAGTGGTCGAGCCGAGCTACAAGGGGTGCTGCTGACCTATCAGGGGGATCTGATCGCTATTCCTTCAGGAACAGTCGAACTCGATCAGGACCATCTGGGTGTCCGACAGTTAGAAGTGGACATCGCCGGCAATACCCTGATCCTTCATGGCGATATCAAGGGCTTTCTGGCCCAATTCCGGGATCAGGCGTCTCCAGTGCCCATCCGTTTTGACGGGCGCGTTCATTCCAGGGAGTTGAATGCATTTGCATTGATGGAGCAATTCCAGAAGTGGCAGAAAAACCAGCCTGAAGCGCAGGCGACCGCAGTGGCGGCTTCTTCATCAGGATCGGCATCGTTCACCCGATACAATGGCACCCTGCATGCCGAGATTGGATCATTCACCTGGGAGGATATTAAGGGGAAAGATTTTACAGGGAGTGTTTCTCTGGACGGCCGGACCATGCTCATCAGCGGTGACGCGCAGGCGATGGGGGGCACTCTCAATCTCGAAGGAGAACTGAATTGGGGGCAGAAAACCGTTTGGGATGGTGCCCTGACATGCGAAGAGGTAGATGTAGAAGAAGCTTTCCGCCAATGCCACAATTTTGGTCAGACCTTTATTACGGGAAAACAGATCAAAGGCTCCCTGAGTACCCAACTGCTCTTCAATGCAGAATGGGATGCACGGGGCAACTTCATTCCCGAAAACCTGCATGTCTATTCGGCCATTCAGATGGAGGATGGTGAGATCCAGGATCTGGATGTCCTTGAATCTTTTTCCGACTATATCCATGTCAAGGACCTGGAACATGTCCGGTTCAGCACCCTTCAGAATTACCTGGAAGTCGTGGATGGAATGGTCTATCTTCCCAAAATGACCATTCGTTCGAATGCCCTCGTCCTGGATGTGACAGGGCTGCACGGGTTCGACCAGAAGATCGATTATGGACTACGGGTGGATGCCGGACAGGTGTTGATCAACAAGATTACCCGACATGATGTATCCCTGGCACCCAAACCCGCTCGGGAGAACGGCTGGTTCAATTTGTACTACCACCTTTCCGGTACCGTGGATGATTACGTCTACAAGTCTAATCGTGACCGGGTCAGGGATGATTTTGTGCGCAGCCAGTTTCATCGCAACCGAATACGGGCTGCGCTGACGGAGGAGTTTGGTAAGTTGCTTTTCGATGATGATCTCGAAGAGGAGGCCCCCGTAGCAGAGCGGCCACAACGGGTCAGCCTCGGCGACGTATTGAACTTACCAATCGGCACGTCTACACCTATCCGGACCCGTTCGACGCTGAGCACGTCCAAGCCCGTCGGTAAGCCCGTCGGTAAGTCCGATGGTGAGTATCTCGATGACTTTGAGATCGAAGGTGGTGGTGCAAAGAAAAAGAAGGACTAAGCTGATCTAGCCAGCGCCCATTATGGGATGCGCACGCGCTTCCTTTTGCGCAGATAATCGCGATTCACCAGATAGACTCCTCCCAGAATGAGTAAGGTGGCTATGCCCACCCGACTGTCCAGACGTTCATCCAGGATGGCCCATCCGACCACCAGTGCGATCAGCGGATTGATATAGGAATAGATCGATACGATGGTTGCAGGCATGTGCGCCAGGGCATACATGTAGGAGGTATAGGCGATCAACGAGCCGATCAGCACCAGGTAGACCATCGCCCAGGTCACCTCCGGTGACCAATGCATCTCCGACCAGGTTTCCAACGGATAACTGAAAGTCAGTGTAATGGTTCCACCGGCCACCATCTGGATACCCGCGTTGAGTAACACCGGGTAGGTCCAGGTTTTGGATTTGGAGATCAGTGAACCATAGGCCCAACCGGTCAGGGCGATCAGCAGAAAGAGTAGTCCCCAGACAAATCGAGATTCTGTCGACACGTGCAATTCGTCCCAGCTCATGAACAGGATACCCGCCATGCCCAGTGAGATCCCCAGAATGCCATTCCAACTGGGTCGATCATCGCTGCGCATGGCCAGATTCAGCAGCACGATGACGATGGGAAGGGAGGCGGAGAGCAGAGCGGCGATCCCGGAATCGAGATAGCGAAGGCCTACCAGACTGACACCATTCCCAATGGAGAGTAAGAAAAAACCAATAGTGGCCTGGAATCGAAAATAGGCTTTATCCTTCCAGGGGATCCCGCTGCGCAATGCAAACCAGCCGAGGATGAGGGTGCCGGCGGTGATCTGGCGGATGGCTGAAAACAGGAGCGGGGGGACATGGGTCACGCCGACCTTGTTGGCCATATAGGTCGTACCCCAAATGATGCAGACGGCAGCCAGCGCCAACCAGGCTTTCAACGGATAGGACGGAGCTGCTGACATAGGGAGCAAAGGTCCGGGAATTTCAACACTCAGAAAAAAATAAAATTTTTCTCTGCTTCGAGGCAGCATTTTCTACAGCGAAAGACTCTTTTCTCCAAGCCGTGGTAGATGTACTTTTTGATCATCCCATCTGTCATGGCCAATATTTAATGAGTGAAGCGTTAAGCAACGTGTACCCTGCGGTTAAGGCCGCGGGGTTTTTTATTAAGGAAAGGCATGTCCGACAAAGGACGGTGAGCTCCATTCGGATACATTCTTAAAGTGAGACTCTCCTGCAGAAGGAAAAAATTCACTCTCCTTCACACTTCCCGGGGAATGGGGAAACGGACTGGCGTACCTTTGCCGCCCTATGACCTACCTGGAACTCGAGAACGTCAGTAAATCCTACGGAGAGAAGATCCTCTTCGACCAGGTCAGCCTGCATATCAACAAGGGCCAGAAGGTGGGCCTGGTAGCCCGCAACGGATCCGGAAAAAGTACGCTCCTGCGTGTCGCAGCAGGTGTTGATCTGCCCGAAGGGACCCATGCACGCGTGGGCTTGCATCCGGAAGCCAGACTGGGATTTCTGACCCAGGATGCCGTATTCGAAGATCACAAACGTGTCATCGATGTCATTCTGGATACAGGAGATCCCGTCCTGAAACTGGTAGCGCGCTACCAGGAATTGATGGAACGCGACCCCCATCATCCCGATATGGAGCATGTCCTTCATGATATGGAAGAAAAAGGGGGCTGGGCACGAGAGTCGCGGATCCAGGAGGTGCTGGGAAAACTTAACCTCCACGACCTGGAAAAGACCGTCGGACAGATGTCCGGTGGGGAGAAAAAGCGACTGGACCTCGCCCGGGTCATCCTCGAAGATCCGGACTTCCTCATCCTGGATGAGCCGACCAACCACCTGGATGTGGAAATGATCGAATGGCTGGAGCAGTTTCTCAGCCAACCGGGACTGACCATCTTTATCGTGACCCACGACCGCTACTTCCTCGAGAATGTCTGTGATACCATCGTCGAGTTGGACCGTGGGGCGGTCTACAAATACAAGGGAAATTATGCCGACTACCTCGAAAAGAAGACCACCCGGGAAGAAACCGGTCAGGTGGAACAGGGCAAACTGCGCAAGTTGATGCTCCGCGAACTGGATTGGGTGCGGCGATCCCCTTCGGGCCGGGGAACCAAGGCCAAATCCAGGGTGGATAGATTTCATCAGATCAAGGAGGCCGCCACCGCGAAAGGACCGGACAAAGACCTCCAGATCGACCTCAAGGGCAGCCGTTTGGGAAGCAAGATCCTGGAGGCTCATTACCTCACCAAGCGGTTTGATGACAAGCTGCTGGTGGACCACTTTTCCTACAAGTTCAAAAAGGGCGAACGTGTCGGTATTGTCGGACCCAACGGCATCGGTAAGACTACCTTCCTCCAAATGCTCACCCAGGAATTGCGGCCGGATAGCGGCAAGATCGTGATCGGTGGTACAGTGGTCTTCGGGTATTACACCCAATCCGGATTACAACTGGCAGAGGACAAACGGGTGATCGATGTCATTCGGGATATTGCCGAATTTGTACCTCTGGATAAAGGACAGAAACTCACCGCTCCTCAGCTTCTGGAACGGTTCATGTTCTCTCGACCGCAGCAACAGGTCTATGTCTCCCAGCTCTCCGGGGGTGAAAAACGACGCCTCCACCTGTTGAGTATCCTCATGCACAACCCCAACTTTCTGATCCTGGATGAGCCGACCAACGACCTGGACGTGATCACCCTGAATGTTCTGGAAGACTACCTGATGGACTTTCCGGGGGTGGTACTGATTGTGACGCACGACCGGTATTTCATGGACAAGATCGTCGATCACCTCTTCATCTTTGAAGGAGAGGGCCAGATCCGGGATTATAACGGAACGTACACCGAATATCGAACCTGGCTCCGGGAGAAACAGCGGGAGGATCGCGCTGCTCGCGAACCGGAACCACAGAAGGTGGCTGCCCCCCGGAAAGGCGAACAGTCCGGGATTACCTACCAGCAGAAAAAGCAGATGGACAAGCTGGAAAAGGAAGTCGCCAAACTGGAGGAACGCAAAGCCCAGATCCACAGCCGTTTTGCCGAAGAAACTCTGAGTGGCGATGAGATCATGACCCTCAGCAAGGAGCTGGACGGGATCCAGCAACAGATCCAGGAAAAAGAACTGGCCTGGATGATGATCGCGGAGGAAGGGAAGGAGTGATCCATTCCGAATGATCTGTGACGACCTTGTATCTTCACACCAAAGGCCGGAATTCGTGCTGAAAATCTTTCGAACAAATCAACTTTTTGTCCATCTGCTGGTGTTGGTCTATCTGGCCATCCTCTGGATACCTGCATACCTGGTGACGCCGGTTGCTCCGGCTGGTAAGGGTGGTTTCGTCTATGATTGGTTTCTGGGCATTCTTCCGCCCGGACAGAATTGGACGCTGACCATCGCCATCCTCCTGATCTGGATCCAGGGCCTGGTGATGAGCTTTCTGATGAATGAATACCGTATCGGTCCTCAGGCATCCTTGTTTCCAGGCTTGTTTATCGCCTTGTTATATTCGGCGTCTCCCGAGTTTTATGGTCTTTCCCCGCAGCTTCTCGCGAATACATTTCTCGTATTGGCCATTCAACAACTTTACAAGATCTACAAGCAGACGGATTCTGTCCGGCCCATCTTCAATGCTGGTCTATTGATCGGTTTGGCCACTCTCACGTTTCAGGGATATCTGCTCTTTGCCCTCCTGGGATGGATCGGGATCGGCATTCTGAAGAGTCGCAAAGTAAAAGAGGCACTCCAGTATATCATTGGACTGCTGTTGCCCTGGGGATTGTTGTGGGCGATGGATTATCTCCTGGAGCCGCCCGGCACATTTGCTGAACTGGCGGGCCTATCCTGGGGATGGCCACCCTTTTTCTATGGTCCGGAAGGGCTGCGGATGGTCGTCCAGCTCCTGGTGCTAATGGTGCTGGTCGTGGCGGTGGTCCTGCAATACAATCGTGTCACGTTGGGCGAGACCATGCAGGTGCAAAAGAATATTCAGATCCTTTATTGGGCGGCACTTCTTGCTCTTGGTTCTCTGCTGATCATCCAGCAGATCGAGTTTACCCAATTCCTGATGGTGGTTGTTCCGACGGGTGCCTTACTGGGCTTGTGGATGGTCAGACTGCGTCCCAGTCAGGCGGAAATGAGCCATTTCCTGCTGTTTATGGCGGCGTTTATCTATCAATATTTTCCATTGATGTACCTTTAATGCCATAGCTGAAGACAGAAGGCTGATCGATTTGCTGATCAAACCGATTGTCTTGAGCAGAATAAGAACATCGGGTACAGCAGAAGAATAGGAGATGATGGATATAGATGACAGACGTTGATGTGGACCGCTTAAAGTATTGTTAATCCAATGTCAATTACGAGCTTACTGGTTCAAAAGCGGGCAACTTGCAGGTCTGTTCAATAAATACCACCACATGAAATATCTAGCTCTCGCTTGCAGCTTTCTTTTCCTTCTTCCGCTCACCGGCTTTGGCCAGGTCAAGCAAGTGACCGAATGGAACCTCAAAGTAAAAAAAGTGAATGCCACCACCTACGACCTGACTGCAGATGTGGCGATCGAAGATGGTTGGTACCTCTATTCCCAGTTTCTTGCACCGGACGAAGGGCCCATTCCGACATCCTTCGAATTTGAGAAGGGTGTCAAACAATTGACCAAGCGTGAGGAAGGCAACAAACATGAAATCTTTGACCCGATATTTGAAATGCATCTGGTCAAATTCAGTAAGAATGCCACCTTTACCTCTCGAGTAGAAGTACCTGCCGGTGCGAAAACCCTCTCCGGTAGTTATACGTTTATGACCTGTGATGAAACGAAATGTCTACCGCCTATCCAACAGAAGTTTACGGTAGACCTCCTTTAATCTGTGATGTATGAAGCGCCTTTCCGTCCTGTTATTCAGCCTGTTTCTGTTCGTGACCTTAGGAGGTCTTCAGGCGCAGATCTTTGACCCCGTTCATTGGAGTCAATCCTACAAAAAGCTGGATGATCAGCAGTATGAGCTCACCCTGAAAGCGAAGATCGACAAAGGGTGGACCATCTATTCACAGGATATTGTGGGCGATGGTCCCATTCCGACCACCTTTGAATTTACACCGGGCGGGCATTATGCCAAGATCGGCAAAACCACAGAGTCGGGCGACCGGCATGCCGGATACGACAAGATCTTTGAGATGGAAGTGGTGAAGTACACCACGGAAGCCGTCTTCAAGCAGAAGGTAAAGGTCACCGACCTCAGCAAGCCCATCGAAGGCTGGCTGGAATTCATGACTTGTGACCATGAACGTTGTCTTCCACCCCAACAGGTGGATTTTTCCTTCCTGATCAAAGCCGACGAACCTGCACCTGCAGAAAGTGCCGCCAGTGCCACTATGACCGTCGATCTGCCGGAAGAGGAAGGAAACAATGCGGCAACAGAACAAGACGGCATCTTTGACCCGGTATCCTGGGTAGCTACGCTCAACAAAACCGGCGATAACAAGTATACAGCCATATTCAGTGCCACGATCGACAAGGGCTGGTACGTCTATTCAAAGGACAACAGTGGCGATGGCCCCATTCCCACCATGTTCACCTTTATGGAAGCAAAGGGTGTCGGCTTTGCAGGTGACCTCCGCGAAGCCGGGTCCCACAGGATGGATATCTTCGATCCCATCTTCGAGATGCAGGTTGTCAAGCATAAGGAGGACATCTCATTTGAGCAGGACTTCCAATTGACCGATGCCAATGCCAAGGTGACCGGGTATTTCGAGTTTATGACCTGCGATGATCGCCGTTGTCTGCCGCCACAAGTCGTTGATTTCACGGTCGATTTTGCAGCAGGGACGATCCATCTGGGCCCTGAAGATGAGGATGTCGCTGGCCTGGGTGCACAGACCTATCCCTTCACCTCTGTCGATCTGGAGAATCCAGTCAATGATTGTGAATTCACCACATCTGTGGTGACCGGAGGCAAGAGCATGTGGACCATTTTTCTCCTCGGATTTGTCGGCGGCCTCCTGGCCTTGTTGACTCCCTGTGTCTTCCCGATGATCCCATTGACGGTCAGCTTCTTCACCAAGGGAAGCAAGGACAAGAAAAAGGGATTGATCAACGCCCTCCTCTACGGGTTTTTCATCTTTCTGGTGTACCTCCTTCTGAGTATTCCATTCCATGTGATGGACAGTCTGAATCCGGACATCCTCAATGATATATCCACCAATATCTGGTTGAACATTTCCTTCTTTGTCATTTTCCTCTTTTTCGCATTCTCGTTCTTCGGGTATTACGAGATCACCATGCCGGCTGCCTTCACTAACAAGGTGAGTTCTGCGGAAGGTGTGGGTGGTGTCTTTGGTATCTTTTTTATGGCCCTCACGCTGGCCCTGGTGTCCTTTTCCTGTACCGGTCCCATCCTGGGCTCGCTACTGGCTGGCGCCCTTTCATCTGATGGCGGTGCCATGCAGCTGACTGCTGGCATGAGTGGATTCGGGATCGCCCTGGCCCTGCCGTTTGCGCTGTTTGCCGCCTTCCCCGGATGGCTGAACACACTACCCCGTTCCGGTGGTTGGTTGAATACGGTCAAGGTGGTTTTGGGATTCCTGGAGCTGGCACTGGCCTTCAAGTTTCTCAGCAACGCCGACCTGGTGAAGCATTGGGGACTGTTGAAGATCGAACCTTTCCTTCTGATCTGGATCGTGGTCGCCCTGGCGATGGCCGCCTACCTCTTCGGCTTTCTTCGCTTTCCGCATGATTCTCCGAATGAAAAGCCCAGCAAGGTGCGTCTTGGCCTGGGTGTGCTGTCCCTGGTGACGGCCATCTATCTGATGACTGGTTTCCGTTTTGATGAAGACAAGCAGTCTTTCACATCCCTGGGTTTGCTCAGTGGCCTGGCTCCACCCGTGGGATACAGCTGGTTGTATCCAAAGGAGTGTCCCAACAATCTGGATTGCTTCAAGGATCTGGATTCCGGAGTGGCTTATGCCCGTAAAATGAACAAGCCGATCATGATCGACTTTACTGGCCATGCTTGTGTGAACTGCCGGAAGATGGAAGAACATGTCTGGCCTCAAAAGGAGGTTTATGAGTACATCAAGAACGACTACGTCCTCATTTCCCTGTATGTGGATGAGAAGATCGAACTACCTCTGGAGGAGCAGGTGACGGTCAGCTCCAAGGTGACCGGTCAGCGCACCTTGCGTCGGACGGGTGATAAGTGGGCCCATTTCCAAACGGAGTATTTCAACAATAACAGTCAGCCTTACTATGTGCTGATCGGCCCGGATGGGCAGCTGCTGAACTCCCCCGTTGGATACACGCCAGATGTGGCTGAATTTGCTTCATTTCTGGAATGTGGCCAGGATGCATGGGATAAGCTCCAACGAAACGGGCTGAGCGCCCGTTGATAGGAGAAACGGTATTATGACACGTAACCTCATCATTTTCTCAGCAGGCCTGTTTCTAGTCCTCAGTTCGGCCTGTACCAAACAGGATCAAAAAGATCCAACGTTATTTTGTCAAGCCATGTCTGACAATGACCTGCTGGTGGCTGGATATCAAATTGATGAACAGGCCAAGGACCAGACCAATGCAGAATGGGAAGTCAATACACAGGCTGTCGCCGATTGGCTGGAGAGCCAGGATTGTGTCAAAGAAGCCACAACCAGTTTTAGTGGTCTGATCGAGACATTGCCACCGCAAACAGAGATTGCAATCACCATGGATGATGACAAGCAATGGATCATCGATTTGTATGTCGACGAAGCCAATGGAAATATCTGGTTCAATCGCTTCCATGAGTAGCCAACTTTTTGGCTTTCGTAACTCCTTCCTACCCTTTTTCCTGCTCTGGTACGGATGAATTGAAAATTCCGGCCTAACTTTCCATTTCTATGTTATCGATGCAGGAACTAGTCGCCTTTTGCCAGGAACATGCCCGGCGTGAAATTCCCTTACGGGTGCCGGAAACCTATTGTTTCCACGATCTGGTTCATACTGAACAGATGGTGGGCTCGCTCCGTCTGCTGGCTGCGGAGGCACAATTGACAGACGATGATACAGCCATCCTGGAGATGGCCGGTTGGTTTCACGATCAGGGATATACCGAAGGACCTGCAGGGCATGAAGCTCGTAGTAAGGCCATCGCCCGTCAGGCCTTGTCGGAGCAGGGCGCCAGTGAAGACCTGATCCAACAGGTAGAATCCTGCATCGGGGCCACGCAGATGCCCCAAAATCCCCAGAACCGCTTGCAATCTCTGATGTGCGATGCAGATCTCAGTCATCTGGGCACCCCGGAGTACTGGACCTTTGCAGGCAAGCTCCGGCAGGAGTTCCTCGCCTCGCATAACAAGGTGATGAGCGAGCCGGAATGGTTGCGCTTTGAGATCCATTTCCTGGAAGAACACAAATACCATACGGCGGAGGCTGAACGTCTTTATGGCAAGCTGAAGCGCAAGCATATCAAGAAGCTGTATGGTATGCTGACCCTGTATACGCCCAGTGCCGTACACCAGGAACCCGATGAGGAGATCGAGTTGGAGGCGGAGGGTAAGAAATTTGGTCGGGGTGTGGAGACGATGTTCCGATCGGCCTACCGGACACATATCAACCTCAGCTCTATCGCCGACAACAAGGCGAACATCATGCTGAGTATCAATGCCATCATTATTTCGATCACGGTGAGTACGCTGGTCCCTCAGTTTGGCGACAACCAGGCGCTGGTGATCCCCACCATATTGCTCCTGGTCGTTTGTCTGATTGCCATCATCTTTGCTACCCTGTCCACCCGACCCAAGATCACCAAGGGGGAGGTGACGATCGAGTCTATCCAGGACAAGTCTGCCAATCTCCTTTTCTTCGGCAATTTCTACAATATGAAGTTGAAGGATTATCAGTGGGGGATGGACCAGCTCATCCAGGACAAGAAGTTCATCTACCGGTCGATGACCAAGGACCTCTATTTCCTCGGGATTGTGCTGGCGAAGAAGTATGAGTACCTGCGGTGGTGTTACACTGTGTTTATGTGGGGGTTGATCATCACCGTCCTGGCCTTTGGCTATGCGTTTTTGGGGTGAGAGAGACGGCATTCGGCCCAACATGTTACGTCCTTGTAAAAGCTCACAAACCAATGCTGGGCAGGAACCTCGCTAGGAACGCGAGGAGGTTTATTCGGTTATGGGTTGAGGGGTTCTACCACGGTGTTCGGTATTCGGCCCCACCAAGAATGGAAGACTTTCATGCATCGGTACGTTTCAAGACAAGATTCGGCAATGCACCGCGAAGGAGCGAAGACGCAAAGAGATCCCTCTTTGACCAGACGGATATTTGTTGAGGCGTTATTGAGTTAAGGCGTGATTTCGATGGGGTATTCGGACCAACATGCTACGATCTCTTGAATGCTTGCAAACTGTCGCTGGGCAGGCACCTCGTCATGAACGCGAGGGGGGGTATTCGTTTATTCGTTTATGGGTTGAGGTACTGTGTTTAAAACCTAGCATATTCAGGGTTATCTCATAACTTTAACACTTACAAGGAAGGTGCTCTTTTGAGCCATCTATCCCGTGTAGCTCCGATATCACATCGGAGCTACTTCTAATTCTAAAACGGC
>JAIPBE010000072.1 GCA_021738725.1 Saprospiraceae bacterium | reverse complement strand
AATTGAAGAGGAAGTAAAAGCTTGGGAGGAATCTCGAAATAATAAGAATTCTAAAATTAATTGGCAGTTTACCACAAAAAGCGCAAGGATAAAACTCAAACGTCTATATCCGTCAGTTTATGATTAACATAACACTAGTTCTTTCAGATCATTCGGTATTACGAATGGTGAAATATTCTGATCAATTCATTTTTCAACCAAACCAAAACGTGAAACACATGGAAAAGAAATTCATCCTCGCTATTCTGGGCGGTACTGCCACGATGCTCATCATGGGTATGATTCTGTTTGCCGGTCTGATGGGCGGCTCTATGGAACAATGGATGTCTGACAATGCCGGCTGCCTGAAGGAGATGTCTATGCTCTGGTGGGTGGTCGGAAGTCTGGTCGCCGGAATTTTCATGACTGTTCTATTACAAAAATTTGGCACGCAAACATTCTTGAAAGGTGCTATAGATGGAGCGTGGATCACCTTCTTCATGGTCTTATGGTACGGCATTTTCAATGCCTCTACATTTATTGCCTATGGATGGGATTGGCTGCCATTCGATCTGCTGGGAAATGTCGTCAGTGGTTCACTCGCTGGCGGCGTGATCGGATGGATCCTTGGGAAAGTAAAATAGTTCTATTTCATCTGTGTAAAAAGGGTCGGGTTCTCCCGGCCCTTTTTTTGATCATCAATTCGTGCAGCATGTTGCATCAAGTACCGTGAATTTCAGTTCCTGTAAAATGTCAGACTACCTTCAAACAGCCACTTGAAGATCGATATGGTTGGTATATGTACAACCGGGCTGGGTGTACAATGAATGTCTTCATGCCAAGATCAATATATTCGGCCAGGCGAGTAAGAAATCATTTTCTCCACTATCTTCATATTCTCAGTATCGAGTAAAGTCCTGGTCATGCTAAACAAGCTCCTGTTGACATGGATGTTCTTCACCTTTTCCGTTTCGATCATGGCCCAACTCGGGGAGATCGACAGTCTGGTGAATTGTTTTCGACAAGCAGAATCAGATTCGGCCAAAGCATTCTATGCCGTGGAATTATCCGCAAAGACGTATCGTACTGATACCGAAATGGCTAGGGAGTGGGGAGAAAAGTCCATTCAATTTGCTAGAAGAGCTAATAATTCACTTCTGGAAGCCACCTCGTTAAGCACGCTTGGTGTTGTTTACTATTATCAGGGAGATCTTGAAAAAACGCTGACATACTATTTTCAATCACTGGCCATTGCCGAGAAGGAAGGGCACCAGATATCCGCATCAACGACCTTGGGGAATATCGGGTTGTTGTATGCCGAACAGGAGGATTTTTCAAAAGCCTTGGCTTATTTGTACCGATCCCTGGATGCAAAGATCCGATTGAACGATTCCATTGGCATCGCACGAAACTATGCCAATATTGGAATGGTGTACAGTCATCGTATGTTGCCGGATTCTGCCATTATCTTTTATGAGAAGCAGGTTCAACTTTGTGATCAATTACACGAAGTATATGGAATGGGAATCGGATTGAATAATATAGGCCAGGTCTATATGGAGAAAGGCAGATACGATCAGGCATTGGACTATTTCCAGAAGGCGTTGGCCATCAAGGCATCCATCCAGGATAAGAATGGGATGTCGGTCACCCTGGGAAATATTGGCGAGACGTATCTCAAGCAAAAACGAAATAAAGAAGCTATTCCGCCCTTGATGCAGTCACTGCAACTTGCAGAAGAATCGAAGAGTCTCCCGAAGATGGAAATGCCCTATTTGCTTTTGACCCAGGCGTATGCGGGCCTGGGTAATTTTAAGGAGGCCTATCATTATCAGTCTTTGCTATTGAGTGTCAGAGACAGCCTGGGGAATAAGGAGCGTCTAGACCGTGCCGAAGAACTGGAAGCTAAATATCAGCATGAATTACAACAAGCAGAGTTAACCAGGCAGGAGCTGACGATCATTAGTCAGCGGCAAGTCAAAAACAGGATAGTGACTTCTGCTCTGGCATTATTGCTACTCCTGGGAGGTTTGTTTTATCGAATGCGTACGAAGCAGCGTACCAGGCAAAAGGAGATCGAACTAATGGCACAGATCGAACACGCGGAAGCAGAAAAATTGCGCGAATTGGATGCCATGAAATCAGCGTTTTTAACCAACATCAGTCATGAGTTTCGCACGCCTTTGACATTGATCATCAGCCCGCTGGAGCAACTGCTGCGGGGCACATTAAAAGGGAATCTTTCCAATTACTATCAAGCCATGCTCCGCAATGGTCGACGACTACTTGATCTGGTCAATCAAATGCTGGAACTTTCTAAACTGGAAGAAGGGAAACTGACTCTTGCAGTATCTCCGGGAGACCTCCAGAAATTTGTTCTTGCTATAGGCGGCTCTTTTGAGAGTCTGGCTGAACAGAAACAGATCCGATATGATATCGCGATGAATGAGGCTGACATGACCTGTTATTTTGATCCAGATAAGGTGGAGAAGATCCTGGTCAACTTGCTGTCTAATGCATTTAAATATACAGAAGATGGTGGGCATATTCGATTGGAACTTTCATTGGACCAGTCGCATGCTCATTTGAACATAGCTGATTCCGGAGTGGGTATTCCTGAAGAATTGCAACCTCGATTGTTCAATCGCTTTTTTCTGACGACCCAATCTGATATTCAGGCCGGAAGCGGCTTGGGCCTGGCATTGACAAAGGAATTAGTTGAATTGCATCATGGCCAGATCCGTTTTGAAAGCGAACCTGGGAACGGTTCACAGTTTTATGTCCGATTTCCCATCCTAGAGTCCGCCTATCTACCAGGTGAGATTCATATGACAAAGTCCGATGAGCAGCTTGGATATGATGGGTCGATAGCCGGACGAGGTTTGGATGAGGGTCCTGGCCTGTCGCGCGCATTGAGTATGGATCAATTTGCGGCATCTCATCGACCGCAACTGCTCATTGTGGAGGATAATCCTGAGGTACGACAATATCTCACAGATCAACTGAAAGGGGTATTTGCTGTTCTGGAGGCTGCGGACGGAAGATCGGGACTGGCGATTGCAGAGGAAAAATTGCCAGATCTGATCATTTCGGATGTGATGATGCCTGTGATGAGTGGTACAGAACTATGTGAACGGATCAAATCCAACGAGCGTACATGCCATATTCCGGTCATTTTACTGACTGCCAAAGCGGAGCAATCGGATAAGTTGGAAGGACTGGACAAGGGTGCCGACGATTATATCATCAAGCCTTTCGATGCAGAGGAGCTCAGAATAAGGGCAGTCAATATGATCGAACAGAGAGCCCGCTTGCAGGAGTTTTATCGGCGATCATTGCATGTCTTCAGCCAGGAACATGAACCCGTAAAGAGCCTCGATGGTGAATTTTTGGAAAGGGTGAGGTTCGAGATCCTGGCACAATTGGGAAATGAACAGTTCAGTGTGGTTGATCTGAGCCAGCAGGTTGGTATGAGCCGCAGTCAACTGCATCGCAAACTGACGGCCATGACGGGTTATTCGCCCAATCAAGTGATCCGACTGATGCGGCTGGAAAAAGCGCGACACCTCGTTCAGCAACGTTGGGGTACGGTGTCGGAGATCGCCTATGATTGTGGTTTCTCTTCACCTGCCTATTTTATCAAGTGTTATAAGGAGTTATTTGGTCAGACTCCCGGTGAGGATGCCTGATCGTGGAGCAGTGAGTGTCAAAGGATTTCCCGATTTTGGGCCTTTGACGTCTCGACCTGCTTATGAATACCTTCTGGAATCAGCCAATTCGACCGAATATGTCAAGTGATTTACTGAAAGGAAAGGCCGTCACCATGAACATGGTGGGTCGTCCAGTACAGGCAAAACGGGATTAGGCCGGCCCACCCGGGCCGCTGGCGGTTTTTGGGACAAAAAAGTAGCCGCCGGATGAACCGGCCAATTCGAAGGTACAAAAGCATGACGACTATCTGACATATCTATTCTACTGGAAATGAATAGAAAGTTCGTAAAAGTGGACCATTTCAATGGTGAAAAGAGGAATGGTATCGTTCGGGAATAGAGAATGAGGTAATTTCGTGCATTCGATTCCTTCCCGGCATCCGGAGAACATTGGAATCATGAATGACATGCTGAATGGTTTGGAATATGATTGAAAATGCAATAGCGCTCATGCGCCAAACCCGTGAAAATTATCTTTCGATCGTCCAGGACTTGGATCTGGATCGGTTGAACCACATCCCGGAAGGTTTTGCCAATAATCTGGTTTGGAATTACGGGCATATCGTAGTCACCCTTCCCTTGTTGACCTATGGACTTTCCGGGTTGCCGCTACCCATTGATGCTGATCTGATCGGCCGGTATCGGCGGGGCACCAGACCGGAAGCAGCGATTGATACCACAGAATGGGAAACCTTACAGGAACTTTCTACCAGGACATTATTACAGGTCGAATCTGATTATCAACAGGGCGTTTTTGAGGAGTACAAGTCCTACAAGACGACATATGGTTATGAATTGGCTAGTATTGATGACGCCATTCAGTTTGCGCCTGTACATGAGGGTTTGCATCTCGGGTATGCCATGGCGATGCTTCGAAAGTTGCGATGAATGCTATTCAAGTAAAATCTCCACCGCCACTATTTTGCGGTCCGGGGATTTAGCCGGACCTTGGCCATTGGTCGGATACCGGCCTTAGACCCTCAAATCTATTCAGGATGAAACAAGGTGATCAATCATTAGACGAACGTTTTGAAGCATTGCGTTCAAATTTGAAAGACCTGACCGAGACCCCCAACCTGGAAGATACTCCGTATCGATTCCTGGCACTCATTGGCACTCATGAACCCAATCCGGATGCACCGGAGAATCCCTTTTTGAATGGAGAGATGTATTCGGCAGCTGATGTGGAGGACCTGGGCGATATGATGGGCATGTTGGTCAATGCCGTCCTGGAAAATCATGATGATCATCCGGAGGCACAGCGCTATTTGATCGAATGTGTGCTGGAGAGCTTGCGCGATTATCTGGATTTTGAAGATGAGGACGAAGGTGACGACGAGGACGATGAAGAATAAACCGTTTCCAGGACATCTCTTTATGTAGACAAGATGTTCGCCTCTTGTTGATCTGCTTTGCGTTCCTCTATCAGGTTTTCACCTTGAATGAATGTTTATTCTTGGCGTATTTCAGTTTTGGACACCAGAACCTGTACATGGACTAATGTTTCAGAAAGAGGTGGGTGCTGTTTTGATATGTCTGATGATTCCAAGCGCGTAAAACATAGAGGCCTGCCGGTAATGTGGCTGTCGAGATCTCTATTTGAGAGGAAGTCCATATCCCACACAAAGCGGGTAATTGAAGGGCCAGGTCTATAATTTCCCAACGATCAAATCCATCACCCTCCTGAGTGATGACCAGGTGATCAATTGTGGGATTCGGAAAAAGCTGAATCATCTGACTCGGAACAGCTTGGTTGATTGAGGAGAATAGATCATTGGACCGGAAGACCCTCAGATGCCTCCAATGGCCCCGAAATGTTCGACCTGCCCCGGAATGAGTATTGGTGATTCGCCCATCGTTGATGTCACGAATCAGGGCCCCTTTTTTCTGGTTGATCAATGCCCCATCTAAATAATACAAGGCTGTAGAATCTGCAGAACTGTAAATGATCGTCACCTCATACCATTGATTGGCGATCGCTTTCGTGTCCGGTAATGTATAGGCATACCCATTAAAATCTACCACCCATCGATTGTCATAGAGCACCGAAAATCCAAGGTATCGCCACGAATCACCCATGATTATAATCGGGTGTGATTCGTCATCCAGTGAATCTATTCGAAATTGCAGCGAAACAGCAAACGAGGAGTCGTAGAGCTCCGAAAGATTTGGCGTGCTGATCCAACTCCCTCCCGGTTGGCCACTGAATGGATACTGCCCATTGGAATAGACACCATCACTTCCTTGAAATGGTGCATTGGTCAGCTCTGAGGGGGGGTTCATGTCAAGCTTATCACCCGTCGAGTCGATCAAGGTGTACCAGGCGACCGGGTCAAAATTGTTCAGATCCTGAGCGGAAATCTGAAGTGAATACATACAGGTCAAGACAAGGACGAGCAGAATCGAAGAATGTTTCATTGTGGTGGTGTAGACTACTTGATTCACTGAATTCGATTACTGAATCGGCTGATGCCCGACGGATCTCCGAAATATTTCCGTTGATCCGTCGGACTGGGCCATTCTTTGCGAATTATTTCCTGGATTCCAGTTGAGATATCCGGGCCTTTAGTAGTTCAAGGGATCTGCTCAGATTCTCAATCGCCTGGGCCTGCTGATCTATGATCTCTTGCTGTTCCTGAATGGCTTTCACCGCCAGGACGGAGAATCCGGCATAATTCACTGCCAGCATGCCCGCATCTCGATCATTGTCCATTTCTTGCACCATTTCCGGGAACAAGGGTCTGACCTCCTGAGCAATAAATCCAATGGAGGATTTGCCTATAGGATTATTATCCTTATACGTGTACCTGGATGGCTGGAGTTTGAGCACATTGGCAAGTGTCGGTTCGAGCGCAGTGACATCCCTTTTCAAACGGGCATCCGAGGCAGAAGCATAATCTCCGGTGGTGGCATCGAATATCCCACGGTAATTTGTGTTGGCGTAGAGATATAGTGAGCCATTGGATGCGGCAAATAGTTCCCAATGATCCTCGGAAACGGGATTGTAAATGTCAAAACCAAAGTCTGCATTATTATGTACAACACGGAAAGCATAATCTCCAGCATTCGTTGTGCCATTTTCCGAAATGGAAACTCCATTACTGCGTATATTGAAATGATTGGGTGCATTTCCGTCCAGGGCTCTCAAGTAGGCAGCGCCACCTGCGGGGCTTCCCAATTCAATGGTTTTTCCAGGCCTGGATAATGTCAGTCCATCCCAGTTTAGTTTACCAATGGTAGTGGCATTGGTTTGGAACAGAATATTCTCCAGGCTGACGTTTCCGGAGATCAGATCTGTACCATCGTGATACATATACCCTTTCCATGTACTACCGTTGTAGAATTGAACAGCTGGTGTGCCATCACTGATCCGGATATCTCCGGAAACATGCAGTTTTTCTGAAGGCGTGGTGGTGCCGATGCCCACATTTCCCTGATCCGCAATATACAGTCGTGTGTTGCCCTGGGTCATTAAATTCATGGGCCCACCCTCTGAATTGATGGACAATCGGTTGGGGCCGCCCAGCGTGGTCAGGATGCCAGATCCTGCCCATGGTGTGCCATCTGCAAACGAGACAATACTGGACGCAGGATGTAAGTCTAACAAAAGACTACTTCCTCCATTATTTCGAAGCAGCCGAACCTCAGCGCCGTTATTTGTCCCTCCAGTGGATTCTATTTTGATACGTGCATCGTTTGCACTTTTCAAATGAAATTCGCGGTCGGGGTTATTTGTGCCGATACCGACAAAACCATCATTGTAGTAGGCTTTATTTCCATTCTGTGACCAGACGCTATTGCCAATGGCACTCAAATCGACGGAGCCGCCGCCCTGACTGAGATTGAGATTGTTCCCATTCAGACTGATGGTTTGTAATTCATTACTGGCGCTAGGATCTACTGCAGAGATCACATTTGAAGCTATCGCAATCCCGTTTCCGGCGGTATAGGTCCCTGCGGGTCCCTGCGGGCCTGTGGGCCCTTGTGGCCCCGTGTCTCCTTTGGGCCCCTGTGGACCTGTCGGGCCTGCAGGGCCTGGTGCACCTGCATCTCCTTTCAGTCCCATGTCTCCCTTTACTCCCTGCGGTCCCTGGGAGCCAGTATCGCCTTTTGGACCTTGAGGTCCGGCGATGCCCTGTGGACCTTCGGGTCCGCGGATCTGTCCGACAGACACCCAATTGGCGCCATCCCATACATAGCCCTCGCCTGTATTCTGTGCGATGAACATATCGCCGACATCCCCCGAATAATTTGGATCCAGTTCGGATGGATTATTGACAGAACCGATGATCTTCACTCCGGCGCCATCATTCCCTTTTACTCCCTGTGGTCCTTGTGGGCCCTGTGGCCCTTGTGGCCCTTGTGGCCCTTGCGGACCTTGCGGACCCGTCACTCCCTGTGGCCCCTGAGGGCCAGGAACTCCGCCATTCGCCGCATACAAGGCAAAGGGAACGCTGAGTAATTCGCTGGTTCCTGAGATCGTGTAATTCGTACCCCCATCCAGGTCTGTATCAGTCTGAATAAAGTAGGGTCCTTGCGACCAATCGATGGCGTTAAAGGTGCCCACATTGGCTTGACCCGCTCCAATGATCAAGGTGGCCAGACCATTTTGATTTGTTGTCACCCCATGGGTTTCACTGTACAGGATCGTGCCATTTGAGGTCGACTGTCGGATCTGGATCCGGACGCCAATCGGTGTATTGGTGACGAGTTTTTCAGCCGCATCACGAATGACGGCCTGGTAATTCATCCGGGCAGGTGCCTGGGCAATGATCGCCTGGATGCTAAGAAAGAGGATGCAGAAAAGTGTCCATATATTTTTCATGGTACTTATTGTTTAATGATGGTAAAGGAAGAAAGCAGGGTGCCTGAGGCGAACACGGTGAGGAAGTAATATCCTGGTGTCAATTCGTGCATGCGGAGTGCTGTCTGGAGTTGATTGATCTCTCGTGAGAAGACGTGCACACCAAAGGCATTTGTGCAACGGACCAGGCAGTTGTCTGGAGGGTCTTGATCAAACGTCAGGTGAAGCTGATCACTCACCGGATTTGGATAGGCCGTAATCTGAATTCCCAGACGATCTCCCCAGTTTGTTGTTTGGGTCACGACAATTTCATAGGGTTGTTGCAAGCCTTCATATATGCTTCCAGAAGCGGTGTTGAGTGTGCCATTCTGCAGCTGTCCGATGGAGTAGCTGATCTCCCCTGCAGATGATTTGATCTCCCCTCCGGCCGCTGTCGTTCCGCGTTGTGAAAAAAGATAAAGGGGCGAAATGAATAAAATACCAAATAGTAATGATTTCATGGAAAGGATTTTAAAGATGATCGGAATTGAATCATTCAGGTTTGATATTTCAAATATATTCCTGCACTCTTTATTTTATTTTGGAGAATGAGTATTCCAGCCCTCTCGAAGAGTCTTTGGAGAATATGAGTGAGTATTTGATTCCGGAAATTCCAGATGGGAGGATGCTCGCCGTGCGATTCAATCCTTTTGAATAACAATCGCACAGGGTATGCCCAAGGGAAGAATTATGGGCAAGTCGCCTTGTCTCTGGATTACAGCAGGGGCAAAAAGGACTTTGATGCGACAAAAAGAATTTGACAGGATGCTAATCAGTCGACTGGAAAGGTATATTTATAGAACGCCATAGCGTTAACGATCAGAGCGACAAAGGTTGGATTATGCCAATGGAAAAAATCAGACCATTGAAAGAAAGGATGGTACACTGTTAGTGGAAGTGTGGAGTCGTTTTCTGATTGTTCGAATGAAGATCTAGCTGTTTTTCAGACGCGTCAGTACGATATCCTTCCGACTTTGAGAGACTGGTACCTGCACGCCGTTTGCCATATCCAGGCTTCCTCCGGATCCTCTGTGGTAACGGTCGATCAAGCGAGTGTTGACCAGAAAGGACTGATGTGTGCGAATGAAGCAGTCGTGTTCGCTGAGCATTTCTTCGATCTGCTTCAGTGTTTTTGAAATGAGAATCCGATTGCCGGAGAGCAAATGAAAGTGGGTGTAATTACTGTCTGCTTCTACGAAAACGATTTGATCGATCCGTACCAGTTCAAGACCCTGCATGGTTGGCAAGGCAATTTTTTGAACCTCGTGCTGATTGGCCAGAAGATGTTCCATCAGGCCACGAAGATTTGCGCCAGAGACATTCGTTTGTTGGTGGTTTTTAATCTTTTGGACGGCGGCTTTCAATTCATCGCTGCCGATCGGCTTGAGGAGATAATCCAGGGCATTGACTTTGATGGCATGGATAGCAAACCGATCATATGCTGTGGTGAAAACGATCGAAAAATTGATCGTATCCAATTCTTGAAGCATTTCAAATGCATTCATATACGGCATCTCAATATCGAGAAACACGGCGTCAGGTTCAAGAGTATTAATGGCCTGGATCGCTTCAGCTCCACCTTGACACATGGCCAGTACTTCCACTTCGGGGCAATGTTGATCTAACTCCCACTTGAGTGTTTCCAGGCAGAATAGTTCATCATCGATCAGGAGTACACGAAGTTTTTTCATGGTTAAATTCTATTGATGAACTGTTTTGTCACTGAGGCCATTAGTGGTCATACGCACAATTATTTTAGTGCCTGTCGCATGGTCATTCTCATAAAGGTCCTGAATCTCCGTTGTTAGATCAATATTATTCAAAATCTTGCTCATGGCCATGCGATCTTTGGTGATACTCAAGCCAAATGATTTTTGATATTGGGCGGATTTGCTTTTCACTTCTGCAGCCCTTTTACGGCCAATACCGTTATCTTCAATAATACACTCGATACCGTTTGCAATTTTCCTGATGGTCAGACTGAGGAGTCCTTTGCTATTCGTTTTGTGCATCAGGCCATGCCAGATCGCATTTTCCACAAAAGGCTGGATCAACAGTGGAGGAATGGATATGGAGGATGTATCCAATTCGGGATCAATATTCAGATTGTAGTCGAATTTCTCATCAAATCGAAGACGTTCTATTCGGATGTAGAGTTCTAGCGCCTCCAGTTCTTTATCGAGTGGAATGATCGACTGGGATGAATTATTGAGGACAAGTCGTATCAGTCTGGCAAAATCAGTCAGATACTCGGCTGCTTTTTCCTTGCTGCGTTTGAGGACATAGTATTTGATGGCATTCAATGAATTGAATAGAAAGTGTGGATTCATCTGTGCCCGGAGTGCTTTCATCTCCACTTCAGCCAACTGTTTTGAAAAAGCAGCTTTCAGTTGCTCTTTTTTTTTTATTTGAGCTATGCGGTATGAATAAGCAAGATATGCCAGACCAATGAGTAAAATTGAAATGAGGGCCCAGAACCAGGTTCGTTCCCAGATCGGGGGAACGATGGTGATGTCCAGCGTGACCGGGTCACTCCAGGATCCATATTCATTGCGCACTTTTACCTTGAACGTAAAGGTGCCGCCTCCAATATTTGTAAAGGCAGCATACCGTCGATCACCGGCGAGGATCCAATCGTCATTAATCCCTTCGAGGATGTATGCAAATTCCTTTTTTGATTTTCCGGTAAAGTCAATAGCGCTGAATTCAAATGAGAAGAAATTCTGCTCATAAGTGAGGGTGATCTTTGGTGATGGATCCTCCGGTATGGCATAAGGGGTGTCAAAGACCCGGAATGATTCGATGACCGGAAATGGCCTGTGTTCGAACGGAATCATGGTGGAAGGATCGAATCGATAGTACCCGCCTTTGGTTGCAGCGAGAATATGACCCTCCGGATCCAGGGAAAGCCCATTGATCTCCTCCAGTCCGACCTGTTTGCCAAAATGATCTACCTGATGGGTGCCCGGATGATATCGAAAGAGGCCATGCGCAGAACTGATCCATATATGGCCATCCTGATCTGCAAGGATGTCATTTGCCCGGTCATTCAGAATGGTCGGAGAAAATTCAACTTCTTCCAGATGTTGGGAAAGATTGAGGGTATCCGTTATTTTGGCCAAACGGCCGTGACCGGCACAGACCCAAATGGTGCCATCGTCAGTCATGCACATTAAATGATCCCCTATAAACGGGCGTTGATCCAGGGAGGATGTTACAGGGGTAGGGGAGTTGAGGACAATTTCAGTAGCCGGATCAACTTTGAAATATCCACTACCGTTGAACCCCCAAATACAGTTACTCTTATCAGTCTGTAAAGACCCTATGGAATAATCGTTTCGGATGTGATTTGTACTGGATTTATTTTTGCTGAACGTATACAGGTCATTTTTTTCCGGACTATATCCGAATAAGCCACTGGATTGAGTGGCTAACCAAATTCTTCCTGTAACGGGATCGGATGTGAGATCCCAGAAATAATTGTAGGTGATTCCTTCTTTTTCAAAGAACTCGGCATTCCAGGAAATCGTGCTTTTCTGATCTGATGATAATGAATGCAAGGCACGTCGACTCAGGATCCAGAGGCGACCTTTTTCATCGGTGTGCAATTTGATGGGACTGGTCGGCTGTCCCGCCCGGGTTGTGATGGGCAGGGAACGCTCAGGCTGGGTGGTGACCGGATCGATTACTACAAGTTGTCCCTCGGCACTGCACGCATAAATGTGATCCTTGACCTGCAGGATATCTTGCAGGTCGCCCTGAACCGGATGTTTTTTGAAGTGTCCAAATTGTTTTTGTTGCACATACAGGCCGGACCCGTGCGTGGAGATCCATAAACGTCCTTCCCGATCCTTCATCAGAATGCCTTCCGGATCATGATAGTCGGATGCTGGCCATGTCCGATCTCGAAAGTGGAATGCCTGTTCCTGACGATCAAAGAGGTATAAGTATTCTGTGTAGCTTGTAATGAGCAAATACCTGTCATCCAGTTCGATGAGACTGGCGGCTGATTGGCAGCCCAGCAGATTCTGAGGGTCAGCGTCGCAGTGATACAGGTGAAAGGTATTGGAGACAATATCAAAAGCATACAAGCCCACCCCATAGTTGGTCATCCAAATCGTCTGACCATCCATGATGGCCATGCGGGTGGCGTGTTCCACTTCGTGTGGAAAGAAAGAGGTGCTTGTAAAGGTTCGTGTATTAAATTTCATCAAACCAAAACTCGAATACAGCCATACGATATCCGGGTCATTGGGATCATATTGAATGAACCTCAGCGTATTTGCCCATCCCCGCGTTTTGGAGGTGAAATGGGCCGGGAGTGTTGGCTGAATGCGGGTAAAAGACTCCAATTTTTCATCATACAGATTGAGACCATTGGCACAAACCCAGATCCGGCCGTGTCGATCCTCAAAGATCCCGGTCACAGTCGTTCCGGCGATGGTACTGGAATCCTGTGAGGAGTAATTATAATTCGTTAACTCCCCGGTGAGCTGATGGAACATGTTGACACCGGAGGTCTGAGTGCCAAACCAGACTCGTTTCTTTTGATCATGGTAGATACTGATGACACTGGTATTGGTGATCGACTTGCTGACATTGGGGATGGCCGCGTAAGAGGTCCAGTTTGTCCCGTCAAATTTGCACAGACCAGCGGAAGTGCCGATCCATATGTAGCCCTGATGGTCCTGGACAGTCAGATTGACCTTATTGCCAGGGAGGCCGTCTTCTTCTGTGTAATGTTCAAAATATAACTGCGTCCAGGGCTGTGCGGAGAGGTCTTCAGATCTCAGAAACAAGATCATAACCAGGATGCAGAAGAGTCCTATCCAATGTCCAGGTCTATAGTCTGTTTTTGATCTTCCGGTTTCCTTCATGCACATTTCAACTCCAGAGCATACACAAGAGGCCCCATATTCTGCGTGGTTGATATGCCCAAGTTACAGAATGGACGATCGAGTGGCAAAACGGAATGTGTGGCAGGACCGAGTTGAATGAGTATTCGACCGGATTGGGTGAGGATTAGCGGTTTGACCCACCGAAAACCAATTAATTGGGCGAGGATCCCGGTTTCTGTCGAAATTCTGGTCATTACCCTTCCCCACCTACCAGGTCTTCCAGATCCAGACCATCCGCCAAAGGTGAAGGTGTCTCGCCGGATGGCAATTCCTCTACCTCCCGCAATTTTCGTTCGATCGCTCTGGTACGGACATCTGCCTTGTCGATGACGTTGGTGGCTTCCTGAAGCTTTTTTCGCGTGAGTGCGAGGACCTCACCAAACTTACCAAACTCAGACTTGACAGCGCCCAACGTCTTCCAAACTTCGCTACTGCGTTGTTCGATCGCGATGGACCGAAAGCCCATTTGCAAGGCGTTGAGGAAGGCCGCCAGATTGGTGGGGCCGGCGATGAGAATTCGCTGATCACGTTGCAGTTCTTCCATCAGGCCGGGGTGACGGACAACTTCTGCGTAGAGACCCTCTATAGGGAGAAAGAGTACCCCGAAATCAGTGGTATGTGGCGGAGAAATATACTTGTCCCGAATATCCCGGGCCATGTTCCTGACCGTGCGCAGCAATTCCCTGTGTGCGACATCAATGACCTCACTCCGTCCATCATCATAAGCGGCCAGCACCTGTTCATATCGATCCATCGGAAATTTGGAATCGATCGGCAGCCAGACCGGGGCACTGCTTTTGTCCTGTCCCGGAAACTTGACAGCAAACTCCACATGATTCTTGCTGTCGGGTATGGTCGCAATATTCAGCCCATACTGCTCCGGGGTCAACAATTGTTCGAGAATATTTCCCAGCTGGATCTCGCCCATGACGCCACGGGTCTTGACATTGCTGAGCACTCGTTTCAGATCGCCCACACCGGTGGCCAGGGATTGCATTTCGCCCAGGCCCAGTTGCACTTTTTCCAAATGCTCACTCACGGTCTTGAATGATTGGCCGAGCCTTTCTTCAAGCGTTTTGTGTAATTTCTCATCGACGGTTTCCCGCATCCGTTCCAATTGTGCATGGTTGTCTTTTTGCAGCGTTTCCAGTTGGCGGGTCACCTCGAAGCGGATGTCGGCCAGGGACTTGGTCAGAGATTCCTGCAGTTCATGTCCGCGTTTCTGGCTGCTGTCGATAAAGGCATTCAGTTGGGTTTGGAACGCCTGAAGCAAGTGGGATTGTTGATCACCAAAGGACTTCAGCTGGGAGGCAGTGGCTTCCCGGTTTTCATGATGAATGCGGGAGCTTTCTTCGCGGCTTGTTCTGAACTCCGTTCGCACCTGTTCGGCACCCTGGTTTTGAGATTGGAGGAGCTCCTCCCGGATCCGGGAGGTGAGTGTGTCGATATCCGGCCCTTTTCGGACCAGGATGAGGATGGTCCCGATCAGGGATATGGCAAAGGTGAGCCAGAGCAGGATGAGGAACGTGTCATTCAAGGGATATCCGGGATGGTGATGGCCCAAAGTTCGTCAATCTGCCGGTCATGAAAAACCGGATCACCTATACGCACGAAGCCCCCGTAAACGGAGGCATCGGCGATCAAGATTGGATCGGCCTTCAAACAGGATCATGGCGGGTGTTTCCACAGAGGAAAAAGACAGTTCCAACTAGATTATCGTCTTGCAGGTACCTGGGTCACCTTGTAGCCATTGGCATTGTAGCGAACGGTCAGGTCCTCATATCCCTTTTTGCGCATTTTCATTTCGAACAGGTCCACAGCGCCCCCTTGATCGACCTGGTAGGCCCTGGCGACATCATACCCACGATGTGCATCTGTCGCAGATGGGATGATATCATTCGGGAGCTGGGAGACAGGAATGGGGCTGAGGGTCTCTATCCATTCTCCTGTAGCAGAAAAGATGATGGCATGTTGGTCCAATGCGGATTCTTCTTTTCTGAATCGAGCCCGAAACCGATCATTGTCGAGTCTCGTCCAGGCAGCATCGGTTGCTTCGGGGAATTTCATTTTCAAAAATTCCTGTGCCGGAACAGGCACCTCTGACAATTCACCGGATTGGGCTTTGAGCGAAATGCCACTACATACCAGGAGAAAAAATAAGATCATTGTTGCTTTCATGATGAAAAGGTTGTCGGGTGAAGTAAAGTGATTTGTTCGGAAGATCTATCCGTTCGTTTACGAGATGATCATCCGTTCTTGTACTATGAAGACTCTCCATCATCCCTGGAGATACAGGTGCAGATAGAACCGGTATGCCTATCATGACGATCGAGGAGCGTCTGACTGAATTTGGTCGATCGAACCTGTTCAAAGATCGATCAAAGGAGGTCGTATACCGAAGGTGTTAATCAATTCCTAAATACAGGGTTGAACCCGGATTGACCCGGTTGGTGACCCGTCAGTCATGAAAAGGGGACTGCTTTTCTGTTCTGGATGCCAATGGAGAACATTGTATTTTGTCGCTGAAACGAAAGACTGGTCATCACAAGGATATGCCTCAGGAAGTCTCCAAATCGCTGGAAGAGGTACACGAAAGTGTAGAAACAAATAAAAAGGGTTTATTTCGAAGGTTGTTTGCCTTCATGGGCCCAGCGTATCTCGTGGCTGTGGGGTATATGGATCCGGGCAACTGGGCGACGGATATTGCCGGTGGGAGCCAATTTGGATACACCCTGATCTGGGTGTTGTTGATGTCTAACCTGATGGCACTGCTGTTGCAAAGTCTGAGTACGCGATTGGGGATCGTCAGTGGACGCGATCTGGCGCAGGCATCCAAGGAGACATACAGCCGTTCAACCAATTTTGTTCTTTATATACTGGCGGAAGTCGCTATCGCTGCGACCGATCTGGCCGAGGTACTCGGCATGGCGATCGGATTGCAGCTCCTCTTTGGGATCCCTTTGTTGTGGGGAGTGTTGATCACTTTTTTTGACACATTCATCCTGCTCTTCTTTATCCACCGGGGGATGCGGGTGATGGAAGCGTTTATTCTAGCTCTCGTTGGGATCATCGGTCTGGCCTTTTTTGCAGAGATGTTTTTTGCCAAGCCAGACATCCAGCAGCTGATGACGGGATTCATCCCTTCCATGCCCAATCAGGCGGCTCTGTACATCTCTATCGGGATCATCGGTGCGACCGTCATGCCGCACAACCTCTATTTGCATTCGTCTCTGGTCCAATCACGGAAATTCGGAAAGGGATGGGACGAGGTCCGCAGCGCGCTGCGCTTCAATTTTGTGGATTCCACTATTGCCTTGAATCTGGCTTTTTTTGTCAATGCAGCTATTCTGGTACTCGCTGCTGCCACCTTTTACCGGGCGGGGATGTACAATGTGTCTGAGATCCAGGATGCACATCGATTTCTGGAGCCCCTGCTCGGTTCAAGATGGGCATCCATATTTTTCGCCATTGCGTTGATCGCTGCGGGGCAAAGTTCGACGATCACCGGTACTCTGGCGGGACAAGTGGTCATGGAAGGGTATCTCAATTTGCGCATTCAGCCCTGGATTCGACGATTGATCACGCGGACGCTGGCGATCGGTCCGGCGGTGATCATCATTGTTGTCTTTGGGGAGGGGGTGACAGGTAAATTACTCATTTTCAGTCAGGTGGTCCTCAGCTTGCAGCTGGGGTTCGCCATTATCCCGTTGATCCATTTTGTCAGTGATCGGCGTCGAATGGGGAAGTTTGCGATCGGGCGGGTGGTGAAGATCTTGTCGTGGATCACGGCACTGGTGATCGTGGGCCTGAATGCCAAACTGGTGCTGGAAGAAATCATCACGCGGATCGTCCAATCTCCATCCCCCTGGATTCTGTGGGTGACCATCGTACCGATCGCTTTGGGTGCAGCGGTGCTTCTGTTGTATGTGACATTTGCTCCTTTTGTAAAGACTTTTCTGGAAGAGCCCCGTTCGGAGTTGCATGCAGAAGCTGGATCCCTGGACCTGTTTACACGAAAGTCGTTCGAACGGATCGCCGTCGCCATTGATTTTAGTGATATCGACATCCAAACCCTTCGGTATGCGATCTCCATGGGAACACCCAAGACGACCTATCAGTTGATCCATGTCGTCGAATCTGCAGGGGCGTTGCTCCTCGGTGATGAAATTCGGGACAAGGAAACAGGTGATGATGCCAGCCGATTGGAGAGGTATGCGTTGGAGATGCGCGAAAAGGGGCTGGCTGTCGAGACGTATCTGGGATTTGGGAATCCCAAAATCAGCATCCCCAAGGCGGTAGAGTCTTTTCAGGCTGAATTGCTGGTGCTGGGTGCGCATGGACACAGGATGATCAAAGACCTGATCTTCGGGACGACAGTAGATTCTGTTCGCCACAAATTGAAGATTCCGGTCTTTATTGTCCGGGAGGACAGCTGATATAGCTCAGAGGAAAATGACAGTTGAAGGTTAGCACAGCCATTCGCCATTCGCCATTCGCCATTCGCACTTCGCCTTGGTACGTCAGTGGCTGGCGCCACTCTGGCTGCAGGCACCATGTGGGCCGGTAAAGGGTAAAGGGTAAATGGTAAAGGGACCTGAATTCCAAAGAACATTATTATTGTAGCAGCTCCCTCCCCTTGGAAAGGAGAGGGTTGGGGTTAACACGGCCATTCGCAATTC
>JAIPBE010000071.1 GCA_021738725.1 Saprospiraceae bacterium | reverse complement strand
TCCTGAGCCAGGATCAAACTCTCCATTGTAGTGTTCTTCAGTGTCAACTTTCGTCAACACCCTATCTAATTCAGATTCTACTCAAGTCTCTCTTACGCTTGCTTACCTCCATCCGTGTCAATGAACTTTTTGTGGCCCTTGTACAGTTCAAAAACCCTTGTTTTCAAACCCCTTTCAAAAAGAGCGAGTGCAAAGATACAGGGAGTGTTGGTATCTGCCAACAGTTTGGGAAAAAAACTGAGAATTCATTCTGACTGACCCTACCGGGTGATCGTTACATCCCCCTTATACAGACGCACCTTCCCATCTACCAACTCCACCTCTACCACATACACGTACACCCCCGGATCCATCAACTTTTCCCGAAACGTGCCATCCCAACCACTTGAAGGGTCATTGATCTCCAGATCACTCCTGGCATACAATGCATTCCCCCACCGGTCATATACCGCCAGATTGCGCACTCTTACCACCTGATCGTTGCCATAGATGGAAAAAACATCGTTGATCCCGTCTCCATTAGGTGTAAAACTGTTCGGGATGAACATCTTCACAGGATGATCCGGCTTTCCAGCCAACGTGATATGCACAATAGCCATCCCTGTGCAACCCTCAGGCGTGACAACCGTCACTCGCACATCTTGTCCCGCTGTAACAGGACCCAGTACTACTGTACTACAACCCTGGCAATCCAAACCATCCATAGCTATCCATTGCCAGATAAACGCCGATGGGAATGACTGCGCTGCAATCGTCACTAGATCCCCCAAGACAACTTCTCGATCAGGACCGGCATCCACCTCCACCTCCTGGCCTCCCTCAACGACAATCCCTGTCAACACCTGAATGCACCCGTTCGCATCTTTAATGTCAATGGCGAACACACCTGGTGTCAATCCTGCGAAAAGTGGTTCCAACTGCCATGGACCCTGCCCAAGCCTGTATTGAAATGGCTCTGATCCGCCAGAAATATTCGGAATCAGAATACCCCCATCGTCGGCACCGGCGCAGGTCTCATCCACAACTTCCAATTCTGGCATATAGCCTCCTCCCACCCTGAAAGTAATGACAAGACTATCACACCCACTCGTCGATGTATAGGTCAATGTGTCGGACGAAGAAACAATATGGTTACAATCTAAGAGGGTGTCTAGAGTTAAAATAGCAGGCACTAAAATCGTTTCGGTGACGATCACCGAATCACAATACGTTCCCTGGAGGATCTCCGTACTGCTGCCCGCCTGCGCAGGATCGCAGGTTTGCCTGACCACATACTGGGTATCCTGTCCGACAAATGTTGTTATTGTCGTAACGATACTGTCACAGCCATCCTGGTTGGTCAAATTCATCGAAGTAACTCCTGCTTCAAATGGATCACAAGACATTGCATAAATCAATGTTGTATCAGACTGAAACAGATTAATCTGTGTTAAAATAAGGCTATCACATCCCCACTGATTGGTCTGTAAACTCTGCGACAATCCCACTTGGCCAGGATCACAAGTGCCATCTGTCAACCATGTTGTATCCGGAGAGTGAAATTGAAATGCAGTAATAAAGAGACTGTCACATGGCCCTGACGTTACAATTGTGGTATCGGAATAATTTGAGCCGATTCCACACTGAATTACATATTGTGTTTTCTGATATTTACCAGAATAAATGGTCTCTATAAAAATCAAACTATCACATCCGAATATATTTGTCAAAACAAGTGTGTCTACTCCCTCTTGCCCTTGATCACATGTGAATAGAGTTACATATTTCTCCTGACTCGGCAATAAATCTGTTTTAGTAATGATCGTACTATCACAATTAAAAAAAGTCTGCAAAATCAACGTGTCACTTCCGACATCGTCTGGATAGCATGAATAAATGTAATTGGTTATTATTGGGGAGGGAGCCAATAACCTTGTCCTCACAACCAAACTGTCACACCCAAAATAGGAAATATACACCAAGGTATCTGTTCCTATAGCCTGAGGGTTACAGGTATATTCATCAATATTAATAAGAATTTCAGGGACAAATATCCGCTCTATATATACTAAACTATCACATCCAAATTGATTGAAATAATTAAGCTCTAGAATCCCAGCTTGAGCCGGATCACATGTAAAGCTAACATTCGTCGTTGTATCCTGATCATGAACAATTAAATCCAAACAATTCGTAGGCCCTTCCCCACATTCATTGTATGCAGAAATACAAAATGTCTCCTGGCCAGTCGAGGCAGGTAAATATTGAAAAGTGCTGTCATTGACAAAACTCACATTGAGAGAAGGGTCATATGAAAAGATGTAGCCAGAAATTGGATCTGGGCCGCCATTAGCGACAGAAATTTCAAATACCCCTCCAGAACAGATTTCTATATTGCCATTAATATTTGGCAAATCAGGCAACAAGCCAGCACTAATCACCTCTACGCAAGCAGTATCAGAACAAGAGACACCATCGCTTTCATGAGATAGAATTAAACAATAATTACCAGTAGATTGCACTTCAACCAGATTGTTAGTTGAAGGCCCAATGATTCCATTTGGTGGCCCTGACCATTGATAAAAAGTAATCCCATTTTTGACTGTACATTCATTTGAGTTAGATCCGTCAATAATAACAGTAGAATTAGGACCGCATTGGAGTTCAAGCGGTATCTGCACAAGGGCAAATGGGCTTAACAATCTCAAATCAACATGAACGACACTATCACATCCGTGATAGTCCTTACAAATAATTTCATAATCGTCAGTTGAAGTTAAAACTTCATCACAAACATCAACTGAATCCGGATAGCAAAGAATATAAGTCAATTCGGTCGCCTGTGGAACAACATATTCTTGTACGATACAATTGACGATGCTATCGCATCCTAAGTAATTCGTCAAAGAAACTTCATATTCACCAGGCGCGGAAAATATTTCACCAGCACAATCCACCGTTGACATAGGACAGAAGAAGACAAATTCGTCAGTCGTATCATTAGGTGGGACTAAGACACTTATGCTGTCTGCCAGACATCCATATGCATTCGAATAGGTTACTTGGTACGTCCCGGATTGGAAACTATTATTGGCCAGTAATAATTCCATTTCATTTTGACCGACAATGGCTACCCCATTCCAATACCATTGCCAGGTTCCTTGTCCAGGATCATTCACCTCCGCAAAGAGGGAATAGCCTTGTTCACAAGGTGAACCGAAGTCATTTACAGAAATTTCTCCAATAAATTCAAGTCCGGTCAGATAAAAGTCATCATATACAAAATATGGAAAACAATTATTGTATCCGTATCCACCGGGAAGCACACAAGGTGGACCAATCATAATACCTTGAATGGCAGAAGGGGCTGTAAAATGAATGGTCACCTCAGTGGTTTGCCCCCCTATAATTCAGACTTTCTTACAGTCGGGTTATGAAAATAGAAATAGGGACTAATACCTTTGTGGTTACAAGATGCGACTGACGGTTGACAGTAAAACCAGAGGTTCATTGGTGGGGCGCGCCATCACCTTTTCTTCTTCCTCTTTCACTTGGATCGGATGAAATTGGGCTTCGAGCCCAATCCCATCCGGACAAGATGCTCCCTCTGGTTTCAAGTAAGACGCCAGCATGTATCTTGGTACCTTGAGTCTAAAGATCGGATTTTTCCGTTTCCCTAATCGCATACTGATCAGATTTTGTTCCCAGGCCATCCAGAACACTCTGGGAGGCAGGCCAGCTGTAGCCGAATGGACCCGTTCATTATTATACTTGTCGTAGAACACCGTCAATCTGGCTTCCAGTTGACTCAGCGTCCAGAAATGGTCGTGCCGTAGTGCTGTGGCCAGGATGGCGTGGAAACTTTCAACATGGCCGTTCTCCTGTGGTGTGTACGGATGGGTAAACACTTGATGGAGAGAATTCTGCTGGAGAAATTCCTGCAGCTTTCCAGCCACAAATTGTGGTCCGTTGTCACTCCTTACTTCGATATGTAGTTCTCTGGCCAACATATCGGTTGCTTGCAAATGATGTTCGATTACCCATGTCCAGGCTTCTCGGATCTGTTCCCATTTCATATGGTACCCCACCGTCCAGTACAGGGCAACGCGGGTGAACGTATCCAAAATGGTCAGATTATAGGCGTATCGACGGTACTCCTCTACCCAGATCATTTTGATATCCATCTCCATCAGAGTTAATGGACGTTCGGGGCAGGCACATCTGTGTAGTACGTAGGGTCTACTGTGTCTGATCTTCCGGCTGAGTAGCAAGTTCTGATCCCTCATGATCCGATATACTTTCTTGGCATTTATCTCATATCCTTTCACTTCCAATTGGTTGGTCATTCTTTTGTACCCACATCGCAGATCATCATCACTCTGGATGTCTTCTATCCTTTTCAAGACCTGCTGATTGGGATGCAAGACCATACATCCATTCACGTCATAATGACGCGTGTGGGTCGAGGGTGGGCAGCCCGGACGAGAAATCTTACCTGCCTGTTTCTGGCGCACAGGCTGATAATAATACTGATTGCGGGTCAGGTCAAGGCAATCTAATGCAACTTCCAGTTTTAACCCTTTGGCCTGATAGTCTCGCACCAGTTGTGCCTTCTCGGACGGGCTTAGGTCTTTCCCCTGGCCTCCTTCATCGCTTTGATCATCAACTCCTTTTCAGCGATCAGCTCCTTGAGTTGTTTGTTTTCCTTCTCCAACGATCGGATCTGACGCATCTTTTGAGATGTCATACCATGCTGAAAACCCTCTTCTCCCATCTCCTCCAACTTGCGACGCCAGGAGTAATAGGTGGCAGGGTACAGGTCATACTTCGCCAAGGTCTGGGTTACCCCCGTGCTGGAGGCCTCTTTGATGATCGCGATCTTGTCTGCGGTGGTAAACTTCCTTTTACTCATACTCAAGATTACTGTTTTTTAACTGTAATCTCGTCGAATCATTTAGGGGGCCGATTCATCAGCCCATTGGTTCACCGGGCTGTAGTATACCGACCCTAATTCAACCCACCCCTCACTCTCTGGACATTGATCACCTGCAACAGGAAAATTACAGTCTGTATATCCAAATAAGGTGACATTTACTGGACCGTAATTAATGGGACCACACGGATCGCCGTCACCCGTAGTGTTACAGGATGCAATTTGAAAACTGAGGTCATATTCGTTTCCCGCAGTCAGTGGTGCAACCAAACAAGTAGCTATATATTCCTTCCAATTATCTAAATACTTTGTCCCAACACATCCATTCCCAGATGGAAATGGTAACAACCCCCAAAATGGTAGTGCTGAGTAGACATAGCCGCAAGTGTTGTGATAATCAGAAGTCGTTTCATTTCCTTGATCCCATCCAACCGCATAATTAATTTGCGAATGGGAGGTTGGGCACGGACTAAAAGATTCAAAATCAGGATTGGTGATGTTATTGTCTTGGTTGTCATTAATGACAATTCCATTACAAAGGCATTCATCATCATACAGGTCTGTCAATCCATCTCCATCGTCATCAATTCCATTATTGCAAATTTCTTGCGCAAAGGCACTGTTTATAAAAATAAACAGTATGAATCCGATAATGCTGACTTTCCACATGGGATCTAAAGATAATTTCTTTCTGAAGATAATACAATGGTCTTCTTCACATACTGAATGACTTTCATTTGATCTTGACAATTTATCTCGACAACGTCACATCCCCCTTATACAGCCTCACCTGCCCATCCACCAACTCGACCTCTACCACATATACATACACCCCTGGATCCATCAACTCCTCCCGAAACGTGCCATCCCAACCCGCTGATGGGTCATTGATCTTCAAATCTGCCCTTGAGAACAATGCATTCCCCCACCGGTCATATACCGCCAGATTGCGCACTCTTACCACCTGATCGTTGCCATAGATGGAAAAAACATCGTTGATCCCGTCTCCATTAGGTGTAAAACTGTTCGGGATGAAGATATTTCCTCTTGTTTTGATGATCACTTCCAGGGCATCGGAATCGGAACAGCCATCGAGCGTCCAACCGGTCACGACGACTGTCTGATTTGTGGTCAGGGGCCCGAGGGAGGTTTGTATGCATGTAGGACAGGAGAGTGGATCCGAGGCGGTCCATTGCACCTGTGCCAGACTCTGGGTGGTTTGTCCAGTCAGATCGATGACCTCTCCCGGTGCCGCGATGCGGTCCGGTCCGGCGTCGATGGCGATGGTTGCGCCCGGGGTTATGACGAGGCCGGAAAGGGTGTCCAGACAGCCAGCAGCATCGCGGATAAGGATGGTGTATTGTCCGGGAGATAGATCGTTAAAGACAGTCGATGACTGCCAGCCACCCGCATTTAATTGGTATTCAAATGGTGCTTGTCCTCCTGAAATATTCATTATTTCGATACGGCCATCCTGGTCGCCGGCACAGGTTTCGTCCTGGATGGTAAACTGGGAAGTCAAGCTCACATACTCGTAATATCGGATGGCCAGACTATCGCAACCGGCCGAATTCTGCAGGTAGAGGGTATCGGATAAAATACCGGTTTGTCCACACAAAATGATGGTCTCCTCGCTTTGCTTGAAGGGGACGTACGTGGTTTCGGTGACGAGGACAGTATCGCAATCCACACCGGGCAAAATGGATACCACAGTACCTACCTGGGATGGCTCACACGTCGTTTTTTCAACGTACAGTGTGTCGATGCCGACGTATTGGATGTCGGTTGTCACCACGCTGTCGCAGCCGTATTGATTGGACAATACGGTGACATTGAACATGGCTTCCGCTGGGTCACAGGTCCCCCCGGATACTAGGGTGGAATCGGTTGGCAACAGGCTTGTCATTGTGACAATCGTGCTATCGCAACCCAGGGATGATGGTTGCACGGCAATGGTGATGCCCGCTTGTGTCGGATCGCAGGTCGCTGCGGTGAGCCAGGTTGTATCAAAAGGTGCATAGGTGTATTCGGTGATAAACAGGCTGTCGCAAGGGCCGGTGGTGACCAACAGAGTGTCGGCATAGTTCACACCGGCACCACAGATCAGGGTCTGGTTGGTTTCCTGATAATTGCCCGTGTAGATACGCTCGATATACAGCGTACTGTCGCAGCCGTATTGATTGGTCAGGAACAGTGTATCCAGTCCTGTCTGGGCG
This sequence comes from Saprospiraceae bacterium, assembly GCA_021738725.1. GTDB lineage: Bacteria > Bacteroidota > Bacteroidia > Chitinophagales > Saprospiraceae > JAGNXB01. Next base: position 11,070 of record JAIPBE010000071.1, on the reverse strand, counting down.
GGATCACAGGTGTAAAATGTCTGATTGATAGTGTGGGAGGGCAAGAGACTTGTCGTGGTGATGACCAGACTGTCGCAGCCGTATTGGTTTTGTAGCCACAGGGTGTCTATGCCCGCCTGGGCGGGTTCGCAGGTCTGGGTGATGAAATGGGATTCTGAAGAGGGTGCCAGACTTTTATACGAGATCACCAGGCTGTCACAACCGTACTGATTCTTGAATAGGAGTTCAGTCGTAATTACGTCTAAAGGGTCGCAGGTTTGGCTGAGTTGGAATGTCGTATCAGGTGCGAGAGTGATCACCCGCCAGCAGGTAGTATCCGATGCGCCACATTCGTTGAAGGCGCGAGTGCAGAACTGGACGGTATCTGCCCATTGCAGGACATAGCGGATCGTGTCATCATTCTGAATGGTATAATTAATGGTCGAATCAATGATCCATTCATAACTGGAAGGAGGGATCATGCCACCGGGTTTTCGGATGATGGACACTGTATCACCAACACACCCCAATGCGGGTCCAATTAATAGCGGAATTTCCGGGCCCGCCTGACTGGTCTTTACGACCACACACATAGAATCTTCACAGGTCAACCCGCTAGAATCATAAATGATTGTCAGGCAATACTTTCCAGCAGACTGGATCGTAGCCATCTCTTCATCGATCGAACCTGTGATGCCTTCAAGTGGCCCCGTCCATAAATACGCCATTTGCCCAGAGAGGTTAATGGGAGAATTGCTGCCATCCAGGATGATATTTGCCAGGGAATCGCAATCCAATTCACCTGGCTCGGAGATCACAGCTTCGGGCAGCAAAAGATTAAGTTCAAGAAGTACAACACTGTCGCAGCCCTGCCAACTACTGCAATGCACTTCATACAAACCGGACTGTGAATAATACTGATTGCAGATTTCTATTTCTGCCGGTCCGCAAGTATCAATATTTAACAGAGTGGTTGGAGGTAAGGCAAATTCTTCAATAATACACGTGACAATACTGTCACAACCATTTGGCCCAACAAGGGTCACTTCATAGATTCCCGGAATAGAATAACTTTCCCCTGCACATTCTACTGTGCTCCCAGGGCATGTATATGCATAAACTTCGGTAGTATCTTGAGTAGGGATGGAAACATATATACTGTCCATGGCACAACCCTCTGAAATTGTATAGGTGACCGTGTATATTCCCGACTGGAAATTATTATTGGCAACCATAAATTCGGGGTCATTCTGCCCGGCCAGTGCAATGCCATTAAAATACCACTGCCACGTCCCGCCAGAATGATTGATATCTGCCAATAGGGTATAGTTACTAGAACAAGGCAACCCCAGGTCAATTAATTCAATCTCGGCAAGTTCGACGTCACCAAAGAGCATAAAGTCGTCAAACACGATATATGCCCGGCAAGGCGTCCCCTCATATCCATTGGGCAGTACACAGGGGCCTCCGATAATGATCCCATTGATATCCACAGGAGGCGTAAAGACGATTTCCACCTGCATCCATGCGGCTACGGGAGTATAGGAAACATAGCCCAATTCAATCCAGGAAGGGTCCACACCAGATGGACATTCTGCCGTACTCAAAGGCATGGCGCAATATGAATGGCCAAATAAAGTGACGTTAAAAGCGGGAAACCCCATGTTGGTAGGGTCACAATCAACACCGACTGTGGTAGCAGCAATCTGAAAACTCATTGTGTACTCCTGGCCGGCCTGGAAAGCGTTGTTTAAACAAACACCGACATACTCGTGATAACCATTGTACAAGTACTCCCCAACCGCGCCTTCTCCGGATGGAAAGGGTACCAATCCCGCAGAGATCACATAGGGTGTGACAAACCCACATGTATGCATGTAATCGGAATTGGCCCATGTGGTGGCTTGTAGCCACTCGTCACAGCATTCCATTTGACTGTAGTAAGATGGACAGCAATCCATGATCTCAAAATCTGGATTTGGGATATAATGGGTGATATCCGGAAAGATATTGACGCTTTCACAAATGCATTCCGGGTCGTTGAGATCCACTAGTCCATTTCCATCATCATCTATCCCATTGTCACAGATCTCCTGACCGACGAGTGTCAACCCGCACCAACAGATCAAGAAACTTATCATAAACTGGCGCATTCCAATTCCCCTTATACACTTATGTAAAGTTAATCTATTGGTCGGACGTAGTCATTGCAGACTCCATTTGTGTTGGCGATTGTACTTTCTTGTTCCATTCCGATCTGGATGTTGGAAAAGGCCCAATGGCTTACCCCTTAGCTACATCTTTCTCAGAAGTGGACTGTCCAAGATCTATTCACATCTTTACCTGCTCATCTATATCCTCCTACCGCACCACCGTCACATCCCCCTTGAACAAACGGATCTGACCATCGACTAACTCAACCTCCACCACATACACATACACCCCCGGGTCCATCAATTCCTCCCGGAAAGTACCATCCCAGCCCGCTGACGGGTCGTTGATCTTCAGATCACTCCTGGCATATAACGCATTCCCCCACCGGTCATATACTGCCAGATTGCGCACTTTCAACACATGGTCATTGCCATAGATCGAAAACACATCGTTGATCCCATCTCCATTAGGTGTAAAACTATTGGGGATATAAATACGAACACTGTCCTGAGGCTTCCCGATCACCACTACCTGCAGATCATCCTGCCCGAAGCAGCCATCCATTGACATCACTTCGATGGACACCTGCTGTGAAACAAAAACGGGCCCGAGGGTGGTTTGCAGACACGTACTACAGCCAAGTGGAGCCACCGCCGACCACTGGATCAAGGCCCACACTTGACCCGACTGGGCCGACAGGTCAATGAACCCACCGGGAGCCACGATCTTATCCGGACCGATCTCTACCGATACCTGTTGGCCGGCCTCGATCACCAGTCCGGTATAGGTCTGCACACACCCGGCCGCATCCCGGACATCTACCGTATATACTCCGGGTATCAGACTTGGAAAAAGCGGATCGGACTGCCAGGTCCCACCCGAGATCCGATATTGATATGGTGGCGTTCCACCCTGCAGCTGTGTCATTTCAATAGATCCGTCTGCCTCCAGAAAACAAGTTTCGTCCCGGGTCGTAATGGTTGCATCCAAGGTTGAATGGATGGTGGTGGTGATATGCAAACTGTCGCATCCAGACATGGAGGTATACCAAACCGAGTCGACCGACATGCCTATCCCCAGACAATCTTCAAGAGTATCCAGGGTGACCAGGGTAGCTGTCCAATGTGTCTGGGTGACGACTACAGAATCACAATACTGCCCGCCATACACTTGGATCACCGTTCCCGCTTGAGTGGAATCACAGGTTTGGGCAGACAAGTAGATTGTATCCACTCCGCCATACGAAACCTCCAGAACGACGATACTATCACAACCAGCCTGATTGAGAAATACCATGGTATCCAAACTGGCTTCTGACTGTTGGCAGGTCACGCTGGAGAGCAAGACCATATCCGGAAGAGCATAGGAATAATGTGTGATGACCAGACTATCACAAGGACCGGATTGGATGATCAACGAATCGATATGGTCCATACCGGGGCCGCAGATCTGGATATTAATGTCCGACTGGACCTGCTGGGTCAGATCGTATTCCTGGATGATCAGGCTATCACAGCCGTATTGGGAGGTCAGCCACAGGGTATCCGTTCCGATCTGCATCGGATCGCAGGTTGGAATCACCGTATTGATCGCAAAAGAAGGTTTCAACTGTATATCCCGAATAATGAGACTATCGCAACCGAAAGTGTTCTGGAGCAAATCCATCGTCACCCCGGCCATGATCGGATCGCAAGTAAATCCAAACACCAGGGTGGTATCTGGAGGGTTGACCATCATCAGTTGACAGCTCGTATCAGATGACCCACAGGTAGACGGGATAAACGCACAAGCGCTCCATGCTCCGGGCAGGAAACTTGTCAACAAGACTGTAGAATCCGTTTGCGAAACAAGGTCAAATTCCGGAGAAATGACCCACTGGATCATTGTATTAGCATCCAATCCCTGAGCAGAAAAAGAGACCACGACCGTGTCACCCAGGCAGAAACTTGTCGGCCCATTCACGACAGGAGGGGGTGGTGGTTCAATGTCCAGGATCACAGAAACGCAGGTCGTATCGGAACATAGGATGCCGAATGCCTCCTGGGACTGGATCACACAGTACTGTCCTGGTAAACCCACGGTCACCACCGTGGAATCGGGATTACTGAGAATACCTCCTGCCGGACCGGTCCAGGCGAAGTAGGTTTGCCCGACGCTATCGGGTAAAAATGCCGATCCAGAAGCATCCAGGACAACGGTCGGATGCAGCAGGCAATCCAGTGTATCCGGAGGAGCGATCACGGCTTTCGGATGCAGGACCACCAGGTCGAGGAGGACGGTGCTGTCGCAACCATGTGCATCCGGACAAGTAGTGAGATAGACGCCTGTGCTATCGTAAAGTTGGCTGCATACTTGAAACGTATCAAGCGCACATAGAGCTATATGCAGAGTATCCGGTCCGGAAGAAGGGTACTCCGTGATGGTACAATACACCACACTGTCACACCCCTGCCAGGAAGGCAGGACCACTTCATACACCCCTTCCTCATCAAAGACTTCTCCGGCACAAACCACCTGATTTCCCGGACAGGCGTAGAGATCCACAAAGGTGGGATCGATCATCACGACATCGACATCGATACTGGAGGTGATACACCCGCCATTGAACGAATAGCGCACAGTGAATGTCCCTCCCGGATAATTCTGTGAAGAGATGCTGAGTGCATCCGACGTCTCTCCCGGCAAGGCCACCCCGTCCAGATACCATTGCCAGGTGCCGCCGGTGTGGTTGACCCAGGCAATGAGGGAGAGATTGCCTTCGCAGGGCTCACCCAACTGGACGACCTCCAGCCCTTCTACTGGTTGCAGTTCTTCCAGGATGAGATTGTCATAATAAAAGTAAGGGTAACAGGGTGCGCCACTTCCATAGCCTGGAGGCAACACACATGGTGGACCGATCATCAATGCATTCACCGTGAAAGTGGGCTCCAGGCTCAGGGTCAGTTCTCCCCATGCGGCCTGTGGGTCGTAATATCCCGTGCCGATGACCTGCCATCCCGGATCGACAACACTGGGACAGTCATAGGTTGCCAAAGGCGAGTATAGACAAGATGCACTTCCAAAAAAGGTGACTTCAACAGGGGGATAGTAGATCACCCCATTATTGCAGCTGCTCCCATCAGCCGCAATAGGCGTGGATGCGATTTGGAGACGCAAATCGTATTTTTTTCCGGCCAACAAAGGAGCGGTCAAACAAGCGGCAATATATTCCTTCCACCCATCGGAATAAATGGTCCCCGAGCAGCCGTCGCCATCCGGAAAGGGAACCAGCCCGGCTTCGACCATGGGGACAAAGAGAAATCCACATGTATGGAAATAATCCGAAGTCCCTGATGTGGCCTGGATCCAGCCCTTGGTGCAGTCCATCTGGGACGGCCCATTCGGACAGCAATTGAAATTTTCAAAAGAAGGGTTCGGGATCTTGTCCGTGACATCCGCTGGGATCAGGATGCCATCACAGGGACACCCCGGATCGTTGAGATCGATCAGGCCATTGCCATCATCGTCCACACCGTTGTCGCAGATTTCCTGACCGACCAGTGTCAGTCCGAACAAGCAAAAAACCAGAATTGCAGTAAATCTGACCATAGTGAATCCCACAGACGGGATGCCCAAGATAAGCAATCTATGAAAGGGTCCGTGAGATCAAGTGCAGATGCCCGATATGATAACCCATTTGGATCAACTCCGGTAAAGCAATTTTGTTAAAAGATGTCAATTATGGACGCGGATTGGTGTAGAAAGCGCCGATAGGCATTGCTGGGTACCAGCAGGTGCGAGGTATCTTGGACATCATACAGGGTATGTGCCCAAAATTGGTTGCCCCACTAAGGAGGGGTTCGAATTTCTACTCTGTGGTTCTGTGCTCAACTTCCATGGTGAAGTATTTCATTCTTGGCCCGCCTCATTGCCTGCGGGGCTCGGCACTTTTGAGGCACCAAAAGTACGAATCCCGCTCATCATCCCCCGGATGATGTCCGGGACGAAAACCCCGAGTTCTCGGGGTTGTCGTAAGCGCTTGTCGCCAAAATGGGCCTTTTTCCCAAGTAGTGCTTCTCGTTTATATCCTCTCTGTATTTTGTGGTCGTTGACATCATGGCCCGACCGCTCCTATTTTGCCGTTGGGGTAGCCACGTAAATGAATACGGTATGATGCTCTTCGCTAAGTGTCATCCACTACAACTAATCGGCAAAACAATACGGCATGCCGTTATTTGTGAGCATCAATGGAATAATGGTAAACGCTTAAACTGCCAGGTCGGGCATGATATTTCTGGGAGGCCCAGACGATCCGCCAGCTGGCGGATGTCTGGATCCGGACCTTCAGCGTCCGGGCCCTCCTTTGGCGACGGAATTATATTCGAACTCATAACCATTCTTCGCGTCTTCGTTTCTTCGCGTTTCATCCCGAATGCCGAATATTGTCAGCATCAAGATTTTCAGGATTTGAGGATGAACAGGATTGGAGGAGAATTACCTCTTTAGCGAGAGCCTAAAATTGTCTGAATCACGGATGAGCGCGGATTACGGGATTTCACGGATGGATAGTGTAAAAGGCAGTGGGCCCTACCTCAGTGAACGCTGAATACCGAACTCCGGTTTGGAGGTCTCCTTTGGCAAAAGGCATTCGAAATATCGCAATAGCGAAATCCTGGCTGCCGGAGGCAGTAACCCAATAACGTCCCTACCTGGTCAACGTAACATCCCCTTTATACAATCGGACTGCCCCATCAATTAATTCCACTTCTACGACATAAATGTACACACCGGGATCCATGACCTCATCCCGGAAGGTGCCATCCCAACCAGCCGAAGGATCGTTGATTGGGAGGTCACTTCGAGCATAGAGTGCATTGCCCCAGCGGTCGAAAATAGCCAGGTTGCGGATGCGACTGACCTGGTCATTTCCATAGATGGAAAATACATCATTGATACCATCACCATTCGGTGTAAAACTGTTGGGAATAAAGATATTTCCTCTCGTTTTAATGATCACTTCCAGGGCATCTGTATCCGAGCAACCTTCAGCCGTCCAACCGGTCACAACCACAGTCTGATTGGTGGTCAGGGGGCCGAGGGCGGTCTGGAGGCAGGTGGGACAACTGAGTGGGTCCGAAGCCGTCCATTGCATCTGCGACAAACTTTGGGTGGTTTGGACGGAGAGGTCGATGACCTCTCCCGGTGCGGCGATCCGTTCCGGTCCGGCATCAATGGCGACTGAAGCGCCTGAGGTAATGACCAGGCCGGAGAGGGTGTCCAGACAACCGGCAGCATCCCGGATAAGGATCGTGTATTGTCCGGGAGATAGATCGTTAAAGACGGTCGCTGACTGCCAACCACCTGAATTTAATTGCAACTCAAACGGGGATTGTCCTCCTGAAATATTCATAATTTCGATGGATCCATCCTGGTCGCCGGCGCAGGTTTCTCCCTGGATCTGGAACTGGGAAGTCAAACTCACATACTCGTAATATCGGATGGCCAGACTATCGCAGCCTGATGAGTTTTGCAGATAGGAGGTGTCGGATAAAATACCGGTTTGTCCACATAAGATGATGGTCTCTTCGCTTTGGGTGAACGGTACATAAGTGGTTTCGGTGACAAGGACCGTATCGCAATCCACTCCGGGCAAAACACTCACGATCGTACCCACCTGTGATGGCTCACAGGTCGTTTTTGCAACGTACAGCGTGTCGATGCCGACGTATTGGATATCCGTAGTGACGACACTGTCGCAGCCGTATTGATTGGATAGAATGGTCACTGATAAACTGGCACCTCCCGGATCGCAGGTTACTTCGGAAACGTACGTTGAATCGGAGGGCGACAGGCTCGTCGAAGTAATAATCGTGCTGTCGCAGCCCAGAGATGATGGCTGCACGGCGATGGTCATACCAGCTTGAGCCGGATCGCAGGTCGCTGCATTGAGCCAGGTGGTATCCAGGGGTGCATACATATAGTTCGTGATGAACAGGCTGTCACAAGGGCCGCTTGTCACGAACAGAGTATCTGCATAATTAACGCCTGCCTCGCAGATCAAAGTTTGTTTGGTTTCCTGGTAATTACCGGAGTAGATGCACTCGATATACAGGGTGCTGTCACATCCATATTGATTTGTCAGGAATAGGGTATCCAATCCAGCTTGTGCGGGATCGCAGGAGGTAAAAGTCTGGTTGATCTGTTGAGAGGGTAGCAGATTTGTGGTAGTGATCACCAGGCTGTCGCAGCCATACTGGTTTTGCAACCAGAGGGTGTCTGTGCCTGCCAGAGTGGGATCGCAGGTCGATGCATTCACCATTTTTACATCAGAAGGTGCCAGGGTCTTTTCAACGAAAACAAGACTGTCGCACCCATACTGATTGACCAGCAGAGTTTCAGTCGTCCCGAGTTGGGATGGATCACAGGTCAGTTCGATGACGTTGACCGTATCTGGTACATGCGTGATCACCTTCCAGCAGGCTGTATCGGATGCGCCGCATTCGTTCAGCGCGCGGGTGCAGAATTCCACAGTATCTGCTTTTAATCCGACAAATTGAACGGTATCTCCATTCAGAATACTGAAAGAAAGGGCCGGATCAATGATCCATTCATAACTGGTGGCGGGAACCACCCCACCAGGCTTTCGGACTACATAAATCGTGTCGCCGGCACATCCAGAAGACTTCCCGGATAAAAGGGGAATATCCGGGCCTGCCTGACTGGTCTTCACCTGCACGCACATCGAATCCGAACAGGTGAATCCATTGTTTTCATAGATCACAGTCAAGCAATATTTTCCGGCAGATTGGATGGTTACCGTAGGCTCATCATCTGCACTGACAATGCCATTAAATGGACCGGTCCACAAATATTCGGTTTCCCCTTCCGGGTTGTTTAAAGAATAGGATCCGTCCAACAACAGAGTCGCCAGAGAATCGCAGGATAATTCACCAGGCGGAGTAATCACTACATCCGGGTCTAACAAATTCAATTCTATATGTACCAAACTATCACATCCCTGCCAGTTTTGGCAGTGAAGGTCATAGGAACCCGAAAAATTAATCAGCTGATTGCAGATCTCTATTGATGCTGATCCACAGGTATCGATCTGGAGGTAGGTGACCGGAGGCAGGGGTAGTTCGGTGATGATACAGGTTACCATACTGTCACATCCGGCTGGCGTGAGGACATTGACTTGATATGTGCCCGGCAAATCAAAGATCTCCCCTGCACAATCTGTTTGTGCATCGGGACATGCCGTGAGATACAGCGTTGTGTCTCCCACTGTTGGAAATTCGATCTGAATGGTATCTGAAACACATCCACCATATTTTGAATAGGTCACAGTATAGGTTCCTGACTGGGAATTATTTTCAGAGAGCAACAAAGACTCTATGGTTTGGCCTGGCAATGCGACTCCGTTAAAATACCATTGCCATTCACCACCGAAATCATCCACTACAGCATTTAATGCATAGTCTTCATCACAGGGGTTGCCGACCACCCCAACATCTATTTCATCCAGATCAAATGTCCAGATCAGTTGGAGGTCATCAAACCCGAAATAGGGAATACAATCTGGGTAGCCACCATAATCAGGTCCAAAGATACAAGGTCCGCCCAGCATGATGGCTACAATGGAAGAAGCCGGTGAAAAATCGATAGTCACCTGCGCCCATGCTGATACAGGATCATACGTCACGGATCCCAATACCGACCAATCCGGGTCATAGGAATTCGGGCAATCTGTGGTATAGAGTGGGATATCACAATCGGTCCCACCATACAACGTAATATTCAACGGCCCGAAATCTGGTTCATCGATGACACAAGGCGACGCACCCGAAGAAACGCAGGCTATATAAAATGAAAGTGAATAATTTTTGGATGGATCTAGTGGATTCAATACACATTGCCCAAAAAATTCGTTCCAACCAGTATATAAGTAGGACCCAATACACCCCTGACCGGAAGGAAATGGTACCAGTCCTGCAAGACCAATAGGTCCGATATAATTACACGTATGCAAATAATCTGTCGTTGCGAAAGTCGCCTGCTCCCAATCAGACACACAATTCATTTGGGTGAAATTATCCGGGCAACAGAACATGTATTCAAAGTCCGGATTATTGATGACATCATTGACGGGCTCCGAAAAATGAATACCCATACATTCGCAATCCGGATCATTCAGATCCACCAGGCCATCTCCATCATCATCGATCCCATTGGTACAGTTTTCCTGTCCGAGAATGATCCCGGAGAAAAGTATCAAAACGACAAACAAGATTCCTTTTTTCAGTATAGCAGACATGCTTGAATCTAGTCAAGAGAAATTTCTGGAAGAATTTACCCCTTTCGCTGATCGGCCTTTGTGCCGATCGACATGTCAAATAGCGAAAGACCTCCGGAGAAGACTTTTAAAATTCCCCCTCACAATATAATAAAATCCAGAAAGTATGGGCACTTTTGTCCTGAAAATCAACAAGTCACCAGCCAGAGTAATCTGGGTCCGGCCTCCTCTTTAGCGAGGTGATATTTTTCTATCTTCGACTCCCTCCCCGAGTGCTTCGGGTCGAGGCTAAAGCTTCGGCGGGCAATGCCTCCACTTTTTTGGCCCAGACGATCCGCCAGTGGGCCCCGACAGCTCAGGGGCTGGATCCGGACCTTCAGCGTCCGGGCCCTCCTTATGCGACGGAATTATATTCGAACTCATAACCATTCTTCGCGCCCAGACGTTTCGCCATTTGGCGAAAGTCTGGATCCGGACCGTTAGCGTCCGGGTCTTCGTTTCTTCGCGTTTCATCCCGAATGCCGATTATTGTCAGCATCAAGATTTACAGGATTTGAGGATGAACAGGATAGAGGGAGTGGCTCCATCGAGCATGAGAATTGAAGGGTTCTGTTTCCGAACGCCGAATACCGAATGCCGAATACCATTTTGGAGGCTTCCATTGT
>JAIPBE010000070.1 GCA_021738725.1 Saprospiraceae bacterium | reverse complement strand
GCAGAACGAGTTAATTTAAAAATTCAGGAAATCAAAAGGATAGCTAAAGGATATAGAAATATTCATCACTTTACACTGATGATTTATTTTCACCTTGGAGGTTTAAAATTTCAAACCCACTGAATATGGTAAAGAACCAATTGTGGGCATTATGGCTGGCTAGATCAAACGGATGAATACTTGACCCGAATAAAAGACTTTCTTTTGCAAATAGAGAACGAGGATATTAACACCGTAATTAATAACTACGTAAATTCCATATATTATCATGATTCAACAATGGTTTACAAAACTACTGACAGCTCCCTGCAAAAATCCGGGCATTATTGGTCTAAGAAACGGCAAGAATGGAGTTATGATAATATGAATTTTGAGCAGCTTTTTCATACCGCAAGCACATACAATAAGAAGGACTGGATCCCCCAATGGGCTCCGATTGAAATAGAAGTCTACGATATTAGAGAAAAGGTTGCTTCTGCAAAGGTCAAGGCTATATGGGGTTTTGATTACATACTATTTTCCAAAAACACTGATGGGAGATGGCTCATGGATAAGATATTATGGCAAAGCTATAACGAAAAAGAAGCAAAAGAGTATTTTCTCAAATTGAAAGAGTGTAATCAATAATAAAGTAACTGATTATTACAATGTATAAAACAATGGCCGGGATAGCAGAAAATTCATGCCTATTGTCCGCTTTTGCCTTCATATAATTTGACAGGAAAGCACCACGCAGCCGGCTACTAATCTGATGCTAAACGTCGTTACAAACACCTTATTTAAAACGCTATGAGGCACCTGATCTTTTTTATGCACACCTCCCTGGACGGCTTTGTGGCTGGTCCAAAGGGCGAAATGAACTGGATCACCATAGAGGAATCCATCTTTGACTTTGTAGCAACCATGACCGACAAGGCCGACACCGCCCTGTATGGACGGGTCACCTACGAATTGATGCAAAACTATTGGCCAACTGCAGCCGAACAACCCGCCGCCACCAAACACGACAAGGAGCATTCAGCGTGGTATAAGCGTGTACAAAAGATCGTCCTGTCCAGGACGATCAGTGATAATGGACTGGAGAATACCATTGTCCTGCACGATCACCTTGCAGACAACATCAACAAAATAAAGGATCAGGACGGAAAGAACATTCTGATCTTTGGAAGCCCGTCCGCTTCTCATGCGTTGATGAGGCTCGGCCTGATTGATGAGTTCTGGCTCTTTGTCAATCCCATATTGCTCGGTCAGGGGATGCCACTGTTCGAGGAAGCCTCTCAAGCCACCAGACTCAAACTGGTGGAGACGAAAACCTTCTCTTGTGGCGTAGTGGCCCTCCATTATGAAGCAAAACGCGATTGACAGGTCGACCAGTGTTAAACAGGTTCCACAACTGAGAATCTCAACAGAATGGGGCGCTGGTAACATATGTATACCGGGAGGGTTGCGGCAGAATTTGATGTGGCACCAATCAAAATTACCGTTCTTGCAATCTACACCAATGATCTGGACTCAGAGTTCGGCATTTTATCGAATCCCTGAATGGATACCACCATTTGAACATGAAAAGAATGACAGGTCCCACTTTCCTCAAGCTCATCAAATACACCGCATGTCTGTTGCTGGCACTGACATCGCTTACGTCCTGTCATTCCCCGGACCAGGACCGTCTGCGGGAAATTGGCGTGACCCCGTCGCAGAGGACAGTTGAACCGAAGAAAAAGATCGATCCACTTTTCTTTATCGACGGACAACTTTGCCAGCACCTCCGCAAGATCTATCAGGACCACCGCGGCCATCTCTGGTTCGGTACAAATGTCTACGGCCTCATGCGCTATGATGGGGATACCCTGGTCTATCTGAAAGAGCAGGATGGCCTGGGAAGTGGTCGCATCACTGCTATTCTGGAGGATCAGGCCGGGGATGTCTGGTTCGGCTCCTACCAGGGCTTGACCCGATATGATGGCCAGTCGTTCAGCCTGTTCACGAATATGGACCCTACCGGACCCATGGATGTCTGGAGTGTCCTCCAGGATCGAAACGGCCTCTTCTGGGTGGGGACTATAGACGGCGTCTTCCAATTCGATGGGCAGACATTTACTCCATTTCCCATTCCAAAGGCTACTGTTCCCGATACCAACTCTATTTTATCATATGACCGGGTGACCAGCATCCTGGAAGACAGCCACGGAACGCTCTGGTTTGGCACAGACGGATTTGGCATAAGTCGTTATGATGGAAAGACCTTTTCACATTTGACTGCCGCAGACGGATTGTGCGACAACAATATCACCAGCCTGCTGGAAGATCAGCACGGAAACATCTGGATCGGCACCATGTTCGGCGGGGTGAGCCGATTCGACGGTCATTCCTTTACCAATTTCACTCGGGACGGTCGTGTCAAAGGTGTGGAAGTGTACAGTCTGTATGAGGACTCCGGGGGGAATATCTGGTTTCCGGCAGAAGGTTTCGGCGTGTTCCGCTATGACGGGACATCCTTCACCAACTTCCATACCCGGGAGGGACTTGTCACGGATGGCATCCAGTGCATCTATGAAGACCGGGAGGGCCGGTTCTGGCTGGGAGGTTGGGGCGGCCTTTTTCGCTTGGATGGCCAATCGTTTGTCAGTGTGACAAAAAACGGCCCCTGGAAATAGACTGTTGCCCGGCAGGTCCTTCCCCAATAGAGTGGAAGCAAAGCCCTCTATCTTAGAAGACCTAACTTCGGGGTTTCTTGATCACCCTCTGTACAATTGCCCCAACAATTCCATTGATCGAATCCCATATCGCCCCACCGCTACCTGCCCCCATGCGCCTCCAGGAATATGGTGTCGGTCTCTTCCAGGCAGCCCTGACCAAATCGGCGTTGAAGAAAGCGTTGAAGAAACACTGCATCACCGTCAATGACCAGCTCGCTACCTCAGCCACCTGGATCCATGAAGGCGATACGATACAATTTTTCCCTCCAGGCGATGATCGCCCCGGAAAGAAACTCCTCTTTCCCCTGGATATCCTCTTCGAAGACGACTACCTGGCCGCCATTCATAAACCGGCCGGCATCCTGGTGAGTGGCAACAATTTCAAGACCATCACCCATGCCCTGCCCCAGAATGTGCGACGCAGTCCACTGCCTGACGCCACCACTCCCCAACCCGTTCATCGATTGGACTACCCGACAACAGGCATCCTGTTGGCCGGAAAAACCAGCAGCATTATTCGCGCCCTCAACCAGATGTTTAAAGACAAAGCCATCACAAAAACCTATTACGCTGTGACCATCGGCGCCATGCCCGAACAAGGCCAGATCATCACCCCCGTTGAAGAGAAACCGGCCCACACCAAGTATACAGTGGTCGCATCCGAACCTTCCCGGCGATTTGGCCATCTCAATCTGGTCAGGCTGACACCACTGACCGGCCGTAGACATCAGTTGCGCAAGCATCTGTCAGCGATCGGAAATCCGATTCTGGGCGACCAGGACTATGGTATTGAAGATCTGATCCTGAAAGGCAAGGGCTTATATCTGCATGCCTTTTCTCTTTCCTTCACGCATCCGTTTTCCGGAGAAACCCTCCATCTGGAAGATGCCCTGCCCGAGCGATTTGGTAAACTGTTTCCCGGGTTCAACCCTGACGCATGACATCTTCCGCATCATGTCAGGTATGGAAGATGCACGCGAATGCTTATGTTCGTCAGCCGGATACCTGTTCATCAGGAATCATCTTCACGATTCTGCACAAAACAACTGGTTCTTATGGCTGAAATGACTTTCACATTGAACGAGAAAGAAGGCTTCATAGTATTGCTCAAACTCCTGAAGATCCAAAGCCTGGCCCAGAGTGGTGGACATGCCAAGATGATGGTCGAGGATGGCCTCGTGTTTGTCAATGGAGAACAGGAATTTCGGAAAAGACGGAAGTTGCGACCTGGTGACAAGATCGAGGTCGAAGGAGCCCTCATTGAGATCGAACAGTAGTCGAATGTTTGTTTAGCATTCCTTTCGCTTCCATCAGATAAATCTAAGCTCGAAATTGAAGCCGAGCTCATCTTGCTGTGATCCAGCCTTTCATCGAAAGAACAGGGAAAATAGACGCGTCTTTGCCAGGAGACTATTCCAATCACCCGGCAAACTGCCAAGACCCTGTTAACCATTGAGTAACTATCGACCAGGGCAGATGTACACGGATTCTTTTCCCAGAAAACGGCCAGAAGGATGTCGGCACCTGCAGCCAACCCCTCCTAAATTCGTAATTTCACCGGTGAAAGTGACCTCCTTTGTGTCGGTCGCACCAACATTTATTTCCAATAAAAATTAAATATCATGGGACTTTTCTCCTTTATGAAAAATGCAGGCAAGAAGTTGTTCGGCCAGAAAGACGAAGTCACTTCCTCCGCTGCAGCCGCAGTACCTGTCAGTAAGACAGACCTGCTGAAGGCAGAGGTAACCCGCCTGGGCATTCCTGTGACTGGATTGAATGTAGAAGTGTCAGAAATGGTTACCGTATCCGGTACCACTGCCACCAATGCCGACCGTGAAAAGGTGATCCTTGCCATGGGGAATATCGATTGTGTCGGTTGTGTGGAAGACAATATCACAGTTACCAATCCAGAGCCTGAAGCCACCTTCCATGTGGTGAAGTCCGGAGATACCCTCTCCAAGATCTCCAAGGATGTGTATGGCGACGCCATGAAGTACAACGTCATTTTTGAAGCCAACCGCCCCATGCTCGAGCACCCGGATAAGATCTATCCCGGCCAGACACTGCGGATCCCAGCTCTGTAAGAAAGGGCCTGAATAAGACATCAGAAATCAAGGGCGATCCGTTTGGGTCGTCCTTTTTTTTTGAATCATCCAATCTGGCACAGTCTGAAACCGCTACATTGTATCCCATATTCTCAAATTATCCAGCATTTACAATACCCGAATAACCGCCTCTCCAAAGCCGGCCATCATGATCAAAAAAACCATTCTCATCATCTTTGCCTTGATCCTGCTTGTTCTGGGAGGCTACATTTATTATATCTATTCATCAACAGGATATTTCCGTGAGATCACAAATCGGCTTCCAGGGGAGGTCATTCGATCCATCGACCTTCCCGGAGTAGAGGACATGCAGATCAGCCGGATCGACAGCTTTCTTTTGCTCTCTTCGGATGATCGCGCCGCTCACCGGGATGGCCACCCCGTCCAGGGACACCTCTATCTCATCGACCTGACCGACCCCACATTGACTCCCCGATGTCTGACCGCTGATCTGGACATGCCATTGCATCCACATGGGATCAGCATGTTTCGGCGCAAGGCAAACAACTATCGGGTCTTCGTCATCAATCATGTCGACGATGTCGAGTCCATCGAAATATTCGACCTCCTGAACGACACGTTGACCTATCAATATACTCTCCATGATGAAGCCCTGATCCACCCCAATGATCTGGTCGCCCTGGATGTGGAACATTTCTATTTCACCAATGACCATCGTTACCCGAAGGGATGGCGAAGACTGGCGGAGGATTATCTGGGACTGGCCCTCTCAAACCTGGTTTACTTTGATGGGAATACCTGGCAGGAAGTGGCCAGCGACATCGCCTACGCCAATGGCATCAACAGGGATCCGGAACGCAACCTTTTATTTGTTGCATCGCCCCGTGATTTTCGGGTCAAAGTATATCAGATCGAACCAAAAGGCCAGCTCAACTGGATCGATGATATCAATTGTCACACCGGGGTCGATAATATTGAATTGGGTCCGGATGGAAAATTATGGATCGGCTGCCATCCGAGTTTATTGACTTTCGCAGCATATGCCAAGGGCAAGAAAGAAATCTCCCCTTCAGAGGTAATCACCATCGATTATCGGGGCGAGGGTGACTACACGGTGGAAACCGTTTTCATGGATGATGGTCACCTGATGTCCGCTTCGACAGTGGCACCTGTCCTTGGTGACCTGCTCTTTATCGGCAATGTGATGGATGATCATTTTCTGGTGCTGAAACAGAGGTAGGAACTCATCTCTTCGAGTTGGATTTGCCCCCAATTCGTGCATTGGATATGAACTTTGTGCACAAGGAGTGAAAAGCATGCCTGTGCCATTAAACCTTTTCCTCCCAGATCGTCTAATCCTCCAAGCACAGCCTGAATCACTAAAAACAACCGGATGAAAATCACCCTCAGCCTCCTGGTTATCCTCCTTTCTTTGTCCCTGAAGGCCCAGGGCTTCTATGACCTTTCCACCATTCAGACCATCGAGATCACATTTGCTGAAAGCAACTGGGACCAACTCCTCGATGCACAAAAAGCCGGGGATGAGGAGTATATTATGGCCCAAAGCATCTCCATCAATGGCACCGTACTCGACAGTGTAGGAGTCAAGTACAAGGGCAACAGCACCTACAATGCCAATCAGGTCAAGAATCCATTTCATATCGAATTAGATACCTATAAAGATCAGGACTATGAGGGCTATACCGATATCAAACTGAGCAATGCGGCCATGGATCCTTCCTTTCTTCGGGAGGTGCTTTCCTACCAGATCATTCGTCAGTATATGGCTGCACCTCTTTCCAACTTCACCAATGTCTATGTCAACGGTCAGTTGATCGGCCTGTATAGCAACTCCGAAGCGGTGTCCAAAAAGTTTGTCAAAAAACATTTCTATTCCAAAGACAATGCGTTCATCAAGTGCAACCCTCCGGGTGGTGCCGGCCCCCAATCGAATGACCTTCCCAACCTGGTCTATCTAGGTCAGGACAGTGCCAGCTATGTGGATGCCTATGAACTGAAATCTGATATCGGCTGGAGTGATCTGATCGATCTCTGCGACACGCTTGCCAATCACACTGCAGCCATCGAACAGATCCTGGATGTCGACCGGGCGATCTGGATGCTGGCATTAGATAATGTCCTGGTCAATCTGGACAGTTATATCGGTGCCTTTGCCCAGAACTATTATCTCTATCGGGATGATAGCGGCCGGTTCAATCCGGTGATCTGGGACCTGAATGAATCCTTTGGCCGATTCTCCATGACCGGATCAGGCAATCTGATCAATACGACTGCCAAGCTACAGATGAGCCACCTGCTCAATAGCAATGATCCAGATTTCCCGCTGGTGCAAAAGCTGCTCAGCGTTCCCCTCTACAAGCGGATGTTCCTGGCCCATGTCAAAACCATCCTGCTGGAGAATTTCGACAATGAATCCTACTATACCACCGGTCTTGCCCTGCAGAACACGATCAAGGATGCCGTCCAGGCAGACAATAACAAATTTTTCAGCTACACCAATTTCATCAACAACCTGACCCAGGACGTGACCGGTGCTCCCGGACCCGGTGGAGGCTCCACACCTGGCATTACCAACCTGATGGATGGTCGGAGTAATTATCTCCTGGCACAGTCTGATTTCACCAAAACGGAACCGACCATTGCCAATATCACGCCTTCCAATCCGACTCCAACTATACAGGAGACTATCACCATCACGGCAGAGGTCACCAATGCCAACAGCGTCCTTCTCGGTTTCCGCAATCATGTGGAAGCTCCCTTTGTGCGCATCCAGATGTTGGATGATGGCGCTCACCAGGACGGTACCGCCAACGATGGGATCTACGGGGCAAGCATCAAGATCGACAATGAGACCGTGCAGTATTATATCTATGCCGAAAATGCAGATATCGGGCTCTTCGATCCACGACGTGCCGAATATGAATATCACCTGATCATGGCGACCACGACAAACCCGACCGTGGGTGATCTGGTCATCAATGAATTCATGGCATCAAACAGCATAACACAATCCGATCAGGATGGCGAGTATGATGACTGGGTCGAACTGTATAACAACAGTACCTCCCCAATCGACATGAGCGGATATTTCCTCTCGGATGATGTCAGTGATCTGACACGGTGGTCGATTCCTGCGGGCACGGTGATCAACGGGAAGGATTACCTGATCATCTGGACAGATAATGATGAAACCCAGCAAGGTCTGCATGCCAATTTCAAATTGTCGGCATTGGCAGAAAGCGTTGTCCTCAGCGATGCGTCCGGGGTCATTCAGGATCATATCAGCTATACTGATCAGGTGACCGATATATCGTTCGGTCGATATCCGAATGGTGTCGGAAGCTTTCAATTCATGAATCCGACCTTTCAGGCAGAAAATATGCTTTCGACCGGTATTCAACCAGGATGGAACACATCATTTTCAATGACGATATCTCCCAATCCGGCATCCGATCAGTTCCTGTTGGAGATCATGGATGAGCAGGCCACCGAAAAAGAGGTGATCATTCAGGATCTGTTTGGTCGTGTGGTCTTTCAGGATAAGGTGAGTGGCACACGCCAGATCGATACGGCCAACTGGCCTGTGGGTATGTATGCGGTCCGCGCAGATAAAACTGTCCTTAAACTGGCCATCCAGCGATAGCCTTCTACCGGATCAATTTTCCTTCATAGAAGTATTTGATGAGCACAAATTGAAGGAGGATAAACGGCAGGATGATGGCCAGAGATTTGGGCACATGCGCAAAAACGGAAAGGAAGTCGGAAACTGAAATCTGAATAAAGGAGAATGAAATATCATCCAGCCATTCAGGCAGATGGAGCCCTCCATTCGGGGTCGGTGACGAAAACGTAAGGAGGACAGCCACAACGCAAATAACGCCCAGGATTGCCCAGACGACAGTCGGTATCAGCGGAGGAGCAGGTGACAACGTTGCCTGCTTCTCCGTTTTGATACGAGCGATCACCCTGTCAGAAAGATCCGAAGGAGCGTGCTCATGGCCGGCTGCCTGAAAAAAGTCACGCAAGGCGGACTCTTCATCGTGGCCAAATGATCCACGGTTTTTCGATTTATTTTGCTTGCTCATCTGCCAATGTTTTTTGCAATACCTGATACAATACTTTGCGACTTCGGTGCAGTTTGATCTTGATATTACTTTCTGTCATTCTCATCATTTGGCTTATTTCCCGGACTGACATATCCTTAAAATAATATGCCTGGACCAGAATCTGATCCTGTGTCGATAATTGGTCCAGGGCATGACGCAGCAATGTCCGTTTGTCATTGGCATCCAATACACATAATATTCCCGCAGACACCGAATGATCATAGTAGGTCTGATCGTCCACTTCCAATGTCGCTCTTTCTCGTCGAACCTTTTTCAACCGGTTGAGCCCCTCATGGTAAGTGATCCGATACACCCAGGCCTTCAAGGGTGCCTCACTGCGGTATTGCGGTAACATTCTGAACACTTTGACCAACACATCCTGACTGAGATCTTCTGCGTCCTGTCGGTTCTTCAACAGGGTCAGGGAAAGGGAAAAGACCATGTCCTGGTGAAGCCGAACCAGATGGCCATAAGCCACCAGATCCCCTTGTGCAGCAGCGCGAGTCCACGCCTGTTCCTGTTCACGATCCATATATGGATATAGACAACCTCAATATCAGTCCGGTTACAAAATGGAATAGTTCCTTTATTTCAATCGGAAAATACGACCAATTTGTAACCGGTCGATCATTGCCATTGTCCTTTCATCAATCACATCTAATTTACTCAACTGATAAACAAAACATCATGGAAGAATTTCTGGTAGCTCTAACCATATTCGGTACAATTTTTGGCGTCGTCTATCTGTACTTCAGCACACGCCACAAGGAGCGTATGGCGCTGATCGAAAAAGGTGAAAGTGCTGATCTCTTTGTCACGTCCAAACGAAAGACAGCAATACCTCTTTATGCCATTATCCTTATCAATTTCGGTTTACTGGGTGTAGGCATCGGCATGGGTATCCTGCTAGGGGAAGGGCTGCATCTGGCCGGCATGAATCAGGATTATAGCATGCCCAGTTCGATCTTTATGTGCATCGGTTTGAGCTTGTTGACCGGGTTTACCATTACCCGAAAAATGGATCAAAAATATCGAGAACAGGATCTTTCTTAAGACCCATCCCTGTCGGGGGTGTTGGTGTCTCCCTGGACAAACACCCCCATCACTTTCAGGATAAACACTATGGTTATCTTGTGTGATCACACAACTACTCCAGCATTATGAAATTAGGTGCCTTTTCCATCAGTCTCGCCGTCAAGGACATCCATGTGTCCAGGCAGTTTTACGAACACCTCGGATTTTCCGTCTTTGCCGGTGATATCGAACGAAACTATCTGATCATGAAAAACGGAAATGCTCTGGTCGGTTTATTTCAGGGCATGTTCGAGAATAATATCCTCACATTCAATCCCGGTTGGGATGAATCCGCCAATCCTTTGAATGCATTTGAGGATGTCCGGACCATCCAGAAAGATCTGAAAGAAAAGGGCGTCGCCTTCATGAGTGAAGCGGACGAGGCCACTTCAGGGCCGGCCAGTTTTGTGGTCATGGATCCCGATGGAAATGCCATTCTGGTGGACCAGCACGTCTAATATTCACTCTACATCTCCATTCGTTCTCTTGTCCATCTGCCTGGTTCCAGCGCAGCATAAGGCTACATCAATATTTGCAGAAAAACAGCCGTTTGTCTTCCAGCCGTTAGTTTCTGAGCAAGAGATATTTTAAATTGCGCATCACAGATTCAACCAACAACTGCTTATGCGCTTTCTGATCTACTCCTTCTTTCTTTGTATGCTGATATGGTGTCTGCCGGGCCTCAACGCTCAGGGACAATATCTGCCTACAGTGGTGGAGGGCAACCATTGGACGATCCGAAAGCATCAGGGAATGGGAAATTTTATCGACTATGGTGTAGCCTTGACATGTGACACCGTTATCCAGAACAAGCGCTACCTGGAAGTCTGGGAAGATGCTGGACAATTGCTCGGTTGGGCTAGAGAAGATACAACTTCCCAGTCTATCTATTACTGGATGGTCAGCGAACCAGAGGAGTCCTTGATCCTCTCCTATCAAGTGCAACCCAATGACACATTCTGGGTCAATAATGTACCTGTCATTTGTGATTCTGTCACCTTCACTTTGGCCTACGGCGCGATTCGGAAGATCATTCATTTTGACCCGGTACTGAAATTCATCGAAGGCATAGGTAACTCAATGTACGGCATTCACGATTTCGGCTTTTATCAAACCATTGAAACCTTCACTCCGGATTCTGTTTTTTGTATGCCCACGACCGCTTTGGATCCCGTTCTTTCCAAAATGGATTGGAGGGCCTATCCAAATCCAACTTCTGACATTCTGGAATTCTCCTTTTCCGGAAAACTGCCCGAATCCATTCTATTGACCGACCTGACCGGCAGAACCATGATCCAGGTTATGCCACCCTTCCAATCACCCATGCGGATAGACATCGGGCAGTGGCCAAATGGCATCTATTTACTTTTGATCAATGGCCTCTTTGCCCAGAAAGTGATCAAACATGAGTAATCTCGTAGCATTATAGATATGACCCGATATACGGATCCTGTAGATGAATATATCCAGTCATTTCCGGAACGAATTGCACTGGTCCTGACCCAAATGCGGCACACCATCCGTGAGCAAGCGAATGACGCCAGTGAATCCATCAGCTATGGCATGCCCGCCTACAAACTGCATGGAAAACCACTGGTATATTTCGCCGGATATAAACACCATATCGGATTCTACGCCACCCCGACAGGCCACTCCGCTTTTGCGGATGAGCTCAGCGTGTACAAACAAGGAAAAGGTTCCGTCCAGTTTCCCCTTGACCAACCCCTGCCTTGGGACCTGATCCGAAGGATCGTCCTCTTCAGAGTCCAGGAAGTTTCCGAAAACCGCTCATAATTCGGGTATGATCACTTGATCGAGGCAAATGTCATGTGCCTCCACAGGCACCTCGTCCAGGAGTTGGAACGGATAGCCCACTCCAACCTTCCACGCTTCCGGATGGTCGGCCAGAAAGGTGTCATAATAACCACCGCCATATCCCAGCCGATATCCGGCCTTTTCGAAGGCCAAACCTGCTACAATGATCAGGTCATACCTGCCTTGATATACAATAGATTCCCTGGGATGATAGGTGCCGAAAACTCCCAGCTCCATGTCTTGCATGGAATGGACCACCAGATGGGTCATTTGTCTTTTCCGCAAGGTCTTGGGAGCAACGACCGTGATACCGACATCCAGCAATCGTTGTAGAAGCGGTAAGACATTGACTTCTTTCCCCATGGTCAGAAAGCTGTGAACCACCTTGACCTCACGCTCCTGGATCAAATCCCACAAGGTCTGACAGATGTGTTCCGCAAATCGATTTCTATCCGCACGTGACAATTGCTGCCGACCGGCTTCCAACTGAGCACGGAGCTCTGCTTTCTGATCTCGGATTTCTTTCATATCCCGATAAACATAACAATCATGTTTGAATGGATGATGGCATAAGTCCATTCTCTTTCCATTGGCAACTGAAGTCACCATGACAATCCTACCCTTTCGAGCTTCCGATTTCCGACTTCCACTTTTCAAAGTCCCTTTGTCTCTCAGTCTCTGTGTCTCTTCGTCACCCATCCTCCATCTCTAGCACAAACCCCTTAACTTTGCACCTTCGTTTTGAAAAGTACCACTTTCACCATTATGGCACAGCCCCGATATCGCGAATTCAAACAACTCCACCTGCCGGACATCGATCAGGAGATTCAGGCCTTCTGGAATCAGGCGGATACCTTCAAAAAGTCCGTGGAACAGCGGGACCCGGAGCATTCCTTTGTCTTCTATGAAGGACCTCCCAGTGCCAATGGCAAGCCCGGCATCCACCATGTGATGGCCCGTACGGTCAAGGACCTCTTCTGTCGGTATAACACACAGAAAGGATTCCGGGTGGAGCGCAAAGGCGGTTGGGACACCCACGGGCTGCCCGTAGAGCTCCAGGTAGAAAAAGAGCTGGGCATCACCAAGGAAGATATCGGCAAGTCGATCAGCGTGGACGACTACAATGCCGCCTGCCGCAGTACAGTCCTCCGCTACAAGGACCTCTGGGACGATATCACACGGAAGATGGGATACTGGGTCGATCTGGAGAACCCTTATATCACCTTTGACAACAACTATATCGAATCCTGCTGGCACCTGCTCCGCACCTTGTATGACAAGCGGACCAATACCGGCGATTCCTACCTGTACAAAGGCTTTACCATCCAGCCGTTCAGTCCTGCCGCAGGCACGGGTCTCAGTTCGCACGAACTCAATCTGCCAGGTTGTTACAGGGAAGTGACCGATATCTCGGCTATTGCGATGTTCAAGGTCAAACGCAATGAGGCTTCTGCCTTCCTTTTCGCCAATGAACAGGAGGATATACGCATACTTGCCTGGACCACCACTCCCTGGACCTTGCCCAGTAACGTGGCGCTGACCGTTGGCGCCAGGATCAATTATATCAAAGTCAGTACTGTGAGCCCCTATACCGGTACACCGATGAGCATGATCCTGGCTGCAGACCGCCTGTCCGGTTATTTTGATCCTGCCGGTGAAGGCCAATCCTTCGAGGCCTATTCGCCAAATGACAAGGTCCTGCCCTACTCCATCCAGGAGACCTTCACCGGAAAGGACCTGGACGGTCTGTTCTATGAACAGCTGATGCCGTTTGTCACCAGTCCTGATCTCGAAGAAAGAGGCTTCCGGGTGATCACCGGAGATTTTGTCACCACCGAGGATGGCACCGGAGTGGTCCATACAGCACCCTATTTTGGTGCCGATGATTTTCGGGCTTGTGTGGCCAACAACATCCCCTTTATCGGCATCCCCGATGAGCACGGAGTGATCCAGCCCCTGGTCGACCGCCAGGGAAAATTTGTGGCGGAAATGGGTGCCTTTGCTGGCATGTATGTCAAACCCGAATACTATCCGGATGCGGTTCGCAACCAGAAGGAGTTCAAGCCGACTGACCTGTTGATCGCCCTGCAACTGAAGGACGATGACAAGGCCTTCAAGATCGAAAAGTACAAGCACAACTATCCCCATTGCTGGCGGACGGACAAACCGGTCCTCTACTATCCCCTTGATTCCTGGTTCATCCGCGCATCCGCAGCTAAGGAGCGGATGGCCGAACTGAACCGGACCATCAACTGGAAACCGGCCCATACGGGTTCAGGACGCTTCGGCGTGTGGCTAGAGAACCTCCAGGACTGGAACCTTTCCCGGACCCGCTATTGGGGGATTCCCCTGCCTATCTGGCGCACCAAGGATGGTGATCTGGAAAAATGCATCGGTTCTATGGACGAGCTTCAGCATGAGATCGAAATGGCCAATAAAGTGCTCCACCTGGATCAGTCCCTGCCCAAAGACCTCCACCGCCCCTATATCGATGAGATTTTGTTGGTGAGTCATGATGGCCGCCCGATGAAGCGGGAACTCGACCTGATTGACGTCTGGTTTGATTCCGGTTCAATGCCTTATGCTCAGTGGCATTATCCCTTCGAAAATCAGGAAGCATTCAAACGGAACTATCCTGCCGATTTCATCGCGGAAGGTGTGGATCAGACCCGGGGTTGGTTCTATACCCTGCACGCGATTGCCACCATGTGTTTCGACTCCGTGGCTTATAAGAATGTGGTCTCCAACGGGCTTGTCCTCGACAAGGAGGGCAACAAGATGTCTAAATCAAAAGGCAATGTGGTGGATCCATTCATTACCATTGCCGCGCATGGCGCGGATGCCACCCGGTGGTATATGATGGCCAATGCAGATCCCTGGGAGAATTTGAAATTTGACGAAGGAGGCCTGCTGGAAGTCCGGAATAAATATTTCGGCACCCTGTTTAACACCTACAACTTCTTTGCACTTTATGCCAATCTGGATGACTTTGTCATGTCTGACCAAGATCAGGTGGATTTTGCTGACCGGCCGGAACTGGACCGCTGGATCTTGTCCAAACTCTACAGTCTGGTGCGGGATGTGCGCTTGCATTTTGATGATTACGAACCCACGAAAGCGCTCCGCGCTTTGGAGAACTTTGTAGACCGTCATCTCAGCAACTGGTATGTTCGCCTGGCACGACGCAGGTTCTGGCGTGGAGAAATGAATACCGACAAGTTGTCTGCCTATCAGACCTTGTTCGAGTGTTTGCAGGTGGTCTCACAACTTTCGGCTCCAGCTGCTCCATTCTTCAGTGACTGGCTGTATCGCAACTTGATGGTCAATCCCCAAGGTCAGGAAAACGTGATCCCTGAAAGTGTGCACCTGACAGATCTGGTCCAGGAAGATCCTTCCCGGATCGATCGAGAGCTGGAGATCCGAATGGAATATGCGCAACGCATCTGTTCACTGGCACTCAGTATCCGCAAACGGGAAAAGCTCCGGGTGCGTCTGCCGCTTCAGAAAATTCTGTTACCTGTCCTGGACAGTACGTTCATCCGACAGGTAGACGGCGCAAAAGACCTCATCCTCTCCGAGATCAACGTCAAGGAGATCGAGTATATCACCGATGCAGATGGATTGCTGATCAAACAGGCCAAGGCTAATTTCAAAACGCTGGGCAAGCGCCTGGGGAAACATATGAAAGCCGCGGCTGAGCAGATCGCCAACTTTACGAATGAACAGATCAATCGTCTGGAAGCCCGGGGAAGTATCGACATCACCATTGATGGTGTACAATACCCCATCACTTCGGAGGATCTGATCGTCACGACAGAAGACCTCCCCGGATGGAAAACTGCGAATGAGGAGGGTCTCACCGTGGCCCTGGATGTCAACCTGACCGAGGACCTCCTCGCAGAAGGCATCGCCCGTGATCTGGTGAATCGTATCCAGAATCAGCGCAAGGACCAGAATTTTGAAGTGACCGATCGCATTCGGATCACCATTCAGGATCAACCAGATCTGCAAAAGGCCATTCAACAATTTGGTACCCATATCCAGCAGGAAACTCTGGCTGACGGTCTGGAGATCGCTTCAGCCCTGACAACCGGGGTTGATGTGGAACTCAGCGATGAGCTGACAGCCCGGATTCTGGTAGAACGAGTGTGACCCCCCCACCAGGGAATGATTGACGGAAGAATTTCGGCTAACTGCTTCTAGTGGATCGCTTCGATGTTGATCGGCTAGAGATCCGGACCGTACAGAGGAACATCTTCCGGGCGGGTACGTTTCCAGCGTTTGTGGGTCCAGAGCCAGAATCCAGGGATTGCCCGAATTTCTTCCTCCAAAGCCCGGGTATGCTTTTGCGTGATCTGCCCGTAGGGAGCAGATCGGGGATGCTCTTCCAATAGCTCGAAAGACAGTTCGTAATACCCGCGTCGTGGCTTGGCAATACGACCGAAAACAACCGGCCAGTCGCTTTCTACAGCATATTTTTCAGTGCCAAAAAAGACGGGGGTTTCCTGTCCGAGAAAATCCATCCAGTAACACCGCCGGACATTGGAAGGTGTCTGGTCTGTCGCAAACAGGATCACTTCCGGTCCTTCTGACGGCTGCTGTGCAAACGTCTTAATGTCATGACGAGACAGCATCCGCATCCCGTAGCGTTCACGAGAAGTGAGCAGCTTGCGGTCCATAAATCGATCCTTTAAGGGTGTATACACACCCTGGACAGTAAATTCCTTGTTCATGCCCAGCGCAACAGAAGTGAGTTCCCAATTGCCATAATGACCCGCTGCCACAATTATTCTTTTGTGCTTCTTTCCCAGTTCGACAAGTAACTCCGGATTAATGACTTTGCACGACTGCTTTATTTCTTCCTCTCGAATGGAGAATTGCTTCACCGACTCCATGATCAGATCAGACAAATGGAGATAAAAGATCTTTTCGATCTCGAGGATCTCTGGTACCGATTTTTCCGGGAATGAACCTGTCAGGTTATTGCGGACCACCCTCTTCCGGTAACCCACCAACCGATAGATCATAAAACACAGCATATCCGAGATCCGGTAGATCATTCGCAGGGGCAGCCAGGACAACGGCAGGATCAGGCAATACAACAGGATACGACTCACAAAATCACAATTTCAAGAACCCGATCAGCGAGGATCAAATACATAACCACCTTTTTCGGCACCCCAAACCTGCACCCCAAGAGCATCAAAGCCCTGATCCCAACTGACGATCCGATCCCTGGAGATGGTGACCGTCGAAACGGCATAGCTGGCACCCCGGAGGCTACTCGAACAATTCTTGCCCCGAGTCGATCCGGTATAAACACCATCTGCATATGTCAGCTGGACAGCACAACCCTCCAGAATATCCAGATCTTCTGGTTCCCATTGATCAAAGAAAGTGGCGTCGGTGCTCTTGCCGACGGATTCCTCTTCATCCGGAATCAGATAGACTGCGCTGCGAAAGGTCCCGTCAAGAAGTCCTTCTACCTGATAGACCCGCTGGCGGTAGGGCTTGTCGAGTCGGGAAGCCAGAGCTTGCTCTACATACAACCAATGCTGTCCAGGGTAGCGATTCTGCCAAATGGGTGTCATGATGAGGGAGATCGCGTAATAATCGCTGTCTTTCCTGGCTTGGGCTTCGCTGGTGAATGTACCAGTCATCCAGGTTGTCAGTTCCTCCAGGCTACCGGACTGAGCCGTCAGAGAAGTGGTCACAAAGAGTTGGCAGATCAGCCATAATGTAAATACGAAGGCACGCATCGATCAAAGGTACGGAATCAGGGTTTTCATAACTGTTTATCGGCAGGAATGAATTCGATTTACCGGCAAAAGAAAGGCTATTCTTTTAGGATGCGTGGCGCCGCAGCTCTTCGGAGTCGATCATTGATGGCCCGGCCGATTCCCTGGTCTGGTACTGGTTCAGCGATCAGATGATCCAGGCCCAGGGCATCCAGCTCATGCAGCCCGGCGTAAAGCCGCCTGGCCGCCGTGTACAGATCGCCATCTGGAGCCAGCACAAATTGTCTTTCTCCGGGCACTCCCGGCCCCAGGCTGGAAAATCGAAGCCATCCGATCCGATCACCTTGGCTGTCCAGCGGTTCACCGATGGTCAACGTTGTCCGCGGGGCATAATGCCAGGGCAGCATCCCTGGAGCATCGGGTCTATTTGAAGGTGCCACGATGCCAATGGATCCGAGGATGGGTCTCAGATCCGCCAGCGTGATCCCCCCAATCCTGTAGACCTTCCATTCATCCTGTTCTCTTCCGATGATGGTCGATTCGACCCCCACCCGACATGGACCACCGTCCAGGATATAAGGGATCCGTTGATCCAGTTGACTCCGGACGTGATCAGCAGTCGTTGGACTGATCCGACCAAAAAGATTGGCACTGGGCGCAGCGAGGGGGAAGTCGCAAGCCTTGATCAGGTCCAGTGTAAGTGGATGGTCCGGCATCCGCAGGGCCACCCGGGACAATCCGGCACAAACCAGGTCTGGCACAGCTGGAGAGCGGTCCAGGAGGAGGGTCAGAGGCCCTGGCCAAAATGTATCCATCAGAGCCTGCACCTGTGCATCCCAATCCAGCACCAGTGACCTTGCCTGAGCTGCATCGGCCACATGTATGATCAACGGATTGTACAAGGGACGCTGCTTGGTTTCGAAGATCTTGACGACCGCTTTCTCATCCAGGGCATTCCCAGCCAAACCATAAACCGTCTCTGTCGGGATGGCCACCAATTCTCCTTTGCGCAACCAGTGTGACGCCTGATCCAGATCATTCCCGATGACAGTCTTCCAATCCATAATGCGAAGGTAACAGTTCAGGTTCTCACCCTCCGCCCTTTCCGGATGGAAGATGTCATCCCCAGGAGATCAGCAGCCATTGAAAAGCAGATCGGCTTTAGCATGAAGAGTTGTGCAAAGCCATATTCCTCCCTCTCAATGAACACGGACTACTGCAGGATGCAGTGAGACACCGCAGACATAATGGGTTCGGGTGAGACACCCAAACCAACCCATTTATTTATTACACGGTACTACCGAAAAATCGACTTGCTCGCATGCCGCCCAGTTTACTCAATATGACTGCTAAGATCGAACTCAAACACTTGGGAAAGGTCCGTAAACGCTTGATTGTTTAACGTTCAAAGGGTAGCTGACGCCACCCAGTTCAAAGCCTGCCCTTTTTCTATGGGTTAAGCAAGTGCATATTGAAATTTTGGGTTATACATAACGTCATCTCGCACGACAGCAAAAATTCTGAGGACAATTTTGTTCCTCACAGCGTTTAAGACACTCATCCTATGTTTTCCTTCTGCCACTT
>JAIPBE010000009.1 GCA_021738725.1 Saprospiraceae bacterium | reverse complement strand
TTGAAACAGGCATTGGTTCAACGTTTAATGTACATCACGTTAAACCTTGAACTGACGAGCCGTCAGGCTCGTCCTTAAACGTTGAACGGCTAAATGTTTGACACCGCCTATGAAACCTGAAGCCAATCAGGAATCAAGCTTGCGGCTTGCAGGCAGGAATGCAGGAATCAGGAATCAGGAATGAGAGCCGAGGGCCAGCGTTGGGTATTGGGTATAGGAGATCCCCGTGGTTCGAATAATCAGTTATTTCGTTAAGGCGTTATTGCGTTATTTCGAAGGGCCATGAACTGAAGGCCGAAGAGCCAGGAACGCAGAAACCAGGAATCAAGTCCCGGGAGCCAACATCACGTTGAACATTGAACCCAGGCGATCCCGCTTTAGCGGGATGTCTGGATCCAGACTACCTCCAATGGTGGTACGTCCGGACTTCCAGACCGGTTACCCGGGTGCCAGGCAAAAAGACAACCAGGAATGAGGAATCAGGAATGAGGAACGCAGGAATCAGGAATGCTCACAAGCCGTAGGAGGGAGAAATGTGGAATGCCTGACTCCGGATAGAGAAGGTAAAGGGCGAATGGTAAAAGGTAAAAGGCCAAATATTCAACAGATCACAATCAACCCGAATACCGGTCAAATGATCAGGATGGGATTGGTCGTGGAGAAGAGCTCTCGCTTGACCATCGAGTCGTGGAAGAAGGGCTCAAAAAAGCCGCGTTCACGCTTGATCAGGGTGAGCCAGTGGTTAGGGAATTTCTGGAGGTATTCGTCGATCTCATCCTTGACATCTCCCTCTCCCGAAATAATGATAAATCCGATCTTTTTCTCTTCGAAAAAGCTCTTCACGATCGGATCGCAGGGAGGAGAATGTTCGGTGTGCACATGCATCACTTCCAGAGGTATGCCGAGCAGCGAGGCCCATTCCAACAGATTCTCGCAAGTCTTGCGATCCATGGTACGACCATCCCAGGCGAATACCAATCCTTGCGGGGTGATCTCTCTGGATTCTGAAGGGATCGCCAGGATCGGGGATCTCAGCTTATTGAGCAGAATGTTGGCTGTGCGACCCATAAAGATCTCCCGGATGGCGCTGGATCCCTGGGTGCCAACAACTACCAATCCAAATTCCTGTTCTTCATCCCATTGCATGATCACTTCTTCCGCGAACCCTCGAACCACTCGGGCTTCCTGGATAAATGGATGCAATTCCGGATCGATCTGAGCAACAAATTCGGCCATGTCCTGTTCCGCTGCTTGACGGATATAACGATCCATAGACATGAACATCCCCGACCGGCTCTGGGCTTTGAAAGCATGGACCAACATTACTTTTGAGTCCGTTTTTCGGGCGATGAGCAAGCCGATTTTTGCCGCATGTAGCGAGCCTGCAGAGAAGTCGGTTCCAATCAGAATCATGGATTATTGCTTTGATCGAACCGCTAAGGTAATCATGAGATTACCAACGGCCAGGGAACGGTATCAATGTAGGCGTTCAAGGTCTGCTCGTCATCCTTGTGCACGATCAAGGTCGGCACGGAGGCATGAATGGTCAGGTCCTTGGTGATAGAGTGTTTGACCAGCTTCTCCCAGAACGATTTGTGATGGGTGACACTGATGACCAGATCGACTTCATTGCGGACCACATATTCATTGAGTTCCTGAATAATATCCTGCCCGTTGATCATCTCGACGATATAGGACAGATCACCAAAAGCACCGGCGCCCAGGGTTTCAAAGATCTTTTCAATGATCTTGTCTTCGGGAGCTCCCTGAGCATTGTGGATATGGACAAAGTGAAGGGTTGCTTCCATGCGTCTGGTGAAGCGCACCACCTGATGGATCATCTCTTCGGCAATGGCATCGCCACTGCTGGCATAGAGGATATTGCGCATCGGTTTGATCCGAGCATCCACAGGCACCAACCAGACTGGACAATAGGCTTCCTGGGCGACCTTGGCTGAAACTGTACCCAGCCAGGTGCCGACCATGCCACCTTCGCCTTTGGCCCCCATGATGATCATACAATTTTCATCTTCCTGGCTCAATCGGATGATCTCCTCTGCTGCAAAGCCAATACTGACCTCATTGCGGATATCGTCCCGATTCATTCGACCATGCTCGGCGAGGATCTCATTGCTCCAGGTTTCCAGCTTCTCCATCCACATTTCCTGGAGCTTGGCCATGGAATCATAGAGGAAGGGCGACTGAACATCGAGGTCCGGCTGAAAGGCATAGAAGAAATGGACGCCATGACGGGACTGTTGGGCCAAATTCATTGCATAAAGCGCTGCATTCCGTGCAGCTGCTGAAAAATCAGTAGGCACCAGATACCACTTCTTCATAATCAGTTGATTAGAGGGTGTTAAAAAGCTGCTTTGACCGGATCCTCGGTGACCAACGCCGATATGATATCATGGGTGGTGAGAATACCCACAAGTTCGTCATTATCCACCACAGGAAGTGCATGGAAACGATTGATCTTGAAGACTTCCAAGGCCACGTTGATCCGATCAGTCGAATCGACCTTCGCCATCCGCTTGGTCATGATATCCTTTGCCTGATAATTCCGCAAACGCGCTTCATCCAGGAAATTGTCATCTTCAACTCCCGTAAATCCACGCAGGAAGTGCATCAGATCCGATTTGGAAATGATCCCTTCGATCCTACGCATATCCACAACAGGAAGATGGTGAATATTATATTTGTCGAAAATCTCCTTAACATGCATGAGCGTGTCCGATGGAGATACCGTATAGACCTGTTTGGTCATGTACTCGCTGATAGGTGATTGGAAATTCATAATAGGTTTTATTTAATAACAACAAAGCAACAGGATCTGGTAGACAACTTTCATGATGACCATCAATTCCGTCTATGATCTCTATCACAAAAGGCCCTGCTATTTACAAATATGCCTGAAAATCAAGATAATATCTTAGGGACCAACCCTTCCATCCTCAAGGCTATTTTTGAAACTGCTATTGATTGCATCATTGTAATCGACCAGTTTGGACAGATACAGATGGTCAATGAGGCGACGACCACTCTCTTTAGTTATGATCGTGATGAATTGATCGGTCAGAATGTACGCATGCTGATGCCAGACCATCATCGGGTCCTGCATGATCAGTATTTGAAAAACTATCATGAGGGCGGACCGGCCAAGATCATCGGCATCGGCCGGGATGAAAAAGGAAAACGCAAAGATGGCAGTATCTTTCATATGCGGCTGGCAGTCAATGCCGTGACTGTAGATGGAGAACGTTTTTATGCCGGCATCATTCAGGATAAGACCCACCTTCGGTCGGCAGAAGCAGAGATCGATCGGATGAACCAGGAACTGGAACGAAAGGTCATTCAGCGGACCTTGGAACTGGAAGAGAAGAACAATCAACTGATCCAGATCAATACCACCCTCAACCGGGAGATCAAGGAACGGCAACAGATCGAATCCACCCTGAGAGATAATGAGCGCGAACTCCAAAACGCCCTGGAAAAAGAAAAGGAGCTGAATGAACTGAAGAGTCGATTCGTCTCCATGGCCTCTCACGAATTCCGCACCCCGCTGAGCACTATCCAGTCATCCGCAGGCCTCATCTCCCGATACCCGCTCAGCGAACAACAACAGCAACGTTTCCGCCATATCGAACGGATCAAATCCTCCGTCAATATACTCACCGGCATCCTGGATGACTTCCTCTCCCTGGCCAAATTAGAGGAGGGCCGAATCTCCATGAACCCGGAGACATTTACCTTTGATGAACTGGTCACTGAAGTGCTCGATGAGCTTCGCACCACCCTCAAACCCGGGCAGAAGACCATCCATGAATCGAAGACCTCGAATATTCAGCTGGTCCAGGACAGGACCTTGCTCAAACATGTGTTGTACAATCTTTTGAGCAATGCCACCAAATATTCACCCGAAAACAGGTCCATCTTCTTGCGCACCAAAATGAGCGGACCAATATTTCAATTCGAGATCGAAGATCAGGGGATCGGTATTCCCACCCAGGATCAGGCCCACCTCTTCACCCGTTTCTTTCGGGCCAAGAACGCAATCAATATCCAGGGGACGGGGTTGGGATTGAATATCGTGCGTCAGTATATCAACCTGATGGGCGGTGAGATCCAATTTTCTTCAGCCGAAGGAAAGGGATCCTGCTTCACGATTCGCATCCCGATCTCCTCCGAAACCCCGACTTCCTGAGAAAGTCGGCGGTTAATTCTGATATCCATTGTAATTTGTGGCGCTTAGAACGCTTATGAAAAAGATCCTCATCATAGAAGACAATCAGGATGTGCGTGAAAACCTCGCGGAGATCCTGACCCTATCCGACTACGAAGCCCTCAAGGCCGAGAATGGAAAAGTCGGGGTCGAAATTGCGACTCATCAAAAACCGGATCTGATCCTGTGTGATGTGATGATGCCCGAACTGGACGGCTTTGGCGTGCTGCATATCCTCACCAAAAACCCGGAGACAGCCAATATCCCCTTCATTTTCCTCACGGCAAAAACCGAAAAATCGGATATCCGTCGCGGGATGAACCTGGGAGCAGATGACTATATCACCAAGCCTTTTGACGACGTCGAGTTATTGGAGGCCGTGGAAACCCGGCTGCGTAAGAGTGCCAAGCTCAATCAGGATTTCCCGCGTGATGCCAAAGGACTGCAGGCGTTTATCAACGAGGCTCGAGGCTATACGAATCTTCTCAACCTGTCACACGAACAGGGGATGCGGATCATGAAGCCGAAGGAGCCCCTGTTTCATGAAGGCTCCTATCCACGCCAGGTCTACCTCGTGGAAAAGGGCCGGATCAAGGTCTTCAAGGCCAGTGAGGATGGACGTGAACTGATCATGGAAGTGGCCGGTCCGGGCGATTTTATCGGTTATCTCGAACTGCTCAACGATACTCCGTATACCACATCTGCCTCAGCATTGGAAGACTCAGAGGTCTACTTCATTCCTCGCGAGGATTTTGTCAGTCTGCTGCATCAAAATCGCGATGTGTCGGCCCGTCTGATCAAGATGCTGGCCAGAAATCTGGCCGAGCAGGAAGAGAACCTGGTTCGGATTGCCTACCATTCTGTGCGCAAGCGTGTAGCGGAGGCATTGCTTCGCTTGCATGAAAAATATCAGGAGGATGGTCAGTCTGTACCCATATCGATGATGCGTCAGGACCTGGCCCAGATCATAGGTACAGCCAAAGAAACGCTGATCCGGACCCTTTCCGACTTTCGGGACGAAGGCCTGATCAAGATCGAAGAAAGCTCCATTTCCATCCTGAACAGAGACAAGCTGGAGAATCTGCCCAACTAGGACGATCGGACGCTCTTGTCCCGTTGATTCATCCTGCCTTTATCATGTATTTGCCTGGGCTATAGCACCAGCCTTGATCTCCTCGACGATCTCGGGATTGAGCAACGTAGACGTATCTCCCATTGCGGCAGTATCTGCTGATGCGATCTTCCGCAGTATTCGTCGCATGATCTTTCCGGATCGGGTTTTGGGCAATCCGTTCACCAGCTGGATCTGATCCGGTTTGGCGATTGGGCCGATCTCTCTGGTTACCACTTCGTTGACCTCCTTCCGGAAGGCCTCCTGATTCCTGATCTCGTGCTGAGTGATCACATAGGCATAAATGCCCTGCCCCTTGATCGGATGTGGATAGCCCACCACGGCAGACTCTACCACTTCCGGATGGCAATTGATGGCATTCTCCACCTCAGCCGTTCCGATCCGATGCCCGGAAACATTGATCACATCATCTACTCGCCCGATGATCCGATAGAGCCCATCTGCATCCCGTCGGGCGCCGTCCCCCGTAAAATACATGCCTTTATACATTGAAAAGTAGGTGGTCCGGCACCGTTCATGGTCTCCATAGGTGGTCCGCAGAATGGATGGCCATGGAAACTTCATACACAACAGACCTTCTACATCATTTCCTTCGATCTCTGTACCTGAACTATTGACCAGACAGGGCTGGATTCCGGGCAGGGGCAGCGCGGCAAAACAAGGCTTCATCGGGGTCGCATGTGGAATGGACGAGATGAGAATACCCCCTGTTTCGGTCTGCCACCAGGTGTCGACGATGGGCACCGTACCGCGGCCCACATGATCGTGATACCATTTCCACGCTTCTTCATTAATCGGTTCTCCGACAGAACCCAGCACCTTCAGGGAGGACAGATCATGTCCGGCAACCCATTCATCCCCCAGGGCCATCAGGGCTCGGATGGCGGTTGGTGCGGTATAGAACTGGTTGACCTTGTGCTTGTCGACGATATCCCAAAAGCGGGACGGCGTCGGATAGGTCGGCACCCCTTCGAACATCAGAGTGGTGGCTCCTGCCAGCAAAGGGCCATAAACAATATAGCTGTGGCCGGTAATCCAGCCGATGTCGGCGGTACAGAAGTAGACATCCTTTTCCTGATACTGAAAGACATTCAGGAAGGAGTACCAGGTGTAAACCATATATCCTCCGCAAGTATGGACTACACCTTTTGGTTTGCCGGTCGAGCCAGAAGTGTAGAGGATGAACAGCATGTCTTCGCTGTCCATGACTTCGGCTGGGCAGGTATCCGGCTGATGATCGACCTGTTCATGCCACCAGAGGTCGCGTCCTTCTGTCCACTGAACCGGATCGCCGGTATGGCGCAGGACCAACACGTGCTCGACACTATCGCAGTCCATGGTCAGTGCCTCATCCACGACATCTTTGACAGGTATATGTTTGGGTCCTCGATCATTATAGTCCGCACAGATGACCACTTTGCATGCAGCGTCCTTGATCCGGTCGGCCAGTGCATTGGCCGAGAAGCCGGCAAAGACGACAGAGTGGACCGCGCCGATACGGGCGCAGGCGAGCACGGCAATGGCCAGTTCGGGTGCCATGGGCATGTAGAAACAGATGCGATCGCCTTTTTTAATGCCGAGGGCTTTGAGGCTGTTGGATGCCTTGCAGACCTCGTGGTAAAGTTCGCGATAGGAATAGCGACGCACGGAGTTTTCGGGGTCATTTGGCTCCCACAGGATGGCGGTCTGATCACCACGAGTCGCCAGGTGGCGATCCAGGCAATTTTCAGTGATATTCATTTTCCCGCCGATAAACCACTGGATATCGGGTTTGGTGAAATCCCATTTCAGCACAGTATCCCACGGTTTTTTCCAGGAAAATGTGGATGCCAGTTCTGCCCAGAATCCTTCGGGGTCTTCTACACTTTTCTTGTAGGCCAGATCGTAGTCGGCCTTGGATTGGATCATTGGATTCATGGTCTCGCGTTTTCTTGGATGTGAACTGTCGCTTTTCCAAAGGTAGAGTCCACAGAAGAGGAATCCATAGAATTCGGGGATTTTTCGGTCAGTGGTACCTGTGATTCGGGTCAATGCGCGTGGTTCGAGGTTCGGCTGTTCGCCATTTGGTGTTCGCTTGGGTACGTGAGCGGCAACGCCGCATTGGGAGTAGGGGTATGGAGTTATGGAGTTATGAAGTTCAGGAGTTATGGAGTTGCGACGGAAAAGACAAATCCTCCCCCGGCCCGGCAGAATTAGCATATTACTGGTTTGTTTGGTCAGTTCGGTGCCGGTCTACCCTCTCTTTATAGGGTGTTTGGTGTTGGCTTTTCGCCATTCGCTTGAATGCGCTGTCTGCTGGAGCCGCTTTTGGGACGCGTTTATTCGGTTATGAGTTTATTCGTTTACGGGGTGTTTGGCAAATGGTCAAGAGTAAAAGGCAAAGGGTTGAATGAGCAGCGCATTCGCCTGGGATTTTGGTTAATAGCCCGGGGGGTTTTAACCGCCGCAGGAGGTCAACCCCGGGTAACAAATCGGTACCATCTGTTTTGGCGATATTTTTGCCCCGCAAAAATGGTGACAAAAAGACCCCTTTATGGCCATATGCCGCCTCTTCCGGAAGGATGGTGGACTCACCAAAATCCCACAGAACATTTCGAATAATACCTGAAGTTTACCGACTCTGAACGTCTGAGGTTGGAGGTTCTTTCGTAGGGCGAGGTCCAAAACCACCCATACGCAGGGTCAAGCAGCCGGATGGCCCGCCAAAGTCCTTTTGATCAATGTGAAAAGGCAGGTCATTTGCGAAGAGTACTTGTCTGTAACCTAAGGCAAATACGACGCGAACGACTCGCGTAATATTGAATTCGACACCAGCTTCCGGGTGAACCAAAAGCGCATTGTCAGAAAAGGAGTTTTCAAAGTCTGCCTTTTCCTGGATGGTCAAACTGCTAATTGCACTTTTCAAGCTGATATAGGGATGTATCTTTTTTTGGTTCAGGAAGCTATAGCCAGACCAGAGTCCACCACTAAACATCCCGGCAATGTAGTCTCCGTCTTCTACAGGGGCTTTACTGACGGATACTTCCAGGATGCCCCCGATAAAAAATCCATCTACCAGTAGTCCGCCGCCCATCCCTCGAAATACGGATAACCCACCGGCCATCTCACCGAATCCTATATACGGCCCACCGAATCCACTGATATGACCTTTCGTGTCCATGAATGTCTCCATTTGGGCTTGTGCGGAACCAAAGGCAAGGAATAAGATGAAGGAAAGGATTCGGTGCATATTCAGTAGTTGGCATTGAATTTCAATGGTATCAAATCTACTGCATAAGACCATTATTATCAACAATTATTTCTGGTGTTGAGCGGCCATTCGTTGTTGGTCTGTATCTGAGCGTTTTCTTCTACTCATCGCATTACGATACACTCTTCAGATGGGTGGATTTCGCCCTTTCAGGGCTTTGCATTTTCGGCCCTCGTTCGAATGGCGTTGCCATTCGCTTTGTGATTGCGCCCCTTCAGGGCTTGCTCGGCAGGATTCGCTTGGGTGCAAGGCCTATCCGTGCTATCCGCTCATCCGTGAGAATCCGTGATGCTGACAGCTGTGGCTGTTCGCCTTTCGCTTGAATGCGCTGGCGGCTGGAGCCGCTTTTGGGACGTGTTTATTCGGTTACGAGATGTCTGGTAAATGGTCAAGGGTAAAAGGCGAAGGGCAAGATGCAGAATGCAGGCGTCCAAAGTCTGGGTCAATAGCCCGGGTTAACACTGGGTAACATATCGAATAACGCCTGAAGTTTACCGGCTCTGAACATCTGGGGTTGGAGGTTCTTTGGTGGGTCGAGGTCCAAATCCTCCCAGGCGCAGGGTCAAGCAGCCGGATGGACCGCCAAAATCCTTATCCCTGAGGTGCAAAGGTTCATCGTCCGTATAAAGCGCTTGCCAATAGCCCACCGTAAAAACAACACGAAAAACACGAGATATATTGAATTCAACTCCAGCCTCAGGGTGCAGTATAAAGACATGATCCAGATACCGGTTGTCTGAATGACCTCGTTCCTGATTGGTCATGGTACTATATCCGCCTTTCAAACTTATATACGGATGAATCATTTTTTGTGTATTCAGGCTATAACCTGACCAAATACCAATACAGTCCATTTTAGTGGAATAATCGGCTTCATTCAATTGGATACTGCTGTATGAGGTCTCTATAAACCCACCGAGAAAAAAGCTACCGACCATTATCCCCCCTCCAGCTCCATGAAAAAACGATACATCCTTGGCAATTACACCAAATCCCAGGTATGCCCCCCCGAATCCACTGATGTGACCCGTGTTATCCATAATCGTCTCCATTTGGGCTTGTGCGGAACCAAAGGCAAGGATTAAAATGAATGGCAGGATACGGTGCATATTCTGAAATTGACATGGAATTTCAATAGTTTCAAATCTACTGAATAAGCCCACTATTATCAACAATCATTTTTAGTGATGAGCTAGCATCAGGTGACGATCTACGTCCGGAAGATTTCTGCTGATCATCACTCACGTAGCACTCTTCAGCTGGCTGGATTGCGCCCCTTCAGGGCTTGCTCGGCAGGATTCGCTTGGGTGCCAGAGCTATCCGTGCTATCCGTTCATCCGTGAGAATCCGTGATGCTGACAGCTGTGGCTGTTCGCCTTTCGCTTGAATGCGCTGGCGGCTGGAGCCGCTTTTGGGACGTGTTTATTCGGTTATAAGTTTATTCGTTTAGGGACGGAAGAACGCAACTCTATAAGATTGCGCTTTTCAAATCAGGTAGAACACGTCAATAGCCCCGGTCTTTTTACTCGCCGGAGGATGCCAGCCCGGGGTAATCCGATCCGTCAGTTCTGTTTTGGCGGTATTTTTGCTCCGCAAAAATGGTGACAAAACTCCCCTGGCCCGCCTCAAGCACCAAACGCGGCCATTTAACAAAGGCATGTATCTTTGCCGCCGGTCAAAAGACCCAAAAAATCATTCCATGTCAGCATCGTCAGAAGACCAGTTCAAGAATATCGTCTCACATTGTAAGGAATATGGATTCATCTTTCAGTCGAGCGAGATCTACGACGGCCTGAGTGCCGCTTACGACTACGGCCCCTACGGTGTGGAGTTGAAAAACAACATCAAAGATTACTGGTGGCAGGCTATGGTGCGCATGCACGATAACATCGTGGGCATTGATGCAGCCATCTTCATGCACCCGAAGACCTGGAAGGCTTCCGGGCACGTCGATGCGTTCAATGACCCCCTGATCGACAACAAGGACAGCAACAAACGCTACCGGGCCGATGTGATGATCGAGGAATATATAGAGAAGATCGAGGCCAAGATCAGCAAGGAGGTGGACAAAGCCGTCAAACGTTTCGGCGATGACTTTGACGAGGCTATGTACAGGCTGACCAACGAACGTGTGGTGGCCAATCAGATCAAGATCGACGATATAAATAAACGTCTGGCCACCTGCATGACCGACGGAGATATGGCGGGGCTGAAGACACTTATCGAGGATTTGGAGATCGCCGATCCGGTGAGCGGCAGCCGCAACTGGACGGAAGTCCGCCAGTTCAATCTGATGTTTTCCACGCAGCTCGGAAATATCGCTGGCGAGGAGGGTAAACTCTACCTGCGTCCGGAAACCGCGCAGGGCATTTTTGTGAATTTCCTGAATGTCCAGAAAACCACCCGTCAGAAGGTGCCTTTCGGTATCGCCCAAATCGGGAAGGCCTTCCGCAATGAGATCGTGGCCCGGCAGTTCATCTTCCGCATGCGCGAGTTCGAACAGATGGAGATGCAGTTTTTCGTCCGGCCCGGCACAGAGATGGAATTCTACAAGTACTGGAAGGAAGAGCGTATGAAGTGGCACCTGGCGTTGGGCACGCCGGCGGAAAAGTTGAAGTTCAAGGACCACGACAATCTGGCCCACTATGCCAATGCCGCGGTAGACATCCAGTTCGACTTCCCATTCGGTTTCCGGGAGTTGGAAGGCATCCACAGCCGGACCGATTATGACCTGAAAAGCCACCAGGAATTGTCTGGCAAGAAATTGCAATACTTCGACCCCGAACTGAACGAGAACTACGTCCCCTTTGTGGTGGAAACATCTATCGGTTGCGACCGAATGTTCCTGGCGCTGATGAGCCACGCCCTCGTCGAAGAAACCGTCCCGGATGCGGATGGGAAGGATTCAACTCGAACAGTTCTGAAACTGCCTCCTTCATTGGCGCCGATCAAATGTGCAGTTCTGCCGCTAGTGAAAAATAAAGAGGACTTGACCGACAAAGCCCGGGCTGTGCTCCACCAGCTGAAGGCCCACTTCCCGTGCCAGTATGATGAGAAGGACGCGATCGGACGTCGCTATCGCCGACAGGATGCCATTGGCACCCCGTTCTGTGTGACGGTTGACTTTCAAACCCTGGAAGATGAGACGGTGACTATTCGCGAACGGGATACGCTCGAACAGGTGCGGGTGGGGATTGACCAGGTGACCGCTATAGTGCTGGAGAAAACGACGATGGCCAATTTGTTTGCCTGATCTATGTTGGGCGTTGGGTATTGGGTAATGGGCTGCTAAACCTATATCACCCTGTGACCTGTTTTAATGCCCGTCAATGTGCTATTTCGTTAAGGAGGTATTGAGTTACTTCGAAATAAGGGCATTGAATTTGTCGTCCTTACTCTTCCACCATCATCCTGTTCATCCTCCAATGCTGTAAATCCTGATCCAACCAATATGCGGGGATCGGTAATATTTCGGGATTGAGCTATGTCAAAATGACGTCCCCTATTTCGGTACTTTTTTGACATTTTGATCCGCCTCAACTCTTGGAGACGAACCACAACCAAGCATTTATTGACGTATGTCTGGATGGAAGATCTTCCAAATTGTCCTGATTAAAACTTCCAATACTGGAGCAGTGGCCTGACGTATTTCTGCCTAGAGTTCTAATAAATCATGGAAATGAATCCATTGATCGGTGAGGAACCATTCCGGTAAAAGCAGTATTGAAATCCTTCTTTCTAGCAGTCTTATTGGCTCGTTGAATGTCCACTTGCTCCATCATGGTCAACCGGGTTTCATTAACTTGTGGTGCGTTTTTACATTCCATATGACATCCCCACCGCGCACCATCCTTCTGCATGTGGCCAATGACGGCATCTACCTGAACGACCGGGAACGGGTCGATTGGTCGATGACCAATTTTCCTGCTAAAGCCAACTTCTACTTTTCCGAGTTCAAACCTCATTATTGGCGTGTTCGACAGGATGCCTATGACCGGACAACCGGCAAACTGACTGTCACTGTGATCCATTTCAATGTTTCTGATCCGCAACCACTTTTTTCCCAACAAATCCCCAAAGCGCCCATCCACCAGATTCACTTCCAAGAAGTGAAGTGGCTTCCACTACAGGAACAACTCAGTATGTATAAAAAGGAAGCATTCACCGACCTGCTGGAGCGCATTCCACAGGCCAGCCCAAAATCACCGCCTCCCTCACCTGACACCTGGAAGCCCGAACCACGACGAATTTCGATTGATAGCCGCATTCCCCTCGGCAAACTCCGTTTCAAACTCGGATTTGTTGAAGCCGAAAAAAGAATCCCCGGTGTCCCTGAACCCGTCCCCATTCAGTTGGCTAATCCACATATCCTCCCTGAATTTGAAATCATCAAACCATTCTTTGGGAAACTATTCGGAAAGCGGACCATCCAGGTGACTGGATACGCAGAAGTGGTGGGTCGACTCGTCAAGTCAGTTACCTGCACCTCTCCAGATCTGGATCAGATCAACGATCAATCTATCTCTATCGTGCGGCAATTGGTGTTACGAGATAGTATCCGCTCTAAACAAACCAAGCAGGTAGATAAAAGCCTCTTCAGTTCGGATGAGTTTTTTGAGGATACTCCCGCCGAAACACTGGGCAACACTTACAGGGATAACGAAAGACTCTTGTTGGAAGAGATCATCCAAGCACAGGAGGTTCGAAATGGTGCCCAGCTCCGGTACCTTTCCGGGCATCTACAGGAAGCTACAACACCCCTCAAATTCACAATCCAGCCACATTTCGGATTTGTTTTTCATCACCTCGGTGACTCCATGCACCATTTTCTGTGGGAACTGCTCAATACGAATGCTACCTATCTTTGGAGTCTGCCCAGGGGGCCATTCAACAATGCAATTGCTTACCAGTTATTGGAACGGGAGATCAATGCTATTCGCGAACATGGTCGGATGACATATCTTCATCAGGCAGAAAAAACAGCTTTTGTCTTTCACCGCATCCCTCACGAACACAGCAACTCTGCCCTGATCGACGGGTTTCCAATATGGAGGTCCCGGGTAGAAGAGAAGCTTGTATAATTTGAACGAACAGATCACTCCTGTCTATAATGAACACCATCATTTGCAACGATCAAATATGCTGTTCTGCCGCTGGTCAAAAACAAAGAGGAGTTGACCGACAAAGCCCGGATTGTGCTCCACCAGCTGAAAGCCCGCTTCCCGTGCCAGTATGATGAGAAGGACGCCATTGGAGTCGATATCGCC
This sequence comes from Saprospiraceae bacterium, assembly GCA_021738725.1. Lineage (GTDB taxonomy): Bacteria > Bacteroidota > Bacteroidia > Chitinophagales > Saprospiraceae > JAGNXB01. Next base: position 85,859 of record JAIPBE010000009.1, on the reverse strand, counting down.
GGCAGGGATTCCTCGTGGCAAGCTATCTTCGTCCTATGAAAACAAAAGTTGAGATCCTGGCTCCAGCAAAGAACCTGGTTCAAGGTATGGCCGCCATCAACGCAGGTGCCGATGCCGTTTATATTGGCGCCCCTCAATTCGGCGCCCGTACCAACGCCACCAACAGTGTGGAGGATATCGCTGAATTGGTCCAGTATGCACACCTTTTCAAAGCCCAGGTTTTTGTCGTCGTCAATACCATACTCTATGACACTGAATTAAAAACCTGCCAAAAACTCATCCACGAATTATACTCCATTGGCGTCGACGCTCTCATTATCCAGGATATGGCCATCCTGGAAATGGATCTGCCACCGATCGTCCTGCATGCCAGTACACAGGCCAACAACCGTGATCCAAAACATATCAAATTCCTCCACGATGCAGGAATCAAGCGTGTTGTCCTGGCTCGGGAATTAAATCTGGACCAGATCAGTGAGATCCGAGACACCACAGATGCCGAATTGGAGTTCTTTGTCTCCGGAGCGCTCTGTGTATCCTTCAGCGGCAATTGTTACATGAGTGTGGCCAACGGAGAACGAAGTGCCAACAGAGGCTCCTGTGCCCAGAATTGCAGGCTGCCGTACAACCTGATCGATGGGACCGGTACAACCCTGTTAACAGAGACACATCTGTTGTCTATCAAAGATCTGAATCTGAGTGATCAGTTGCCCGACCTGATCGACGCCGGAGTAACCTCATTTAAAATCGAAGGCAGACTGAAAGACCTCGCTTATGTTAAAAACAATGTCTCCTATCTGAGAAAGCGACTGGATGCTTTTCTAGAGGTCAGTGACCAGTATATCAAAGCATCATCAGGTAAAACCTTCTTCAGTTTTGATCCTCAAATGGATAAGAGCTTTAACCGGGGCTATACCGATTATTTTGTGAATAAACGAGATAAGAAGATCGGATCCTGGGAAACACCAAAATCCCAGGGCCAGTTGATCGGCAAACTCCTGGAAGTAAGAGCGAATGGCTATGTCATCGAAAACTATGAACTATTGAATAATGGCGATGGCCTATATTTTATCAATGAGGAAGGAAAAGCAGATGGAGACCGTGTCAATATCATTATCAACGATCTGGTCATTCCAAACTCCTTCAGACCCCTACCAGAGGGAACTCTGATCTATCGGAATCATGATGCATCCTTTAATAAATTGTTGGAACGAGATGACAGTGCCATCCGAAAAATCAGTGTTTCTCTGATATTCTCAGAAAACGATAAGGGATTCACACTAACAGCCATTGACGAAGACGGTCATAAAAGCATTTCGACGATGGTCGTAGATAAAACACCTGCTAAGAACGAAGAATCATCCATCTCCAACATCGAGAAGAACCTGTCAAAAACGGGCAACACTCCCTTTATTGTGGATGACCTGAAAATCGAATTATCAGATCATTGGTTCTTACCCACCTCTCAGATAAATGAAATCAGAAGAGCAACTCTGGGCCAGCTGGTGGACATACGCGTCAAAGAATACCATCGGGAAGAATATAAAATCCCAAAAACAGATCATCCGTATCCCATTTCCAAGCTGGACTTTACCCATAATGTTTCAAACAAACTGGCCAGAACCTTCTATGAACGGCATGGTGTGACCGACATTGAAAAAGCCTTTGAATTACAATGGGACCCTGGCAAGTCAAGGGTTATGACAACGAAATATTGCGTCAAATATGAACTGGGTAAGTGCCCCAGATTTCAAAAGGCAACCATGGGTGAAAAGCTGGTGGAACCATTAGTGTTGAAGCATGGTGATGTAGAATACAAGTTGAAATTCAACTGCAAACCATGTGAGATGGAGATCTGGGAAAAAGATGCGGAATTCGTGATCGAGGATGACGGGTATTGATGCAATGAATAATCCTGCAATAATTGGCATTGATCAAACTTTGAACGGTGGATCCAAGAAATAAATGCAACCGAAGAACAAAAACCAAAAGACATAAATGGGCAAATTCCGAATGACGCGCTGTTAGCGCGTCAAATCGCATGCGTTATAACATGGAGAGCTATCGGGTTGCGCTCTTGCTTCAAAGGATGCTTACTTTGAAAAATTCTATCATTCGGAAGGAGTGCCGTAAGCCATCCAGGTTGAGCACAAACAAAAAACCCCGGCCATCTCTCTGATGAACGGGGTTTACTTTATTTTTTAAAGCGACTTCTACCGTTGCAGCACCACCGCCTGTTGAACACTTCCACCAGACCATTGCAGGTTCAGGATATAGGTCCCGTTCGGCAGGGCCGGCAATGTCATCTCTGACCGTGCCTGTGCACCCCATTGCTGGCGACCTTCTGCATCAAACAGACTGATGCGGCAATCCGCAGGGATGTCCCATCCAGCCAGTACGATCCGACCTGCAGTTGGATTCGGATAGATCGAGAGTCGCGCATCGGGCTCTCCGGGGATCACCAGCGGTGTACTCAGAGAATTCGTACGAGAAAAGATGCCCTTGAAGGCAAAGCTGATCGCCGTACCGGCAAAAGCAAAATGCTGTTTGTTGCCCTCCTTGAAACCCAGACCACTGTTAAAAAGTCCCGAAGCGGCCGGCTGATAATCATCCCGCATGGCGAGCCACTGATCCACCACCAGGCCCCAGGGACCTTCGGATACACCGGCATCCACTCGTAACCCGGAGATCAGGATATTTTCCTGATCCAACACCTGGATGTCTCGCCCGACGTCATCACCACTGCCTCCATATGTAGCCGCTCCTTTCAATACACCATTCATCGGGTTGACTTTTCCGACAAACAGCTGCTGCTGACCTCCTTCCACTTTGGCCCCGGTGAAGACAAGATCGCCACTGGGTAGACGGCCGATCGAACGAGCAGACTGCTCCAGCGTCGTATTCATATCAAAATAATCATTGGACCAGAGCTGCCCAAGTGTGCCATTGGTGCCGATCAATCGGATCATGGACGATTCCGGAGAAGTGGTCTGATAAGAGGTACCAGCGATTACAAATCCTGTTCCGGGAACCTCAACGATATCATAGGCGATCTCACCCAATTTCTTCTGCGTGAAAAACTGAAACTCATCGATGCCATAGGAGGCATCCAACAAATAAGCCACCATAGAATTACCCGTTGTCTGTCCCTGTGTCACGGTGCGAGTACCCACAAGAGCAAACCGGCCACCATTTATCTGACGCATCCGATATCCTTCCGCATCCGCGTTGCTGGGGCCCAAGGTTTTGGGGAATCCCGTCTTGTCGCCTGTCAGGGTCAACTCCTGGATGATGAACTTCTTGCTGGGGTCACCTGTCTTGCACTCGGTGCAGTAGCCCATAACGACATACTTGCCTCCCAGGTCGATCACATCGCGAAAGCCCGTTTCAGTGCCGAACAGATGTGTCTTTTCCCAAACCAGATTACCACAATCGTCCACCTTCATGATGAGGCCGTCCAGATTTTTCTGGCCCACCAAAATAAACTGACCGTCAGTCGTTCGGATGATCCGATGGATCAAGATATCCTCGATATCCGATCCGTAGAAGGCAACCTTTTCATTGCATTGGGCCAACAAGCCCGAGCCGACCAGCAATGTCAGGAAAAATGAGAGGAGAATGCGCATAAATAAGTGTTAGTTGTTGATGATAGGTTGTCAGAAGAAATTCCTTTGGGACGCGTCGCAAAAATCAATCCAATCCTAGTTCCGCTTGGGATGGACCAGGGTCATTTCATTTACGATGGTACTCGCTTCCGCATATTTGTCGATGATGAAAAGGATATAACGTGCATCCACCATAATATTGCGACAGATGGTCGGATCAAAGTAAAGATCGCTCATGGTCCCCTCCCAGACCCGGTCAAAGTTCAACCCGATCAAGTTGCCTTCTGCATCGATCGTCGGACTGCCCGAATTGCCTCCGGTGGTATGGTTGGACCCGATAAAACAGACCGGCATCTTTCCATTCTCTCCATAGGGTCCGTAATCCTTGCTGGCATAGAGCTGGCGTAACCGCTCGGGGACATCAAATTCGTAATCACCTGGCACATACTTCTCCATCACACCATCCAGCCAGGTGATATAATCATAGCGGGTTGTATCGTTCATCGGATAACCTTCCACCTTGCCATAAGTCACCCGCAGGGTGCTGTTCGCATCCGGGTAAAATTTCTTCCCTTTCGTTACATCCATCAGAGCGGCCATATACAGGCGCATTCCTGCATCGATCTCATCCTGGATCTTGGACAAAGGCCCGGCAACTTTTTCGCCATATGTCCGACTGAGTGCATCATACCAAATCACCAGGGAATCCTGGGCGAATGCATGGACTGCCGCTTCTGGAGATCCTTCCAGCAATCTGATCAATCCATCCTGGTCGGTCAACAGGGTCTGGGCAAAGAGAGCATCTGTCCGGTATGCAGCCTGACCGGAGCTGAATTGTTGTATCAACTCTACCGATGTGAGTTCCGGGTCACCCTCTACCGCATACATCCGCATCAGAGCGGCAAAGACCTGTCGGTCCAGATCCACCTGATAGTCTTTGAAAAATCCATTTACCGCAGGGATCAGGCGGTCCCGGTAGGCCATGAATCCTTCATCCCCGTTTTCCAGGTACCGATGGATCAGCGTGGACATATATCTAGCCAAGGCGAAGATCTCGATATTCCGTTGGACCACTTCACCATAATACTGAGAGGCCTTCATATAGGGGGTTAATACCCCGTACAAACTATCGAGACGGGGTAGGATGTCCTCATATTGAGGATCTCCATGGACATTATCCCGGAACTCTTTTTGCTCCAGGATCTTCTTCCAGACGGCATTCGTCCGTTCCAGTCCCTGGTTCTGCCCGATCCACTTCTTCCAGTAATTGGCCACCCTGGCATATTTGGAGGCATATTGAAGACGCACCTTTTCAGCCGCCCGCATGCCTTTGTTCAGGATCTGCAAAGCCGTATCCCGAATAGCGATACGTGGTGGGTTGATCGCATCTTTGTTCATGGATATGCCTGATGCTGGGATATATTCCTGGGTGCTGCCGGGGAATCCGAAGACGAGGGTGAAATCTCCCTCTTCTACTCCATCGAGCGATACGGGGAGGTAGTGTACTGGTTGATAGGGCTTATTGTCAGTGCTGTAAGCGGCCGGACGATTGTCCGGTCCGGCATAAATTCGGAACAGGGAAAAGTCACCGGTGTGGCGGGGCCACATCCAGTTGTCCGTGTCGGAACCAAACTTTCCGATAGACTCTGGCGGTGTGCCCACCAGGCGAATATCAGTATAGGTCAGTGTGACGATCATAATGTACTGATTCCCATAATAGATGGGACGGAACAGCACCGCTTCATCTGATTTTACCTTGATCCTGGCCTTATAGGCATTCAGATTCTGGTCGATCAGGGACTGGCGCTTGCCTTCCGACAGGCCAGAGTGTACCCCCACCAGAGCATACTCGGTGACATCCTCTATTCGCCGGATAATTGTCACGAAAAGCCCTGGATTGGTCAACTCCTGGTCCTTTGTTTTAGCCCAGAATCCATCCCGCAGATAGTTATTTTCGATAGAGCTATGGGATTGGATATAGCCATATCCGCAATGGTGATTGGTCAGTACCAGTCCTGATGAGGAGATGATACTGCCAGTACAACCACCGCCAAAATGTAGAATGGCATCCTTCAAGCTTCCAGAATTCACGGAATAAATATCCTCAGCAGACATCTTCATACCCATGGCCTGCATGTCCCCTTCCAATTGCTTGAGCAGATGAGGTAGCCACATCCCCTCGTGTGCAGACAGCAGATTGAATGAAAAAATAAATGCGAGTAAAAGGGGGATAAAATGCAGTTTTTTCACTGTCACAATAAGTTGGGATTCGGGTCAAAAATTTAGAAAAAAAGTTGTGAAGTTTGTTTCCACTACTCACGCAAAGGTAAGGCAAACATATGTGGCACTTGTTGCTTCATGTTCCTTTCTGGATATCCGGAAAATCGGATAGTACCACAAGGGGCACACTAATCTGTCAAATCACATTCGCAGGGATCACCACTTCGTGTCCAAGCATTTATGAGGCCGTCCGGTCGTGTACCGAGCTGCTGGCAGAGCACATCCCGTTCAATACCCTTTTTGTTCCTTTTATTTCAGATGATCCGGTTTCCACTTCCGGATTTGGCGCCTGTGGATGGACAGTGCCCGCGATTACAGATCCCGTAGGCAACATCGACATACCGATCCATTGCTCCCAGTACCGATTCCTGGAGTTTATCCGTACGACCCCTGAGCACCCTGGCGAATCGCAGGCTGCTGACAGATGGAAGACCCAGTACCAGATGACGGATTTCAGTTCCATAATGGCGTATCGTTTCATGACAGGTGTCCCGAATGTCAGATCGAACGTGGATACCACGGTCATCCTGTTCTGGCCATTGAAAGAAATGAATGATGGTGTGACATTCTGCAAATACACATTTAATGCCAAAAATGGCCAATCAGAGAGCACCTGCCTAGCTGGACGAATGAATTTTGCACACATGTCCTGTACCGGACTGCCTCTTCCCCTTGAAATACCTGTATACAACAGCTCTTCCACACTTTCCGACCACTGGTTGTACCGGGCGAATGTGAAAGAGATCAACAACAAATACTTTGGCGTCGAGAAAGCTCTGGTTTGGTCTCCTTTCCAGATGCAGGACCGGGTACCGGCGGCCGGGTGGTCCGTCGCCTTGCAATCCATTCAGTGGATGCGCAAGGCCGCTGGACCGGACCAGCAGATCCATCACCAAATCAACATTGGCTAGCACAAGAATCCAAATCAGAATGATAGACCAGAATAAATCAATTTTCGAAATGCGCCTTCACAGAGCGGTCCATACGCAAAACTGAACTGGAGATTAATGGATTCAATCTTCAATTCGACTACTCATTGATTACCAGGAAGCAACAAACGTAAAAAATATTACCGATGAATAAAATTCGTCTTTCAATTTGTATGACCCTTCTCTGGATTGCGTTTGCCGCATTCAGCCAGCCAGCCAGTCAGGTATATAGTAGTCCGGGAACCTACACATTCACCATCCCGTCCGGCTATACTGTGAATCTGTTAGTCAAAGCCTGGGGTGCTGGTGGTGGTGGAACAGATTCCAACGAAGCAGGTGGTGGTGGCGGAGGTGGAGGCTACTCATCAAACTCCTATTCAAGCATTGGTCAAGGTGAATACACCATCGTTGTAGGTGCGGGGGGGGAGCCCGGATCAAATGGGGGTAACTCCAGCTACAATTTTGTTGGCTTGGTGGTTTCTAGTGGTGGCAGTCCCGGTACTAGTTTCGGTACAGGAGGTAATGGAGGTGCAGGTAGCACGAAAAATGGAGGAGCAGGGGGAGACAGAAGCCATAAATTTGGAGCAGGCGGCGGCGGCGGTGGATCCGGTTCGAACGCTACGGCTGGACAAGATGCGACAGGTGGAAAAAACGGCACGGGTGGCGCGGGCGGAACTCCCGGGGGTGGTCATGGTGGCGATCCAAATTCTTCTGGTCTTTCCGGCACAATTGGCGGTGGAGGTGGTGGAAAAGGCGATGGAAATAATCCAGTTACCTCTGGGACCGGCGGAAATGGTCGTGTAGAAGTAACCGTTCTATTGGCACTGCCAGTAGAGCTTGTTTCTTTTCAGGCGTCTGCCGAACTGCCGAACATCCACCTCAAGTGGCAGACAGCCACCGAGATCAACAGTGATTACTACGCAGTCGAACACAGCCGGGATGGCCAGGAATGGGCACAACTGGCTCTGATCCCAGCGGCAGGAGAGTCCGTCAATGTCAGTGACTATGGGTATACCCACGTTCGCCCATCTTCAGGTGTTCAGTATTATCGCTTGCGAATGGTGGACCTCGATGGTTCGTATGAATATAGTCCTACCATAGCTGCACAGGTCAACCGTGAGCAGGAAACAATAGTCAAAGCCTGGAACACGAACGGCCAATATTTCATGGATGGCATTGCCAATCCCGAAGGAGGTAAACTATCCCTGTTCGACATCCAGGGCCAACTATTGGCATCTGCACCAGTCCTCCCGGGCATACAAACACCAAGCCTTATCTATCCAAAGGATGTTTCCGGAATCCGCATCATGGTCTGGCAACCTGCCTATGGTCCACCCATTGCCATAAAGCTGTGCTAGAAAATCCAATTCCAGTCGGTATGTTGCATAAAGGACCTCGACTTTTTCCAGCGAATCAGCGATGCTGTCAATACCCCAGGGCTGTCAATCCCTGGTACGCAATGAGGCTGACCACATAGGCCAGGCCCGTCATCACCACCAGTTGGATCAACGGCCATTTCCAGGTCCCTGTCTCTTTCTTGACCACGGCGATCGTACTCATGCACTGCATGGCGAAGACATAGAAGAGCAAGAGAGATAAGGCGACCGGGAAGCTGTATTTCTTACGCCCCGTAACCGGATTCAACTCTGCCCCCATCTTCTGACGAATGCTCGACTCATCATCGACACTGCCGATGCTGTAGATCGTGGCCATGGTCCCTACAAACACTTCCCGTGCGGCAAAAGAGGTCACCAGCGCAATGCCGATCTTCCAGTCAAAGCCCAGAGGCCGGATCACCGGCTCCAGACCCTTGCCCAGCATACCCGCATAGGAACTCTCTATTTTCTGCGAAGCGATCAAGGCTTCTGTTTCCCCCTCATCCAACCCCTGGATCGCGGCTTCGGTCCGCGCGGCTTCCTCTGCCAGAGCCATCCGACCCGGCAGACTGAAGCTGGCCAGAAACCACAATACGATAGAGATCATAATGATGATCTTTCCCGCTTCGCGGACAAAGGAGGCCACCTTCGACCACACCGTAAACACCACATTCCGCCAATGGGGTACTTGATAATCAGGAAGTTCCATCAGGAGATACCCCGGTTCTTCCGTTTTCAGTACACGATTGAACACCCATGCGCCTACCATGGCCGCTGCGGCACCGAGCACATACAAGCCCATAAAGGTGAGGGCCTGATAACTGACCAGCCCCAACACTTTGCCTGCCGGCACCATCAGTCCGATCAACAGGGCATAGACGGGTAATCGGGCCGAACAACTGATGAACGGGGTGACCAGGATGGTGATCAACCGTTCCTTTTGGTTGGTAATGGTTCGGGTGCTCATCACCGCCGGGATGGCACAGGCCGTGCCGGACACCAGGGCGACAATACTCCGTCCGTTGAGGCCAACCTTTCGCAGCAATCGGTCGAACAGGTAAACGGCCCGCGCCATATACCCGGACTCCTCCAACAATGCAACCAGTAAAAACAGAAGGACGATCTGAGGGATAAAGACTAGGACGCCACCCAGTCCGGCTACCACACCATCCGCCAGGAGGCTGGACAACCACCCCTCTCCCAGCGCATATTTGATACCGCCTCCCAATTCGGAAAAGATGCGTTCGATCCATTCCATTGGTAATGTAGACCAGGTGAAGACCGCCTGGAAAATGAACATGAGGAAGATCACAAAGATCATCGGCCCCCACACGACATGGGTGAAGACCCGATCCACCCGGGCCGTCAGCCTGTTTCGATGTCCGCCTTCCTGGTTGCGTACTTCCTTGACGATGCGGTCAATATGTTGAAAGCGCTCCATAATCTCATCCACTTGCGCCCGGAGAGAGACAAATGGATGCCGTTGCAGGATCTCATGGATCTGTTCTACCTCCTCAGGTTGTAAATAGGTCAGTTCATGGAGATGGTGGGCGATGATCAGCGCCTGATAATCCCGGGTTACCCAGGGAAAAGCCTCCCGAATATCCCGGACCAGGTCCTGCATTGCCGGTGTCAGGGTAAAGGGTGCAGCCTGGGAGTGTTCTGTCCAGATGTCGTTGTAGAGATGCTCGATCTGCTGAATCAGGAGGCCGGTGCCCTCCCCTGTCCGACCATTGACTTCTATAGTGGGGATGCCCAGTCGGATACCTAGTGCATGCGCATCAAAGCGGACGCCTGAAGCCACTGCGGAATCGATCAGATTGAGGGCAAGAAGTACCGGGATCCCCAGGTCACGGATCTGAGACAGGAGCAGCAGGTGCTGATCCAGTCGCATAGCATCCGCTACATAGATGACCAGGTCCGGAAAATCTTCACCCTTCGGGTTGGAGAGCACATCAAAGACAACCCGTTCATCCAGGGAGGTGGGATACAGGCTGTAAGTGCCGGGAAAATCGACTACCTGGATGTCTGTTCCGTCCGGAAGTCGCAATGCACCACTGCGGCGTTCGACGGTCACGCCGGGAAAGTTGCCCGTCTTTTGTCGTAGCCCGGTCAGATGATTGAAGAGTGATGACTTTCCACTGTTCGGGTTTCCGATCACGGCGATCCGTCCTCTTAATCCGTGTATTCGACCCATAAAATTTCTGCTTCGTCACGCCGTATCCCGAATTGCTGGTATTCGGCATGGATGTAATAGGAGGCGCCAAACGCGGTTCGTCGGACCAAAGTCACCCGTTGTCCGGGTCGCAAACCCATCGCCAGCAGACGACCTGTAGAAGGGTGTTCTTCTACGTGCGTGATCCGCACCGGGCGACCGGGTTGGACATCAGCCAAAGTCAGCGGTGTCGTCATGGTGTTGTGCCCGGCGAAATTAGGGAACAACCGACGAATGAGAAGGCTTCATTCCCTTTTTATCCAGAAGTGTTCTGGCAACGGTCAAAGCAATTTGTAACTGCCGCTCTCTGTCCAGGCGTGAAGTATCCAGCCACAGCGCATCCGGGGCCGCCTGCAAAGGGCTGTCCTCCCGTGTGGAATCAATATGATCCCGGTGTTCCAGATTATGACGGACTTCCCCGATCTCGATCGATACACCTTTCGTCTTCAACTCCTGATAACGACGCTGGACGCGAACTTCTGTATCTGCCGTGACGAAGATCTTTAGCTCTGCATCTGGAAAAACGACCGTCCCGATATCTCTGCCGTCCAATACTACGCCTCCTGACCGCCCCAGCATTTGCTGTTGGTGAACCAGGAAGGTCCTCACTGCAGAAATGGCTGCAACCTCACTGACGCGCGCAGAAACTGCCATGCTCCGGATTTTGTCTTCAATGTCCTCTCGGTCCAGTCCAATACGAAACAGGCCATCTGCCACCCGCCATTCCAGGGGAAGGGACTGGAGGATACCGCCCCAGTGCTGGTCCGCATCCAGATCCAAACCCATTTGCAGAATACAATAGGTGACCGCCCGATACATGGCCCCGGTATCGATAAAGGAATAGTTCAATGCAGAGCAGAGGTCCCGGGCGAGGGTACTCTTGCCACAAGCGGCAAACCCATCCAGGGCAATAGTGATCTTAGGAGATTCGAAGTGCAACGGTGGTACCTTTCAGTCGTTCGTGGATGTGTGCCCACAAGGTATGAAAGGGAATGATTTCCAGCTGGTCCATGCGGCCATCATACCGGTAGGACGTGGCGAGGAGCCGGTGGTAATACTTATTGGCGAAGCGCACCTTGTTCGCCTCGAAGTCTCCTTTGGGCAGCTGGGTCAAACAACGGATGAATTCGATCACACGCAACTGCCGTTCAGGATGCAACTGACGACGGGTATACTGTTTCAATCGGAAGATGATGTCATTAGCCAGATCCATATTGTGCTCTTCCAGGGCGAACAGGAACTGGGTGATCAGCATCCAAACGGAGAATATCCGTTGATCTTTTGGAAAAAGAGCGGGATCCGCCAGGAAGGCTGAGACCTGAAAATCGCTGTACAGCTTGGACTGCCGCAACCGCTTTCCCTCCGGGATGATCGACAGCAGATAATTGAGAATGGCCTTATAGAGTTGCCATTGCTGGCGTTTTTCCTCGTCCAGCTTGCCAAATTCCTTGCGCTGTATCACTTGCTGCAAAATAGCAAAGGCGATGGCATAATGGCTGGTGTGCAGGGCCAACAGAAAATACAGATCGAGGTATCCGAACCAGTTGGCACTTCCTTCCTCCAGGAGGCTGAGCGCACTTTCAGTTTGGGCACGGGCCTCTTCGAAAGATCCGGTGTGCAGATAGGTCTGCATCAACAGATATTGCACCCGAAAAACCTGATCTGCCGAAAACTGATCGGTATATTCGAGCATGATGCGTTCGGCCTGGCGACAGATCTCACCGGCCAGCTCCCAACGACCGGACTGCTGGTATTGAATGGCTGCAACCACGTAGGAAATATACTGGATACGAGGGGCAGGATGCATTTCGGAAAGGGAAATCAGTTGGTCGGTCCATGCTTTCCACTCGCCTTCTGAAATATCATCATCTACCGTCTTTGATCGGACTACCATCTCCTGATAGATGCGCTCTGCTTGCTGTTCCGCCTGAAATATGGGGAGGTAGGCATCCAGCACTTCGGCATATTTGTCAAATCCTTTTCTGTCCCCTTCTTCTGCAGCTTTCTGCAGCAACAAACCAGATGTGCTGACGATCAGTTCGGTGAAATGATGCTTTTGTGCTGTCGAAAGAATCTGCTTGGCCAGGTAGGGTACGCTGATATGCGCATCGTACAGTTCCAGAATATTGACCAGTGCCCAATCGCGCTGGCAATCCAGATAAGCCTGCTCAAAACGCGGCTTGACCGAGGTGTTGACGTTTATGAAAAACAGGGTATTCAACAGACGTTTGCGAAAGCGGGACTTCAACTGCCGATAGCGATCGTCTCCCGGACTGGTCTTGTACAACTTGCGCGCAGCCTCCCGGTCCGAACGGAACTGTTCGTGGACCAGTCCCTCGTAGAATTCGTTGAATTTACTGGATTTATTACGCAGTGATGCCCCTTCAAAGACATCAATCTTGGAGATACGCTTGAGATTAGCGATCCGTGTCAGTTCAAGTAGAAGCTTCACGATGGCTGGTTTTTGGGGATGGTTTGCCTGTCACAGAGAAGCAAAAACCAGACCATTTCCTGCCATTGCCAATAAAAACTGCCCGCCGGAAATCCGAGCGGGCAGTGCAGTATCCTCATGGATCCATCCTCAGATGGAAAAAGTGCTAGTATTCGTCTTCATTGAAGAGAAAGTCATCCTTGCGCGGATAATCCGGCCAGATGTCTTCGATACTCTCATAGGATTCACCTTCCTCCTCCATATGCTGCAGGTTTTCGATAACCTCCAGTGGGGCACCGGAACGGATCGCAAAATCGATCAGTTCGTCGCGTGTGGCCGGCCAGGGGGCTTCTTCCAGGTGGCTTGCCAATTCAAGAGTCCAGTACATGGGTTCAAGTTTAAGGTATCTGATTAAAATGGGCTTGCGACCCAATTGGCCGCAAATGTAATGAATGAGAACCGTTGTTCCAAGTCCTTCTGGATGGATTCAACAAATAAACGCAATGAATTGATAATGTGGGCCTTAGGGCTTGATATCGGGACATCCTCCGCAAAAAGATCAGGAAAACAGTTCGTTGATCGAGAGGACAACCGGGAAAATCAACCAGAAGTTCCTCAGATGATCAACATCGCATCCCCATATGTGTAGAAGCGGTACTTCTCCTTCACGGCCTGTTTGTAGGCATCCATGATCAGATCGTAGCCGCCAAAAGCACAGACCATGATCATCACACTCGACTTCGGAATATGGAAGTTGGTCACCATCGCATTGGCAATGCTGAAGTCAAACGGAGGGAAGATGAACTTGTTGGTCCACCCTTCTACTGTCTTCAGATTGACCTCAGAGGAAACAGCTGACTCGATCGAACGCATCGCTGTTGTCCCGACACCACATACGCGCTTGTTGGCTGCCTTCGCTTTATTGACGATATCGACAGCTGGCTGATCAATGCGGAAATATTCCGCATCCATCTTGTGCTTGGACAGATCCTCCACATCAATGCTACGGAAGGTACCCAGACCGACATGGAGGGTGACCTCTGCAAACCCGATTCCTTTCAGCTCCAGTCGCTTCAGCAGTTCATGACTGAAATGGAGCCCTGCTGTCGGTGCGGCAACGGCACCGATCTCCTTGGCATAGACGGTCTGATAGCGCTCCCTGTCCAGATCTTCGACCGGGCGATCGATGTATTTTGGCAATGGCGTATTGCCTAGTTTGTACAGATTTGTCTGGAATTCCTCATCCGTACCTTCAAAAAGGAAGCGAATGGTTCGTCCCCGGCTGGTGGTATTGTCAACCACCTCGGCGACCAGCAGCTCGTTATCATGTTCGTCATTGAAGTAGAGCTTGTTACCGACACGGATCTTACGAGCGGGATCTACCAACACATCCCACAGACGGGAATGGGCATTCAATTCCCGCAACAAAAAGACCTCGATTTTGGCTCCGGTCTTCTCCTTACAGCCGTACAACCGAGCGGGGAATACCTTGGTATTGTTGAAGATCATGGCATCGCCTTCATCGAAATACTCGAGGAGGTCTTTGAAGATCCGATGCTCGATCTTTCCAGTGTCTTTGTGCACCACCATCAGCCGGGATTGATCCCGTTCCTTGGTTGGATACTGGGCGACAAGTTTTTCCGGAAGATCGAAATTGAATTGGGAGAGTTTGGTGCGCATGCGTGCAGGCTATGTTTAAAGAGGCGCAAAAATACAAAGAGATTGCATACCATGCTCAATTTGATGGTATTGGCACCCGAATCCATCGTCCACCATCCGAATAAACCATGATCCGATCCGGATTTTGATGGAAAAAGGTGATGCGATATCCCCCTTCATGGAAGGTCACCTCATAGTCTTCCTCCTTGTAATCTGAAGCGCCCAAACCCTTGTGCTGAAACCAGGTACCCCATTGATTGAAGGTCACGTCCCAAGTCAGATCATCCACCTGGCGAACCGAAACACCGTCTGATGGCCGGGCAACTACGTAAGCGGCGACTTCCCGGATTTTTCCTTCGACTGGTTTGCCGGCGTACCAGATCAGCCCGTCTCGAAGCGTTTCACCCGGTACAAAGGATCTGAAGATCGTGATCCCCTGATAACTGTCCGGCAACCCGAGCACATAGACTTCTTCCTGATCGGTCCATCGCCAGTCCTCCAAAAGAGATTGATACAATCGCTGCACTTGCACCCATCGGTCAATATTGGCTCGGGTGAGATGGATCTGCAAGACGAATAACAGGACCCAAAAACTCCACATCATCCACTTGGGGCCTTTCAGTAACTGGGATTGCACCGCCAGAAGAAAAAAAACGGAGGCCAGATAGCCATACCGGTCATTTTCGATATACCCGATCCAGGCAAAATAGAGCGTCAGGATAGGCGCCACCGCCAGGGGAAACATTGCCAGGGCCCACAGGTTAGCCCGGGTCAGTCTGCTAGACAGCCGAGATCGAGACACCAACCAGAAAAAGACCAGGATCAGCGATCCCATCAGGACTATATAAAAAGTGGGATGTGCCTGGACCATTCCGGCGATAACCTCTTTGGCTTGATGAGGCCAATCACGTGTGTACATCAGGTACTTCAAAAAATAATTCCATCCATTTCCCACCAGATCGATGATGGAAAATTTGAGGTGGACCTCTTCGCCGTAGTGGCCCACCCATGTGCCTACGCGCAGTTTGTTCACAACTAAATAGCCGATGATCATGACCGCCTGGGGCAGACCGGTCCATAACATCATCTTTCGGATCTGTTCTCTGGACCGGCCCTCTTCCCGGCCCCACCATCCGACCGAAATGAGTAACATCACTGGATAGATGAGTGCCAACTCCAGGGCATGGAGGGCGATCAGGAAGATCAGATGGAAGCCTGTCCAGGCCCTCCATCCCGACAAGGGCTTCGCCTGAAAAAGCAGGAGCATCATGGACACCAGGGCCAGCACATTGATCAGATAATGCACGCAAACCTTCCAGATCACAACTTCGCTCTGGTAGGGATGCAACAGGAATAGCAGGGACAGGACCAGCGCGGCCATCCAGGCTTTATCCGGAGAGACGGCTTTTTGCCAGATGCGCCAACCGAGCAGGCCCACCAGGGTGGCATTGACTACATGTAATAAGGTGAACAACCAGAACCAGGGCATGGGCTGGATGCCGAACAATGAATACCACAGCTTCATGACGCCAAAGAGAACCGGCTGATTGCCATGCCAGCCATAGGAGTTCCACCAGCCCAGAGTTGCTCCCTGTTCGAAAAGCATCTGGTGTCCGGTAAAATCAGAGATCAACCCCGCATCTCTGGCCGGCCAATAAAGGAGCACTGCCAGGATGGCGAGCACCGCACCCCATCCGAGCCAGACCCAGATAGCAGGCCGGTCAGTCCGGACGATCAGACGATCCAGCATATTGAATATCGGCGTCCTCAGTGAGGGTCACTTTTCCGCAATCCCGGCCCTTGCACCCCAGAATGACACCTTGCCAGGGCAATCCACAATCATTGGTGAGCAAGCCCCCATCGATGACCAGCTGTCCTCCGGGCTGCACCAGGAGACGCGAACCCTGGGGGAAGGACACTTCACACCGGATGGTCAGATGCCCCCCTGCCGCGATGATGACGTCACCGAACAGATCGACCTCCCCCTCCCACACCTGGGTGTCTGTGATCGTCAGGTTGTAATCGGGAAGCGGATCACACCAGTTGCGTTTTAACAATGAACGTGCCGTGCCCGAACGACGGGACAGATTGCGATGGGCCTGACCCAACTGGCAGGGGGTCCAGGCCTGTTGCCAGTGATTGTAATCCATCACATTATTCGAAATAAGGGAATCACAGGGTGGTTCGCCGGGATAGAAGCAATTGGGGTGATGGGGCGTGTCATCGCAGCCGTCACTGTACCGCCATGTATGTCCCAGACCCATGATGTGGCCGATCTCGTGGACGGTCATACCGGCAAATTCCGATGGTGGCAAACCGGTGGTGATGATCCCGCTGAGCTTGATGGCTTTCCCAAGTGCGATCCCGCCACCGCCGGCACTATAGGTCGTACTTTTCACACTGTCCGGGTGGTGGGGCAGAATAAAGATATTGAGAACGGAATCGGGTTGGATGGCATACTTCTTTATGACCCGCATGTCGGAGTTGTTGCGGTTGCGGCCTTTATGGACATAGGCATAGAGTTCATCATCAAAATGGTAGTATACACCATCATCCCAGAACATGCCTCTGATCGGCGCAATTTCCAATCGGATTCGAGTGGGGAGCACGGGTGTCCCCTGGGCAGCGGGCAGGCTCATTGGAATATTCTCAGCAAACTTCTTGTTGATCTCCCTGGTCAACTCCTGGACATAAGGGGTGCCGATCTCCGCCAGAAAGGCATGGCTGGTGTCTGAGGAATTCAGAATATGGTAGTTGACCCGAATGATGCGCTCCGGAACCAACTGACCATTTACAGTAGAATCTGGAACATAGGCCGGATATTTTCGGCAGGGCTGTTTCAGGCTCACCCGCTCCTGGGAGGTTCGCACCAATGTATGTCCATCCTGCGCTCGGTTGAACGGGCGCACGGTGGACTTGCAGGCACTGAGTGAGGCAAGCGCACATCCGGCCAGGAGGATCAGGTATTGAGTCCGCCGCATACGCTGATAGTCTGGCCAGTCACATAAGACGACAGATCCGAGCCCAGGAAGACGCAAACATCAGCAACCTCATCGGCCTGGCCCAATCGCTTGAGCGGGATACCGGCGAGGAACTGTTCTTTGTTGTCGTCACTGAGGGCATGGGTCATATCGGTCTCTATAAATCCGGGAGCGATTGCATTGCATCGCACATTGCGGGAGCCGATCTCCTTGGCGACCGATTTGGTAAAGCCCAGAATTCCGGCCTTGGCGGCCGAATAGTTCGCCTGACCGGCATTGCCGAAAACGCCGACTACCGAGCTGATATTGATGATCGATCCACTCTTGTTCCGGATCATCGGCTTCATGGCGTGTTTGGTGAGGTTGAATACGGATTTCAGATCTACGCGCAACACCTCATCCCACTGTTCTTCTGACATCCGCAGCATCAGGTTATCCCGGGTGATCCCGGCATTATTGATCAGGATATCGATGCGCTCGAAATCGGTGATGACCGACTGGATCAAGGCCTCCGCTTCCTGAAAACTGGCGGCATCAGAGCGATATGCTCGCACGTTAGCGCCAGAGGTCCTCAATTCATCAGCAAGGGCTTCAGCCTTTTCCGGACTGGACAAATAGGTGAATGCAATAGCGGCTCCTTCGGCTGCAAAGCGACGTACGATGGCCGCACCGATGCCCCGGCTTCCCCCGGTGATCAAGGCTACTTTTCCTGACAATAATCCCATTCTGTTCAATTTCTGGTGATCGGGCTAAGATAGGGATTCGCACAGATCGAGCGGCGGTATCCGGTCAGGAGAAGACGGAAAACTATTTTAGATCTTTTTGTTTGACACATTTTGTTTTTAAAAACAATTTGTTCTATCTTAGCGTCATCAATCAGACTCAACATTTCTTCAACCACATATTTTCAGCCTTATGATTCGGCACATTACCTCCCTGATCCTTGCTCCCCGAAAGGAAAATCTTCTGATCATCTGTCTTGTGTTGGGATTTATAATCATGGTCACCGGAAGTTGGCTCAACAGTCGTCATTCGGATATGGCTCAGGATACCACACCCGATCAATGGGAAACCCCCTCTCCTGCCGGTTATGATTTCAAGGCTGAAGATGCCGGACGGATCTATGCCTCTTACCCCTGATCTACGGCTTTCGCTATTCCATTGGCAAGGTTAAGGAGGAGATTTGAACCTCCCCTGACCTCGCACGAGACTGGAAGGTTAGAATGCCACCACGGACCGCTGGCGCCATCTTTGGATCCACTGGAATGCACAAGTAACAAACCGATCCATCCTGAATCGTCCTGAACCTTTACCGCCGGATCATCCGGATCATCCGGCATCATCTGTGATCATTCACTTGATTACCAAGATCATATAAATGCCTTTTGCAGGCGGTTGGAAGTAGGAGACGATTGTGGCCTACTCCTGGAACATAGACACCGGGCTACAACACACCATGTATGACCTGGCCGACAGGGCGAATCCCTGAAGCATCCGGGGCAGCACAGGCCCGACAGTAGCGCAAATCCATTGACAGTGAGCGGATCGGAGCAGATCCACAGATGAATGACATCCCTGGTTTTCCCGCCGATCAAAGCCGGTTTCCACCGGTCAGAAGCAGGTGCCAGGGGCCAATTAGTACACCTGTCGGATGCATCCGTACCTCGGGTCTGTTCCTGTGTATGAACCGATGCACGCATCCACATGAGTGCATCGCAGCACAGGCGAACCAATGCCGCAGCGATCGCACCGAAAGGTATTTCCTGAGTTTTGCTCTCTTTCCTGTGCCAGGCTGCCCGCAAAAGAGCGGGTAGCCTGTTTTTATTCAGTGCTGGTCAGATCCTGTTCGGTCAGTTTCCAACCCCCATATTCCTGGCTTGTTGAATATCCCGGGCAGCCTCCTCGGTGCGACCTAATCCCTGCAATGCGCGGGCGCGTTGTTGATAGTACAACCCTTGAGTATTATTCAACTGGATGGCCTTGTTGAAGTCTTCCAACGCCTCCGCATATTTACCGAGGTTCACCCGCACCAGCCCCCGTTCATAGATGATATCCGGCTCATTGGGCTTGAGGCTGAGGTACTTCGTATGGTCCTGCTCCGCCTTGGCGAATTCCTTCTGGTTGATATAGATCAGGGAGCGATTCAGGTAGCCATTCGCATTGTCCGGATCCAGCTCCAGACCCTTATTCACATCCCTGAGTGCCGCATCCAGGTTGCCCAGCATCCCATAAACGGCCGCCCGGTTAATATACAGCTCACCGAGATCCGGGTCCAGCTCGATACCCCGGGTATAATCCGCCAGGGCCTCTTTGTTCTTCCCTTGATCGAAGTACAGTTTACCCCGACTGTTATATGTAGCGCCCTTTTCTTTCAGTGCCAGAGAGGCATTATAATCCAGGATGGCTTTGTCGTAATCCTTCAACTCCCGATAATAGCGGGCCCGGTTGTTGAACGGGGTATTGATGTTCTGGTAATATTTCAGGACATGGGTCCAGAGGGTCCCCCCATTCTCCCACACCTTGTTTTGCTGAAAGGTGAGGATACCGAGGACAACCAGCCAGCCCCATACGACGGCTTTGACGGCTCCGGCATAACGTGGTTGTTCCATCCATCCCTTGATAAAGGCGAGCAACATAAAGATCAGACCCAGGTACGGAATATAGGTAAAGCGATCTGCCAGATACCCTTGACCAGCGGCCAGGATCTGAAGGAGGAACATCACATTAAAGGTGAAAAATGCGATCCCGAAAACGTAGGCCCGCTGATCCTTTTTCCACCAGCGCCAGGTCAGATACCCGACGATGATGATGCCGATCGGTGCGGCATAGAAGTATCCCGGTATCTGTGGCTCGTAGGGATAGAGCGGCGACATCCGGTAGGGTGCAATGAACTTGACCAGATACAGCGAGTAACTGTACATCCCCACCATCAATCGATCGAGGAAGGAATATGCGGTGGTATCATCCAGCGATTCATTGGCCGACAACATAAAGACACCCAGCAAACCCATCGCCAGAGAAAGCAGAAAATAGGGCCACTTCTCCAGAATAAGGGAGAGTTTGAGAGGCCTGCGACGGAGATAATCCACACAAAGCATGCTCAACGGCAGGGTGACCGCCTGGATCTTACTCAATAAGGATAAGGCAAAGAGGACCAGGATGATCCACACCATTCGGGGGGCTTTTCGTCCCTTATCCAGATATCGGATATAGGTGAGCAGCGCTCCCAGGTAGAATACGCCGAATAGCACATCCTTTCGTTCGGTGATCCAGGCCACAGATTCTACGCGCATCGGATGGATACCGAAGATCAGCGCCCCGATAAAGGCCAGCATAGCATTCATCCCCAGTCCCTGCAAGATGCGGTAGACCAGGTACACACAGGCCAGGTGCAAGAGCAGATTGTCGACATGGAATACTGTCGTATTCAGACCGAATATGGCCTTCTCAATGGCGAAGGTGAGAATGGTCAACGGGTTGTAGTTGCCGATGACATCCGATGTGAAAATCCCTTTGATAGCTTCCCAGTTAAAGACAGTTAGGTTCGGATTTTCCAGGATATTGACATCATCATCCCAGTTGACAAAACCGTTCCCCAGGCTGTTCAAAAAGAAGATCGCTGTGATTGCCACCGCGATCCACGGCAACCACTTTTCTATGCCGACAGCGGCCTGTACGGGTGGTTTTACCTTGCCTGACTTTTTACTCTTGGCCATATTTCCTGGGTTTTGGGTTGATTGGTAACGATTAAGCAGTCAAATTTCAGGCCCGTTTTTTTTCTCGGGTCCTGGCAGTGAGCCAGGTATGACGTGCAAAATAAGAAGAAGGTGTACAACCAACCGACAGTCCGTACTTTTGGCATTGATGTCCTTCCTGTCTTTCCTGCGTCGACCTGCCCTTCGTTGGCTGCTCCGGCAGCGAAGTACCTATCGCTGGGCGTATCGTATGATCGGCATCCTGATTATCGTAGCGCTGCTGGCTGATCTGCTGGCCAGTTCGAAACCGCTCTATTGTCAATACCAGGGTCATCATTATTTTCCTGCCATGGAATCCGGAATGGTGAAACTCGGCTGGACATCCTGGCCTCCGGAATTCCATCGAAACACCTGGCATGATCTGAAGTATGAGCGGGTGGTCTTCCCGCCGGTTCCGTACAGCCCCGGGGATTTGCACCTCCAGCGAGAACAACATCTCAGCCCTGTGGGACCACAGCCGGTCCGGTCGACACGCTACCGGCATTGGCTGGGAACCGATCACCTGGGTCGGGATGTCCTGTCAGGCATGATCCATGGCACCCGTTCAGCCTTGTTGGTTGGCCTCTTTGGCACCGGGATCGCCCTCTTCATCGGCTTATGGCTGGGCGGCATAGCCGGCTATTATGGTGATGACCGCCTGAAAGCGGGTCTTCCCTCGTGGGGAGGGGCGGTGATCGGCACTACATTGGGGAGCTTTTTCGCGCAACAGGCATTGACCCATCCCGCATGGAAAGACTGGTCTTCTATTCTGGTCGTCCTAATGGCAGTGGCCACACTGGTCACCACCATCTGGGTCTTTGTACGGCTGGGTAGATGGGTGGACAGGCAATGGGCTTTCAAACCGTACAACATTCCTCTGGATCTGCTGATCATGCGGGGCATTGAAGCGGTACAATCACTCCCTGGCATGCTCCTCCTGCTGGCCCTGGTTCCGCTATTCACGGTACCATCTATATGGAATGTGGTGTTGATCGTCGGATTGATCCGGTGGCCGGGGTTTGCCCGATTCGTCCGGGGTGAACTGTTGAAGATCCGGGAAATGCCCTATCTGGAGGCGGCCATGCTGGCAGGTATACCACATCGGCGCATCCTATGGCGTCATGCCATGCCCAATGCTTTACAACCGATCCTGGTATTGGTTGCATTTGGCATCTCCTCCGGAGTGCTCATCGAAGCCTTTCTTTCCTTTTTGGGATTGGGTGTACCTGCCGATGATGTCACCTGGGGTACCTTGCTCAATCTGGCCAGGAAACAATTCAGTTCCTGGTGGTTGGCGATCTTTCCCGGATTGGGGATCTTTCTGGCCGTAACGGCTTTCAATCTTTTTGGGGAGGCGGTCCAGGAAAGTCTGGATGAACGAAAACCCTACCTCCCTCCGTCTGGGAAATAGACCGATCTGAAAGCGATCTAGTATTTCTTGCGCATCTTTTTGGGAAACAAGTTCGAGCTGCCACGCTTGCCGGACATCTCTCCATTCTTATTCAATTTGACACTATCGGCCTTGTCATTTGCCGGACATCCCGACTTGCTACTGCTACAAGATGGGGCAAAAATGAAGGCTCCGAGGAGGAAAAACAGGAAGGCAAAACGAGTGCGACGAACGTTCATGAAGTGATTTTTGACGAAAAACGAGAGATTCTGGAGGGTTGAAAACATGAATTTAGGTCTTAAACGCCCCTGAATGCGTGAAATTATGCCTTTTTTTGCCTCTCTGGAGCAAAACCCTTGTTGAATAAGGGTTGTACAGCTAAATTTGCGACGAATCGTTCACATTACTAAAATACCTCAAATGAACAAAGGAGATCTGATCAACAAGATCGCTGCTGATGCAAACATCACAAAAGCGCAAGCTGCTGATGCACTTGGTGCAGTTATCGATGGCGTAAGCGGAACATTGAAGTCAGGTGACAAAGTCACTCTGGTAGGATTTGGTACTTTCTCGATCAGCAAGCGTGAAGCTCGCACAGGTCGTAACCCACAAACCGGCAAATCTATCCAGATCGCTGCTAAGAATGTGGTGAAGTTCAAGCCCGGCAAAGAACTGGCTGACGACGTCAACTAAGATATTGTCACTACAAACGAACAAAAGGGCAGCCCATGTGGCTGCCCTTTTGTCTTTCAGGCCCAACCAAAATCCCTACCTTTGGGTCCCAACGAGAAACCCACCCCCCAATGAGTCAAATCGCGGAACTTCAACGCACAGCCAGCCAGGTTCGCCGGGACATCGTCCGGATGGTCTCCCAGGCGCAAAGTGGTCACCCCGGCGGGTCGCTGGGATGTGCCGACTTCCTGACAGCCCTTTACTTTCATACCATGGATCGGAAGCCCGGTTTTGCTATGGAAGGCAAGGATGAGGACATGTTTTTCCTCTCCAACGGACATATCTCACCAGTCTGGTACAGCGTACTGGCACACAGTGGCTATTTCCCCGTTTCTGAATTGGGCACCTTTCGCCAGATCAACAGCCGGCTGCAGGGCCATCCGACCACACATGAAGGTCTGCCTGGTGTCCGTGTCGCCTCCGGCTCACTGGGACAAGGCATGAGCGTCGCCATTGGCGCAGCCCTCAGCAAACGCATTGACGGTGATGACCATATGGTCTATTGCCTGACCGGAGATGGCGAACTGCAGGAAGGTCAGGTCTGGGAAGCCGCCCTATTTGCCGCTCACCATCAAGTGGACAACCTTATCGTCACGGTCGACAGGAACGGACAACAGATCGATGGATCGACAGATCACGTGATGTCCTTGGGCGATCTGCCTGCGAAGTGGGCAGCCTTCGGCTGGGATGTCCTGCATATGAATGGCAACGATATGGCTGATGTGGTCCACGTCCTGGATCAGGCCAAGACCCATGCCGGCAAAGGAAAACCGGTGGTCATCCTGATGAAGACAGAAATGGGCGCCGGCGTCGACTTTATGATGGGCAGCCACAAGTGGCATGGCATCGCACCCAATGCCGAACAAACAGAAAGCGCCCTTGCGCAACTCACTGAAACCCTGGGAGACTACTGATCATGGAAACACAAACATTTACCCAAACGATCTTCGGCCGTTTTATCGTCACCGGTAAAAAGGCTACTCGCGATGGATTTGGTACCGGCCTCCACGCCCTGGGCTCCACCCACCTCGATGTCGTCGCCCTGTGTGCAGACCTGCTCGGCTCCCTCAAGATGAATGACTTCGTCAACGAATGGCCCGAGCGGTTCTTCCAGGTCGGCATCTCCGAAGCCAATATGATGGGCATAGCTGCCGGGCTGGCCACGGCCGGAAAGATCCCCTATACCGGAACTTTCGCGAATTTCTCGACCGGACGTGTCTATGATCAGATCCGTCAGTCGATCGCCTACTCGGATAAAAATGTAAAGATCTGTGCTTCACACGCCGGACTGACCCTGGGAGAAGATGGTGCCACCCACCAGATCCTGGAAGACATCGGGCTGATGAAGATGCTACCGGGTATGACCGTCATCAACCCCTGTGATGCCAACCAGACCCATGCAGCGACGGTAGCCATTGCCGATCACCACGGTCCGGTCTACCTTCGTTTCGGCCGCCCCAACTGGCCGGTGTTCATCCCGTCAGATGAACCTTTTGTGATCGGCAAAGCCCTGACCATCAAACGCGGAGAAGCCGTCTCCATCTTTGCCACCGGCCACCTGGTCTGGCAAGCGATGGAAGCAGTCAAGACCCTGGAAGCACAGGGTATCTCCTGCGAACTGATCAACATTCACACCATCAAGCCTCTCGATGAGGCCGCTATTATCGAATCCGTCTCTCGTACAGGTTGCGCCGTCAGTTGTGAAGAACACAACCGCCTCGGTGGATTGGGTGATAGCATCGCCCAAACCCTGGCGCGTCATCTCCCGTCGCCACAAGAGTATGTTGCCGTCGACGACACCTTCGGCGAAAGTGGCAAACCGGAAGAACTGCTGGTTAAATACGGGCTCGCGCCCCAGGACATCGTCCAAGCTGTCCACCGCGCGATCAAACGCAAAGGTTAATATGAAATTCAATACCAAAGTCATTCACGCCGGTATCGAACCCGATCCGACGACTGGGGCCATCATGACCCCCATCTATCAGACATCTACCTATGTACAAGCCGCTCCTGGCGACCACAAAGGTTTTGAATATGCCCGTACCCAGAACCCCACCCGTGGGGTCCTGGAAAAGAACCTGGCCGCCCTCGAGAACGGGGCCGATGGTATCTGTTTCGGTTCCGGATTAGCGGCCATGGATGCTGTCCTCAAACTCTTCAAGTCAGGCGACGAGGTGATCTCTACAAATGACCTATATGGGGGTTCTTACCGTCTGATCAAAAAGATCTACGAACCCTTCGGAATGAAGTCAAAGTTCATCGACATGACCCGGATCGAAGAACTGGAAAAGGCCATCGGACCGGATACCAAGTTGATCTGGATCGAGACACCGACAAACCCCTTGCTCAGCATTGTCGACATCAAGGCAGTGTGTGATGTAGCCCGGGCAAAAGGGATCATGACCTGTGTGGACAATACTTTTGCCAGCCCCTACCTCCAAACCCCTCTGGATCTGGGTGCCGATCTGGTATTGCACTCGGCGACCAAATATCTCGGTGGCCACTCAGACCTGGTGTTGGGTGCCCTGGTAGCTAAAACCCAGGAGCTGGCAGACCGGCTTCATTTCGTGCAGAATGCCTCGGGTGGTGTCTGTGGACCCATGGACAGCTTCCTGGTCCTCCGGGGGATCAAGACCCTGCATTTGCGGGTACAGCGTGCTTGTGACAATGCTCGACAGATTGCCGCCTTTCTGGAGGCACATCCCAAGGTCGGCCGTGTCCTCCACCCGGGGTTGAAGAGCCATCCCCAACACGCTCTGGCGGCCCGTCAGATGAAAGATTTCGGGGCCATGGTGTCTTTCGACCTCCTGGACGACAGTATCGAAAAAGCCAATATCGTGCTGAGCGGTACTCATTTATTCTCCCTTGCCGAATCCCTGGGCGGCGTAGAGTCCCTGATCGGACATCCATCTTCAATGACGCATGCATCCATCCCCCGGGAGGATCGCATCAAAAATGGTCTGACCGACAGTCTGATCCGCCTCAGTGTCGGTGTCGAGGATGTGGATGATCTGATCGCTGATCTAAGTGGAGCCCTGGATCAAGTGTAATTTTTAAGCGTTCGGTATTCAGCATTGGGTATTCGGCGTCTGCGAGTCCCCTTGAAAAGGGTTGATGGCTTTGCCTGATTGCATTGACACCAGACAGGAAAGTCAGCCCTTTTATTGGCTGCCAATTCTGAAGACGACCAGGACTTATAAGATTACCATCCGCTACTCCACCAACTGGCGTTCTACCCAACATTCGGGCTAGCGACCGATGTTACAGACAAAACAGAGTCCGGGGACCATTCCTTTCAGGTCGATGGAGGGTATCTTTTTCAATATGCGTATCCAGAAAAAATCGATGAACTCCTTATATTGGGTAGTCAACCTGCAGAAAACAAGGTTTTTGATCTCATCATGAAACCTGCAGTATGGCTTCCTATTCTACCCCTCATCTGCCCATCAGCGCCTGGGCCGAAGATGATCGTCCTCGGGAGAAACTTCTCCTGAAGGGGGCGTCTACATTATCTGATGCCGAACTATTGGCCATTCTCATCGGCTCCGGCTCTCGAAACGAATCAGCGGTGAACCTGACCCGGCGCATCCTCGAACAGTATCAGCACAATTTGAATGACCTCGGCCGGGCAAGTCTAGCTGACCTGACTGCATTCAAGGGCATCGGCCAGGCCAAGGCAATCACTTTGCTGGCCGCCATGGAGGTGGGCCGCCGACGCCAACACAAAGAGGCTCGCGCACTGCCTTCCATTGGCAAATCGGACGATGCCTATCAATTGCTCCGGGCCAAGGTGGCGGATCTGGACCATGAACAGTTCTGGCTCATCCTCCTCAACCGGGGCCACCAGGTGTTGCATCTGGAACAGGTCAGTGCCGGAGGCGTTTCCGGCACAGTGGTCGACCCGAAGATCATTTTCCGCAGGGCATTGCACGGCCAGGCATCGTCCATTATTCTCTGCCACAACCACCCTTCTGGAAATACCCGTCCCAGCCCGTCCGACCTGGAGATCACTAAGAAGCTCAAATTGGCTGGGCAGCAGTTGGAGATCCCAGTCATCGATCATCTCATCGTGACGCATCGGGGGTACTTCTCTTTTGCGGATGAAGGACTTCTATGAGGTTATGAGGAAGGAGGTTTTGAGGTTTTGAAGTGACCAACAATCCAGCGGTAAGAGCGTTTAGGATGTTCGTACCTTTGTGCTCGTTATGGAATCCGGAAAATTTGACCTCCACCTCCTTGGCCGTGTGCTTGCTCTGGCCAAGCCGTATCGGCGGCAGTTCATCACATCCGGCATCCTGGCGGTACTCCTGGCACCATTGGCCACATCCCGCCCCTTGCTCATCCAACAAATGGTGGATCATTATATCCTGATCCCCAATCCTTCGGGTCTGTTCATGATGACCATGATCATCTTTGCCGTACTCATCGTGGAGGTGCTGATGCGCTATATTTTCATTTTCACCACCAACCTCCTGGGACAGAATGTGATCAGGGATCTGCGGGTACAGGTCTTCAATCATATCACCCACCTCAAGCTGAAATATTTCGATAAGACTCCGATCGGTACGTCAACCACCCGGACAATCAACGATATCCAGACCATCAACGATGTCTTCTCTCAAGGAACCATCACCATTCTCGCGGATCTCCTGACTGTAGTCACTGTGTTGATCATCATGTTGATCACCAGTTGGAAGCTGACTGCTATTTGCATGCTTACCATGCCTTTCCTGATCATCGCCTCTTACATGTTCAAGGAGAAGGTGAAAGCGGCTTTTCAGAAAGTACGCAACCAGTTGCAAAAGATGAACTCGTTTCTGCAAGAGCACATCACGGGAATGCGGATCGTGCAGATCTTTACGGCCGAAAACAGGGAACGGGAGAAATTCCGCGTCATCAACCGCGCCTATACCCAGGCTAACCTGGACTCCATAACGGCTTATGCCGTGTTTTTTCCGATCGTGGAAATCATCTCCGCGACTTCCCTTGCATTGATGATCTGGTGGGGTGCCTATTCAGCGATCGGGGGCGAAGTAACCCTGGGTGCCTTGATCGCCTTTCCTCTTTACCTCAGCATGCTGTTTCGGCCTATCCGGATGCTGGCTGACAAATTCAATACCCTCCAAATGGGGTTGGTTGCGGCAGACAGGGTATTCGGAGTATTAGACAACAAGGAATTTATCCAGAATACGGGCACCTGGTCGCCCGAACGTCTGAAAGGTACGATCACGTTTGACGAGGTGAGTTTTTCCTATGATGACATACATCCTGTATTGAAAAAGGTCAGTTTTCAGGTGGATGCCGGCAAGACCCTGGCCATCGTGGGGAGCACCGGTTCCGGCAAGTCGACCATTATCAATATTCTCAACCGATTTTACGATATCCAGGAGGGTGAGATTCGAGTAGATGGGCGTTCCATTGCTGAATATGAGTTGCACGCCTTGCGCAGACGGATCGCCATTGTCCTGCAAGATGTATTTCTTTTTTCCGGTACAGTGATGGATAATATCACCCTCAAGGATCCGAGCATCTCCATGGATCAGGTCAAGTCAGCGGCACGAATGATCGGTGCAGAAGAATTTATTCTGCGTTTACCCGGAGGCTATGATTTTCAAGTGCGAGAGCGAGGTGCGACGCTGTCCATGGGTCAACGACAGTTGATCTCTTTTGTGCGAGCGCTCGTGTTTGATCCAGATATTCTGATCCTGGATGAGGCCACGTCCTCCATTGATACCGAAACCGAACAGGTGATCCAGCATGCGATCGAAACGATGATCGCGACACGCACCTCGATCGTCATCGCACACCGATTATCCACCATCCGGCATGCCGATCAGATCATGGTATTGGAAAGTGGAGAATGCCTGGAATTCGGAACACACGAAGAGTTGATGGCACAGGAAAACGGGCGTTATCGGGAGCTGGTGGAATTGCAGTTTTCGTTGATCGAATAAAGGTTTTGGCAGTCAATCTCTTTTCCACAGCCACGCCGTCTCTTCGTCTCAAATCCCGACTTCCTCCTTCCTGTGACGGGCAGTCATTTACCATTCCTGATTCCTGCGTTCCTGCCTGCAAGCCGCAGGCTTGATTCCTGATTGGCTTCAGGTTTCATAGGCGGGGTCAAACATTTAGCCGCCCAGACGTTTCACCTTCTGTGAAAGTCTGGATCCAGACATCCCGCTGAAGCGGGATCGTCTGGGTTCAACGTTTAAGGACGAGCCTGACGGCTCGTCAGTTCAAGGTTTAACGTGATGTACATTAAACGTTGAACCAATGCCTGTTTCAACAGGCATCTTGAACCTTGAACATCCAATCTTCACCCAACTCCGTAATCCGTGAAAACAAGCAAACTTGAATATCCGCCACAGGTGGAGTTCCTGATTCCCTTCACCCGTCCCACAGTCTCAAGGTCACACTTCTCATTCCTAATTCCTCATTCCTCTCTCCTGCGGTTTGTAGACATTCCTGATTCCTGCATTCCTGATTCCTGCATTCCGGATTCCTGCATTCCGGATTCCCTTCACCTGTCCCACAGTCTCAAAGTCCCACTTTCTCATTCCTCATTCCTCATTCCTGATTCCTGATTCCTGGTTCCTGGTTCCTGATTCCAAGTTAAGATTTGAGTGGAGCATTGGTGCACATCGTCTGGTTGATTGATTCTCGGCTGGGCTGTTCAACGTTCAAAGTCAGAACTAGCGCTCTGACGTTCAAAGTTTAACGTGACTATGTGTATTCTAGCCTGGAAATGGACCAGTTTCTATTTCACAAACTCTATAACGCGGGCATGTCCCCCTCACAGAATACGTCCAATACCGGAGACAAAGGATTTCATGAGGGGGTGGTTTGGCGACGGAATGATATCATGGAAGATCATCTTAAGTGCGCCAAACCGGGGGAGGCAGAGTATTTCTCATTCCTCATTCCTCATTCCTCATTCCTGATTCCTGGTTCCTGGTTCCTGATTCCCTTCACCTGTCCCACAGTCCCAATTTCCCTTCGTCACTCTGTCACTTCGTCTCTTCGTCAAATTCCTCATTCCTGATTTTTCTCGCATCAGCAGGCAGGCATCCCTCTTCCACTTCCGAAAGCATGGCACTGGAATGAACGCTTCCAGAATGACCGATGTAGTGTCACCCCTACAGGGTGCTTTTCTGTGGACTTGAATGCGAACAGCATGGTTTTTTCGAAATAACTCAATACCGAAATAACCCCTTAACCTCAAAACTTGACATGGGCTTGTAGGGGTCAAATATGTATAGCCTGCGAGTTTTGATTTAAAAATGCGGCCCTGCAGGAGTCGAACGGCTCCCTCCAGACTCATCACCTCCTCCTCTGATCGAAGAAGGAGGCCCTTTTATCCTGAAAGACAAGTGATTCAGTCGAAATATTCCGATAGGAGCCAGCCATTTTCTCTTTTCATTCGTTATATATGTGAATGAGTTCCTAATGCGGCCTCCGATCTATGCTCTTCCGTGTTTT
Source organism: Saprospiraceae bacterium (assembly GCA_021738725.1). Lineage (GTDB taxonomy): Bacteria > Bacteroidota > Bacteroidia > Chitinophagales > Saprospiraceae > JAGNXB01. Next base: position 55,048 of record JAIPBE010000009.1, on the reverse strand, counting down.
TGGACGTTATTTTGATGCACCATTTTTCGAACAGATCCCATGACCATTTTTTTCAATCGAGAACGCCTCAATCCATTTTCCAGTATCGTCGGAATTCTGATGATGTCTCTGGTATTGGTCGGACTTTTTTTTATTGCCAAAGGCATTTTCTGGGTGCTGGCGAAAGCGGCCTTTTTCCTATTGGCAGCTGCCCTGATCATTCATTATAAAACCGTGGTTGATTTTGGCAAATGGTTGTGGAATACCATTCGGACCAATCCGCTGCAAGGGATTTTCCTGACCGCTCTGGGTGTGCTCCTTTACCCTGTCCTGTTTGCTTACCTCTTTGTTCGCGCACTGGTCAATCGGAAAGTATCCAAATTGCAGGATGCTGTTCAACAGGAACGTGACGGTGAGTGGGTCGATTTCGAAGAATTGGAGACAACCTTCAATCAGCGCAAACAACGAGCCGAGAAAAAAGAACTGGAGTCCACAGATCGCTACAGCGATTTGTTCGAATGATCTGTTCTTCACACAGCGCTGGTTCCAATTTATCCTGTTGACATACAGGATGGTCCCCCATCCCCTAATTTTGCGGTAAATCCTGGCCCCTGATCTTTTCCTGGACCATTTTTACCATTCTGATCGGGTTTCTGTATCTCCGCATGCAGGAAAGATCCCGCCATGCCTGGCTCCGCACGCTCCCTCTGCCTATCACAAAACAGGCTCCTCCCTCTGCATCTATTCTGATCGCTGCACGCAATGAAGCGCATCGGATCAGACCAACCCTCAATGCTTTGCACCAATTGGAATATCCGGGCGAATGGGAGATCATCGTGGTCGATGACCATTCTGAAGATGACACACTGGAAGTGGTCCGAAATTCTGGTCATTCCCGGATACACCTGGTAACCAACAAGGGAGAGGGGAAGCGAGCCGCCTTGCGTACCGGAGCCGAAATGGCACATGGCGACATCCTCCTTTTTACAGACGCAGATTGCATTCCCGATCCTGATTGGGTGCTGGCAATGTCCTCCCCTTTTCAGGATCTGGCTATTCATTGGATATCGGGGTCAGTGATCAGTATTTCCGGTTCTACATTGGTCAGCCGGTATGATACTCTGGAATCACAGGGGATGATGGCCTGGACCGGTGCCGGATTCACCCGTGGCCATCCCACACTGGCTCAGGGTGCAAATATGGCGATTCGCAAAACCACCCTTCATCAGATCACCTCCGCTGACTTGCCACCGCGGGCCTCCGGTGATGATCTTTTCTTTCTCGCACAATGTCATGCCCTCTATCCGGACGGCTGTCGATTTCAATCCGACAAAAAGGCGATCATACAGACCGCTGCTCCAGACTCCTGGCACGAACTGTTCGCTCAACGTGCGCGTTGGGCCTCCAAGACCGGAAGATTACACTTCCGGCAGGCACAAATTCCTATGATGGTCGCTTTCCTGATGAGTCTGATCTTCCTGGTGTCGATTGTGATCTTGATTGCCTTTATGCCGGAGCAATGGCCTGTTTTGATGGCGCCTCTATTCATAAAAATTCTGGCCGATCATCGATTGCTCTCCAGTGGTTGGCGGAAGGCAGGATCACCTCCATCCTGGTCAACTTACTTGGCAGCCGTGTTCATTCACCCATTTCTGGTAGTATGGGCTGGCATCGCCGGACCACTCCGACAGACGTATCTTTGGAAAGGAAGAATGGTTCGATGATCGCATACAATCTGGAAGATGCTCTGGCTGCTCCCGATCAGGTTCAAAGCCTGGTCCTCTACCGTCGGTCCCTGACGACCTGGCCGGATGCATTGTTTCAATTGAAACGTCTGACCCATTTGGAATTGGATCAATGCGCCGTTACCCAACTGGATGAACGGTTGAAATTACTACCGCTTCACACACTCAAATTGCCCCGGAATACGATCACTGCTTTGCCCCAATGGATGCAGGAAATGCAGACCTTGCAGCATCTGGATCTCACCCAAAACAGTCTAACCTCCATTCCAGCCGACCGGATCCCTCTCCATCTGACCCATTGCAACCTGGCCCGAAATCGACTGGTACAGTTCTCCCTCGACGGACTCGATGCTTTGAAATATCTGGACCTCCGACGGAACCCGCTTTCCCGCATGAAATGGCCGGCCGATCATCACCGTCTGAGAGGTATTTATCTGGAAGGATCTCCCGCAGCGGCAGAACGATTTTTCGAGGGTCGGTTTTCCCAGCTGCAAACCCTCCATATCATCCGGTCAAAAGTCCAGTCACTGCCTACCGAATGGGCAGACCGTTTTCCCGTCTTACAACATATCGATCTCTCTAATAACTGGCTTTTACGATTGCCGGAATCATTTTCTGTATCCGGCCAGCATTGGTTGCAATTGAATCTGGCAAAGAACAGAATCGAGGAGATTCCCCAGGATTGGACGTCTTGTCATCATCTTCGACAGATCGACCTGTCCGGCAATCAACTGACCGTCCTCCCCGAAGGTCTCTCTGCGCTACCCCAGTTGACCCGACTTCATCTCAATGGCAATCCCTTGAAGTTCATTCCGGACGATCTGGCCAATCATCCTCGGTTGCAAGTCCTGGATCTAAAGAAAACCAGCCTCACCCATCTGGCCACTGAACCATGGCCTGCTTTGGAAAAATTGTCCATCCTGGATACCCCAGTGGCTCAAAGTGAAGAATTTTTACGCAGCCTTCCTTCCCGGATCAAGGTCATCGGAAAAAAACGAATAGACACTCCGGCTAATCTGTCGTTGAGTGTCTTTCGTCAAAAGGCCGGAAAAGCGGGGTGGACGCCTGCCCATCAAGCTCGGATCTGGAAACTCGCAGAAGGGATCGCTTCAGGGCGAAGAGAAAAACTAACCATACAGGATCATCTCGATCTCTGGACTCTGGGCTTGCCTGACTATCCCGAAGCGATGGTCCGTCTTTCACCGGGGCGAAAGTTGCCCGCCCGGGGACGGCTCCTGGTGTTCGGTCGCAGCTGGTTGCCTGCACAGCCGCTGGCACAACGGGCTAAAGGCTCGGGCATCACCCTGGTCCACTCAGCGAAAGACTATCCGAACATGATCCTGCTTGGAAGCCCTCAGGGCGATCCGGATAGCTTGCACGCAGGGCGGCAATCCTGGTGGGCGGCAGCCGGACTGATGGAGGTCCTCCCTCCTTTGGGCCCCGCTGCTTGTGTGCCGGACGGGATGGCACAGAAGATCTCGCAGTTGTTGCGCAGCGGAATGCCCATCTACCAGGCTATTGCCCGTCAGGATCTGCATGATCATGGAATACCGCGAAGTCTATACGGCGAATTACTGCTGATCATACGCAACGGATTGATCCCTCAGTTGCAGAAGGAATGGCCAGGGCTGATCGTCCGCAACGGATTGGGGGAATGGGTGGTCGATTGCCTGATTCCGAAAAAGGAACTGAAAGTGGATGTCCGGGAACTTGCTCACAAATGGGACATCCCCACCGATGCGCTGGCGTTCTGGATAAAAAAATAGGCACTGCAAGAGAGGGACTACAAGGTCAGATGAGCCCCCAAATAAAAAAGCCCGCAGTGTATGACAGCGGGCTTTTTTCCTTCGTGTGCGGCAGATCAATTAAATATCTACTCGGGCGTATTTCGCATTGGCTTCGATGAACTGTCGGCGAGGGGGCACCTCGTCGCCCATGAGCATAGAGAATATCCGATCACAGTCTGCAGCATCATCAATGGATACCTGCTTCAAAGTCCGGCGTTCCGGATCCATGGTGGTTTCCCACAATTGCTCTGCATTCATCTCTCCAAGACCCTTATATCGCTGGATCTTGACATTGGCCTCTGGTCCGCCCATGCTATCTACAGCTGCGGCGCGTTCGTCTTCATCCCAGGCATACTGGGACTGCCGGCCTTTACTCACCTGATACAGCGGGGGTGAAGCAATGTAGATATTGCCTTCCTCGATGAGGCGGCGCATATATCTGAAGAAGAAGGTCAGGATCAAAGTCACAATGTGACTACCATCAATGTCGGCGTCGCACATGATGACGATCTTGTGATAGCGCAGTTTGTCTGTATTCAGGATCCGAATGCCCTCATCATTCTCCTGGATGCTGACGCCCAGAGCCGTGAAGATATTTTTGATCTCCTCATTTTCATAGATGCGATGTTCCATGGCCTTTTCCACGTTGAGGATCTTTCCTCGCAAGGGAAGGATGGCCTGGAAATTTCGATCGCGGCCCTGCTTGGCGGTCCCGCCAGCAGAATCTCCCTCTACCAGAAAGATCTCTGACTCCTCAGGGTGACGAGAGGAGCAGTCCGAGAGCTTCCCGGGCAATCCACTACCGGTCAGGGCCCCTTTTCGCTGCACCATTTCTCTGGCTTTGCGAGCGGCATGCCGGGCGGTAGCCGCCAGGATAACCTTGTCGACGATCTTCTTGGCATCCCGGGGATTTTCCTCCAGGAAGTATTTGAGGTGATCTCCCAATACCCGGGAAACGATCCCGTTCACTTCAGAATTCCCCAGTTCGCCTTTGGTCTGTCCTTTGAACTGTGGTTCCGGCACTTTGACCGAGACGATAGCCGTCAGACCTTCGCGGAAATCTTCTCCGGAAATGTCGAAGGTCAGTTTCTTGAACAGGCCATTGTCATCACCATATTGCTTGAACAGACGGGCGACAGCACGGCGGAATCCCTGAACGTGGGTACCCCCATCCCGGGTAGAAATGTTGTTGACATACGAGAGGATATTCTCCGAATATGACGTATTGTAGTGCATGGCTACTTCCACTTCCACATTGTCCTCTTTCCCGTCCACATAAATGGGAATTTCGATCAAGGGTGTCTTGGTGGCATCGACATAAACGACAAACTCCTGCAGGCCTCCCTCCGAGAAAAAGTCCTCAACGAGAAAGGATCCATCATCCTGTACTTCTCGCTCATCCGTCAGACTCAGTCGAAGACCCTTGTTGAGAAAGCTCAGTTCACGTAGTCGGTGGGCCAGGGTTTCAAAACTGAAGTCCAGGGTCTCGAAGATTTCCGGATCCGGTTTGAAGGTGATTCGGGTACCGGTCTCCTTGGTCTCACCGATGACCTCCACCGGCCCCTGAGGTTTCCCCTGGCTATACTCCTGGATCCAGATCTTCCCGTCGAGCCAGATCTCGGCACGCAGATGTATGGACAGCGCGTTGACACAGGATACACCGACCCCGTGCAGACCACCAGAAACCTTATAGGTGTCTTTATCAAACTTACCACCGGCATGGAGGACGGTCATGACGACCTCCAGGGCTGACTTCTGCAACTTTTTGTGCATTCCGGTCGGAATACCACGACCATCATCTGTGACGGTGAGACTACCATCTTTGTGAATGACGACTTCAATATGCGTGGCATGACCGGCCAGATGTTCGTCGATCGAGTTGTCGACCACCTCATAAACCAGATGATGTAATCCCTTATAATCTGTGCTGCCGATATACATTCCCGGCCGGCGGCGTACGGCCTCCAATCCTTCCAGTGCCTGGATATTATCCGCGGTATAACCACTGAGATCCACAACCTGGTCTTTTTTCTCATTTTCCATAGGTGCAAAGATACGAAACAGGGCGGTTTCTTTGGGAAAAAAAGAGGGAATAATCTCCTCACTAAGTACTAATATTCAATTACTTATAAAACAATTATTTGCTCAATTAATACATGGTACAAATGAGGGCAAAAAGGGTCGTTTTTTTGTGGTTCCCGCAGAACTGATGATCTTTAACCCCGGCACCGGAAAGGATCGCCAAATGCCTATGCTACCCGTCTCGAAAACCATTCTTTGCCCCTCACCGGAAGCGCTGCCGCAGGTTGCCAAAGAGGTGATCCGCATGGCCGGAAACCGACGGGTCATTTGCCTGACGGGCGATCTCGGTGCAGGTAAGACTGCCCTGGTCACCGCCCTGGTCAAAGCCCTTGGAAGTACTGACATCGTCTCCAGCCCCACCTTTGCCCTGGTACAGGACTACCTGTCCGATCTGCAAGAACCACCTGTCATCCACCATATCGATGCCTATCGCCTGACCGATCTGAATGAGGCCCTGGATATCGGCATTCTGGAAACGCTGGATGATCCAGCCTGGACCTTTATCGAGTGGCCGGAGGTACTGACTGCGGTGCTGCCGGAGAACCGATTGGACATTGACATTCAAATCCTCCCGGATTCCACGCGGGAAATTGTAATTTTGGAGAGATGAGCAAGCGTATTCCCATCCCCGCCGAGTTGACCAAGGCCCATATGCAACCCCAGGAACAAGCCCTGGCATTGCGACCGAAAAACCATAAGCTGTTCATCGGCATTCCCAAGGAAAGTTCATCTGAAGAAACCCGGGTGGCCCTCGTGCCCTCCAACGTAGCCGCGCTGGTCGGGTATGGACACCGGGTCGTGATCCAGAGTGATGCCGGAAAGCGAGCCAACTTCCTGGACCATGAGTACAGCGAAGCGGGGGCCGAGATCGCCCAATCGGATGAAGAGGTGTATCGTGCCGAAATGATCATCAAAACCGCTCCTCCGACATTGGAGGAGATCAATTTGATGCATCCCAATCAGGTGCTGATTTCACCTTTGCATCTACCGATTGTTCAACGGGAGTTTCTTGAAAAACTTCGGAGCAAGCGAGTCATCGCCCTGGCAATGGAATATATCCAGGATGATTCCGGCGCTTTTCCGGTGGTGCGCATCATGAGTGAGATCGCCGGGATATCCGCCATTCTCACGGCAGCTGAACTGCTCAGTCGATCCAACAAAGGCACCGGATTATTACTCGGAGGCATATCTGGTGTACCACCGGCACGCGTGGTTATCCTCGGTTCGGGTGTTGTCGCTGAATATGCCACACGCGCGGCCCTCGGTTTGGGGGCTGAGGTGCGCGTTTTTGACAATAACATCTACAAACTGATGCGCCTGAAGCATCATCTGGGCAGCCAGATCTTTACATCGGCCATGGACCCGGTGATCCTGCGCAATGAACTGTTCCAGGCAGATGTCGCCATAGGTGCGATCCACTCCAAAAGTGGTCGGGCGCCGGTGGTGGTGGCGGAAGAGATCGTCGCCGGAATGAAGGACGGATCGATCATTGTCGATGTCAGCATCGACCAGGGGGGCTGTTTCGCCACCTCCGATCTGACCACTCATTCGAAACCGACCTTTACCAAGCATGGAGTAGTCCATTTCTGTGTGCCCAATATCCCTTCCCGTGTCGGAAAAACAGCCTCGGCAGCGGTCAGTAATATTCTGACACCGATATTACTCAAACTGGAATCGGTCACTGGTATCGAAGCCTTGCTCTATCAAAGCGTAGGATTGCGCAACGGGGTATACGCCTACAAAGGCTGTATCACTAATTCGTATCTGGGGGAAAAATTTGAAATGAAGACCACCGATCTGGAACTGCTGATCGCTTCTATCCTCTAGACTCAACTCCGCATCGCTTCTACCGGGTCCATACGTGCTGCTTGCAAGGCAGGTATCAATCCGGAGAGTATGCCGATCGCAGCTGATACGCCGATCCCGAGAAATACATTTTGCCAGGAAAGGAACATGGGAAAGTCGGCCACTACTGAGATGCCTTTGATGACTGCAAGGACTAACAACAGTCCGGCGATTCCGCCAATGATACACAGGATAACTGCCTCTACCAGGAATTCCAGCAGGATGAAGACCGACTTGGCTCCCAGCGCCTTTTTGATACCGATGAGATGTGTTCGTTCCTTGACGGATACAAACATGATATTGGCCACACTGAACATCCCCACAAACAGAGCAAAGATACCGATGGCCATACCGGCCAGATTCAGGACCTTGAAAACACTATCCAACAAGGCAGTGAGAATGGACATTTCATTAATGGCGAAATTATTATCCTGACGGGGTGAAAGCCGTCTGCCAGACCGCATGGCTCCGATCACCTCATCCGTCACGTCCTCCATATCTGACCCCTTGTATGCTTTGACGGCGACCATCCCACCACCATAATCGCCTGCTTCACGCACATTGGCGATCTGACGCGCCAAAGGATAGGAGATCATGACCACCCGGTCGAAGTCCATCACCTTGATCAGATCCTTTCCGGAAGGTTCGATGAGGCCGATCACTTTGAGCTTGTGCCCGCTGACCTTGATCTCCTTACCAATTGCATCGAGATGACCAAATAGCATTTCGGCGATCCGGGAACCGATGACGGCCACCCGGCTTCCAGTTTGATATTCGACAGATGAAAAGTAACGTCCTTCCGCATACTGCAGGTTGAAGAGGTTGGAATAGTCTTCTGTCCCGGCGATCAGATAGGCCCTGTCGACACTACTGGCGCCATATTTGACCGGTTTCGGACCCAGAAAGATGGAATAGGTGACATATTCCGAGCTTTCACTTTTGGCTTTGATGGTTTTAAAATCCTGATAGTTCGGATTCGGCCGTCGCAGATATTTCCAATAATTCGCGTTGGGATCCTCGTTCCAGGGTTGCTTGGTGACATAGAGGACATCATCTCCCAATTTCTCCAGACTCTGTTTGATATTGCTCTCCAGGCTGTCCACCGCAGATTTGATGGCGATGATGCAGAAGATCCCGATGGTGATCCCCAACAATGAGAGCACACTCCGCGTCCGGTTGAAACGCAACTCATTCAATGCTTGTAAAAAGCTGGCAGGTAAGGATTGGAGGATGGCCTTCATCTCAGCCAAAGATACTCCCGGTCAGGCGGTGTAGAAAATCCTTTCGATGAATGACGGTCAGGAAGTGCTCAATGACCAAAGTCTGCCGATAAACCGATCCGAACAGGTCCCTATCGGATCAGTGAAAAGCTGCCCAGGCTCTCATAAAACTCTCCTTTGCACAAATATCGGGCCTTGTAGACATAGATGCCGGGGATCAATGGATCTCCCTTGAACACTCCATTCCACTTCTCAAAGGGATCTGTCGTCGTGAACACACGAGTGCCCCATCGATCATAGATTTCGAAATAGTCCAGGCCTTCAAGAGCCACTGGGTTACTGATCCCATACTCCTCGTTAAGTTGATCCCCATTGGGTGTGAAAGCGCTGGGTAAGAGCAGGCGGTCACAGCTGAGATCTGCCGGGTCGACGACCTCGACATAAACTGTATCCGTCGCTGTGCAACCACCCTGAACAAAGTTGATCTGGTACCGTCCAGAAACGGTCGGAGTAATCACCGGTTCACGTTTTGTCGGGTCACTCACCCCTGTCGTCGGTAGCCAGGCAAAGGTGGTGGCACAGGTTCCTGAGGTTCTGACCTGGAAGGATTCGCCGAGATAGATCACTGTATCCCGAGTGAGGATGACATCCCGTGGCGTGTACAATTGCTTGATATCGTCTTCAGGAAGCGCCCGATCGTAAACTCGAAATTCATCCAGATGACCGCGATAGCGGATCTGTCCTGCCCCGATACATGGACTGGCAGAAAGGGCCAATTGGGCATTGTTCTGTAGCTCGAGACGGTCGGCGGAGGCGTCTTCCATGACAAATTCGCCATCGACATAGAGGAGGATCTTGGTGGCCCGGCGAACAACAACAATATGATACCAGCATCGGCTGGTAGGTAGTCGGTAGTTCATCTTGACCTGCTGGGTCGGATCCTCACTGACCAGGATGCCCAAGGTCCGGCTGGAAGGCGTATAGGTTATGGCCAATGCGCGGTTCTCGTCGCAGTCTTCCCGCTTGGATACGATATCATAGATCCCGGAAGAACTCTCGGGTCGGAAGTAAAAGCTGATACTAAAGTCTGCTTTTCGCAGGCGGTTGACGGAGATATCGCCGAGCAGGGTGATAAAGTTGACACTCCCGTCAAAGCTGAGCGCATTACCGATCGGGCCACAAACAAAGGTGGTGTCCCCATCAAAAAAGAGGACGTTGCCGTAACCGCTTTCATCGAAGAGGCTGTCATTGAATGACAGATTGGTCACCAGGTTCGCAGAGAGTTGAGCCTGCAGTGATGCCGATAACCCGAAGGTCAGGAAAAGAAGAAATATCGATACGCGCATAACCATAAGAAACCTGATCGGGGTGAAAACGTTGCTTGGAGGGTCCGGATTATCCTATTTACCAAATAAACTGCCCAAACCACCGAGGGCGCCCAGTCCGCCGGGTAAAACAGAGCTCATCCATTCCTGCACCAACTCCTGTTCGAGGGTGGACGCTTGTCGGATGGCATCATTGAGGGCCAGGACCAGGTGATCTTCCACCTGATCTGCATCTGCATAACCGGGATGCTCCCGATCAATGATGATGGATCTCACTTCCTTATTTCCCGCCATCCGCACGGTCACCAGGCCCTCGCCGGAAGATGTCTCCAGGATATGACCGGCCAGTTTTTCCTGTACCGCTTTTTGTTGTTCTTCGATCTGTTGGAACATGGGGGAATTGCTTTGCGCCGCAAAGGTACGATCCCTGTGGATCATTCGGAGCGGCCCGGCGGCCTTTCGGCAGAATAACAATCCCATTGGGCTTCTTCCACCGGATGCCGGTTGTAGAGGTCCAGTACTTCATCATCTGAAAGGGGAATACTGTACACACGTAGTTCATCGACCATACCCTTCAGTGGAAACCGCAATGGTCCCGCCCGACCTGCCGGACGCGCAATATACAGGGGTGAGGTGTTACTGATGTCTACATTGCGGCACCGCCTTACCTGATGGATCAATCTGCCATTATGGTAACCTTTGGTGATGGCCCCATCCCGAACGAGGGTCAAATGATGCCACTTGCCCGTATCCAGAGGGACCTCCAGGGGAATCATCCTGCGGATGGAATCCTGCATCAGATGAAATGTCACGACCCCGTCTACCGGATCATAGATGGCTTCCCATCCGGCCGGTGAACGGTCGGGTTCATAGGTTGAAAAGATAACCTGTCTGAACAATTGATCCGGCCATACCCGCAGATAAAAGCTGACCGTGAGGTCAGAGGTGCTGAAATAACGGCTCAGGGGTCCATCCAGGAGCGCATAGTCCGTGCTCCCGGAAAACAGCAGTCCATCCTGATCGATCCCGCACCAGCAGCCGACGCCTCCCAGCATTCGGATATCTTCATTGAGCCCTGTGTGATCGGAACGATCACACCCGTTAAAAGAGTAAAAGGCGACGAGCGCCCCCGCGGGCATCTGGGCAAATATCCCCGTGCTTGCACACCAAAAGATCAGCAGCCATATGCGTCGTATCATTCCTCCAAGATGCACAAAATCGGGGGAACTCACAAGCGCGTACTCCCAGGATCGTCTACTTAGAGCTTCGCAAAGGAAGCTGTCACCCAACCGCCCGATGTGCGTCTGGCCTGCACGATATATTGTCCGGGCATCAGGTCGGAAAGGGACAATTCCATCTGACCGGTAAATGGTCCTTTGCGGGTCTGCACAATCTTACCGCTGGCATCCAGGATCTGGATGTCCGACATGACCGACTCACCGAAGGAGAGAGTCGTCGTAGAGACCGCCGGGTTGGGGAACAGCTCCAGCTTCTCTGCGACATAGGTAGGATCGATGGAAGTAGTGGATCCCGCCATCACCACAAAGTCAGCAGCAAAGGTGCCGGAAGGCACATCATACTCCATTTTCAGGTCGGTACCTGTCAAGGTCGTCGAATGGATCACGGAACCAGTCGTAGACCAGTAAACACGCCCGTTGTACAGGGAAAGGTAATTATGCGGCTCCATATTGCTATGCAGGGTTTCGGTCACAAAGGTTTCCAGATTGGTCCTGTTGACAGAAGAAGGTTCCTGGCTCAGGTTATAGGTCCAGTAGATCCAGGTGTTGGTCTCATCAATGGCGATATCCCCGACGCGTCCGCCAGCAACATAGACCGAAGACGGCATTTCCGCAGGAGACCATGTATCCAGATCGGTAAAGTTGATCTGCCCGCCGCCTATGGTATAAAAGAGAAGGCCATGGGTTTCATCCACCGCCAGCACCGGTGTCCATCCGGTGAGAAAGGACTGGCCGGGACCGACCTGTTCGATATTGGATCCATCCAGATTGGCGCGCTGGATCAGTTTGGTGTCCTTGTCCAGGAAGTAGATCTTTCCCGCTCCCAGGTCAAAATCCATGTCGACGACCTTTTCGAGGCCGGTGGTAATGACGGGTGTATAGATCTTGGAGGATGGATTGTAGCGCATGATCCGATCAGTCGCCAGATACTTGTCGTAGGCCACATAGAACACCTTATCTACTGGATGGTAGGAAATACAATCGTAGACATCATACGGAAGCCCGCCACTCAGGTCGCGGTGATCGGTGACCATTCCCGTCTGCATATCATGCTCTTGAAATTTCAAATACAGGTTATCCACCAGGAAAAGGCTCTGGGCCATGAGAGACCCGGTGAAGAAGAAACAGGTGAGGAGGGAAAGAACGATTCTGATCATTTTGTCAAGATTGAGCGGGTAAAAATTTGAAGGGCCAAAAATAGGAGAACTCAGGCAGAGAAATAACAAATCACAATAGCCAAACAACAAATAAATATCAAATTCAAAACGGTCTATCAGTTCTACCATTCCACTAAAAGCAGGCATGATGCGAGATGGTTGTGGTCATTTGTTGAGGCGTATAGCCATTCAGCCGCTCTCATCTGACTCATGACAACGGGCAGAAACATTCATACAGACCTGTTTCATCAGAATACCAGATAAAAGGGGGTAGCGAATCTTCTGTTGCTATGAATGCGAGAGAACGAACAAACCTTTCACTATTTTTGCCTCCGATGGCTGAAGAAGAAACCAAAGAGCCCACCGGTCACACGGAGATGTCCTTCCTGGACCACCTGGATCATTTACGGATGCATATCCTTCGGTCTCTGGTAGCGATCGTTGTCGTTGGTGTGGTCGCTTTTCTGAATAAGGACTTTATCTTCGATACGGTGATCTTTGGTCCACGGTCTCCTCAGTTCCCGACCTATCGGTTCATGTGCTGGTTGTCCGAGTCTTTGTGCATGCAGCCCCCGGATTTTCAGATCCTGACCCGGGATCTGGGAGAGCAGTTTATGATCCACCTGAAGAGTTCCTTCTGGATCGGTTTCCTGGGCGCATTTCCCTATGTGTTCTATGAGTTCTGGCGTTTTATCCGGCCGGGTTTGTATCCTCAGGAACAGAAAGCCGCTCGAGGCATGGTTTTGATTTGTTCAATGCTCTTTACGACAGGTGTGCTTTTCGGATACTATTTTATCGCGCCATTTGCCATCACGTTCCTGGGATCATACAATGTGGGTAACGTGGCCACGACCCCCAGTCTGGAATCCTATGTGGATTACCTGACCATGCTCACCCTTCCTGTTGGTCTTGTATTTGAATTACCCGTCGTTGCCTGGTTCCTTTCCAAGATCGGTATCCTGTATCCTTCTTTTCTTCGGACCTATCGACGACATGCTTTAGTCGTTATTGTGATTGTGGCAGCGATCATCACGCCGCCTGATGTCACTTCACAAGTGATCCTTTCTTTGCCTTTGTTAGCCTTGTATGAAGTCAGTATTCTGATCTCTGCGCGTGTGGCCCGGCAGCGGGAGGAGGAATGGGAAGAAGGTGGTGAGGAGTCAAAATCGTAGTCATTACATGTACCAACTCTCCTCCTCTGCCACTCTGATCCTGCGATTGTTCATTCCGACGATCTGGACGGTATTTTTCGGGTCCTTTACCATTGTCGGGTGGATGACCTCCGAAGATTTTGTCGGGCCCTTTCATTCGACCATCTATCGCGCAGTCACCACCCTGTTTCTGGTGGTGGGATTGATCCTGATCCGTATCTCATTCTGGCGGTTGCATCGTATCGATGCAGATCCGGGACATTTGTTTGTCTCCAATTATTTCAAGACGTATAAGTACCCTCTGGCAGCCATGGAACAGATCACCATCCGGCATTATGGATTGTTCTATCTGGGTCGGGTGGAATTGGTCTTGAAAGGAAAATTGGGTCGGCGTATCTGGTTTGTCCCCTCCCGCAAACGGATCGAGCAGTTTGTGCGGAACAATCCGAATTGGATGGATCTGTTGAAGTGGTCATAACGGACCGCTGTAGGAGGCACACGCCTGGAACTATCCTCTCCGTCTTGGGTCGTTTTCAGGGGTTGACCTCCTGCGGCGGTTAAAACCCCCCGGGCTATTAACCAAAATCCCAGTCGAATGCGTTGCTCATTCCGCCCTTTGTCTTTTACCCTTGACCTTTTACCAAACACCCCGTTAACGAATAAACGCATTACCGAATACCCGCTTCCCAAGCGGCTCCAGCCTCTAACGTACCCAAGCGAAAGGCGAATTGCGGTAACCTCATCCCCAACCCTTCTCCTTTACAAGGAGAAGGGAGCCTAAACGATCAGAGTGTCTCCCAAAGCGGCGTAGCCGCCAACGTACCCAAGCCACGAGCACTCAGGGTGAAAGGCGAACAGCGAAAGGCGAATACCCCAGGCGAGTCACCTGATGCCATTGGCTTATTTCGGCTCCAGAACAATGAAGGGGCAGATCATTTCCTCCAGGGAAATGCCACCATGCTGGAAGGTGTTCTTGAAATAATTGTAGTAATAAGTGTAGTTATTCGGGTATAGGAAGAACCGATCATCCTTGGCAAAGATGAATGCAGAGCTCACATTCGGGCGGGGCAATCCAACCTTGTCCGGATCGCGGATCTCCAGTACATCCTTCGGCTCATACTGCATGTTCTTCCCAACTTTATAACGCAGGTTGGTGGTGGTATCGCGATCTCCGACCACCTTCGTCGGGGTCTTGACCCGGATCGTACCGTGGTCTGTGGTCACCACGATGCGCAGTGGCTTTTTCTCCGACCAGCGTTGCATGGCTGCCCAAAGGGGAGAGTGAAGAAACCAACTCCTGGTCAGGGAGCGATAAGCCGTCTCGTCGCCGGCCAATTCCTTCAACACATCCATCTCTGTCCTGGCATGAGAGATCATGTCAATAAAATTGTAGACGATGGCGGTAAAATCATACTGCAGATAGTCGGATGCGCTGTCTTGCAACTGGCGGGCAGCATGGAGGTTCGTGACCTTTTGATAGGTCCATTTCAAGGGCTTGTGAATGGCCTTCTTGAGTTGTTTGCCCAGCAGGTCACTTTCAAACTGGTTTTTACCTCCTTCCTCGGCATCATTCCGCCACCAATCCGGATAATGCTTTTCGATCTCTGATGGCAACATCCCACCAAAGATGGCATTCCGGCTGTACTGCGTGGTGGTGGGCAGGATGCTGAAAAAGTATTCTTCATCTGTGATCCGGAATCGTTCTGAGATAATGGGCGCCAGGATCTTCCACTGATCAAAGCGGAGATTGTCCAGGAGGATAAAGATGGTCGGGCGATCGTCGGACAAGCGAGGAAAGACCTTTTCCCGCATGAGATTCCAGGACATGGTCGGGGCTGCCTTGGGGTTGGCGATCCAATCGTGATAATTGCGATCGACGAAGCGAGAAAACTCGCTGTTCGCCTCCGTCTTCTGGGTATTGAGGATGTCTGCCATATCCTGGCTCTGGGAGTCATCCATCTTCATTTCCCAGTTCATGATCTTCTTGTAGATATCCACCCATTCTTCCACATTCTCGGCCATGTTGATGTCCATGAGAATGGAACGAAAATCCTGCTGGTATCCGGTCATGACCTTCTCGCTGACCAGGCGCTTGTTCTCGGTGAGTTTCTTGATGGTCAGCAGGATCTGGTTCGGATTGACCGGTTTGATCAGGTAGTCGGATATCCGGCTACCGATGGCTTCCTCCATCACCGTTTCGGCCTCATTCTTGGTGATCATCACGATCGGGATGTTGGGATTTGCGTCCTTGATCCGACTGAGGGTTTCCAGACCGGAGAGTCCGGGCATGGATTCATCCAGAAAAATGATGTCCAGGTCCTTTTGCAAACTGCACTCTTCAATGGCATCATATCCGTTTGAAACGGTAATTACTTCATATCCTTTTTCCTGAAGGAAGAGGATCTGGGGCTTGAGGATATCGATTTCGTCGTCAGCCCAGAGGATCTTTGGCATATGTGGGTGTTCTTCTTGTTCAATGAAAGATGAACAGGCCGGTGCGTTCATCCCCGCTTGATCCAGCCCGCATCTGTAATTCAGATTCCTGTTGTTAAGTACGTCAATTTTCGCGAACTGATCTCCTTTTCAGGAAGACTGGCGGCTAAACGATTCGCCTTACCTTTGCATGAACGAGCGCAAAACCCGTTTTCGTACGCCACTATGGCCGCACACAAAATTTTCAACGATCCGGTCTACGGATTTGTTACCATTCCCCGTGGGATCATCATGGATCTGGTCGAACACCCATGGTTCCAACGCCTTCGTCGGATCCGGCAATTGGGTATGACCGATTTCGTGTATCCGGGCGCCTTGCATACGCGATTCCAGCATGCGCTGGGCTCCCTGCACCTGATGCAATCTACCATCGATGTCCTTCGCAGCAAAGATGTGGAGATCACTGCGGAAGAGGCGGAGGCCGTGCAGATCGCCATCCTGTTGCATGATATCGGTCACGGCCCCTTCAGTCATGTGCTGGAACACACCCTCCTCCCCTATCACCATGAGGAGTTGTCACAGGCCATTATGGCCGAGCTGAATGAGCAATTCCAGGGTCGTCTCGATCTCGCCCTGTCCATCTTTGCTGATACCTATACAAAGCCTTTCCTCCATCAGTTGGTCTCCGGCCAACTGGATATGGATCGAATGGATTACCTCAATCGCGACAGTTTTTTCACCGGGGTCCATGAAGGGGTCATCGGGTATGATCGGATCGTGAAAATGCTCTCCGTAGTCGACGGCCAGCTGGTCGTCGAGGAGAAAGGGGTCTATTCGATCGAAAAGTTTCTGATCGCCCGACGACTGATGTACTGGCAAGTGTATCTCCACAAAACAGTCCTGGCTGCCGAACAGATGCTGATCCTGGTGCTGGAGCGCCTGGCGCGTTTACATCGGGAAGGGAGTCGGGTGGTCACCTCTCGCACCTTGAAAGCCATCCTGGACTTCCCCACAGATCGAAGTCTGCCGGTCAGTTCCATTCTCCATGAATTTGTGCGGCTGGATGATACGGACATCGTCCACGAGTTGAAGGAGATGCGGCATTCTCCCGATTTCCTCCTCCAGTTTCTGGCCAATGCCTTGTTGGACCGAAAACTGTTCAAAGTTTACCTGGATCGACTGCCTCCTTCAGAAGAATTTATCCAGGAGGTACGGGCGGCTGCGGAAACAAAATTTGGTGGTCTTACCCCGGAATGGGAGTCATTCATCATCACCGGAAAGGAGGAATCCAAAGCGTACCTGGAGGGAAATGACGAGATCCTGATCCTGAAGAAATCGGGGAAACTGATCCGGTATTCGGATGAAACGGATTCACCGATCCGGGAGAGGATCACCGAAAAACACTTTCTGATCTATCCGCGGAGCTGATTCGGTTTCTGAACATTAGGCAGGTGTTGCTGATCCCTGGGTTTGGAAGCACGTTCTTCCACCCCCGTCTGTTTGCCCGGCCTTCGGCCAGGCTAACATCCACTCCCGCCAGCGGGGGGACATGATTCACCCATTCGGGAAAGAATTACGGAAAAGCATTTTTTGATCTATCCACGGAGCTGATCCGGTTTCTTGACCTTAGGCAGGTGTTGCTAATCCCTGGGTTTGGAAGCACGTTCTTCCACCCCCGTCTGTTTGCCCGGCCTTCGGCCAGGCTAACATCCACCCCCGCCAGCGGGGGACATGATTCACCCATTCGGGAAAGAATTACGGAAAAGCATTTTTTGATCTATCCACGGAGCTGATCCGGTTTCTTGACCTTAGGCAGATTTAGCTGTTCCCTGGGTTTGGAAGCACGTTTTTCCACCCCCGTCTGTTGACATGGCCTTCGGCCAGGTCAACATCCACCCCCGCCAGCGGGGGACATGTGGTTTACAGCCCGATCTGGTTGTAGCGGGATGCGTTGGCCGGGTCGATCAGACCCATGAGGTCCTTTATCTGGCGTTTCATGTCCATATCTGCTTCCTTAAAGACCTCGACTACTTCCTGATTCTTGGCATTGGCAAACAGCTGAATGGCCATGCTGTTGCGGTTGATCTTGGCGATGGTGGCGATGGCGTCGATCGCTTTCAACATGTTGATCTTCCCCTTGTTCGGGTCGCGGTGCATTTCATCCAATCCTTTGAGGTGATAGGTATAGGATGCTTCGCGCATGGCTTTGAAGGTGGGGTTGAGTGCATTCTCCACCATCCAGTAGCGGTTGCGGGTGCCATCGGTTGGCTTCCAGCCTTTATTGCCGTTCGTCACCGAGGAAGGGATCATATTGATGATCTCCTGTGCCGCCTGGAAATAGGGTTCCCCACCCATTTTTGAATAGGTATCATAGTCCAGTCCCAGAATGTAATAGGCATAGAATGACAGGATGGAGGACAGATTATCCACAAACGCATTGCGACTGAAGACGATAGGCTGATACTGATCGTATGTAAAGGTCACATCCTTGTCCACGTGCATCAGGATGGAGGATTTGTAGTTGCTGCCATAGACCGGGCGAACTGCCTGGATGGACATGTCGGCACCAAAGGAGTTGAGGCTGTACTCATCCTTGATGGTCAACTGGATGGTCACCTCGATCCGTTCATCGATCTCGAAGACATCTTCGGTGAACGGCTGGTTGTTCATAAACTCCTGGATGGCCGTGCGCAAGGTTTGAAAGACTTGCGGATCGACGCTCTGGAGACGGGGGGTATTCACGATGATATCCACCTTCAGCTCTTGAGCGGAGAGGGAAGACAGGGCGATCATCAGAAAAAAGAGGGTGCGCAATACATGCTTCATCTTAGCAGACATTAACCATTGCCGGTATCCGGCAGATTGTGCAAATCTAGCTTGTCCTGTTGAAACAAGCGGGACACATTGCATGAAACGAGGATTCTTCCTGGAAAGTATAACCGGGATTCACTTTTCAAGTTGCAAGAGAAGTGCCAAAGTGAGGTTGTGAGTTGGGAGGTTATGAGGTTTTGAGAGGAGGGTCTTTGGGACTGTGGGACTTTGAGACAGTGAGACTTTGGGACTGGTGAAGGGAATCAGGAACCAGGAACGCAGGAATCAGGAATGCTTGCCCGTCGTTACGGGAGGAACCTGTGGTTCGACCAGATACCAGGCAGCAAGCCCTGAAGGGGCGGAATACCTCAGCGTTGGGCAGGGCCCAACGAAAAGGATAAACCAGACATCAGAGCCCTGAAGGGGCGCAATAAGTTTCTACTGGAATCGAAGACGGAGGACCAGGAGTGAAGGAGTGGAGGAGTTGAGGAGAGACTTCGAGACGGTGGGAAATGAATCAGGAATAAGGAATGGGAAATGAAGAATGAGAAACCAGGAACGCAGGAATGAGGAAGTGGGACTTTGAGACTGTGAGACTTTGAGACTTTGGGACTCTGAGATTGGATGAGGAATGAAGGCGGAAGTGGGAAAGCGGAAGTCGGAAGTCGGAAAGGACTGTGAGACTTTGAGACTGTGGGACAGGTGAAGGGAATCAGAAATCAGGAATTTGACGAAGAGACGGAGTGACGAAGAGACTAAGGGAATTAGGAACCAGGAACCAGGAATGAGAAAGTGGGACTTTGAGACTGTGGGACAGGTGAAGGGAATCAGGAATGAGAAACCAGGAACGCAGGAATGAGAAAGTGGGACTTTGAGACTGTGAGACTTTGAGACTTTGGGACTCTGAGATTGGATGAGGAATGAAGGCGGAAGTGGGAAAGCGGAAGTCGGAAGTCGGAAAGGACTGTGAGACTTTGAGACTGTGGGCCAGATGGAGGGAATAAAAATGCCTGCCCACCACAGGAGGGAGAAACCAGGATCGCAGGAATCAGGGATAACCATTAACCCTTTGCCAGATGCCAAGAACACTGTTGGCGAAACGGAAGGCCATTTACAACGGATCGTGAGAATAATGGAAGATCCAAAATCATTAGCGAAGAACCCTGGAAGGGTTCAATAGAATAGCCCCGGGTGCAACCCGGGGTTCAATGTCCTGCTCAGTACAACCCTGAAGGGGTTGAAGAACCCTCAATCGGTTGACCATAGTTAACATTCAAGGCATTAAGAAGAAGAGAATTTGTCCTTGAAAAGAAGAACAGATGCCCCTGCCCGCAGT
Source organism: Saprospiraceae bacterium (assembly GCA_021738725.1). Classification (GTDB taxonomy): domain Bacteria; phylum Bacteroidota; class Bacteroidia; order Chitinophagales; family Saprospiraceae; genus JAGNXB01. The sequence continues at coordinate 34,939 of JAIPBE010000009.1, read as the reverse complement.
GGTGGGTGAAATCAGAAATGAGGTATACCTGCCCACCGCCGGAATGAGAAATAAGAAAATGGTAAGTTGGATTAGACCGTCAGACAGTGGGACTGTGAGACTTTGAGAAGGGGTGAAACGACCAGATGCAAACTCGCAGATCTGGTAGTGGTGTCCTTCCAGGCTGGAAGGGTAGAGATGGGATACCTACTTCAATAAGGAGGCGAGGGCATTGACAATATCTGTGGCTACTGCGGTTTTGGACTTGAGGTCGAAAGATTGTGGTTCGCCTTTTGGGAAGACGAGGCTGATCTTGTTGGTATCGCCGGCAAAGCCGGCGCCTGGATCGCGCAGGGAATTGAGGACGATGAAGTCAAAATTCTTGGCTACCAGTTTCTTGCGGGCATACTCCAGTTCATTGGTTGTCTCCAGGGCAAAGCCGACCAATACCTGATCGGGTCTTTTTGTCGCTCCCAGGGTGGCGGCGATATCCGGGTTACGAACCAGGTCGAGGGAAAGTGTGTCGTTATTTCCGGTTTTTTTGATCTTCTCTTTGGCTTCGGTGGCGGGACGATAATCTGCCACGGCGGCAGCGAGAATGCCCGCATCGCAACCGGGAAAGATCCGTTCGGAGGCCGCGAGGAGGTCGCGTGCCGTGGTGATGGGCACCACCTGGATGTTCGGATGGGTCGGGAGGATGTCCACAGGACCCAATAGCAGATGGACCAGAGCCCCTCTGCGGACCAGTTCCTCTGCCAGAGCAACGCCCATTTTTCCGCTGGAGTGATTGGTCAGGTAGCGCACTGGATCGAGGGCCTCTTGAGTCGGTCCGGCGGTCACCAGGATGGTTTTGCCAAGCAGATCCTGGGTTGTGGCCAGGTCCTGTTCCAGAAAGGCGATGATCTCCTCCGGTTCTGCCATGCGCCCGGGACCCACCAGTCCGCTGGCTAATTCGCCATCGCCGACTGGGATCAATCGGATGCCATCCGCCTGGAGGGTTTCCATGTTCCGTCGTGTGGCGGGGTGGGTCCACATATCCAGGTCCATCGCCGGAGCGACCATGACCGGGCAGCGAGCAGATAGAATGACGGCTAGAAGCAGGTCATCGCATATGCCGTTGGCCATGCTTGCCAGGGTGTTGGCGGTTGCCGGAGCCACCATGATCCGATCTGCCCAAAGGCCCATTTCGACATGGTTGTTCCATTGCCCCTCATCCATGATATCGGTATGGACGGGATTTTTGGAGAGGGTGCCCAGGGTGAGTGCACTGACGAATTGGGTCGCGGCATGGGTCATGATCACACGGACCTCTGCGCCAGCCTTGACCAGCAGACGGGTCAGGAAGGCGGATTTATAGGCAGCGATGCTGCCTGTCACACCGAGAATAATTCGTTTTCCCTGAAGGGCAGACATAGGCGTAGTCACCGGGAGGATTATTCCTCCGGTGTCTCTTCCTTATAGCGGATATGCAGTTCATCTTCCATGAATTCCTGCATGCTGATAATCGCTGGATTGGGGAGCTTTTCATAGACCTTGGATATCTCGATCTGCTCTTTGTTCTCCTGGACCTCTTCGATGGTCTCGGTATGAACGGCAAACTCTTCCAACTTGTCGTGGAGTTCCTTCTTCATATCCACGGCTACCTGCCGGGACCGCTTGCTGATAATGGCAAGAGACTCGTAGATATTACCGGTCTTCTCAACAAGGCGCTCGATCTGGAGTGCTTTGAGATGGGGGTCAACACCCTGGTACTTACTTTTTAGGTCGGACATGGATCAGATTGTGTTTAAAGCTTTCCTGGTTTCAGATTCGGTACGAGACAGTTCTTCGCTGTACGTACTGCTCGGATATTTTGCACGGAAGAGCCTGGCAAATTCCAGGGTCTTCTCGTAACGTTCGGCTTTTTTATCGACCACGCTGTTTTCAGCCCAGGCGAATGCTGCGTCAACCATCAGATAGCGGATAAATTCGGCATCCTTGGTCTCCGGAAAGTCTTTGAGAAGGTTCTCAAAGGTGTGGAGGGCGGCCTGGTATTGGCGAAGGTCGTAGTAGAGTTTGGCTTCAGCGAAGGCTTTCTTTTCCAACTTGGCACGAAGCCCATCAATCAGCTGGTTGCACTCCGCTACGCGCTCACTCCTGGGATAGGTATTGACAAAATCCTGTAAACCGTCGATCGCTTTCTGTGTAAACGACTGTTCCAGTCGAAATTGGGGTGACATCCGGTAGTTGGAAAAGGCCGCCATAAAGTCGGCTTCTTCCTTCAACGTACTGAGGGAATATGTGGTGGAAAAGTTCTTGAAGTAGTACGACGCAAGGATGTAATTCTTCAAATGATAATGAGTGTAGGCATACTTGAAATAGAGGTCTTCTGCCTCTTTTTGCCCTCGGAAGCTGTTGATAATCAGCTCGAAGAGGGTTTGAGCCTTCTGGTACTCCCCTTTTTCGAACAGGGCGATGCCCTTGTCGTATATCAGTTGCGTGTCACCACTGAGGCGGACGCGTTCAAAGTCTGATTTACAACTGGCGAAAACGACTAGTAATAGGCTGATGCCAAGGATCCTCAATCTCATAAGCCTGCAAAGTTAAGGGGAAAACGGAACTCTCCTAAGAATCTTTGCTGGAAAGGGCAGATTAAGAGAAGATTAACGCGGGGAGGAAGGCATTCGGTATTCGGCGCCCAGACGATTCGCCTGTTGGTGAATGTCTGGATCCAGACCGCACGCGTCTGGGTTCGGGGGGCAGGGTAAGGAGGTTATTTCGTTATTGAGTTATTGCGATATTTCGAAAATGCAATGCCGGTCGGATTCGAATCCATGCTAAGCGCCCGGTGGAGTTGAAACTTTTATTCCGTAGATAAGGATTCCTCTGGCTTGGGTATTCAATTAGATGTGATATTGAGGGAAGGCGTTTGGAGGCGGTGTTCGGTGTTCGGTATTCGGTATTCGGAAAGGTGGGGCAAGGAGGTTATGAGTGGGGTTATGGCGTTATGGAGCTATTTCGTTATTGCGTTATTTCGAAAATGCAATGCCGTTCGGATTCGAATCCATGCCAAGCGCCCTGTAGGGGTGCAACGTTTATAGCAAATTTGTTGGCGAAGAATCAGGAGCCCCGTAGGGGTGATACTGCTAATCTCAAACAGGAAGCCGCTGTTGGATATTCAATTAGATGAGATTTTGAGGGAAGGCGTTTGGAGGCGGTGTTCGGTGTTCGGTATTCGGTATTCGGAAAGGTGGGGCAAGGAGGTTATGAGTGGGGTTATGGCGTTATGGAGCTATTTCGTTATTGCGTTATTGCGAAAATGCAATGCCGTTCGGATTCGAATCCAGGCTAAGCGCCCGGTGGGGTTGAAACTTTTATTCCGTAGATAAGGATTCCTCTGGCTTGGGTATTCAATTAGATGTGATATTGAGGGAAGGCGTTTGGCGGTTGCAGTTCGACCCCGACGGGGCCGCCTTCATTTCCTGACCTGGCCTGCTATAATCGTTTGACCCCTGCGGGGCCATGAGGTGGAGGCGTTCGGTATTCGGTGTTCGGTGATCGGAGGGCCGGGCAAGGAGGCTATTTCGTTATGGAGTTATGGAGTTATGGAGTTATGGAGGCGGTGTCCGGTATTCGGTATTCGGCGCTCGGATGGCCTGGCAAGGAGGTTATTTCGTTATGGAATTATGGAGTTATGGAGGCGGTGTTCGGTGTTCGGTATTCGGTATTCGGAAAGGTGGGGCAAGGAGGTTATGAGTGGGGTTATGGCGTTATGGAGCTATTTCGCTATTGCGTTATTGCGAAAATGCAATGCCGTTCGGATTTGAATCCATGCTAAGCGCCCGGGGGGTTGAAACTTTTATTCCGTAGATAAGGATTCCTCTGGCTTGGGTATTCAATTAGATGTGATATTAAGGGAAGGCGTTTGGCGGTTGCAGTTCGACCCCGACGGGGCCGCCTTCATTTCCAGACCTGGTCTGCTATAATCGTTTGACCCCTACGGGGCCATTTTACGTTAAGGTGTGATTTCGTTATTGGGTTATTGAGTTATTTCGAAAATCCAATGCCGTTCGGATTCGAATCCATACTAAGCGCCCGGTGGGGTTGAAACTTTTATTCCGTAGATAAGGATTCCTCTGGCTTGGCTATTCAATTAGATGTGATATTGAGGGAAGGCGTTTGGCGGTTGCAGTTCGACCCCGACGGGGCCGCCTTCATTTCCTGACCTGGCCTGCTATAATCGTTTGACCCCTACGGGGCCATTTTACGTTAAGGCGTGATTTCGTTATTGGGTTATTTCGAAAGTCGAAGAGTAGAGGCGTCGAGGAGGAAGGCGTTCGGTGTTCGGCGCCCAGACGATTCGCCTGGTGGCGAATGTCTGGATCCAGACCGCAAGCGTCTGGGTTCGGATGGCAGCAGGACAATGAGGTTATTGGGTTATTGAGTTATTGCGATATTTCGAAAATCCAATGCCGTTCGGATTCGAATCCATGCTAAGCGCCCTGTAGGGGTGCAACGTTTATAGCAAATTTATTGGCGAAGAATCAGGAGCCCCGTAGGGGTGATACTGCTAATCTCAAACAGGAAGCCGCTGTTGACGGTTATGAGGGAGGAGGTTATGAGGTTATGAGTTGCGTTATGGAGTTGAGCCGTTGAGGGGCAGGTTGGAGGTGCGATTCGCCCCGAGGACCCTGGATGGTTCGCGATTCGCTTGAGTGCGTTGGCGAACGGCGAATGGCGAAATGCGAAAGGCAAAAGCCTGGCTATCTTTGCCGGACCAAGATGTACAGACGATGAACCTCCACGATTTTCAGCAAGACATCCTTCAGGGCATTCCTGCCGAGTTGCCACCGGTGGCCGTATATGACACGCAGGTCAGTCATGCGCCCATCCGGAATATTCAGGACCTGAGTGAGGATGACCGCAAACTGGCCCTGCGCAATGCCCTGCGGTATTTTCCGAAAAAACATCATGCTGTCCTGGCCCCGGAGTTTGCTGAGGAACTGAAGAAGTACGGACGCATCTACATGCATCGATTCAGGCCCACCTATACAATGGTAGCCCGGCCGATCACGGATTACCCGGCCAAATGCCAGCAGGCTGCAGCGATCATGCTGATGATCCAGAACAATCTGGACCCGCTGGTCGCCAAACACCCGCATGAACTGATCACCTACGGGGGAAATGGGGCCGTTTTCCAGAACTGGGCCCAATACCGGCTGACCATGTACTACCTCGCCACTTTGACCGAGGAGCAGACCTTGGTGATGTACTCCGGTCATCCGATGGGATTATTCCCATCCCATTCCGAGGCTCCGCGCGTGGTGGTCACCAATGGCATGATGGTCCCCAACTATTCCAAAAAGGACGACTGGAACAAATACAATGCCCTGGGTGTCACCCAGTATGGGCAGATGACTGCCGGCTCCTATATGTACATCGGGCCCCAGGGTATCGTGCATGGTACGACCATCACCCTGTTGAATGCAGGCCGCCTGCACGGTCTGGGCAAGGATGATCTGCGAGGCAAGGTCTACCTCACTTCGGGGCTAGGAGGGATGTCGGGTGCACAGGCCCTGGCGGCGATCATCACTGGTGCAGTAGGTGTCATTGCAGAGGTGGATGGACTGACCGTGGAACAGCGGATCAATGACGGGTATATCCTCCGGGACAATGTCTATGTCGACCTGGATGCCTTACTGGATCGGATCGACCACTGCCGGAAAGAAAAGGAAGCGATCGCCCTGGTTTATCACGGCAATGTGGTGGATCTGTGGGAAAAGCTGGTCAAGGAAAAAGTCTTCATAGAGTTGGGATCAGATCAGACCTCGCTCCACAATATTGATGATCTGGGATACTGTCCCGCTGGCTACAGCTATGAAGATGCGAAAGCCTTGTTGATCGAGAACAAGACCATGTTTATGGCCGCTGTGCGCGACTCGTTGCGGCGACATGTCCGTGCTATAAATGCGATGGCGGATAGGGGTATGTACTTCTGGGATTATGGCAATGCCTTCCTGAAAGAGGCGGGAGACAGCGATGCGGATGTCTGGAAGGACCAGGAGAAGGGACTTTATAAATATGCCTCCTATGTCGAAGACATTATGGGGCCGATGTGCTTTGATTACGGGTTTGGACCATTCCGCTGGGTCTGCTGTTCCGGAGAGAAGGCGGACCTGGATCTCACCGATCGGCTGGCAGGAGACATCCTGGAAGAGATGTATGCGGCTGCACCGGATGACATCAAGGGGCAGTTGAAAGACAACCTGATCTGGATACGAGCTGCTGATGAGAATATTCCCCTGGTCGGATCCAAGTCTCGCATTCTGTATGCGGATGCGGAAGGGCGGACACGCATCGCCAAGGCATTTAACCATGCCATCCGGGAGGGTCGGCTGAAGGGGCCGGTGGTCCTGGGTCGCGATCACCATGATGTGTCGGGTACAGATTCACCCTACCGGGAGACGGCGAATATTTACGATGGTTCACGTTTCACCGCGGATATGGCGGTCCAGAACTTCGTCGGGGATGCTTTCCGGGGTGCGACCTGGGTGAGCCTGCACAATGGCGGTGGTGTCGGCTGGGGAGAGGTGATCAACGGAGGCTTCGGCATGGTGCTGGATGGTACGGATGCGGCAGATCGGCGACTGTCGATGATGCTGCACTGGGATGTCAACAATGGCATAGCCCGGAGGTCCTGGGCGCGGAATGATGAAGCAATCTGGGCTATCAAGCGAGCGATGGAAGCGGAACCACGGCTGAGTGTTACGTTGCCGAATCTGGTGGATGATGATTTGATAGAAGGAATGTGATCGGTTCTCAGTTGTCAGTTGTCAGTTGTCCGTTGTCGGTTGTCAGTTTGGAGAGGGATTCCTGGTTCGGTATTGGGTATTGGGTAATGGGTAATGGCAAATTCGTTTGATCTAAACATTCGCTAACTGTTTTGGTCATTGGCATTTAAGATTTGAGGTTTATTTGGGATTTGGTACTTGTGTTTTGGTATTTCCCCTGTCGGTTGTCGGTTTGGAGGGGGATTCCGGATTCCAGATTCGGTATTGGGTAATGGGTATTGGGTATTGGGTAATGGGTAATGGCAAATTCGTTTGATCTAAACATTCGCTACCTGTTTGGTCATTGGCATTTGAGATTTGAGGTTTATTTGGGATTTGGTACTTGTGTTTTGGTATTTCCCCTGTCGCTTGTCAGTTTGGAGAGGGATTCCGGATTCCTGGTTCGGTATTGGGTAATGGGTAATGGGTAAGGGGTAATGGGTAATGGCAAATTCGTTTGATCTAAACATTCGCTAACTGTTTTGGTCATTGGCATTTGAGATTTGAGGTTTATTTGGGATTTGGTACTTGTGTTTTGGTATTTCCCCTGTCGCTTGTCGGTTTCTTGAAGGCGGATGATGTTATTTCGTGATTGAGTGATTGGGTTATTTCGAAAAGAAGGTGAAGCGTTTGCCAGCCGAAGCTGGACGAATGATTCGCAAAGAAGCTAAGGCGCAAGGTCTTCGATCCAGATCCGGTTGTCGGTGCGACACCGACGATAGTATCATTACCAGTCAATCCGTACAAGAGTGACCAGCCTCCGGGATGCCGGTGAGACACCGGCATGAACGGTTTATTTTTTTCAATTCGCATTCGGGGGACTGTTGTCAGTTATCCCTGCCGGCAGGCAGGAGTTGTCAGTTGTTGGTTTGACCTCAGAATACAACGCTTAGCCGCCCAGACGTTTCACCTTCAGTGAAAAGTCTGGATCCAGACATCCCACTGGGGCGGGATCGTCTGGGTTCAAGGTCGAACGTGATATTCGTTCAACTTGGTTCGGGGATGGAATAATTAGCGAAAGGAGGGTAAGACAAAGTAGCCGACTCACCCGTTTCGGACATTCGTTTTTGGGATTTGGTTCTTGCCTGGCCGCCGAGAGGCGGGTTTGGGATTTGGGATTTGTCATTTGGGATTTCCCCTGTCAGTTATCCGTTGTCGGTTTGCCCGAGGGATGAGGGCCGGGGGGCTGATCCTGTGCTATTGATCTTATTTAGAAATTGGTCATTGAAATTTCCCTGGGATGTGGTGCTTTACCCGTCGGGGTGCACGATTTACCAATTTCAAACCGTACGCCAAGTGCAATTCATCAACTTTCGGCACATCTTGTGGCTGGTGAACGGCATGTAATTTGTATGTCTATCCTATTGAGCACCAACAGAATGAGGCATTCATCCTTTATTTCCTTCGTTTTGATGACTGGCATCCTGGGGATGTGCGGTCAGATGACAGGCCAGCCACTGTCCAAAACAGGGCCCCGATGGAGTATCGGTTTTGCAGGCGGAGGCGGAGTGAGTGCCATTCTGAATCACAACACCTTCGGCTTTCCGGAGCTGGACTACAAGCCCTCGGCGATCCAGACGGTGGGTCTATCTGTGGGATATGCGCCCAAGCCGTGGGGACGGATCCAGCTGGGCATGCAGATCGGCCGGGCGGATTATACCTACAGCCAGGCCTACGGACCTTATGAGGGCTGTACGGAAACCCCCATCTCCATCCGAAAAGAGATCGGACTGAAGGTGCTACAGATCCCGTTGACCTATCGCCATTACTTTTTCAATGAAGAAAAGCTGCTGGCATTCAACCAGGCAGAGAGTCGGAAAGAACTGGCCAAGCCGCAGTTATTCTATTTGCTGGGCGGATTTCAGGTCACGGTGATCCGGGATGCAGGTCTGGTGTTGTCCAAGAACAGTTCTTCCACAGGCAACAATTGGGAAGTTGTTGATCTGGTGGATATCAAAGAAGGGTTCGATTGTTTTGTGCCGATCGATGAGTTGCCCGATCATTTACCGGAAGATCGAAAAGAGCTCTTTGCCAGCACTACCTTGGATGCGGTCCTCGGTGCGGGACTGGTGATGAAACTGGGGCCGGATCTGGACATCGGATTAGAAGGTCGTGGCGTGGTCAGTATGAGCGATCTGAACTCGGCGGCACGCAACCTTGATGGCCGTTATACCTGGCGGTACCAGATCCACTCGAGCTCCGATCCAGAACCTTATACGCAGGCCTTTTTGGCCAGTGTGACATTGTTCGGAGTATTGACCTACTCGTTTTAATATCTACCAGATCCGGATATCTACCTGAACGGTAGTCTCTTTCCATAAGGAAGCTTACTTTTGTCCTACGCGTCTTTATAGCGAACAAGGGACGCACTTAACCTTTTACGCCTCCCGATGCAGAAACCGATGATCGTTCGTATGAGTATCCTTGTTCTTACTCTGGGCCTGAGCTGTCTGAGTTTGAAGGTGGGTGCACAATTTTTGAAGCCGCATGTGTATGTCGGTGCATCTGTAGGTGGAGGCCTCAGCATCATTGTCAATCAGAATAATTACGGGTTTCCGGAAATGAACTATAACCCGGCCATAGCCACCCAATACGGTGTGCATGCCGGATTAGCCATGCGCCCGTGGAGTCGGTTACAGGTTGACTATCAGATCTACCGTTCCAGTTACAGATTCAGTGAGAGCTATTCCAGCTCCAGCACGGATGGCATTCTGTCCTTGCGCAAGCAGATCGACATCACCCTGGTCAATATCCCACTCACTTATCGCCACTATATCATCAACCCGGATCTGATCTATGCCGGCAATGAGAAGTCGATCAGTATCGCTTTACAGCGGAAGAACACCTTCTTTGTCTTGGTGGGCCCTCAGATCTCCAGTTTCAAACGAGCCAGTGTCACTTTCCAGAAGAACAGTGCTGCGACCGGCTTTAAATGGCAAGCTGCGGATCTGATCGATATCAAGCCGGGGTTTGATGGTTATGTACCTATCGATGAGATCCCGGATCATTTACCAGAAGACAGCAGGGATCTTTTCCAGAAGACATTTCTCTGCTTAGTCGGAGGGGTCGGCTGGAATCTGATTCTTTCTCCAGGATTGGAGATCACCCTGGAGGCGCAGGCGTTCTTTTCTCTTTTAGATATCAATTCTTCCGATCGAGATCTACAAAACCGCTATCTGTGGAGACGGCGTGTCTATTCTGCCTCAGATCCTGATCCATATTACCCTGCATCCCTGCAGGTCCTTACGTTGAATGCGGGGATCCATTATACGTTTTGAGAAACTGGAAAATTGTAGAATTGTAGAACTGGAGAATTGTAGAATTGTAGAATGTAGAACGGGGAGGACGGAGGACCGTAGAATGTAGAACTGGAGAACTGTAGAACTGGAGAACTGTAGAACTGGAGAATTGTAGAACGTAGAACGTAGAATGTAGAACGGGGAGGACGGAGGACCGTAGAATGAAGAACTGGAGAATTGTAGAATTGTAGAACGTAGAAGGTAGAAGGTAGAACGAGGAGGATCGAGCGACGGAGGACTGTTGAACGTAGAAACGTAGAACTGGAGAATTGTAGAATTGTAGAACGTAGAATGTAGAAAGGGGTCGTGGGACGGAGGACTGCTGAACGTAGAACGTAGAATGTAGAACGGGGAGGACGGAGGGACCGTAGAATGTAGAACTGGAGAACTGTAGAACTGTAGAACGGGGAGGACGGAGGACCGTAGAATGAAGAACTGGAGAATTGTAGAACGTAGAATGTAGAATGTAGAAGGTAGAATGTAGAACGGGGAGGACGGACCGTAGACCCTCGCCTCCGGCGAGCAGGGAAGACGGAGGACCATAGAATGAAGAACTGGAGAAACGTAGAACTGGAGAAGGTAGAATGTAGAACGGGGAGGACGGAGGACCGTAGAATGTAGAACTGGAGAACTGGAGAACTGGAGAATTGTAGAAGGTAGAAGGTAGAACGGGGAGGACGGAGGACCGTAGAATGAAGAACTGGAGAATTGTAGAATTGTAGAACGTAGAACGTAGAATGTAGAATGTAGAACGGGGAGGACGGAGGACCATAGAATGAAGAGCTGGAGAATTGTAGAACGTAGAATGTAGAAGGTAGAACGTAGAACGAGGAGGAACGAGCGACGGAGGACTGTTGAACGTAGAACTGGAGAAACGTAGAACTGGAGAATTGTAGAATGTAGAATGTAGAATGTAGAACGGGGAGGACGGAGGACCGTAGAATGAAGAACTGGAGAATTGTAGAACGTAGAACGTAGAATGTAGAATGTAGAACGGGGAGGACCGAGGACTGCTGAACGTAGAACTGGAGAAACGTAGAACTGGAGAATTGTAGAAGGTAGAATGTAGAATGTAGGATATAGAAAGGGGGCCGTGGGACGGAGGACCCTCGCCTCCGGCGAGCAGGGAAGACGGAGGACCATAGAATGAAGAGCTGGAGAATTGTAGAACGTAGAATGTAGAACGGGGAGGACGGAGGGACTTTGAGACTTTGGGACATTGAGAACGTGGGATGGACCTCTGGTTGTCAGGTGGGGAGGGACAAAAGGCAACAATCGGTTCAAGATGCTGTTTGTGAATCTTGCGGGGCAGTGCAATTGGCCCTAACTTCGTCTGATCGACGAAATTGCTCAACATCCTATGGCAAACCGGACCAAGATCCTACTGCTGCTTCTCCTTTTCAACACAATCGCGGCCAATGGCTTGTTGGCACAGATGGTGGTGGGGCAGGATACGCTGTATGGCAATGAATGGATCGACTACAGTAAAACATACTGGAAGATCAAGGTGGCCAAACGGGATATGTATCGGGTGAACTACGATGTCCTGGCTGCCGGAGGTTTTCCCGTTGACCAGGTGAACGGTGATCAATTCCAGTTGTTTGTCTATGGCAAAGAAGTCCCTCTGTACGTCAGTACTGATGGTCTGTTCGGCCCGGATGATTACTTTGAATTTTACGGAGATAAAAACAAGAGTCAGCTCGACCAGTTTCTGTTCGAAGGCGGTCGGGAGGAGATGCTGAACCCGGAGGTGAGTTTGTATACGGATACGGCGGTGTATTTTCTGTGCTGGACCGAAGCTGGACAGCCGACAAAACGATATCTCGCAACGACTGGCCCAACAATGCTCAGTACCCCCGTTGTCTCATCATATAAGGATACTGCCAGAATTGATTTTATTTCCTGGCATTATTCGAAAACGTATGACTCAGACCATGAAACCCGGTATTCAATCTATGATGAGGGGGAAGGGCTAGCAACATCATCAGCAAAAATAACAACGATTCCTCTATCCTGCCCAGGTGTTGTTTCAGACTCAATAGCAACTTTGGTATTGCGTTTAGTATCCAGTTCGTCAGCACATGAATTAACGGTCAAGGTCAATAACGTTCTTGTGTTAGATATTCCGGATTATCCATCTGACAAGGTCAATTCGCTGATCATCCCAATCCCCCCAGCCGTCTTACTTGACTTGAATCTTATTGTTATCGAAGGAATTGTGGCCAATTCAGACAGGTACCAGATCGCCTCAGCTTCCATACTTTATTCCAGGACTGTCGCTGACCTGGGTCAGTCTTCAAGATTCTACACATTGCAGGCTTCCAATGTTGATCAAAACATGATCTGGTCAGCAAACGAAGAGCTTCTTGGTTATGACCTTATTCAATTAAAACGATTCATACTTCCCAATGACAATGGTCTGAATACGCTGACCATTGCTGCTTCTCCAGAACCCAGTCAGTATTGTATCCGCAGGCTGAGCAGTATGCCATCCACCATTTCCGTCATCGAGCTATTGCAGTTTGTGAACACTGATCTGTCTCAGGGAAACTACGTGATCATCACACACCCATCCATGACTTCAGGACCTGGAGGTATACATCCCATCCAGGAATATGCGGATTATCGCAGCTCCCTGCAAGGTGGGGGTTATTCAGTCGAGGTGATCATGATCGATCAATTGATCAACCAGTTCGCTTATGGAAATGCACATCAGCCTCTCGCCGTCCGCAATTGGGCCGCAAGAGCCTATGCGGAGCAGCAGGATATTCAGTTTGTTTATCTGATCGGGAAAGGGCTCGAATATCCTTACGTCAGAATTCCGATCATTGATTATTCTGATTACAATTTGATCTCTCCATTTGGTTTTTTCGGGTCAGATAATTTGCTCCTCTCTCCTATCGGACAAAGTCGGCCCTATTTTCCAACCGGCCGATTGGCTGCCAGAAATGCCGGTGAGGTATTGTTCTATCTGGACAAGGTAAAGCGTTATGAATCTGATTTTGAGGTAGCCCATACGCTACAACGACACAGCTGGCGAAAGAAAGGTATACATCTGGTAGGGGGCGGTAAACAGTCGGAATTGGATTACCATCAATCCCTGCTTTCGTACATCGAGGAGGAGGTTACCAACGATCCATTAGGCATGGATATCGAAACCCTGGTAGGTAAATCCACTGATCCCGTATCCAGTTCTTCAGTCGAATATCTCATTGATAAGATCAATGAAGGCATCCTGATGAAGACCTATCTCGGGCATGGCGGAGTGTCCACAACGGGTAATTTTACCATTGACGATGCTTCATTATTATCCAATAAGGATCATTTCCCCATCGTCTTTTCCCTGGGTTGTCTGACCGGGAACATCTTCTCACCTCAATTCAGCATCAGTGAAGTCTTCACCCTGGCTCCAGAACGGGGAGCTATTTGCTATATGGGCTCCAGTGGACTTGGCTTCCCATCCAGTCTGACCGCCTTCACCCACGAGTTCTACCGCTTGTCTTCAACCAGTCTTTATGGCCGGGGTGTCGGTACAATCATGCAGGCCGTTCGAGAAAAATTTGACAAGGACAGCAATTATACAATCGCATCGCTGGTCGATCAGTTTTCGCTGCATGGCGACCCGGCCATTGTCATTGCCAAGGATTCCTTACCGGATCTTCTGCTTGATTATTCATCCCTGTTAACTACTCCCAGCCCAGTACGGACCAATACCGACTCCATCCGGTTCCAATGTGTGATCTGGAATCTGGGAAGGACTATACCATTGAGTGTACCTGTTCATGTGACCATCGAAACGCCAGATGCTCAGTTTATTCACATCTATGACACCACACAAGTGCTTTCGAGTAGAACGACCTATACCTTCTATTTACCGACTGGTGGATCCCTGATGGCAGGGAGTTACAAATTGTTTCTGACTCTGGATGAGGACAATGTGATCGCTGAATCACCAAACGGAGGTAACGACAACAATTCTCTCCGCAGCAAGGACAATAATCCCTTCTGGCCTTTTCAGGTCCTGGAAAATGCAGTACTCCCATTGTGGCCAAACGAGTTTGCCATTGTCCATCGCGACAGTCTGGTGTTATCGGTCTTTTCCCCTGGAGATGTATCGAACCAAACGATAACTGTAGTCGAATTGGATACAGTTTCCACTTTCGACAGTCCCGCATTGATCTCCTGGGAGGATGACAGCCCGTCACTGATCAAAACTTTCGCCACCAAAGAGGTGCTTTCTTTCGGTATCTATTTCTGGCGAACCGGGAGAAAAACCATTACTCCGTCCTCAGATCCGGTGGTTTGGAACGCATCCTCTTTTTTACTGGACTCCGTGCTGACGGAGGGGTGGAACCAATCCCATGGGGAGCAGTTTCATCGAAACGATCTCACACAAATTTCACCATTAAAGGGTGATACCACCTGGTTGTTCAATACCAAATTTGTCAATGCAGGTGCCCGGGCTGCTGTCAATTCTGATTTCAATTCAGTTGGTATTACCTTCAATTTAAATAATGCTGTGACCTATCTGGGGGTTTCCAGTCCCTCGTTGAATATAATGGTGGTCAATCCTATCACTGGAGTAAAGAGGGAAGTAAAATCATTCCTGCTCAGTGGTGCCAACCAAAAGCGCAAAGAGGCCATTGATTATCTGCGCGATCAGATCACTTCAGGCGATTATGCGATCTGTGCCACTTTCAGAAAACAAGGGGTGAATTATTCCCTTGATGAATGGACTCAGGATTCCGTCCTGTACGGTGACAATCTCTATTCTATCCTGGAAAAACAAGGGGCAACGCAAGTGCGAGGATTGATCCAGAACGCATCCGGTCCTTATGCTTTGGCTTTCAGAAAGGATATCGGCCCCATAATCGAAAAAGTGGGTGAACTTGGAGAAGAGAACGCCATAATTGTATTTGACATCCCAGCGACTTATCCAGAAGGATGGATGACCAGCCGGTTTATTGGGCCTGCACAACGCTGGGACAGCCTGACCACAGCAATCACGCTCCTTCAAGGGGCATCCAATGATTCCACTACCATTCAACTGCTTGGCTATGCGGATACCCTTTCGGCTCCTGACGTCCTTCTGGCGACCGTTTCAGCAAAAGAGGATCTTTCCTTTGTCAATGCGGAAGCTTATCCGTATCTGCAGCTTACCTATTATACTCGGGACGATACTACTCGCCTCCCTGCACAATTGGCGGCCTGGCGAATCTTTCATCTGCCGCCTCCCGAGTTCACGGCTGAATTTTCAACTGGCCCCTTGCCTGCCCGGGTGGAAGGAGACCAAATGGACATTCCATTTCAATTGTCCAATATCGGTGGTTCTTATTCGGATAGCATTCCCTATCGGGTCATTCATATTTTTCCCGACTTTACAGCGGATACGCTGAACGCCTGGATCCAGGGTCTACATCAATCCGAACTCTTCTTATCTGATCTGTCATTAACGTCGGTCGGACCGATCGGTCTTCACACCATCCGGCTGGAAATCAATCCCAGACGCTCGATCAATGAAACCGTGTTTGCTGACAACACCACTCAATTATCGTTCCTTGTCCTACCCGACGATCAGCCACCACTTCTACAAATCCTGTTTGACAGCATTCAAATTGAAACTGGTGCCCTGGTCAATGAAAGACCCCAAATTGACATTTACCTCTGGGATAACAATAAACATATCCAACTGAAGGATACGGCAATCCTAAGGGTCAGGCTTTTTGATCCGGGTGGCCATATGGTGCCTCTTTCCTACCAACAAGGCGATCTCCATTTCGAACCTGCTTATATGGGCGCTCTCAATCAAGTAAAGGTATCATTCACTCCTTTCTTAAGCGAGGACGGATTTTACACCCTTGATGTTCAAGCCTATGATGCGAATGGAAAGCCCTATTCAAGTGCCTACTATGAGGTCAAATTTCACGTTGACAGATCATACTCCTTTGCCGGATTTACAGCTTTCCCCAATCCATCAAATGGGGACATTGGATTCCGATATAGCTATACAGGTCCTCGTGCACCCTCCCGTGCCAGTTTGTGTATTTACTCAACGAACGGGCAACTTGTTCGACAGTTTGGCCAGTCAGAAATAGGGACGATCCTTCCGGGAACTCATACCACAAGCCTGCGATGGGACGGAAGAGACCGGGCGGGTCATCCGGTTCCGTCTGGTGCCTATTATTACGTCATCGACCTGTTTGGAGAAAACAACAAACCCATTCCAGGTTCCGGACAAACAGGTACACTGATTCGATTGGCACCTTAATCTGGGGCATAAGTCAAATCCCTTTTTAGATCGATCGGTTTACACAATGTTCGACGACCTGGGTATCTTGACAGGCGGATGAATCGTTCTGAAACCTCACAACAGGATCACTTTCGAAGGATTGCTGACCAGGCCCCTGGCTTGCCTGTCTTCTTTCACCCCCTCTGGTTGGACTGTGTACTACCTGAAGGATGGGATGTTAAGCTTCATACCAATCCTTCAGGAGTGCTCAATGGGGTCATGGCCATCCAGGTTCAGAAGAAGGGTTTTGCGCTTCGTATGAAGAACCCTGTTTTGACACCCTATTGGGGAATCTGGGTACCCGAACCTGGGAATAAGAACGCGCATTCACTTTCGCGAACCAGAAAAATGATTCGGCAATTTATTTCACAAATTCCCAAACAGTTTCTGGTTACGGAGTTCCACTTGATTCCAGAGTGGACTGACGCTCTGCATTTTGAATGGTCTGGATTCCAAAACAGTATATTGTATACATTTAGGATTCCTGCCAATGTTTCTCTGGATGAACGTTGGCAGCTGATTTCTTCCTCGAAACGGCGCGCCATCCGTACTGCTAACCAATTGCTCACTGTAGTTCTTTCAGACGACACGCAAATTCTCGCCACGCATATCCGTGAAACCTATCAGGATAAGGGAATAAACATTCCCTACCCTGCTACACTGCCTGGCCGTCTATTTGCAGCATTATCTCCGGATCGTGCTTGTCTCCTGATAGCTAAAAACGGAAAGCATCCAGTTGGCAGTTTACTTCTCGTATGGGATGACAAGGTGATGTACAATCTCATTCCTGCAATACCTTCCGTCGGAAGAACTTTGCATGCTGGACATCTTCTCTTATGGAAGGCCATCCAACTGGCTCACGAAAAAGAACTCATCTTTGATTTTGAAGGGAGCATGATCCAGGATATTGCCACTTTCTATCACGATTTTGGAGGAGTAGTGGTTCCATATTTATCTGTAATAAAAGGGAAAACAAAATGTCTTCGAGGACTTTATCAAACCATGATGCCGCGGCTACGATAACAATCATTGCATCGCATTTGTCATCCAGAGAACAAGCCAGACTGGATTATGTAAGCCGATTTCTTGACAATCATCCACTTAAACCTGAAAATTTATCTCTAGACATCCGCAATGTTAAACAAGCAGAAGGGGTGCAAATCGGCTATGGGAAAGGCCATTCGAATGCCGCAAACTTTGATTTCTTTGTGCCTCAACAGGAGGTATTCTTTCAAGCAGATGCTCCTATTGCTGGTCTACAGATCTATTCTTATAAACATGTTACTGAAAATTATTATTCCGTTCAACGCAAGACTCAAATCAATCAAGAATTACTGATTAAAAATGTCTTTCAATTCGATCTCTTTGAAACAATCTTCTTTCACATATCACGATTTGAAGAACATTACCCTGGGGAGCGCCGTACCGATCGGTGGGATATGCTTTGCGCAGAAGAACATCTCCTCGTACACCATAAACTCCATCAAATCCCCGTAGTCGACCAGTTAGTGGAGGTCTTTTTTCGGGTCCTGGGTTATCCCCCTAATGCTCTGAGCCGCCAACTCATTTGGACACATGATGTGGATGCTCTTCGCCTCTTTCCCAATGGGTTAAAAACCCTGAGAGGTTTTATCAGACGAATTCTTCGACGTGAATTTTCAGCCTTTTATCGGATGTTCACCCGGTGGTTAGGCCAGGTCATTAACTATTCAGTCGATCCTTACGATACATTCGAACAACTCCTGGATGCTGCTGAGGACTCTCCAAAGTGTATGTTCCTGATGTCCGGAGGCGCATTGCCATTGGAAGGATATTACGATATTGATTCCCGTGAGGCTTTGAATCTGATCCATCTTGCCGCCAGTCGTGGATACACCATCGGACTCCACCCTTCCTATCTGACCTGGAAACGGGAGGATCTGATGCGGAAGGAAAAAGATCGACTAAGCGAACTGACGGATACTGCGATCAGGACCAGTCGGCAACATTATCTTCATTTTGCCTTTCCAGACACTCTCACTGTTCTGGAAGCCTGTGGAATAACACATGATTTCAGTCTTGGCTATCAAGACCGGATCGGATTCCGGTGTGGCACCGCGTATACCTATGCACTCTATTCCTTTCCTGACGAGCGGGAAAGCATGGTGGTCGAGACGCCGTTGATCATCATGGATAAGGCTCTTCGGGATGAAGCGAAACGAACCAGGGTTTCCATGACAACTTTATTGAACAACTTCCTGGACCGCCAACAGACAGGACAGCTGTGTATTAACGTTCATAATTCCTCGTTCGACGATATCGATTGGAACAGCTCAGAAATGCGCTCCATTCTGGAGCAATTGCATTCCTGGAAAGAGTCCATCTGTTAGCTTTTCTCCTAGCGGATCTCTGCAGGAAATGGATGGTGCACCATCATGTGGGCGACCTCCTCCTTCAACCGAATGCCACTGTCTATTCTATAAGGTGGATATACCTTTGCGGTCCAATATCGCACAAATGCGTCGAATTTCTCGGGAGCACCTTCGTCTTCTGTAGTGATCACCAAGCCATGGCCTTGCCCAACCAATTCGTTCAATTCAGGATCCATGATGCCATGGACCAACGCCAAAATGGGACGACCTGCCTCCAGATAATCAAAGAGCTTACTGGTAAGAATGCCCAAGACCTGACCGGGTTTGGACCATGTCAATAAAAGATTCATCGTGGCAGAAGCTTGCAGCCTACGTACTTCGGTCAGAGCCAATGGGCCATGCTGGATCGAATAGTTCGATAATCCGTGCTTAACCATCCATTGATCCCAGATCGCATCATCATGACCGGCATAATGCAATTCCAGGGTGATCCCCTGCGATGCCCATTCCGGGATCATTCTCCGGATTGCCTGCCAAAGCAACTGTGGACGGTGATGATCCGGATAGATCGTTCCGGTATACACCACTCTGAAAACAGATCCGTCCATATTGATACCAGAGTCCAATCCCACCCGTGATGAGGGCATCCAATTGTGGATCACTACGACAGGAGGTCCCCAGTCCGTCAGTCCTTCCTTAACGCCCCTGGAGACGGTGGTCAGTATGGATGCTCTTTTCAAAAAGAAACGAAACCACATCCGTTGCCAAGGACCATTTAAGACATGTCGACGAGTAGGATCAACGGGTGGATCCTGGATATCAGCAATCCATACCAGATAGGGAAAATTCCATTTCAACAACCAGCCTATTACATGATCAGACAGGGGACGGAAGGTGGTGAACAGATGAGTGATTTCCCGCTTGCGGACCAGCTCACTACCCATTTTATAACCCCTGAGGATATAGATAACCCCTCCGTCTCCCAGGATGATATTCAGCGGAAAGGTATCACGAGCACGCAATACCCAGCGGACCAGGCGATTTCGTTTTACAGGTCCCGGGAGTGTGGGTCTTCCACCTTCACGCCTGACCCATACATGACGCGGATCCCATGCACGAACATCCAGTACCGGGATCTCGGGAAGGACCAGATCCGGATCCTGTTCCATCAGGTTTCGATCCATGGACGAGATTACATGAATGGAATCAAAATGGGCCTTGAATTCCCGATGGAGATAGAACATGCGTATTGCTGCAGCTACTCGGGCAGGAGGAAAGGAATAACAGACCGACAGGAGGCGATACTTCTCAGGATCAGTCATTTATTTGAGGAAGTTGATCTAAAAAGCAAAAACTTACTACGAACTCAGGGGCCCATTTTCTGCCCAACCATGAGGGGATTCTTCTGGGGAAAATGTATCCCTTCAAGTGCACCTGAAAAAGCGGAGAAAATTTCTTCTCAACCTCCATGTAAGACATGGCCAGGGTGGAAAAAGACTGACCGATGGTCTTTGATCGAAACCAGGACCGAGGGATATATCTACGGGTTAACCGTTGAATTTGTACAGACCAGGCCTCAACATTTGTTATCGACAGGATCACCTGACCTCGCTCCTGCAAATGTTCCCTGAAATAACAAATATGTCGATCGAGGCTCTCATTGGAAAGGTAGGCAACAACACCTATTAAAAAGATGTAATCCCATTTATATCCATGAAATGGAGCATCGAAAATCTCCCCTAACCATTTTCGCTCATCTGACGCCCTATGACTCTCCAGAAGTACAACTGAAAGATCGCATGCATAGTAGTTGGCTCCATCCGACATGGGAGATACTCTGTTATAGAGTTCCCCTGAACCAGCCCCGATATCCAGGATATCTGCGCTGTCAAGATCAATATCCCAAACTGCACATTCCAGTCTGGCCTTATATGGAAACCGGAACATTTTGTCAGCCCCCCCCACTTTGTCAGCATAGGCTTTTCCTCTCCCGTTAAAAAAAGCTGTTACTTCGGCACTTCGATGATGTTCTTTCCGCTCAGACATGGACAATAAATGATTGACTCAGTAGATTATATTCCCTTACGATCCATTCCTGAGCATATTTCTTCCGAACAAGTTCCCGAGCCAATGTACCCTTCTTCTTTCGGTCATCAGGCGAGCAGGCGATTGCCTCAATAATTGCAGCCGCTATGGCAGCCGAATCGTCAACCGGAATCAGCCACCCAACATCATCCTGTTCCATCAACTGTCGGCAGCCGGGCACATCTGTTGTAATCACCGGTCGTTCCATGCTCATGGCCTCCAGCAGTGAGAGGGGCATCCCTTCCCGCCATGACGGCAGGATCACGACATCACTCAACGCGATCCATTCCCGGATATCGACCTGTTCTTCCATAAGCTCAACCCATCCTTCCGCTATCCAACTCTGGATCTCCTTTTCTCGGACAGTCGACGAATTCGGAGAAGATCCATTTCCAATGATCAGGAAATGTACATTCGGGTGAACCATTTTCACCTTGCTAGCGGCCTGGACCAATTCCCTCAACCCATTATCTATCAGCCACCTTCCTATATAGAGAACAGTGAATGGAGATCCAGCGGGCTTTGATCTCGGAAAGTAATACTTTGTGTCCACACCAGAACCAGGGATGACACTGCTTTGATGAGAGAGAATGATCTTCTTCTTCAGGAACAGGTCAAGATCATCCGCATTGTGAAAGACCACGTGTTCTGTTGACCGTAAAGATATCCTATACAGGAGCATCAAAAGCCATCGTCTCCAGCCTCCTCTGATCCAGACAGAACCCAGCCCTGTGATTGTTGGCACCACTATGGTCCTCAACCCTCGGCTTGCCCAAGATGACAGGATATTTGGTTTGACCGTAAATGAATAAAGCTGATCCAGATCCAGTTCAAGAAGCAAGCGTCGCAATTGTCTATATCCTAGAAGGAAGGAGACAGGTCCAGATCGATAGGGAGTAAGCTCACTCAACCAAACCCAATGCCGCTCCGACCACTCCGGTGGTAGTACAAAACCTTCAGAAACCGGCGGAGCAAGGAGAATAATCTTCATTCCTGTAGCCTCCCACATTTCCACCAATGGGGATCTAAAGTGAAGGATATTCCAAGCCGAGTTGGCTATTATTCCAATCCTCTTCACAGGTAAGGAGACGCGTTCCGGCTTCATGCTGAAAAGTACGAACTCTATGAAGATGAGCTCAAATCTCATTTCTGTTACGTTCCAGGGAGGGAGAACAGTCGTCTTTCAATTTCGCAGCTCTCAAAACGTCAGGCTGCTTAAACCATCTATAAATCCTGACCGACTACCGACAACTGACCGCTACTAACCGTCATTTTCCGACCTTTGCACCGCAACCAGGAATTATGAAAACTGCACTCATTACCGGAGTCACCGGCCAGGATGGCGCCTACCTCGCCGAATCTCTCCTCAAGAAGGGCTATACCGTCCATGGCATCAAGCGCCGGGCCTCCCTCTTCAATACCCAGCGGGTGGACCATATCTATGAGGATCCCCACGTAGACAACGCGCATTTCATCCTCCATTATGGCGATCTGACCGACTCCACCAACCTCATCCGCATCATGCAGGAGGTCCAGCCGGATGAAGTCTACAACCTGGGGGCTCAATCCCATGTACAAGTCAGCTTTGAGACGCCGGAATACACCGCCAATGTCGATGCCCTGGGCGCCCTCCGCCTCCTGGAGGCCATCCGCCTGCTCGGTCTGCAGGAAAAGACCCGCTACTACCAGGCCTCCACATCTGAGCTTTATGGTCTGGTCCAGGAAGTCCCGCAAAGTGAAACCACACCCTTCTATCCACGATCGCCCTATGGCGTCGCCAAGCTCTATGCTTACTGGATCGCAGTGAACTACCGCGAGGCCTACGACATGTACGCCTGCAATGGTATCCTTTTCAACCACGAATCCCCGATCCGGGGGGAGACCTTCGTTACCCGGAAGATCACCCGTGCGGTGGCACGCATTGCCCTCGGCCTCCAGGACAAGTTCTGGCTCGGCAACCTGGACGCTCAGCGCGACTGGGGTCATGCCCGCGACTATGTCGAAGGCATGTATCTCATGCTCCAGCAGGATACCCCTGAGGATTTTGTCCTGGCTACGGGTGTCACCACTTCCGTCCGCGAGTTCGTGCGCATGGCCTTTCGCGAGGTCGGCATCGAACTGGAGTTCAAAGGCACTGGCGTCAATGAGATCGCTGCCATTTCCACTCTCCACTCTCCACACCCCACTCTCCACCTCGGAAAGGAGGTTCTCGCCGTCGATCCCCGCTACTTCCGCCCCGCCGAAGTCGAACTCCTCATCGGCGACCCCACTAAGGCTCGCGAGAAATTAGGCTGGACCGCTACTACTTCGCTCCAGGAGATGGTCAGCGAAATGGTGCAGTCGGACCTGGAGGTGTTTAAGAAGGATGCGATCTTGCGGGAGCATGGCTTTGATGTGAAGAATGAGTTTGAATAACCACTAAGACACTTAGTTCACTAAGAAATATGAAGAGCAAAAGTGAGATCAATGAGATTGCCTATAGAATTGTAGGTAGTGCAATTGAAGTTCACAAGGAACTTGGACCGGGGCTCTTGGAGAATATCTATGAAGAGAGTCTCGTCATGGAATTGGAGTTAAATGGTTTGAAGGTCAAAAGACAATTGGAGGTGCCAGTCCAATATAAAGGAGTGCCATTGAAATCAAACTATCGCATTGATCTTCTCGTTGAAGATTTAATAATCGTGGAATTAAAGGCAGTTGAAGAAATATCACCAGTTTTTCAAGCTCAGCTACTGACTTATATGAAACTGCTGAAAAAACCAAAAGGGTTATTGATCAATTTTAATGTTGGGAATATTACTTATGAAGGCCTGGTTCCTCTAGTGATCGAGTACTTCAAACAATTACCTGAATAAATACTTTTGAAGAACTGACAAATTGAATCTCTTAGTGAACTGATTGTGCTCAATTATAACAACATTTAGGTTTGGAATTGAATTTCTTTATTGAACTAGAGTCTATAGATCTCTAAGTCACTTAGTGGTAAAATATGAACCAATCCTCTAAAATATACATCGCAGGTCATCGCGGTATGGTCGGCTCCGCCATTCTCCGCAAGCTGCAAGCCGAAGGCTACACCAACTTCGCCCTCCGCACCTCTGCCGAGTTGGACCTCCGCCGCCAAACGGAGGTAGAAGAGTTTTTTCGGAAAGAAAAGCCGGATTACGTCTTCCTGGCCGCGGCGAAAGTCGGCGGCATCCTGGCCAACAACACCTTTCGCGCAGAGTTCCTGTATGACAACCTGCAGATCCAGAATAATATCATCCATTCCGCCTGGCAACATGGAGCGAAGAAATTACTTTTCCTGGGATCCTCCTGTATCTATCCCAAGCTCGCGCCACAGCCTTTAAAAGAAGAGTCCCTGTTGACTGGCTTGCTGGAGCCCACCAACGAACCCTACGCTATTGCAAAAATTGCTGGAATCAAAATGTGTGATGCCTACCGCAGCCAGTATGGATTTTCTGCCATTTCCGTGATGCCCACAAACCTGTATGGTCCGAATGACAATTACGACCTGCAATCCTCTCATGTCCTACCAGCGCTGATCCGCAAATTTCATGAGGCAAAGAAAAATGGCTCCCCCTCTGTAAGTATGTGGGGCACGGGCAGTCCAAAACGTGAGTTCCTGCATGTCGATGATCTGGCCGATGCCAGTTATTTCCTGATGCAAAACTGGGACGACCCCGGATTCCTCAATGTCGGCACCGGTACGGACCTCTCCATCAAAGATCTCGCTCTGATGATTAAAGAAATTGTCGGCTACTCAGGTGATATCGTCCACGACACCACCAAGCCGGACGGCACACCTCGCAAGCTGATGGATGTCTCTCGCCTGCATGCCCTGGGTTGGCAACACCGTATCGACCTTCGGGAAGGTATCCAGCACGTTTATTCGGAATTGCTCCAATCTAAAAATCAACCTTGGGTCTAGTGCGTGGCAATTCCTGGTTCCTTCGTTCCTGATTCCACATTTGTATCTTTGAGGCATGGCCACCTTTCAACGATTTGAGGACATGGAGATCTGGCAACTCGGGCGAGACTTTGCAAGGGAGATGGCAGATATTTCAGGTTCTGACAGGTGGCACAAACAATTTGATCTGATCGATCAAATTAGAAGATCATCCGGTTCTATATCGGATAACATCGCAGAAGGGTTTGAACGAGATGGAAACAGGGAATTCATTCAATACCTGTCCATCGCCAAAGGATCATGTGGCGAAACCCGCTCTCAACTTTATCGTGCCCTTGACCGCAACCTCATTACAGAGGAAGAATTCAATCATTGGCAGGAGAAAGCACGCTATCTTTCAGCCAAGATCGCCGGGTTTATGCGCTATTTGAAAAACAGTGGAAACAGAGGTAATAAGTTTAAATAATCCCCAACCCGACATCTCAGGAATTAGGAATTAGGAACGCAGGAATCAGGAACTCCCTTGAACTTTAAACAGACGAGCCGGCAGGCTCCGTCCTTGAACTTTGAACAGCCAAACTAAAAATGAAAGATAGCCTACAGAATAACGACAACACCTACGTGGTGATCATGGCAGGAGGGGCAGGTACCCGCTTCTGGCCTGCCAGTACCGAGGCACATCCCAAGCAGTTCCTGGACATCCTGGGATTGGGAAAGACGCTTTTGCAGATGACCTATGAGCGGTTCTTACCGTTGGTGCCGAAGGAGCGGATCTATGTAGTCACCAATCGGAAGTATGAAGACCTGGTGGCGCGACAGCTGCCGAAGCTGCCTGAGGATAATATCCTGGGCGAACCCAGTCGAAATAACACCGCTCCGTGTATGGCCTATGCCACCTACAAGATCCTGGATATCGATCCGGAGGCCAATATCGTCGTGGCCTCCAGTGATCATCTGATCCTCAAGGAGAGTGATTTCCTGGATCGGATCAGGATCGCGTTGTCTTTTACCGCTGATCATGATGCCATTTGTTGCCTGGGCATCCACCCATCCCGCCCGGATACAGGGTATGGATACATCCATTTTGGGAAAGATGTGGGATCGGGCATTCATAAGGTGGTAGAGTTCAAAGAAAAACCCGATCTGGAAACAGCGAAAGAATATCTGGATGAAGGCAACTATATCTGGAATTCAGGGATTTTCATTTTCTCTGGTACAAGCATGGTGAAAGCGCTACGCGAGTATGCGCCCCTGATCTGTGACCTGTTGGCTGAAGTGCCCTACAATTCCAGTGAAGAATATCAGCTCCTGGAGGAGCGATACCCTTTGACACCGAACATTTCGATCGACTACGCGGTGATGGAATCGGCCGAGAATATCTACACCCTGCCGGCCGATATCGGTTGGAGTGATCTGGGCACCTGGGGTTCCCTTCATGCGGAATTACAGAAAGACGAACAGGGTAATGCTGTTCAATCCGGAAAATCCATCATTCAGGATGCAAATGGGAATCTGATTCGTGTACAACCTGGAAAAACGGTGGTCATCAGAGGAATGAACAATATGATCGTCGTGGATGAAACAGACGCTTTGTTGATCTTTCCTATGGATCAGGAACAGGAGATCAAGGGAGTGGTGAAGGGGTTGTAATAGGTTTCACTTTATGGCTTGTTCATGAGGTCTGGAGCAACTTCAAACGCCTGGCTGTCCGCCTGCCGAAGTCTCGATTCAAAGTTCGAAGTGTGGCTACCATGTCCCCCTCAACCTCGTATGCTTTTCCCGGAGACATTCGTCCACCGGAGGGGGTGGGCCGGCACCGGACTGGCTGAACGTGCTGGATACTGCCCATCCTGCCGGGTCGGGGGGAGGGTATGGATTCCTTGTTCCTGCGTTCCTGGTTCCTGGTTGGTTTCAGGTTGGGCGGATTGTTTCAAGCGTCTGGTTGTACGTATAACCTCACCCCAACCCCTCTCCTTTGCAAGGAGAGGGGCTTTAGGAGAGAGGTTTTCATATCGAATCGGCTTAATTACCAAGTCAAACAACGGATTGGATCTTTCGATTCTACTCCTGGGATCGATTAAAAATAATGGATGTTGGTGACGGTGTCTCACCGGCAGTGCGTGACGAGTGGCTCCAAGTATCTCATTTCATGGAATAGCAAGCATGGGCGGTGTCTCACCGCCTTGTATATCCATTGATGCCAGGGAGATATACATATCGCTGGAGCTGGGGAATGTTCCTTGTTCCTGCGTTTCTGGTTCCTTTTTCCTGGTTGGTTTCAGGTTTGGAGAGTGAATTCAAAAGTTGGACGGTTCAACGATCAAAGACGGAGCCTGACGGCTCTTCTGTTCATGGTTCAACGTGTGTTCATCTTGGACGTTGAACTGCATGCCCGGAAGAGCACGGCTTGAACCTGCCTACGGCAGGCAAGCATTAAACTGCCAAATGTTGATGGATAAGTTATTCAGATCTACTGACCCAGGCCAATTCGGCATGACCGGTATATTCGTGGAAGACCTTTTGCATGATGGAGATCTTCCGCATAGAGGGGCGCCAGTGGTAAGTCCACTTATCGGGATCGATCTTGATCATATGGTTGGCGGGAGCGGGAATAGGGTTTAAGCCTTGGTATTTGAACCATCCCATGGCGCGAGGGAGGTGGAGAGCACTGGTGACCAGGATGATCGGCAGTTGATGGTCAAATCGGTTTTTATAAGCAAGGGCCTCTTCCCTTGTTGTCCGGGGCATTGACAAGAGAAAGGTATCCGATGGTTGCACGCCGAGATCAACAGCAGTGGATGCGAGAAAATCAGCCTGGGATCGCTTCCCTTGAAGGGAATACCCAGAAGTAATTAAATGGCCTGCAGATATCTGGTGATAGATTCTAATTCCCTCCACCACTCGACTGAGTGCATCTGGACTGAGCTGATCTGCGGCGGTAATATTTGCACCCGTAGTCATCCCTCCTCCCAAGACAACAATATTGACTTCTGGAAACGAATCCTGATCGATCTGGGAAGGATTCAATACTGGATAGCGATATTCCAACTGATAGGCCAACCAGATCGGTATCGGTGACATCGCAATCAGAAACAACCAGAAGCAGGAGGCGTAAAACCATACTTTGGCCCAGCGAGGACGATGCAGATACCTGCAGATTACAGCGATTGCGATCATGCCCATCCAATGGAAGACAGGATCAACAAGGAGATTCAGAAAGAAGCGCATAACAGGTGGCTTATTGCCGGCCTAAAGATACCCGTCTGGTACGAAGGATGCCGTATTCGGTAAAGCCACAACCAAATCTGGTATTTACCTGTAGTTAATGGGGAGGAAATGAATGTCAGATATCCATCTTTTCATTCATTGCAACGGTGGAAGATGCGCCGGATCGACTTTCATAAACTGGCAATACTCGGCAACTGTGATTGGCTGAAATGATTCTTTCTCATATTCCTTTCGAATAAGCGTCATCAATTTCTGGCAGGACCGTCTGCTTTTTCCGGTCCAGATCATCAGATCGCTGATGTAAACAAATACGCGCTGATTCTCCATGAGTCAACATTTCATGAACGATCTGGCAAGAGGACGACGTCCAACTTGCCAATTTCTGATCTGATCCTGATGTCTGTAATGGAGATCCTGAGCGATGAAGATCCTCAGGGAAAGAGGGATAACTACGGCTTTAACCTGGACTAAACACGGACTAAAGACAGAGTTCACCCGGAATTTACCATGCTTTCATGGCAGATTCACATGGAATGTAAACGCATGTCGGCTCTCTCTTAGTATTCATTGATTGGCGAAATTTCGCGAAATAATAGGAAGAAAGAGGCAGAAAGGTGTAAGAAAAGGCAGAGATAAGCACAAGGAGGAAGAATGGAGAAGATTGAGGAAGAAAAGGGCATAAATGGGAACAGCAACCTGATTATCAATACGTTACTCCATATTTCGGGGCGTTATAATCTTGACAGGGCGACTGATATGCCGGCTTTTCAGAACCCCATTCTTTCACTTCAAATTTTTTTACTTATGGCTAGACAGAATAGTTTGTTCAAAGTCAAAGGGACCTTGGACGATGTCACATTCTACGAACGGCAGGGTGTGCACCTGGTCAAGAAAAAGACCAGGCTCAGTGGTGACCGGATCAAGAACGACCCAGCATTTGAGAGGACGCAGGAGACCTTCCGCGAATTTGGGACGACCAACCAGGTGGCCCGATTGGTAAGGAACGCGTTTCCTGGGTTGATCAAAAAGGTGGGGGACAAACGTGTCCCACAGCGGTTGACCCGGGTTCTTTTCCAGATCCGCAAATTCGATGTGACCAACAAACGTGGCAGTCGAACAGCGGTGATCGGACTGGATACGGATAGTGGCAAGGAAGTGCTCACCGGATTCAATTTCAACATCGGTGCGCCTTTGAAACAGATCTTGCCTCTGAATCCTGTGGTGGATACGAGTGCCAACACGATCTCGATCAACGGGCTCAACCCCAAAGAGATGCTTAGCATTCCAAGCTATGCCTCTCATTTCAAACTGACGGGTTACTGGTCCAGGATTGATTTCCTGAAGGATGACTACCAATCTGTCCGAATGAGTCTTGATCCGATTCCTCTTGATGAGACCATCCAAAATCTGGTCTTGTCACCCACTGAATCGCTCACAGGAGACGGCAGGGATCTCGTCGTTCTGTTGATCGAATTCATGATCGAGGATGCCGGGATCCTTTATCCAATGAAAGACAAGAGCCACAACGCTGCGGCTATTGTCTCCGTCTCCTAAGGGAGACCGCCCATGAGAGTACTCACTCTCATGCGGAAGTACCACCCCACCGGCACGAATGGCCAATTGTGCGTCGGGAACCAGTTGATCTGTCATACGATCGAACTGCCCTGGCGACAAAACCAGCGGAATGTATCCTGCATTCCGGAGGGCCGCTATATGCTGTCTTTACGGTGGACCAGCCGGTGGGGCTGGCACTTCCAGATCCCCCATGTCCCGGAACGGGACTGGATCCTGATCCATCCTGCGAATGATGCTTTAACGGAATTGCGCGGCTGTATCGCTCCGGTGACTGACCTCACCGGGCCTGGTAGTGGCACCGGTTCCCGAAAAGCGCTTCAACGGTTGTTGGACGAGGTCCAACCGGTATTGCAAAGTGGCATGCCGGTGCAATTGATCATTCACTCTTAAAACATTTTACCATGAAAAAGAAAAATTCGGGATTTGACCCCAGTCCAATGATCCCCCCCCATATGGACCTGATCGACCGGGCTCGCGCCCCTACCCCTCGGTTCTTCCGCATCTTGCGGAATATCGGGATCACCGTGGCGGGAGTTGGCGGTGCGCTGCTGGCCAGTCCAGTTTTACTGCCTGCCATCCTGGTCCAGATCGCTGGCTACCTGACGGTGGCAGGCACAGTGATCACCACGGTCAGTCAGGTCAGTGTGGTCGGTGACCAATGACCAGCCTGTTCACCTTCCTATATCACAAGGCTAGCCTGAGTGCCTTTCTGGTCGGCTGCCTGATGACCCAATACGCCATCTGGACGTTCCAGAGTCTGATCGACATCGCCCTGTTGGGTTTCATCGGCGCATTCGCCAGTTATATCGGCACCTGGATAGCCGGGAGGATCCTCCCCAAGAAGAAGAGGAAGGAATAGTCATCGGTCTTCTTCAAATCCGCACCCACTTGTCTGCAGAGGCAGGTGGGGCGGTTTTGAGACGCAGAGACGGAGTGGAGGGTGGAGAGTGGGGAGTTGAGAGTGGGGAGTTGAGAGTGGGGACCGAAGACTGAGGGACACAGACACTGAGAGACTTGGAGACGAGTTATTCGTAACGGCTGCTTTAGCTGCCGAAATTGGACCGAGGACTGAAGACGCCCGCCTGCCGGCGAGGCAGGGAGGACCGAGGACTGAGGACCGAGGGACAGAGAGACGGTGAGATGGAATGCTATTCGCTAATCGCCGTTCGCTGTTCGCTTGAGTGCCTCAGCGGCTGGTGCCGCTTGGGGAGTGGAAAATGGGGAGCGGTTCGCTATCCCTCCTCCTCCTGGCTACCCCATCTAGTTTACAGTGGTCTATGAGTTGAGGTTTGGGCACAGAGGGGGACAAGGGACAGGCTCGGAACTAGTTGATGTCGAACACTGCGTTGTATTGACATGTAATAAATATTTATGTGAATGCGGCAAAAGTTGCCACAACAGAAAGCCCATTTGATTAGAAATTAGCCTTGGTAATACTGATCAACATAAAAAAGGAAGTTTTTAAAGATCTGATCCTTTGTCTAGATGGACCGCTGGGGAGAGAAGCAATTCGATCCCCGGCATCCCATCTGCAAAGGAGCAAGGCTGATTACAAGTCATGAATGGGATTGTTCACTTCAAACAATCGAAAATGGCTAAAATTATCAGTGATCTGGAGATTGTCGGCAGATGGGGAACAATGACCTGTTATCTGCAAGATGGAACTAACCTGATTAAAAAATCAAGAAACCGGAATCGGCCGGTAATGAAGAAGGATCAACAGGGTTATCACGGATATTGTCTCAAAGAGATCCAGTGTTTATCTGAACAATGGATGCGGGCGTTACGGGTACTCACTCAAGTCACCTGGCCCCGGGGACTTGAGTCGCGGGTTGCCGGGTTATTGTGGCATTGGTTCTGGATCGAAACCAGTTTTCGGCAGGTCCATCTCCGACTCATTCAGGGGATGCGGCTCCCGCAGGGAAAGGCCGCTCTGAAGGATTTCTGCTGGAGTGCCTACCCACAGGTCGACAAGGTATTGCGAAAAGCCGTTTTCCTGAATACCAAAACCTGGGATACGTGGCTGGACTACAACGTCATGGAGCAAGGGTTGGCCAAAGCCGGACTACCCATACCGACACATCTGCGGATCATCTATGCCGAGCCCAATCCTGAAGATGGGTGGATTCTGATGTATGGCTTTCCCCGTCAAAAAATGACGGGCAAACGAACAGAAAAGCCCGTACATCTAACACCTGAGAAATACAATCTCACTGGCGGATATCTCATTGCTCTTCTGGAGTACTCTTTCGAGAAACCCGAATCAGACAAACCCTGGCTGGAAAAATCGACTGTCCCGGGCGGAATTGTCATGGTGGGGTATCACATTCCCTAGCTTTTGAATTTTGCCATAATAAAAAGACCCCGGGTGAGGTATCACTCCGGGGTCTTTTATATAAAGTAGTCAAAGGTTACTTAAGTTACAGCGGAACCATAGAAATCATGATTACTGGTACCTTCAAAAATCAGAATTACCAATTGATTGAAGGGGAACAAACGATCCATATCAAGTATTTCGCGAACCTATCTTTGATCGAGAGACTATCCCTGCCAACAATCCCAAGGGCAACCAGAGGTGTCTAAAATTAAGGACATCCATGGAAATGCTTATGACGAGAATGGTCACCACATAGATCAATAAAATGCGACTTTCAGAATGCGACCAGATCTCACCTCGTCCATTATACAGCCATCGCAGCAGCCATATACTAAATGCGAAGAGGCATCCTAAGCCTACCACTCCCAACTCGGCGAAGCCTCCCATCCAGGTGGAATGGGGTTCGTATACTGGCAGGTGCGCAGGGTATAATCCTTCTTTTTTCAAAAGGGCAACTTTCTCTTGGAAATTACCTGGTCCGATACCAAACCAGGGTTTTGCACTTCCAATGCGAAAGGCAGTCCGTTTGAGGGTCAGATAGCTGGTCTCCAGTATCCTGGTGTGGCCGATATGGAGAAGGGTAATGTCTGACGTAAAATCTGTATTTCCAAGTGCATCATTCATCCCACCATCCCGGGTCACCAAGACATGCGTACCCACTATATAGATGATCACAACCAAACCGGTTGCCAAACTGCGTAAACGCTTTGTCAGACTGCTCCCGGGCATCCAAAGCAAAGCGGTCAGCACCAGGACGATTTCTTTGGAAAAGGTGAGGAACGAAATGCCTATTAAGAGAAGAAATAAGCCAATCTTCCCGTCTTTCTGCCACATGTGCCAAGAAAACAGTAGTGGAGGTATCAGGACAATGATCAACATCCCTGGCCCGCCTGTAAAACCTGAAGCTCGAAGTACTGTACCGAGATAAGGATACTGCTCATATAGAGCAACCGTTTCATTCAACCATCCGAGATATCCTAACACATAGCCAACAAGTGACAGACTAGCCATAATGAAAGCCCCATAACACCACATCTTGACAGCCTGACGAACAGAATGTCGACCACCTCGAATGGCAAACATCCAACCTAGAAGAAAGACAATAGCCAAATAGACTCGACCAATTGCCTCGAGCATGCCGTTGAACTCACCTGCAAGAAATCCAGATAAGAGATTCGTACCGAGATAGACGATCAACACCAGCTTGCCAGCACGTGGAAAGCTTTGCCAGAAAAATGGCAGCCACCGAAACACTAATGGAATCAATCCAAGAAAGATAAACTCTAACGGTTGAATTTTGGCTCCTACGAAAGGCAAAGAATAGAGCCTGACAAAAGGTAGGAGAAATATATACGCTAGTAACAATTTTATCTCCCAAGACTTAATGTACGGGCCTACCATATCCCCATCCGAATATAGATCGGATTTCAATCCATCAACATTCATATTAATTTTAAATGCCATCAACAACCATCAAGGCATGCAAAATGTCAATGTAGACACAAACTTCCTGATTCAATTTAGGAACAATAGTATCATGATCAATCTTCAGGAGCCGCTGACCGTTTCAACAAATAAATTGTATCTATTCCAGGAGTCAACAACCGATCAAAAATTCGGGTTTCAAGCACTTCTGTTTCTGGAATTCGAGTAAACGTAATCAAATACTCACGGAATCCCGGATTATGAATATCATATCCCTGTTTTCCCGGCTCAAGTATGTCATTTCCAAGCCATCCATTGACTTCATATCCTCCGTCAATTTGCTCTGGAAGTATACCACGACTTCTCGCCTCACCCTGAATGCTCCAGCGGGTTTGTTGCCAATTCAAATAGTCCGTTGTCGCCACAAAGGAAAAAAGTGCGAAGCAGATGGTCAATGAAATTGTTAACATCATTCGAAATTTGGAAAAATCCATTTCGGAAGCCAGGACAACCAGTAAAGTCCACCAGGCAGGCAATACGTATCGATCGAAGAATGTTCCAGGCAGGAACAATGTCAATAAATAGAGTAAAGCGGCCCCTATTAGATAAACACTTCCTGACTTGGTTAACTGCCTTCTGTGACTGAGGCATTTAAATAGCAGTACCATAAAGGACAGGAGAGATAGCATAATCAAAACAGCCACTCCCCAGGAATACTGAATTGACAAATCTGCCTGATGAAGAGTGAACAGATCGGGAAGTGTCTGAGGACCCAATCCAAATGCATAGAACATATTCCCTCTGAAAGGTGAAAATGGGTTTTGCGATGAAAGGACACTGGTACCCAACGCGCTTAAAGATAAAAGCCCCCCCCACACCCATAAATTACTCCGCTTAATGTCCGGTGCCAAAGCAGGTAATACAGGAATTGATAACATTCCAATATAAAGGCCTATCCCGCCCATGCGACGTAAAACTGAATTCCACCATTGACCAGGTGAAGACTGGATTCGCTCAATGGCAACAGAGAGATTGGAGACATAAGGTAACCCCTCCGAAATCGCAAACGACTGCACCCAAAGTGTTATAACTAAAAGGACACACCCCGTCATGAGAACGACCCGAAACGATGACCAATCTCTTTTTGTAGACTGTGATAGAAGAGAGATAAGTGCTATTGGAAACAAGACAACCCCAAATTGACGTGTCAAATATGCCAGGCTTGCCAATACCAGGAATACGATAAGTCTTCTGGAGTTATGCGCAAGAGGAAAACATAGCAATGCTCCTGCAAAGAATGCCAGGAATGGCAAATCGGTCATAAACGTTTGCCCGAGTAGTAAAACTACAGGGGAGGTCATAAATATCAGGGCAATTAACCCGGATTGATTAGCAGTTAGCCCTCTGCGGATGAGAGCTCTATATGACAACCAACCTATACAAAGAAGACTAACCATTCCCAACCCTTGTAACAGTGGATAATCCGGAGCATAGTGACCCCCCCAAATGGAGGCTGGTCAACGGGCTAGAGAAGCGGAATTCGACATGACATTCCGGCGGATACTGACCCCCCTATCCAACCAGCTTGTGGTACAGATTCTGGAGCATATTG
>JAIPBE010000069.1 GCA_021738725.1 Saprospiraceae bacterium | reverse complement strand
GAGGCATTCGACCATATTGTATTCAGGACACGAGAAATAATAAGATTTGACAGATCGTTTGAGAGAAAACATAGGCCCAAGCGTCTTTACCATATGAACTATAAGGCACCATGACTTTCCTTAACTAAACGACATTGGGTATTGACGTGTACTTTTTTCTTCCAGCGTCAAGTGAAAGGGAGTCTGAAAGCAGGGTGATTTCTTGCAAGCATTCTATAAAATTCTGGATCCGATGATAACCTTGATGTCCCGGTAAACTTGTCGATGAAATTGCATTTCATCGTATTCTTCCTCCAGAAGTTTAAAGTGGTAATAGCGTATCTATAAATGGGGTGATATCCAGTCGAAGGGAATCTTCTGCAAAGGTTTAGGGCCCTTTCGTTTTGAGGGGTTCCTGGCCTGCACAATTCTGCTGACAAATGATGTCTAGAGGAAGATTGAATCGAAACCACTGGCAGTGGAAGGGCGGGTGGTTTAGCCAACTGGCCATGTCCGTTAATTCCTTATTAACCCTCCTGAGTGGTCAGGTCACATCGGGTCGGTGACGAGTGCGTAAGTAAAAGTGCCAAAGGTAAAAACTGGCCAGGGTTCTCAAAGGTCGCCAGCTCAGGGAACGATCCGCAATGTCCTCTTTTTGGGTGAGGCCGGTCAACGTTTTTGAAGCGGAAATAATAGCCACATCTCCCAGCGGAAAAATATCTTTTGACTGCAGACAGAACATCAGATAGATATCGCTGGTCCACATACCGATCCCTGGAATGCGGGTCAGTTGTGCTCTGATCTCCTCTTCATTCCGATCGGAAAGGGACTGTAGATCTAATTGCCTGTCCAGAATAGCCATTGACAAGGCTTTGAGATAGCGGGTCTTTTGTCGGCTGATCTGACAATGTCGCATCTCTTCATCTGATAATGAGAGGATCTGGTCAGGTGTAAATGAAGGGAGGTAGGCATCCAGTTTGTCAAAGTGTGCTTTCGCTGAGGCCAGGCTGACCTGTTGTTCGAGGATGATCCGGCATAAGGAAATGAAACCCTGGGGGCGCTGCCAGTCGGGAGGTGGACCATACTTGTTGTGAATGACGTCAAAGATCCGATCCAGCTGGATCAGTTGCTTCATATCTGCCGCATTGACGATGGGTAGATCAGGCGTCATTCGCATGGGAAATCAAATCAGGTCTATTTTCTGGTTATCCAAAGAAACACCAATTTTCCAAACTCTTCATCGCCAACCCCCATTTCGAAATAGTCCCGCCGCGGTCGAACGGTTCCTGGCGCCTAACGCCTCACGGATGATCATTCTGGTCTTCATATCAGGTAAGAATTTCCGTAAGCCTCATTTGCTTCCCTGGTGATTGGCTGAAGCAGTGTCACCCCTACGGGGCTCAATTGTGCATGACAATTAATGGGCTATAAATGTTGCACCCCTACGGGGCGCTCCAGGTAGAGTCAAATGTGTGACTAGCTCATTTTTAGAATTCCCCCCATTCAAAATAAGATCAAAGGTCCATTCCTTATCCCCCGTCTTACCAGAACACGGAACGCATTGCTCCATCTTCGATCCGCAGTCCAATCTGAACCGAACACCGTTTTTCGAAATCACCCAATCCCGCCTCAACTCTTCAACTCCAAACTCTTCTGCTAAATGGCCCCGTAGGGGTCAAACCTTTATAGCTTGCCAGGTCAGGAAAAGAATGCGGCCCTGTAGGGGTCGAACTACTCTTGTGTTAAAAGGTCAATATCCCAGGGGATTTTTAACTGCCGCAGGAGGTCACCCCGGGGTATTCATTTCAGTCCAATTGCGTTTTGGCGACATTTATACTGAGAACGCAAAAATGGTGACAAAACAACGCCTGGCTATTTTTTGAAATTCAGTTGAGTGCCGCATCAGCAAGCAGCGTCATTTTTCGAAATAACGTAATAACGTAATAACGCCTTAACACATAACCTCATATCCTCCTTCAACTTTCATCCAGGACATACACCAGAAACCACTTCCCATCGATCAATTCGAATTTGTATTCCGAACTGAATTCGGAGGCCTCCAGCCAGACCCGCTGTGTAAAACTTGTGGGTTGCTTGTCAGTTGATACTTTGTATTCTTTTGTATCTACATCCTGGATACGAACTTTCATGAGCGGAAAGTTCTGACGTGTCCAGGCAGTTTTTTCTCCCGCTTCAACCATCATGCCACCCAGTGGGAACCGAATTCTCGATCGCTGAAAAGCATCATCCTCATGGAATCGGTCATAGAACGTATCAAAATCTTCCATAGGGGTCGTTTTTTTGGAATGGAATATGGATCGGATGGATTGACATCCGGTCAGGGTAAGAGTCAGTAAAAGTATGACAGTACCGGACAGCCGTATAGAGGGTCGGTTCATATGGGGATTCAAAGGACAACAATTGGATTCCATAATGGTTATGTTACAGGCCAGAACATGGGTTAAAAAGGAACTGGTCGGTTCTTATAGTCAAAAGTAGGCTTTCTTCCTCCAGACAACCCATATGTTTGGAAACATCCGTTCCTTTTTCCTAATCTTGTTCCATGCGGTTATTGTTTTTCCTTCTGATTTTCAGTTTGGCAGGTTCATTAGCCGGACAGTCGACATATGTTGTTCGCGATGCACCCATGCTGGATATGCATCTGGGCAACCGCGGCCAAATAAGCTACTCCGGCACCGTTCTGGATCTGCCTTTTCATGCGGATCCATTCATCGCCATGAATATTGAATGGCGGTCAACAACCCCGATCCCACCTGCATCTGTCCGAATGCAATACCAAAAGAACGATTCATCCTCACCTTGGTTGTCGCTAAGTCAGGATGAACACGTTGGCAACGGCGCAACCCGGTTTTTTACCAATATGGTCTTTCTGGAACCGGACACGCGAGCCCTCTTTCTTCGTGTGGATGTAGATGCTCCCTGGGATCAGCAGTTGATCGATACACTGATCGTCCATCTGTTTGATCCGGGACCAACTACAGATGTAGATCATACGCCGCAAGTTCCGAGCCTCCGAAATGATGAGTGTACGTGCCCGCCACCAACACTGGTTGACCGATCCCAATGGTGTCCGGATGGTACCTGTTTCCCCCATCCATCTCCTGAACCTGTCTTCCCGACCCACCTCATCATTCATCATTCTGCCGGGAGCAACAACTCTTCCGACTGGGCCGCGGTCGTGCGGAGCATCTGGAATTTTCATGTCAATGGCAATGGCTGGTCGGACATTGGCTACAATTGGCTGGTGGACCCCAATGGTCAGGTCTATATAGGCCGGGGTGATGATATTCTGGGCGCTCATTTCTGCGGAAAGAACAGCAACACACTGGGGACCTGTGTGATGGGCGACTTCACTGCGGTGCAGCCGACGCCAACAGCTTTAACAGCGCTCAGTGATCTCTATGCCTGGAAGGCATGCGTGGAAAATATCGATCCGTTGGGTTCTGCCTGGCATCCGGCGTCTGGAGCTGTCATTCCCAATGTATCCGGTCATCGGCAATCCTGTAACACTTCTTGTCCGGGAGATGCATTTTTTCCCATGCTGCCCCAGGTCCGGGAACAAATTGCCGGTGTGATCCATATGTGCAATTGCGATCTGTCCGCACCAGAAGGACTCAAAGTTGAATCCCTGGCCGATCGGGTTCACCTCACCTGGGAGCCAGTTGGAGGGGCCAGCAGTTACCTGCTCGAACGGAAAGGACCGAATGATGCGGATTTTACACTCCTGGCCAAGGTCGGGAATACCATCTACCAGGACCTGACCGTTCAAGCTGGTCTAACTTATGCTTACCGAGTTCGTGCGGATGATGGCAACTGTTCATCAGATCCATCTGACCAGATAGCGATCGATGTGGCAGATGAATGGTTTTTTATCCAGCCAACGTTGGTAACGAATCATGTGGAAGTCCATATTCGGAATGGAACCGCTGAACCGGTGCAGATGACAATGACGGGTATGGACGGCAGACAGGTCTGGGCGGGCGAATTTGGTAAATCAACAGTTGAATTTGTTCAGTCCGTGCAGATGGCATCATTTCCGGCAGGTGTGTATATCCTTCAGGTGAAACAGGGTGCGGTGAAGAAGACGGTTCGTCTCACCAAAATGTAAGGGATTTCTATGTAGATGGTCGATCCGGTTTGGCCAGCCACAAATACCCCAAATAGCCAAAGATGATGACCGGGGAAATATAGAGCCCCCAGAAGCCTAGGAGCATCCCCATGCCACCAAGCTCCAAAGAGGGGTTGTACAGCGGCAGAAGGATAGGAAGTGCTGCGAGGAAAATCGTGAGGGAGGTCATTTTGCTGCGCATGATCAAGGTTTTAGTACAGAATCGTGTTATCTAGGATCTGGTCAGGATCTTCTCAAAACATACACTGTTCTCTACATCCTCATAGGGTCCATAATTGGCAATGATAGAATATCCATGCCGGGTGTACAGGGCAATAGCTTCCGGTTGCTTGTGTCCGGTTTCGAGAATACATCGGGAGTACGCCAATTCACCGGCCCATTTTTCCAACTTGGTCAATACCTGGCTGGCAATTCCTTTTCCGCGATGGTCGGATAAGGTGAACATACGTTTGATCTCTACACTTGAATCATCGAAAGGCCGGATCGCACCACAGGCGATAGGCAGATTATGTTGGTAGGCAACGATCACATGCCGTAAATGATCAGACGAATTTAAAGGGGCATAAAATGCATGTTCGTCTCCATCGCGCAGGGCCAGGTCAGCATCAAGCATGTTGACCAGGTCGATAAAGTCGGGATGATGTGCATCTGAGCGCAGGAGATGTGTCATGTCCGATGTAAATTAGCAAAACATCACCAACAGACCGGCATTGAGGCCCCCGCTTTTTCCGGTTGTAAAAATAAGCTCGATCATGCTGTTTAAAAGTATAAATCCCTATACCGGTTTGGAGGTGGGTCAATACCACTCCCTGACGGGGACCGAATTAACCGCCAAGCTGGAAAAGGCGCAAGCTGCCTTTGCGGACTGGCGCCAGGTCAGCCTGGACGAACGATGTCGATTGATGGCGAATGCAGGGAAGGTCCTTCGCGAGAATGTAGAGAAGTATGCCCGTATGATCACCCTGGAGATGGGAAAACCGATCACAGAATCGCGGGGAGAAGTAAATAAGTGTTCGTGGGTGTGCGACTATTATGCCGAGCATGCCAGCAGCTTTCTTTCGGATGATGTCATTCCCACGGATGCCAGTCAAAGTTTTGTCCGAAACGATCCGATCGGTGTGGTACTGGCTATTATGCCATGGAATTTTCCTTTTTGGCAGGTTTTCCGATTTGCAGCTCCAACTTTGATCGCCGGAAATACCGGTCTGCTCAAGCATTCCTCCAATGTCTTTGGTTGTGCTCAGCAGATTGAAGAAGTGTTCATCCGGGCAGGATTTCCAGAGGGGGTGTTTCAAAACCTTACCGTGCATCACGACGAAACCGAGCGGATCATTGCCCATGGTGCGGTCCAGGCGGTTACCCTCACCGGGAGCGAACGCGCCGGTTCTGCGGTCGGTGCTCTGGCAGGGAAATATATCAAGAAGTCGGTTCTGGAGCTGGGTGGCAACAATGCGTTCATCGTCTGGGAAGATGCAGACCTGGATCAGGTCGTTCAAACGGCCCTGGTAGCACGGATGCTGAATTGTGGGCAGAGTTGTATCGCGGCCAAACGATTTATTCTGGTAGGCGATATCTATGATGCCTTTGGTTCACGGTTTACGGACGCGGTCCGTGCTCTGCAATCGGGTGACCCCTTGTTGGAGTCAACTCAGGTGGGCCCACTGGCACGAAAAGACCTGGCTGATCAACTCCAACGGCAAGTAAAGGAGTCTGTGGATCAAGGCGCAAAACTCTTGCTTGGTGGAAACCACCAGGGGTGTTATCACGAACCTACCATCCTGGGTGATGTGTTGCCGGGTATGCCAGCCTTCAGCGAAGAGACCTTTGGTCCACTGGCTGCGATGATCCGTGCAAAGGATATAGAGGAAGCATTCGCTTTGTCTGAACAATCCAGATATGGCCTGGGAGTGACCGTGTGCACCACAGATATTGCAAAAGCAGTATCCATGGCCGGACGGGTCGCAGATGGAGCCTATTTTATCAACGAATTAGTCAAATCTGACCCTCGTTTGCCCTTCGGCGGTACCAAGTACTCGGGTTACGGTCGTGAACTGGCGAAGGATGGGATCATGGAATTTGTCAATCGCAAGACAGTTTATGTAAAGTAGAGCAATGCCATTTTAATTTGATCTGGGTACCTTAATGGATTCAAATTATACACCTCTCACCCAGATTCTTGTTCCCGATGATCATCCGTCCTCTCCTCGTCCGAGTCACCATTCTCTTTTCCCTGATCGTTTTTATCCTGCCTGTAGAAGAACGGCTGGCACAACACCCGGACTCGCCTGAAGGTGAAATGCCCAAGATGTTTCCGAGTGATTGGCTCTTTTACCAACGGGCCTATCCGATGGGTACTGTGGATGCCCGGGCATATGGACCGGCTCTGGCTTTTCGGAGGGATCAACTGGCCAACCAACAAAGCCTGTCACGGACGGGTGCGATCAATGAGCCCTGGCAATTTTCCGGTCCGACAAATATTGGTGGACGAATCACGGATGTCGAACGAACCACTTCTTCATTTTCTGAGGTGCTCTATGTGGGTGCAGCCTCGGGGGGCATCTTTTCAACCATAGATAACGGCGCGACCTGGACGCCGATATTTGATGCGGCCACCAATCTCTCTATCGGCGATATCGCGCTGGCGCCTTCTGATGAGCAGGTCATCTATGTCGGGACCGGAGAGGCCAATGCCGGAGGCGGGTCTATTGCCTACGATGGAGATGGTGTGTACAAGTCGTCCGACGGAGGCAGTTCCTGGACACATCTTGGACTGGAAAAGATCGGTGGGGTAGGCCGGGTACTCGTGCATCCCAGTGATCCGGACAAGTGTTATGTTGGGGCGATGGGTCGCCTGTTTGAGAACAATGCAGACAGAGGTCTGTATCGTACAGAGGACGGAGGGCAGACCTGGGATCAGATCCTGTACATCAATGACTCTACCGGCATCATCGATCTGGTGATGCATCCGGGCCATCCCGATACGCTCTATGCGGCAGCCTGGGAACGGGTCAGGCGTGTGAATCGGAACAATTATGGTGGACCGCATTCAGGGATTTATCGCACTACTAACGGCGGAGATACCTGGGAGAAATTGACAAATGGATTGCCGGCTGCGGGAGGAAGAATTGGCCTGGCTATATCCGCTTCGAATCCGGACATGGTCATGGCCTTCTGGGCAGATGAACAAACGGGAAAATTGAAAGGGTTATATAGATCCGGGAATGGAGGCGATTCATGGAATACAATCAATAAGATCGGGATTGATGATGTGTCCTTTATGTATTGGTTCGGACGAATCTTTATTGATCCTCTGGACCCTGATATAATTTATGTGACCAGCCTGGAAATGTTTCGGTCCACCGACGGAGGACAAACCTGGGAGGAGAATTTCAATGGCGTTCATGCTGATCAACATGATCTATGGATAGATCCTGACGATCCGACATTGATGTATTTGGGAAATGACGGCGGTTTATACAGAAGCACCAATCGGGGTGACAATTATATCAAAATGAACGGGCTTCCCATTACCCAATTCTACACCAGTGAGATCGATTATGCGGAGCCCTATCGTCTGTATGGGGGTACCCAGGATAATGGCACCATGCGCACACTCACAGGAAAGGAGGGAGAATATCAGCGAATCTATGGCGGGGACGGGTTTCGTGTACGGGTGGACCCCTTGGAAAATACATACGTATTTGCGGAATATCAGTATGGGAATATGGCCCGTTCTATCGATGGAGGAAACACCTTTAAATCATCGCTGAATGGGATCTCTTCATCCGACAGAAAGAACTGGAATACCCCGTTTATTCTTCATCCTCAGGACCCTTCCATCTTATTCTACGGGTCCAATAGATTGTACCGTTCGGATGACCGGGCGGTATCCTGGACCGCGATCAGTCCAGACCTGACGGGTAATCCGACACAGCAGAATCTGACCTATGGGACCATCACGTCCATCAGTGTCTCTCCATTGGATGATCAGATCATATACATCGGTACAGATGTAGGTCTGGTGCAACTGTCCACAGATGGGGGGAATACCTGGAATGTCGTTTCTGATGCACTGCCCAACCGATGGGTCACCAGTGTGACAGCAGACCCTGTCGATGTCAATTCCGCTTATGTAACGTTTTCCGGATTCCGATATGGCACCAATATGGGGCACATCTATAAGACCGAGAATATGGGGCAGGACTGGATGGATTTTTCTGGCAATTTTCCGGACATCCCCATCAATGATCTGGTCGTGATCCCCGATCGGATTTACCTGGTGATCGCCACAGACATTGGCATTTATTTCTCCGGGGATGAAGGCACAAATTGGGAATTACTCGGTACAGACCTACCCAATCTGGTGATCACAGATCTCACCTGGCATGACCAGGAAGAGATCCTGGTAGCAGCGACCTATGGTCGGGGGATGTATACGCTGGATCTGACGGATGTGGTGAGTGTCCGTGATGAGTACAAGAGCCGTTTGGAGTTATCAGTAAGCCCAAATCCTGCGCTGGAAATGGTGACTTTTCATGTGACTCTCAAGGGTGGTAGGAATTATTCTACTTGGATTTACTCCCTGGAAGGAAAGTTAGTGAGCATTATGCAATCAGGTTTTCTTGGATCAGGGAAGCATGACATTTCCGTAAATACATCGGGCTTTGAATCGGGGGTCTATTTGGCGCGTATTGCTTCAGAAGACGGTTTGGAGCAAGGGATGGTCCGGTTCATTCGCATTTGATAAATAGACTCCTTTCAGCAGGATTTTCAATGGAAAACGTATGCGCATTGCCATTAATACTCGATTTCTTCTACCGAATAAGATGGAAGGGTTTGGGAGGATTACATTCGAGGTGTGCCGTCGTATGGTCCGGGATCATCCCGAAGATGATTTCATTTTTTTATTTGATCGTAAAATTGACCCCCGATTTGTTTTTGGGCCCAATGTGACTCCTGTAATCCTCTATCCGCAATCACGTCATCCCTTCCTTTGGTATTTATGGTTTGAATGGGCCATTCCGAGAGCACTGAAAAAGTATCAGGTTGACGTCTTTTTTTCGCCTGATGGATATCTGTCACTGAGGACAAGAGTGAAGACTCTTCTCATGT
The DNA here is from genome assembly GCA_021738725.1 of Saprospiraceae bacterium. GTDB lineage: Bacteria > Bacteroidota > Bacteroidia > Chitinophagales > Saprospiraceae > JAGNXB01. Next base: position 10,121 of record JAIPBE010000069.1, on the reverse strand, counting down.
GTCACGACCTTGCTTTCATTCATTTCCCAGAACAGATTCCATTTCTTGTTCGTACGTATTATGCTTATTTTACGCCGCTCTTTTTACGGAGAGCTGACCGACTCATCACACTCTCTGAATTTTCGCGCCAGGAGATAGCCGGTCATTATAACCTTGATTTATCCAGGTTTGATTTGACCAGGGCAGCAAGTCACGGATATTTTAAGCCAATATCTGATCAGGAGAGAGGAAGGGTTCAAGAGCGCTTCAGTAATGGATGCGCCTATTTTCTGTACGTGGGTGCAATACATCCCAGGAAAAATGTACATCGTTTGATCAGGGCCTTTGATCAATTTAAAGAAGCCACGGGATCGACGATGAAATTATTGCTGGTGGGCCGCTTCTTATTCAAGAAAGGAGAAGTGATGAAGTGTTACAACGATTCAAAATTCAAGGAGGATATTTACTTTTTAGGTTATCTGGACACGGCATTGTTTGATGTAACAGCTGCTGCCTACGCGGTTACATACGTTTCTGTATTTGAAGGCTTTGGAATGCCTTTAGTGGAGGCAATGGATTGTCATGTTCCAGTGATCACCTCCAATGTGAGCTCCATGCCCGAGGTGGCTGGCAATGCGGGTTTGTTGGTAGACCCTTTTTCTATAGAAAGCATTTCAAAAGCTATGATCCGAATAGTAGAAGATGAAGGGTTGTATCGACAACTGAAGAATCATTGCGAGCTGAGAAAGCAGATGTTCAACTGGGATGAAGTGGCCTCTGAAATATATGAGAGCCTGGTGAAAACCGCAAGAAATCCTTGAATTTTATTATTCGATAACCCTTCTAGGGGATGATCACTGTTTGGTTGGGAAAATGCTGTTGAGCGGAAAGGAGAGTCAAAACAGGCCTTTAATGGATAAAAGTTGATCCGCCAATTGTTGTCCAGTTTTTCTAGCTCCATGATCATTGAGATGGACGCCGTCAAAGCAATCTTCAGGTTGGAATGCAAACGTAATTAGTGGGATGTTATACGTTTCACCCAATTGGGCAATGATGTTGTTGTACTCAGCTATGGTGGTATTCATGTCAAAAGTATAGGGCAAACAAACCCCGGTTTGCAGGAGAGGGATTTTAACCAGAAATCCTTTTCTCGCTTTGCAGATCAGTTTAGCCTTCAGGATGACCTGTTCATAGGCGATCGCAAAGTCATCAGCTGACGTTTTTGATTTTAGATCATTTGTTCCAATAAAAACAACAAAGAAGTCGGGATTTGATGAGCTGAATTCATAAGCTCGGTGGGATATATATCTGGCCAGGTCGATGGTGGTAAATCCACTCACCGCGGCATTGATGATATTCCAGTGATTTCCGAGGCGTTTGGACAGGATATTGCCTGCATACTCTGGATAACCCAGATAGGATCGGGCACCGATGGTGATACTATCACCAAAACATATCATGGATTCCCAATTCATATTAGATGTTTGATTAAGGTTGTATTATATATATTTTAATATCACGTACTCGAATATGTATTTGTCTAAATGAGGCCCATCGATCAATGAGCCCTCAGAGTTGAAGCCATACAAACGGTATCCGAGAGATTGCAATTTTTCAATAGCAGTTACTTGTTGTGTGTGATCCCGATCCTGAGGCCAATAGCGCATGATGATCTCTGGATGGGCTTTTTCTATGATGTCGTGCATTCCCTGGACAATGGCTATATCGCTGTTTTCAGCATCTAATTTAACGATATCAGGGAGGATGTGGAGGTCAAGGAGAATATTATCCAGACTTTTCACAGGAACTGACTCATGGGTGACATTTTTATGGTTATACCACCTTGATTGAGTGAGAAAGGGGTCTATGTTGAGGGTATTGTATTCAGCATACTTTGCAGGAAATGTATAAATGGTCCCCAGTTTATCCTTCGCTCCAACTGAAATTTGTCTCGCCGAGATATTGGTCATTTCTGCTGAATTGACCTGGAGTAATTGAAATGCTTCCTGACTTGGCTCGATGGCCAGAACAAGGCCTCTATCGTCTATTAAACCGGAGATCAACAGGCTGTAGAAGCCTATACTGGCGCCGATGTCGATCACGGTTGAATCTGGTTGGATCCGATGTTTAAGATACCGGATCAGGTGAATGTCTGATCGACTAGTTTTTGAGCCGAACAGAAAGATATCAGCATGCGAGGGTAGAGCTATTTGAATGGAAAATGGAAATATGGTTTTACGAGATCGTATGACCTTGTTCAGAGCTCCACATTGGTAAAGTGCGCGGACAATCAATAAGTAGCCATACCTCCATGGATGCGTCAGGGCTCGTCTGATTGATCCCGATCTCATTAATGATTCGATATGTAAGAGAGGATCTGCTGTTTGTTTTTGCATGTGACAGGATGATCATTCTGGATCGAAACTAAAGAGCGAATACATGATGCACACTGGCTTGCAGCTGATTCTTGCTCCAGCTGTCGGTGGTCTGATTCATGAATCCCACTTGGAGCTTCAGACCTTCGGACAGCATATAGCCGAGTGCAATATACGCCCGGTTTCGATCAAAAAGTTCGACTTCCTTCCCCATGCCGATACGCCGTTGCCCATTGATGAAGATCTCATTATACAACGCCAGGTAGAGTGTATGCACACCCAATTCCGGGTGATTCAGTGGGATATTGAGGAAGATATTGTATCGGAATCGGGTACGCAGGTCCTGGTCTTCCACGAATCGTTGTTCAAATCGGAACCGATGACTGGAATACACACGATGGCCCAATTGAACCGTGAAGAGAGCTTCCTGGTAGATCCGACTTTCAGCGGTGGTTGATTTGTCATTGCCAAATGCCCCGGTCGTGATGTGTCCATAGCCGGCAGTAAGCAGAATGTCAGCACTCCGGGGTGAATAGGTGATGCCACCACGCAAAAGGAGTTGCTCCAGATCGCCGGCGATATTCCAGTTTCGGTATTGAATATCCCCTTGCATACCCCAGGCGCTCTCTTTTAAGGAGGCATTGAAAAAATACATATACCAGGCACCTGTTTGATCTTCATTGATCTGAGTGGATCCACGAAAGGGGAAAAAGAAGAGTAGTAGTAATAAAAAAGGGATCTGTTTGCGCATTGGAGAAAGTTGACATTTGTATGAACATAGCATGTAATCAGGAACAGTGCTTCGTTGTTCATTCACATCCCCAAGCGGGGAATATGCTTGAGGGTATGGTAGCAGAGAGCCAGGCGGATGCAGGATTTAACTTCCGGGATGGGAATTATGTCTTGCATGGGAAACACGATCGCCCGGTTGTTCTCATACGAAAAGGTATTTCCAAATACTTCTTTGAAGGTCGGCACCAGCTTGCTGGTACATTTAAAATACAGGGCATATTGACCGGGAGTTGAAGGCTTCCAATCTATGCGGATGGTGCTGCCTTTCTTGACCAGATAGCTGAGCTCGCCCCATTTCAGAGTTTCTTCGACCACCTTGATGGTGTCTGTCTCCTGGGCTGTTTCCAGGATGAGAGAACGCAGATGTGCGAGTTTGACCTTGACCTCATCGGGATAGGATTGGAGTTTTTTCTCGGCTGCGGGGCTACGGTTGATCTGGAGCTTATTCATCATACTCATTGGTCATATTCGTACAGGCCAAATTGTGAAATTGAGATCAATTGGAAGTTTGCAAGGCCATTCATATGGTATCAGCGAGACAGGATCTTTGGGTGGGAGCCTCGCCTGCACTAGGTGTGCGATGTCCAAAAGATGATTCCTGAATGAAACACTTGGATATCGATTATTCCTGAATTGAATTGACTGAAAAAGAAAATATTTTAATTGCATGTATTTTGGTGTTCAATATAATGACTGGATAAAGTGCGGGAGATATACTTGGAAGAGTGTAAAAATAATGGAAAGATCAAGACAGGACTCGTTCGATCATCGAGATGCTATTAAGGATACAATGTGCAATGATCAGGGGCCATAGATTTCGTCCACATTTGACATAAGCGATACCCATCACCAGCCCGATCAGACCGACGGTGATGGATCTTTCAGACAGATCATTTGAATGTCTGAATCCGAACAATGCCGCCTGTGTCACCACGGCTATGACTGTGGAAGCGGACGTAAATGAAAATAGTTTTTCGATCCAGTTCATTAAAAAGCCACGATCCAGTAATTCTTCCAACATGGACTCGAGCCAGATCAGTGGCAGGATCAGTAACAAATGACCCCAGTTTCCCTGCATCTCGCCAAATTTGGATGTAGCATTGTCCGAAGACGTGTCTGGTGGCAAGGCAGTGGGGAGTTGTTCTTTAACAAGCTCGAAAAGTATGATAGACGTAATGGCTCCGGCGAGGATCAGTACAGACGTGAGCACCATTCTACCCACATGGTCAGGTTTTCGTAATCCCAGATCACTCCAGGTGACTCCCCGTGCTTGCATCCGCCACATGGCGACGAGGAGTGTCGTAACCGACCACATAAGCCCGTTTACCATGAACCCGACCTGGGGAAATGACACTTCTCTGACCAGGAACATGATCGGAATGTAGATAGCCAGGTCGTAAAAAAACCATCGGTATCGGGTTGGGTCGGTAAGAGTATTTTCCAATGGGATTAGATTGAGAAGGCACTTTGTTTAACAGTCCATTCGGTACACTCTCGATAAACTAAATGCTCTGGATTCCGCAGGTTGGTTATACTTGAGCCGGGCATTTTTTTATGGACCGATTCATTGAAATGCTGAACGCCTGTTCGATCGGCATGGCATCATGTTGGATGCTAGTGAATGGGTTTGACCGAAAATTAGTACATGATTGAGGAAGAGGTGTTGTGCGTTAGTCTTCAATGATTTAATATTCCAGTCCATTCGATTTCTTCAAAGGGTATGATGACGATTCATGCTTGAACATACGTAAAAATAGTTCATCGACATCCCAGCCGCACAAAGGAATAAATATTGCTGAAAGGGATTTACTGTGCTTCTCGCGGATACATTCCCAATACCTTGATCATTTCAAACCAGGTGACTGCGACCAGTCCTGCTGCCGAGGCCAGGCCAATCATGGGCCACTCCAAAGGGGCAAACTCAAAAAGATTGTTTAGGCCGGGCAAGAGAATGACCAGGGTCAGAAGGATCAGGTTGAACAGGGGAATGCCATAGAGCAGAGGATGCGGTTTTCTCAGAATCTGGAAGATGTATTGAGTGCGGGAAAGGTCTGTAAGGATCATAGACAAGTTGGCGAGGACCAGGGTCATAAATGTGGTGGTTCGTATCTGGTCTTCATAAAATCCCAACCAGACCGATATGCCATAAACAGCCAAAACAATACCTAAGAGGCTCAAGCCTTTGAATATACTGACGACTACATCTCCGCGACCAAAAAATGTGTCTGAGGCATTTCGAGGAGGCCGGGTCATTAGATCCTTTTCCGAAGGCTGTACTTCAAATAAGAGAGAGCAGGCTGGATCAATAACTAATTCCATAAAGACGATATGGATGGGCCATAACAACATGGGCATTCCTCCGATGAGGACCGGCAAAGCGGTCAGGCCGGCCAGTGGAATGTGGACAGCCAGGATATAGTCCATGGCTTTTTCCAGGTTGGCGAAAATGCGTCTCCCCATACGGATGGCACCCACTATGGAATCAAAGCGGTCATCTAACAGGACCAGTGCAGAAGCTTCCCGGGCGACATCCGATCCGCGTTCTCCCATGGCAATCCCGATTTGAGCTCTTTTAAGTGCCGGTACATCATTGACGCCATCTCCGGTCATGGCCACCACCTCGCCTTGACGCTGGAGAAGTTCGACGATGCGTAATTTCTGTTCGGGAAGAATTCGGGCAAAAACGGATGTCACCCGGATACGTTCGGCCAATTCCTTCTCCGGCAATTCTTCCAGATCCCGACCGGTTAGAACTTCATCCGGTCGAGGCAGGTCGATCTGCCGGGCTATGCTTCGTGCTGTTTCCGGATAGTCGCCCGTGATCATCGCCACCCGAATGCCTGCCCGGTGGCAGGCCGCCACAGCTTCCGGGACCTCTTTTCTTACTGGATCTGCCAGACCGATCAGCCCTCTAAATTGGAAGCGTAACCCTGAGGGGTCATCCTGGTGTAATTCTTCACGGCTAAGTGCTTCAGCTACGGCCAGGACGCGCAGTCCATGTCGGGCCATTTTCTTCACCTCATGATCGGTGGCCTTCCGCTCCTGCACGGTCATATTACAGAAGTCCAATACAGTCTCGGGTGCACCCTTCATACAAACCTGAAAGTTTCCTTTTGGACCCTTCGGATACGCTCGGGTCAGGGCCAACCGTCGAGGGGTCAAAGGATATTCCCGGGTCAATCGCGATGGTTGAGCAATGCCGCCTTTTGTACCACAGGCTTCGAGGAGGGCTTTCTCCATTGGATCGGATGGGGCAGGAGGACTGGCCCATCCAGCTGTTGTCAGGACGGAAACATGGTTTTCACTCCAATCGTCTTCGGCCATGGTTCGGAGTTCTCCACCCGCCCAAACAACATGGACAGTCATCCGATTTTCTGTCAGTGTTCCCGTTTTATCTGTGCAAAGCACAGTACATGTTCCCAAAGCCTCGATAGCACTCACCTTTCGGGTCAACACCCGATGACGGCCAAGGCGCCAGGCACCCAAGGCCATAAATACGGTCAACACCACTGCAAATTCTTCCGGTAGCATGGACATGGCCATGGATAGACCGTACAAAAGGGCTTCCAGGAAGCTGTCATTCATCCAGGTGAGTACAGTGACCACCAGGATGCAGAGGGCCAGGCCTACTGTGGCAATAATGGCAATCAAGCGCCCGATCTCCCTTTGCAATCGGGTGGGTTCATCCACAATGGCATCCAGCATCCGTCCAATACGGCCCAGCTGGGTGTTTTCACCAGTGGCGATCACTTCAGCCAATCCCTGTCCCTGGAGGATCATGGTACCGCTGTAAACGAAAGGTCTGTCCTCGCCGCCCGGTCGTTCCATGGCCTCCGTTCCGTCCCATTTCGTTTTTCGCACGGGGATGGATTCTCCAGTGAGCAGAGATTCATCCAGACTGAGGTTCGTATTTTCCAGGACCCGAGCGTCCGCAGGGATGCGATCGCCCTCATAGAGTACCAGCAGATCGCCAGGCACAACGGCATGGCCGGCAATTCGAACCCGCTGGCCATCTCGAATGACCAGTGCCCGGGGGCTGGACAGGTCCTTCAAAGCCTGCAGGGCACGTTCTGTTTTATTTGTCTGGTAAAGTGTGATGCCGATGATCAACAGGATACATCCAAAGAGGAGGCCTCCTTCAGCCCGGTCTCCCAATAGAAAATACAGACTACCTGTCACCAACAGAAAAATGAACATCGGCTCCTGAATCACCTCTTTGACCACTCGCCACATGTTATAGGACTTCCCCTCAGGCAGGCTGTTGGGGCCGTGCAGAGCCAAAAGCCGGTTGGCATCACTGGATGAAAGCCCAGAGGTTGGTTTTGTGGTCGGGGACCTCACCATGTCTGTCAAATCTGCTACAAGATTAGCCTCTCTGCCTTTAGCCGCGAATGATCATGATTGGCTGAAGGTATGATCCAGGCAGGTTACCTTCGCATGTAATCTGAATTAAATTTCACAACCTTCCTCCGATCAGTAAACACATGTTTCGCATTCTCTTATTTGGATTATTGATCTGGTTCAGTGCAGTGCAATCGCTCTCGGCACAAGACACCCTCAGCCGGCCCCGGATCGGACTGGTGCTTGCTGGCGGCGGCGCCAAAGGCCTTGCCCACATCGGTGTGATCCAGGTGTTGGAGGAAGCCGGCTTCGATGTGGATGTGGTCGGCGGGACCAGCATGGGCTCGATCATCGGCGGGCTCTATGCGCTGGGGTACTCTGCTCAGAGTATGAAGGATCAGATCGCTGGTCTGGACTGGAACCTGATGCTCAGCGAGAACCCGGACCCCGATACCCAGCCCTTGCCCGAACGTGAAGCCAATGACCGTTACCAGCTCAGCCTGCCGATCAAAGACTGGAAGCTGGGACTGCCGTCAGGATTTAACAATGGGCAAAAGATCTATCTCATGCTCAGTTGGCTGACGGAACAGTATCATGACGTAGATGATTTTCGCCTTTTACCCAGGGAATATTTTGCAGTGGCTTGCGACTTCTATACCGGCGAGGAGGTTATCATCGATCATGGGTATCTGCCAGATGCCATGCGCGCATCTTCTTCCATCCCCAGTTTTTTCTCTCCCGTGGATTTGACTGGCTGTGTACTGATCGATGGTGGCTGGGTCAATAATTTTCCTGTCGAACGCATGAAGGAACGCGGGGTCGATTTCATCATTGGCGTCGATTTTCCAAAAAGTCTGCCGGATGGCAAGATCGATCTCAATCTCGTTGATGTGCTGATCGAATCAGGGTCTTATGTGAATACCCGATACAATGCCCTCAATCGCGAGTTGTGTGATGTACTGATCATTCCCGAATTGGGAAATTTGAGTGCATCTGATTATCGATCTGCTGATACGATTGTCAAAATGGGGGAGATCGCCGCTCGCAAGCAGATAGATCGGCTTCGATTTCTGGCGGATTCGCTGCATATCCATCCGGTCCACTATCCCGATCCACGGCCGACTGACGAACATCCAGTCAGCCAGGTGGTCGTCGAAGGCCTGGGCATCACCGAACGCAAAGTGATGGATCGGATCTTGAAAACAGATTTCAATCGGTATGAGCGGCCTGCAGACCGGCTGAAGGTCGTCCGTGAACTGTATGGCACAGGAGACTATGATCGCGTAGCCTATCGTATGGAGGCCGATACCTCCGGTAGCCAACGGTTTGTTCTGGACCTTCGGAAAAAGTTATACCCCTCCAGTCTGAACTTCAGTCTGAATTATACCAGTGATTACAAAGTGGCGCTCCTGGTCAACTACACCCGTCGCAACTGGCTATTCAATGGTAATCGACTCATGGCCGATCTAGCCATTTCCGAAAATCCACTCTTTCGATTGCGGACCCAATCTGTCCTTGGCCTTGGTTGGCGACCATCTGTTGAGTTCGAAGTGTTCCGATTTCTTCAACCCCTCTATACAGATAACGGATCTTTCAGCCGATATGCACTGGAACATATTTCACTGTCGGCAGGTGTGGAACGCATTCCAGCCATCCACACAATGGCCGGTTTGTATGTCGACTATCGCTTTGCTTCTTTTTCAGGTGATGCCTATAACTTCCTGGATTTGGAACCGGATCGACAACGACTATTCGATGTCCGGGCAAAGGTCCAATATCAACCTTATCGGGATGTTCGCCGGCCGCAGGGATCAGCTGCGGCTTTTGAAGTCGTTGTTTCTTCGCCGACGGATCAACCACTGTTCTCGGGCCCGACCATTTTTTACCGGACACACCTCTCCCATGCCTTTACGCTTGGCCAGAGGTGGGCGTTCCTATGTTCTATCCACAGTGGCAGTACCCTGAATCGACGTTTGACTGGACCGAACCGGTTTTTTGGTGGCAGTTACGGCGCCTCCTATCCCTTGAATATCACACCTGTTTTCGGCTACCAGCGGATGGAGTTGATCGCTGATGCTGGCCTTCATGTATTGCACCTGGACCTGACCTGGTCGATGTCCCGGAATCACGCGTTGATGGGTGTTGCCGGAGCAGGCTTTACATCATCCCGTGATCCAGGAGATGCCCTTTCCTTTTCCATGCATAGGATTGGCGGTTTTGGCGCCGGATACATCTACCACTCACCGATCGGCCCATTCCGGTTGCTGGTTGGTCGGCCGTATGAACGTCCGGATTGGATCTTGAATCTGGTCCTGGGCCACTGGTTCTGAAGAGGAGTGGAGGAAGCGACTTTGTGATGGTGAGACTGTGAGACTGTGGGACTTTGTGACTGAGAGACGCAGAGACTGAGAGACGAAGTGACGAAGAGACAAAGAGATATGATGTCTACGCCCTGTTTTGGACATTGGAATTTAGAATTTGTGATTTACCTGGCCGCCGGCCCTTAGGTTTGCAAAGAGGTTAAAATTAAATACATAGTCATTATCATCATATGTATTTTTCTTTTTTGCTTCTTTTTTCTTTTTGTTGGTGAATGTGAATTTGTGGATAACTCCTTTGCGTTATTCCATGGAT
>JAIPBE010000068.1 GCA_021738725.1 Saprospiraceae bacterium | reverse complement strand
AACAAACCGATAGGCTCACTTTAGGAACCGCCGTGATACGGAACCGTACGTCCGGTGGTGTGAGAGGGTCGAAGAAAGGAGGATTACCTTTGCGGAATCCGTAGGTTTAAATAATCCTCTTTTCTTCTCCCTACTCGATTGGAGAGTAAGGAGTGGAGAGTCGAATGTCTTCCTGGGGGTATGATTCTGCAGAATTCAATGTATCGAATGATAGAATTTTAAGCAGGTAATCCCTAACTAATCTTCGAACATCATTTCTCGCAAAGGCGCAAGGGCGCGGAAAAGAAAAGGCGCAAAGAGATTCTGGATTTTTAAAACTACAGCACTTCTTTTTTACCACGGGCCCCTCAGGAGACCATAGCCGTGAAAAATTAAGCTTGTTTAAAGGCTTTTCGATATGCTGAGGTTGAAAGTTGTTCTCTGAGAATTTCCTGATCCGAAATCCCTTTGCGAGATTTCACTTTATAGGAAGGGTGCAAGTGGCCCGGCGTTCAAGAACCTTTTGAACGTATTGCCGATATTCCTTTGCGATTTTGCTCCCAGACGATCCGCCAGGTGGCGGATGTCTGGATCCGGACCGAAGCGTCCGGGCCATTGCGTGCAAACAAATACTACTTTTTAAACCACAGCTCTTACCTCTTCTTTCGTTTCGGGATCGCCGGCCGGCCGGATCGTTTGGGTGGAGTCGGACGTGCTGACCGATTGGGCGCTGGAGAAGATCCTTTCTTCTTGTTTTGATCCATGGAGGCTTCTTCCGTTTTGGAAGAATGGGCGATCAGGCGTTGCAGTTCCCGGTTTTCGGTCGGAGTCAGTTCCCGGTATTTGCCGATGGGCAGATTGCCCAGTTCGACATTCATGATGCGAATACGGATCAGTTTGGTCACCTCATACCCGAGGACTTCGCACATCCGTCGGATCTGTCGGTTGAGGCCCTGCGAAAGGATGATGCGGAAAGTGGTTTTGCTCAGTTGCTCGACCACGCATTTTTTAGTGACAGTTCCGAGGATGGGAATGCCATTGCTCATCCGGGAAATGAAGTCAGCCCGGATGGGCTGATCGACAGTGACGATATATTCCTTTTCGTGTTGGTTGCCAGCCCGGAGGATCTTGTTGACGATGTTGCCATCGTTGGTGAGGAAGATGAGCCCCTGGGAAGGCTTGTCCAGTCGGCCGACCGGGAAGAGGCGCTCTTTGTGCCCGATATAGGAGATGATATTTTTAGGCTCTTTGGGATCAGTGGTACAGACAATACCCACAGGCTTGTTGAATGCGATATAAAGGGTCTTCGGTTTTGCCTTGAGGGGTTTGCCATCGATACGAACGATGTCCCCGGGAGAAACACGGTTGCCGGTTCGGGTAGGCTGACCATTCAAGGTTACTCGGCCACCTTCGATCAAGCGATCAGCTTCGCGACGAGAGCAGATGCCGGTCTCGCTGATGTACTTGTTGAGGCTGATGGAGTCGTCGTTGGGCGTTTCCAAACGAAAGATGGTTGTGTTTGGTCAGAAAGACCCAAAAGTAGGGGATTGTCCGGATTGGATTGGATTTCTACATATTCAAGTGAAGCTTCTTCCTCAGTGGATCAAGGCAGTTTCCGGCCTTCTTTAAATAACTTGGTCTTGATTCCTGGTAATCAGAACGGTTGGGAATCATATTATTCAACAGAAAACCGGAAAGGATGACATTCGAACTGAGTCAAAGCATAGACATCATCAGACGAACGCCAGAAATATTGGAGGCCATTTTATCATCCATATCGAAAGAGTGGAGCCATGGTCGGGATGGAGAAGGCTCATGGAGCCCTTATGATGTCCTGGGCCACTTAATTCATGGAGAAAAAACGGATTGGATTCCCCGAATGGATATCATCCTTTCTCAGGGTCCAGACAAGGAGTTTGAACCCTTTGATCGGTTTGCACAATTCAGAAACAGCAATGGCAAGTCACTAGGTGATCTGCTAGCAGAATTTAGATCCTTACGAAAGCAAAATCTGGATCGATTGAAAGGAGAGTTCTTGACATCTGATGATTTTCAAAAAAAGGGAGTCCATCCTGAATTTGGAGAGGTAACGCTCGCTCAATTACTTTCGGCCTGGGTGGTCCATGATCTCAGCCATATTGCACAAATCGCTCGTGTCATGGCCCAGCAATATAGGGACGCTGTGGGTCCCTGGGTGGACTATATGCCTATCCTACAGCAGAGTAAATGACAGGACTTGTTCAAACGCGATTTCATCAGTTCCAACGAAACACCGGTATGGGCCGAAGCCTGTACCCTTCTGCTTCCAACAGCCGCACCACACCTTTCTCTCCGGCCAGATGACCGGCCCCGACTCCGAAGAACACCCGTTCTTTTTTCATCATTCTGGCCATGATGGGGATCCAGTTCCGGTTCCGGTTGTACAGGAGGACATCCAGAAAATCGCCTTCTGCTTCGGCCTCCATGGAGGCAGCAAGTTGATTGAGGTTTTCCGATTTGTAGGCGCCTACCAGATCGGTAAATCCACCTTCTGCTTCCTCACCTTTCAGTTGGTCCACCAGCATTTTGGCCTGATCCTCCAAGGTTATGGAATCGAAAGCGGCCATTTGCTCTTTGACAGATTCCAGGCCACTGTGTTTGATATCGTTGGCTTTTGCCAGATGGTACAGATTCAGATCATAGGATTCAGCTTCTGCCGCTTTCCCCAGTTCCGGATCGAGCAGGGCGGAGAGAAACAGCGGCTTGACCCGTTCGATCATGCCATTGGGGAGACCGGCCTTCTCAATGGCTTGTTGGACGAGGAGATAGTCTTCCGCGCTGACCAGATCACCAATCCGGATGCCGTCGGGCATCAGCATCTTGGGGATCATCCCCAGTTGAGCAAAGATATTGGTGGCTTTGTCCATGTCCAGTTCGAGCACCAGGCGATCCGATTGGGCCAGACGGGCCAGGAGCCGGTCCGGCAGGTCATAATCTTCCTTCGGGATCATGTGGATGGTCCCAAAGAGGTAGGAGGACTGTTCCAGACCGTTTCCGGAGATCTCCCAGAGCAGGGCATGGGCCAGGGTGTCTGTGGATTGGGCGAAGGCTTGGACAGATAAAGCCCCGAAAAAACAGAGGATGACGATGATTCGCTTCATGATAGGCATAAACGTATAGAAAAGGGATTCGGTTGCCCCTAACACGTCAGGATGATCTATTTGGGTGACAAAACAAATGAAAAGAATGCTTACCCCCGGCTGAATTCGGAGGCTATGAACCCCATTATTTGAAAGGCTCCAGGTTTAACCATCCTGATGAATGGGCCCTCAGATTCAAAACTGACTTGCCATTTTCATTCAGCTTGTTCTTCTTCAATTTGTCTTTCCTGGGTTTTCCTTCAAGTCTTTCGCATTGGATCAATGCACGAGAATATGTAAATTGTCAGTACTAAACTGATCGCTCATGACTGGCTTGAAGCAAAGAAGGATCTACATCGTTTTCCTTTTATTCGTAATGGGTTGTTTATACTTCTCTGCGACAGCTCAAAAACTGCCGGGTTATTCCTCTACTGTTGAGTCAGATGAAGACCTGATCATATTACGGATCCAGGCGCTACCCCAGACGGCCACGAGATATCACTATTCAGAGACGGACAGAAAAACAACCAATGGTCCTGCTTTTATGAATGTTCGGATCGAAGATGAGTTTTCGCTAGTCCCGGTCTCCTTTTCTGAAGATGTTCTCGGTGTGAAATTTCAACAGGGGAATGAAATGTGGAAGCGAATCTTCATCATGGAGGAGGGTTTGCCAGAAAAGTGGAATGAACTGATCTGGCCGGAACTCCTCTTGTCAGTTGATGCAGGCACCGGCAGGATTTCATTGATGAATGGGTCGGAAGTCCGTCCATTTATCACCGCCAGATTGGAAGAACTTGACCATCAGGTGAAGACAGTTGAGAGCCTGAAAAATCTGACATTTATGATGGATAGATTAAGGACAATGGTAGCCAATGATGAAAATCTGTGCTACTGGTTAACTCAACCCCTTCAGTTTATGGGACATGGCAGGGAGATCGAAATACCTCAAAGTCCAGAAGCAGATCTGACGCAAATCATGATCAATCCTGAAAAATCAGATACCCTGCAAAGAACATATCGGGTAACTCGTGTAAAAGAAAGTGGAAACCAAATCCGCTACACCCGGGAGGGGCTGAACATGCTGCCAGTTTTAGGGCATAAAAAAGCGAATAGTGACCTGATCTCTACCCCGATGACAGCCTCTACAGAAGAATGGGTGGTTGATGCGCAGGATCAATTGATCGAAGTGTCGAGACAAAGCACCACCATCTCAGAGAGCGCATTGAATCCCCTCACGATTGAAAGCAGCATGCGAATCGTTCGACTTAACGATTAAGCATGGGGTTCATATTTCTATTTGGAACGGGTGGTTCTTATTGACTCCGGTAGCGCTCCAGATACTCGGCCACGATCTGGCTGATCTTCTCGCGCATAAAGATGTTTTCTTCCTTCGCAAGGGCCTTTAATAGTTCGACCTTTCCAGGTTCAAAAAAAAAGGTCACCCGTCTGGTCTTACCGGGTGTGATCTCCATGGTGCTAGTTTCCAGGGTCGAACGGATCAGCGCATCGACACCTTCTCCGTGAGGACCTTCGTCATTCGGGTTCTGCTCCCGGATCTTCTGAACGGATTCTGCCTGGGCCAGTTCTTCCTGCAGGCTTTCATTGAGGACATCCGCCAGAAAGGCATCGAGGTCCATACTGAAATTTTTCTGTCCGGTGCGGTGCGGCGCTTTTGATCCTTCTTCTGCCGCGCCTTCACCTCCGGAGCGTCGACCCTTCTTCTGTCGCCTGGGTGGAGCAAGCGTATCCAGGGCCTCTTTTTCCCTTGGACCGGAAAAAAGGCTTTCTAAACCGTCGGTGAAGGATTTTTTACTCACTCGGTGTCAGGGCTTTTGCAGCAACCTTCACCTTGCTGGATGTGCGTTCGAGAATCTCTTTACATAAGTCCAGATAATCTTCTGCTCCGTTGCTTTTGGGGGAGTAGCTGAAGATATCCATGCGTTGTGCCGGCGCTTCGGCCAGGGAGACGTTATCCCGGATATAGGTATTGAAGACCTTTTCTCCAAAGTACTTGAGGATGGTCTCTACTACATCCCGGCTGAGGACCTTCCGGCTGTCATACATGGTGGCGATCACCCCGCCGATCTCAATATCCTTGTTCAGACGGAATTTCACCTTGTCGATGACCTGTTTGATCTTGGCCAGACCCTGCAAGGCCAAGAACTCCGTCTGCAGCGGAATATAGACCGTGTGACTACAGGTCAGGGCGTTGAGGGTCAACAGGCCAAGGGAGGGTGGACAGTCGATAATGATATAATCGTAGAGATCGATCATCGGCTCGAACAATTCCTTCAGGATGTATTCGCGGCCAGCTTCATTAATCATCTCCATTTCGGCGCCCGACAGGTCCAGGGAGCTGGTGATCACGTCAAATCCGGGCTTGACGGTATAAGGTGCCAGTTCCGCTTCGCCGCGGATGGACTCATAGATGGTGGACTTCTGTCGAGGAATCCCCAAAGACAGGGTGAGGTTGGCCTGGGGATCGAGATCCACCAGCAACACCTTCTTTCCCAGCTGATTCAGGCCTGCGCCGATATTGATGGCGGAGGTGGTTTTGCCAACGCCACCCTTGTGGTTGAGCAGTGATATGATCATTCCCATTGGTAAAGGTTACAATATGTTCGGCCAAAAATAGGCAATCCTCATCTGTTGTCATGTGCTCTATCCGATTCCGTGTAAAAAGAATACACATGACGATCCATATTCATTTGTTGACAATATCACCATTATTTGTTTTATATTTGTCATGGAAACCCGAAATTGTTTGAAAAAGTTGATAAACCATGATCACTGAAGACCGTATTGAACTCAACAACCGCTTCCGGAAGATCTTTGCCATTCTGGAGGAAAAGGGGAAAATCGTCAAGAATGACCGTTCCGGCCTGGGTATGGGTGACTTTGCGGACAAGGTGCTGGGAAATCGGGCCTATGGCCATATTGTCCGGGCGTTCCTTAATCCGAAGGACAAACGGGTGATCGACTACCATCAGGCACGGAACCTCTGTGAGGCCTATGGGATTAATGAAGCCTGGATGCTCCACGGCAAGGGCACGCCATTCGGCCTGGATCCAGTGTCAATGATACCCCAAACGCATGAAGGGCGGCGACAGAATATCATGTTCACAACCACGCAGGCATTCGCCGGTTCAGCCATTGATACTGCAGAGAAAGAAGAAGTTGACTATTTTTCTATTCCGGGATTAGAGGGCACCGATCTGGTTGCTTTTCCCATCAAAGGAAATTCGATGGAGCCTGTCATCATGAATGGAGATGTGGTCGTGTGTAAGGAGATCGAATCTGTTCATCAGATCAAGGATAATGAGATCTATGCTGTCAAATCCAGTGGTTCTGTATGGGTCAAATACCTGCAGAAGATCCCCGATAGCCGAGGCCGGATTGCCGCCTTGCGTATGATCTCAGCCAACCATCTGGAACACGATCCCTTTGAAGAAGAGATCAATGAGTATACCCGTATCTATCGGGTGGTTCGCCGGATCTGTGAAATGGGCTAAGCCTGGTCAAACAGGCAATGTCGCTTTAGGAATCCCATTTTTTTGATTCTTGGGGCATTGAAAAGCCACAATTTGGGCCAGATATGTTTCTCTGTCCCAAGAAAAGCATGTGATCCGTTGTGGCTCCAGAGGGGAAGTTCTAATTTCACCCCTCATGCAGGGATTATTACCAGCCTTTATTGATGATCATTTCGATGATAACCGCCACTTGGGGGAGATGGGGGCGATTGTCCTCTTTGCAGATCTGAAGGGATTTACGTCCTATACAGAGAAACTGATGAAGGAAGGCAAATCCGGTGCAGAGCGTTTGTCCACCTTGTTGAATGATGTTTTTGGTTCGGCCGCTACGGCCATCCATCGGCGCGGCGGTTTCATTCCATACTTTGCCGGGGATGCTTTTGCCGGAATATTTCCCAATCATCTGCCCATTGAAAGCGCGCTGTATGCAGCTGAAGAGATCCGGCAATCCCTGCACCGATTACAGGTAGAGATTCCCTTGCGGATCGGAATCGATCAGGGACCATTGCGGTGGCACATCACCTCCGAGACACCCCATTCCTGGTATATCCGAGGTGAAGGAATGGCCAAAGCAGTGGCCATACAGTCAGATACTCCGGCCGGAGAGATTCAAATCTCCAGGGCATATGCGCAAGCCATGGCTTCTTTGAAGGGAGTGGAGCTTTTTCCGGCTGATCCACATATTCAAGTTAAAAAGGTCGACATCGGGCCTGCAGCGACGCTATCGGAAGATATTGTCAAACACACCAGTGCGTTTTATCCCACCTTTCTGACCCAGCGTTTCCATGAAGGAGAATTCAGAAAGGTGACCAGCCTCTTTCTGGCATTTCCTGAAACGCTGTCCATCGAAGAGGTGGATCTGGTCCTCCAGGTCGCCACTTCGGAGGTCTATCGTCGGGAAGGCTATTATAAGGAGACGGACTTCACGGATAAGGGAGGTCTGTTGGTGGCTTTTTTTGGTGCACCGATCAATACGGGGGAATCACGACGCATGGCCATTCAGACGGCGTTGGCCTTGATGACCAACCCCTCTTTGGTCCATCTTCCTTTACACATCGGCATCAGCACGGGATCAGCATTTTGCGGTCTGGCTGGAAATGACTCCAGAAGGCAGTATGTCGTGGCCAGCAAGGCGGTCAACCTGGCTGCCCGATTGTCCATGATCGCAGCACCCTCTCAGATCCTATGTGATGAAGTCACCATAACTGGCTTGAATGTGAATGTAGAGGCGCTTCCGGAAGTACAGGCAAAAGGCTTTACCCACCCCATTCCAGTGTTTTGTATTCATTCCTTCCAGGAGGAGGTAGCACGGGAAGATGTCCTGTATGGCCGTCAGGAAGAGCTTCAGCATATCGTCCATATACTGGAAAAACCAAAAGGGAAATGTCTGGAGATCCTGGGCGAACCGGGCATTGGAAAGACATTTCTGACGCGAGCTGTATGCCGCTCGACACGCGACCGGATCGACTGGTTGAACCTTCATGGGAATCCGGCCAACACAGCACCCTTTGCTGATCTGGACCAGGCCTGGTCCGAAGAGATCAATGTGCATGTACGAGAAGATGTTTCTCATTTGATGGAGGAGGTCCGCCGTTTGCGATCTGCGGATGAATTGTCACCCAGGGTCCGGTTTGAGCGTATTGAAGAGGTGCACCAACGGCTGTTATCCAACGGGGAGCGAGACAAACCCTTGGGTATTCTGATCGAACACTGGCAAGACCTGGATCATGCCACGAGAAAAATGATCCATGACCGGATCCAGGCGGATGAGTTGACTATAGTCTGTACGGGTCGAACACCGATCGATGCCTTGCTACAGATTGAACCCGTGAACCACCCCATTATTTCTTTGGACGGCCTGGATCAGGACGGGGTACGCACATTGGCACAGACAGTGCTTGGAGGTCCGGCATCCGATACACTCCTGGAAATATTACAGCGTGCCGGAAACGGCAATCCCTTTTATTCTGAACAATTATTGCTGTACCTGCGGGACAACAACCTGTTGCATCACGATGGTGAATACTGGACGGTTCGAGAAGCTGAGTTGACCCTTGGAGGGACACTTCGCGATATTCTGATGGCCAGACTGGACCGTCTGGAGCAAGGGGTGCGGGAGGTATTGAAATCCGCATCGGTCATCGGGACCAGTTTTGCACTTCCGGTATTGATCCATATGATGGAAGCGTCCGGCGAACACACGGATCATCTCTCCGATCAACTGGAAGATGCCGAGCGTGCGGAGATCCTCAAAGCTCTCGATGAGATGGATTATATTTTTCGGCATAGCCTGCTCCGTGAAGTGATCTATGACGTTCAGTTGGGATCCCGACTGGAGCAATTGCATCGGCTGGTGGTGGCCGCCATGGAGAGAGTGTACCAGCAGGAGATCGGGCCGCATCTCGGTGCATTGGCCAGTCATTGCGAAATGGGCGGTTGGATGGAAAAGGCCGTGGAATACCTGATTGAAGCGGGACGATATGCACTGAAACAATATCAGAACAGAGAGGCACTGGAGTTTTTTACGCGGGCATTGAAACAGGTCGACCCTTCCGGCTTGCCCGGTTTGATCCTCGAACAATTACCGGCATTCGAAGCACTTGGTCAATGGCAAAATGCCTTGACTCAATTGGATGATCCATCTTTTACAACTACCATTGACCCGGAGCTTTTGGCTCATCACCAGGCATCGAGAGGTCACTTTCTGGTCCTTTTGGGGGATTATCCAGCGGCCTGGACTGCCCTGCAGGAGGCTATTCGCATTTATGAATCCATGAACGATCTACAGGGTGTCAGTCTTTGTCATAAAGACCTGGCAACCCTGTATTTCAGGCAGGGAGATTACCAGCAAGCGGAGACCTATATCACCCGTTCCATGTTGATGATCGATGATCCAGCCCAGGTGGACAATCAGTTGGTGATGAGTCTGGCGTTGATCCGCATGAATCAGGGTCGCTATGTCGAAGCCGAACAATTACTGTATAACGATTTGCTCATCCGTCACCAGACTGGAGAAAAACAGTGCTTGATCAGTCTGTATACCAATCTCGGCATTGTCCAGAATGAGATGGGCCACTTTGACGTTGCGCTCCGGAATCTGGAAAAGGGATTGGTCCTGGCCGAAGAGATGGGCCACCGCTTGTGGATCTCTATTGCTCTGGGTACCCGAGGATTGGTGAGAGAGCAGCTGGGACAATGGGAAGAGGCGCTTTCAGATTTTCGGCAAGACCTGCTGTTGAGCAGGGAGTTGCAGGACCTTCAAGGGGAGTCGATCGCCCTCGAATTGTTAGGTTCACTTCTGTTGCGACAGGGTGATTGGGCCGAAGGAGAAACCCTTGTCCAGAGATCACTAGAGCTTTCACGACAGATCGGGTATCGGAAAGGGCAGGTCAAAGTCATGTGTGCATTGGCCCGGGCCAGACAAATTCAAGGTCGTCCGGAGGCGGCACTTCAACTGATCGAGGAGGCCACCCAAATGGCCGAAGAAATGAACAATCGCAAATTGCTGGCGAACTGTCGATTATCCGCTGTCTGGATTCTCCTCGAAAATGGAGATGTAACAAAAGCATCACCAATCCTCTCTTTAGCAGAAGAGGATGTCTGGCAATGGGATGATCCGGCCATGCAACGGGAGCTCATGATCCTTTCTGCCAGGATACTGCCTGGTAATAAACGAAAAGCTGTTTTGTCGTCGTTTCTGGGGGACGGTCATGATCCGGAGTTGATGGCAGAAGCTGCTTATCATATGGCTTTGCTCACCGACCTGCAATCGGACAGAGAGAAGGCATTGTCCTTGTTTGAAGAGAACCGATCCATCGTACCTCTGGCGATATACGGGTATAGAATGAAGCAACTACAATGAAGCTCTATTTCCAATTCTTTCTCGCTGTCATATTGTTCGGCACTCCCATGTTTTCGGGCGCTCAGAATGATCGTCTGGGAAAACCCGATCAGGTCTGGATCATGCCTCCCGAGCTCAAAGAGATTTCAGCATTGACCTTTGCTCCGGGCGAAACATATCTTCTTTGTGTCCAGGATGAACGGGGTATTGTCTATGGCCTGGACCCCGTCTCTGGTCAGTTGACTCAGACCTGGACAGTCACTGGAAAGGGAGACTATGAGGGACTTGAAATGGTGGACTCCACCCTTTATCTGCTTCGGAGTGACGGCATTCTATATCGTACAAAATGGCATGATGGCCCCGACTCACTGGTCGAAAAAATGGATGCGCATCTTCCCGCCGGAACGGATGTGGAAGGATTGGGTTACGATCCTCAGACAGGCTCCCTGTTACTCTGCATCAAAGACTTTGAAAACAATGCTACACAGTCCGCACCATTGGTCAAGGGATGGGTGCATTGGGATCTAAACAATGACAGACCTGATACTCAGGTTTGTGGCATCACCCAGGAAGCACTTCGCAACGGTATTCTTGAGGATTCAGATAAGAAGGTAAAGGGCCGATTGATGGAATGGCTGGATCAGAAGGATGGTCAATTTCCCTTAGGCCCTTCCGGATTGGCCAGCCATCCGACTACACATGACATCTGGATGCTCAGTGCCAGAGGAAAACTGCTTTTAGTCTTTGATTCTGCCGGTGCTTTCAAACGTTTATACGCCCTGAATCCATCCATTTTACCGCAGCCAGAGGGGATCGCCTTCAACCGGAAAGGGGACCTTTTCATTGCCAGTGAAGGTAAAAAGGGGATTCCTGCCAGTGTGGTAGTCTATAGAAATCGGAAATAAGCCCGATTCCCTTTGAAACAGAAGTGACCTTGTACCGTTTACCTTGTGGAAGTCCGTATCCTTGGGTTGGATTTGAGATTTCCGGTATTTTTGCAGCCAACTTTCTTACATGAGTCTTATCGAACTTCACGTCCCTCCTGTGGGCGAATCCATCACAGAGGTCACCTTATCCAAATGGCTGAAGCCGAATGGGAGTTTCGTCCGGATGGATGAATCCCTGTGTGAATTTGAATCAGATAAGGCCACTCTGGAATTCCCTTCAGAGGCATCCGGCAAACTGATCCATGTGGCCGCTGAAGGCGACGATCTGGAGATCGGAGCCCTGATAGCCAAACTGGATACGAGTGTCAAAGAAGATGCGGCGGCTCCAGACAAATCCACAACTCCGGCTGATCCGTCTTCCCCAGCAAAAACAGAAGAAGTAACCCCAGCATCATCATCCTATGCGGAAGGACATCCTTCGCCTGCAGCAGCAAAAATGATGCGAGAAAAAGGACTTTCTTCCAGTGATGTCACCGGTACAGGGAAAGGTGGGAGGATCACCCGGGAGGATGCTGCCTCAGCAAATGTTCCATCATCCGCACCAAAAGAGACCTCAGAGAAACCTGCAGCCAAAGCGGTCGCCTCACTGGCCTTTTCCCGGGAGGAGCACCGCGAAAAGATGACCCGGATGCGTCGGACGATCGCCAAACGTCTCGTCTCCGCAAAGAACAATACGGCTATGTTGACCACTTTCAATGAAGTGGACCTCAGTGCCGTTTTTGATCTGCGCAAGCGGCATCAGGAGGCCTTTGTGAAGAAATATGGCATCAAACTCGGCTTTATGTCACTGTTTGCCAAGGCATGCGCTCTGGCACTGAAGGATATGCCAGAGGTGAATGCTCGCATAGATGGGGATGACTTCATTTATCACGATTATGCGGATATCTCCATCGCCATCTCGACCCCCACAGGTTTGGTGGTGCCGCCTGTCCACAATGTGGAAAGTCTGGCTTTGCATGAAATCGAATGGGCAATCAAAGATCTGGCAGAGAAGGCCCGCACCGGCAAACTGACCCTGGAAGAAATGAGTGGAGGGACCTTTACGATTACAAACGGGGGGGTCTTTGGCTCTATGATGAGCACACCGATCATCAATGAGCCGCAGTCAGCTATCCTCGGTATGCATGCGATCAAAGAACGTCCTGTTGTGGTGGATGGGCAGATCGTCATCCGTCCGATGATGTATCTGGCGCTGTCTTACGACCACAGAGTGATTGATGGCAGTTCTTCTGTGACCTTCCTGGTCAAAGTGAAAGAGCTATTGGAGGATCCTGTCCGCTTTATTCTCGGCTTATAAGACAGTCTATGACCCTTGGCGAACTCTTCAACCTGCTGGCAGCCAATCCGATCATTCTGGTCGGATATTTCCTGGTGATACCCTTAACTGCATTTCTGGCAGGTATTTTGGGTCGACAGGAAGGAGAAGAGATCCCGTGGAATTATTTGTACAGCCTGCTGATCTATCTGGCGGCTGTACCCGGGATATTTGCCATTGTGCTCAGTGTGTATTTCTGGCTGTTTGAAAAACGAAGCATTCTGGATACGGATGTCTATATCCAGGTATTGCCGATCGTGAGCATGGCCCTGACGTTCTGGCTGATCCGATGGAATGTCCCTCTGGAAAAAGTGCGGGGTTTTGGCAAACTGGCCGGATTGCTGCTGATGATCTTTGTGGTCCTGCTGCTGATGTGGATGATCGATCGCACCCATATCATTGCGTTTACCTACCTCCCTTTCTACTGGGTCATCCTGATCCTGGTGGTCCTATTGGTGATCTTTCGCCTGGGCTGGTCACGAGCCTTTGAACGTCGATAGTTCGACTACTCGACCAGTTTTGCCTTTTCTAACCCATACATCAGGCGATTGACATCCGTGTCGTTGAGATGCAGGATGCCCTTCAAGGTCACGGGTTCTGTCGTGTATTTGACCGGTGTCACAGACGATACTTCCATGACGGTTTCAGGACCTGCGCCGCCGCAGAAAAAACACATGTTATAAGGGAATGCAGAGAATATAAACTCCGTGTGACTTCGATAGCCTTCCACTGGAATCATATACCCGCGAAGGGTGATCTCCTTGCCATCCAGTTTTTTCACCTCTGCACCAAAAACAGGTACGTCGACCTTGAAACCAAGCAGCTCATCATATTTTTTGGTGAAGGTGATCTTGGACAGTGTCTTCCAGGTACTATCCTGGGCCGTCAGGGTTGGTTGACCGAGGGCGATCGACAGGCCGATT
Source organism: Saprospiraceae bacterium (assembly GCA_021738725.1). Classification (GTDB taxonomy): domain Bacteria; phylum Bacteroidota; class Bacteroidia; order Chitinophagales; family Saprospiraceae; genus JAGNXB01. The sequence continues at coordinate 5,833 of JAIPBE010000068.1, read as the reverse complement.
ATCAGAAAGGCATGGAGGAAAGATCTCATAGGAGGGAAACAAGTGAATGAGGGGCAAAGTTATGCCTCCTTCGTCAATACATCGTTAAACTAGATCCCGACCGGTATTACGCTGGGCATCCATGTATCTTTGCCGGCTGTGATCAAGAGGACCATTCAATTCATCCTTCAGGCACTCCGTGGAGGCGAGCAGGATTATACGCATCTGCCCATCCGGCGGGCTATCCTGCTATTGTCTATTCCGATGGTTCTCGAAATGGTCATGGAAAGTCTGTTCGCTGTCGTGGATGTCTTCTTTGTGGCCAAGTTGGGCATTCATGCTGTGGCGACTGTGGGCCTGACCGAGTCGGTCATGATGCTGGTGTATTCGATGGCCATCGGTTTGAGTGCTGCGGCCACAGCCATGGTAGCTCGACGGATCGGAGAGGGAAATAAAGATGGTGCCGCCACTGCGGCGGCTCAATCCATCTGGATTGGTCTGGGAATTTCGATAGTGTTGGGTATCCTGGGGTATCTTTTCACACCACAGATCCTTCAGTTATTGGGAGGTGACGAACAACTGATCCGGGAGGGCCAGGGATATACCAGGATCATGTTTGCAGGAAATATCACCGTGATGCTCCTGTTCCTGTTGAATGCCATATTTCGCGGTGCAGGGGATGCCGCCCTGGCTATGCGGTCCTTATGGTTGGCCAACGGGATCAATATTATCCTGGACCCCTGTTTGATCATGGGTCTTGGTCCGTTTCCGGAAATGGGAATTGAAGGGGCCGCTGTGGCCACTTTGATCGGTCGTGGAACGGGTGTCTTATATCAGTTCTACCATATGTTCGGAGGAAAGGACATCATTCGGTTGAGTCGCCGGCATTTTATCGTGGTGAAAGAAGTCACCCTGCGATTGCTGAAAGTGGGATGGAATGGGGCGGCACAATATCTGATCGCTTCTGCATCCTGGATCTTCCTGGTCCGGATCATCGCAGACTTTGGCCCGGCGGCCCTCGCGGGATACACGATCTCGATCCGGGTCATCATTTTTACGATTTTACCGGCCTGGGGAATGGCGAATGCTGCATCCACATTGGTCGGGCAACATCTGGGTGCGAAGCAGCCGGAGAAGAGCGAGGCGGCGGCCTGGATCGCCAGTCGGTATGCGATGATCTTTATGCTGATCGTCGCCGTGATTTATATCTCGCTGGCGGGTCCGATCATTGCATTTTTCGATCCCACGCCGGATGTGGTTCTGGTTGGATCACAGAGTTTGCGGATCATCAGTTTGGGATATATCTTCTACGCCTATGGTATGGTCCTCAGTCAGGCATTTAATGGTGCAGGGGACACCCGGACACCGATGTACCTCAATTTGATCAGTTTCTGGTTGGTGGAGATCCCGTTGGCCTGGTATCTGGCCATCGGTATAGAATGGGGTCCAACGGGTGTCTTTTTCGCCGTCGCTTTTGCAGAAAGCCTGGTGGCTGTACTGTGTATCCTTCTCTTCCGGAAGGGTCGATGGAAAGCGACAATCATTTGATGGGACGTATTGATCGACAGGTCATTATACTAGTTGTTGAAAGTAAGATTTGAAGCAAAGTTATGTTTGGGACAGAAAGCCGAACTGTCGAAAAAATGTATTTGCATCAAATTAGCTTGGAATCGCGCCTGTATTTCCGGAAGGCGAGAAATGGTGGTGAAGGCCCTTTTTTAATAGGTCAGGCAGCGCTCCTCCTCTTTCAGGTATCTGAATATTGGCGTATTTTTAGAGGATAACGAAGACAATCGTTTGACGGAACGAGAATTGATCGAGGGATGCTTACGTGGGAATCCTCAATGTGAGCGGGCTTTATTCGACCGGTATGCCGGACGGATGATGTCTGTTTGTCTGCGTTATGCCAAAGAGTATTCGGAGGCAGAGGATATTCTTCAGGAGGGTTTCATCAAGGTGTATGCGAACTTGAAAAGTTTTCGGCACGAGGGATCTTTTGAAGGATGGGTGCGTAGAATCATGGTCACCTCGGCATTGAAATATCTGAGGAAAGCTAGACCGACCCAGGAGATCACTGCGGCTGAGGAATACCGGGAAAGCCCGGATTTACCAGATGCCATTGCCCACCTGGGTGAGCAGGAGATCATCAAACTGATCAGCAATCTGCCCGACGGATATCGGGCGGTGTTCAACTTATATGTGATCGAAGGATATAAACATCAGGAGATCGCAGACCTGTTATCGATAGAAGAGAGTACCTCAAGGTCTCAATTGGTGAAAGCACGAAAATGGCTGCAAGAAAAAGTACTAGCTATTACACGAGTAGCATTATAGAGAGATGATGAAGAAACGACAGAACGAATTTTTGGACGAGAACCTTCGTCGAAGGCTGGAGAATACCGATTCTCCTGTTCCGGATAACATGTGGTCTCGGATCCAGGCAGCCCGACAGGACAAGCGGATCCACCCCCTGGGCTGGTACTATTTCAGTGCCAGTATACTAGTTGTGGCGAGTATCGCCCTGTGGTTGAGCTTCCATTCACCCTCCGCAGAGCGACCCACCATCCAGCATGAGGAACAACCTGTCTATCAGGATGCACCAACGGCTGATCAACAAAATTCATCAACGCAGACGGCAGATATTACCAATGCATCTGACCAGGTAGACCAAACCAATCAAACCCTTCAAAACGAAACCAATACTGTCAATACAACCGATCAACAGGAACGCCAATCACAATCTGCCTCAACTGTCAACCAATCGGTTGAAAAGGGAAGTAACACCGGTAAGCGGAAGACTCAGAAGTCTGGAACAGCGGGTTCTTCAAACGCTGGCTCTATCCAGGCATCAAACAAAAATCAATCGTCGCAGGATCGTTTCAAACAGGATGCTGCGAACACTGTCGGTCAGAATCTTGCGCAGGACGATGCGCGTGCAGTAGGTACCGATCGCCCGACAGGGTCGAATGTTCTCAATCGACAAAATGATGCCGGCCAAAAAGCAGAGGTCTTCGAAATAGATTATCGTTTTGCCACCACAGACAAATTGTTCCAGGATCAGGTGGCTGGTGTGCAATCCAATCAGACACATAAGCTTCCTGGGATAGGAAAGTCGGCAAAGCGGAAGGCTACACCCAGCTGTTACAGTTTCAACAGTTTCCTTCGTGGATTATCTGTAGATGCCTACTTCGCTCCGGAATATGCATCTCGTCAGCTAGTCTATAAGGATCCATCTATGATCGGCTATGCGGAGCAGCGGAAGAATGACGAATCCTATATGTTCGCCTACAGCGCCGGATTTCGGATAAATGCCCACTTCAGAGGTGGATTGGCCCTGCGCACGGGTCTGATCTATACGGATATTACGGAAAAACTGGAATATCGAGACGAGAATGCTCAGGTGACCAAGGTGATCAATGTGACCCTGGATACGATCTATCAGAATGGCAATATTGTCTATGTCTGGGATACACTTTCTGTGACGGAATATGGTTCGTACAACAAGATTGGGTATAACCGATACAGGTTCTACGACATCCCATTGATGGTGGGGTACGAAATCGATCGGGGAAATTGGGTGATCCAGTTGAATACAGGTATCCTGTTCAATATTGCAGCTTCACAGCGGGGCGATTTTCTGGATCCCGATCACCAGTTGGTCAACTTTGATTCGAACAATGAGCAAGGGTATCAGGCGTTCAGAACTCATGTGGGCAGCAGTTTGTTAATGAGCATGGGTTTCAATTATGCCTTGCGACCAAAGCTTCATCTTTTACTTGAACCACAGTTGCGGGTGTGGATGAAACCATTGAATATTCAAGCTTACCCGATCGATCAGAAATATGTCAATCTGGGTGTGGCCATGGGTATTCGTCAATATTTCTAATGAAGATCCGACCGATCATATGGTGCTTCCTCGGAGGCCTGTTGATGGCTTCCTGCCAGTCTGAGGTAGACGAATTCACCCCGGACTATACAGTCCCTATACCCAGGGGGAATATCCTCAATTTCTATGAGCAGCTCCCGCAGCAAAGTGATACGATCTTTTCGTTGACAGGTATGACTGGAGCGGCTGTCCAGCTCCGATCTCAGACAGGCGTGCTGATCGAGATCCCGGATCAAGCCTGGATGACCGCCGATGGCAAGGTGGTGGAAGATGAGTATTCGCTCGCCTGGAAGGAGATCAGAGTCATTGCAGATCAGGTCGAGCGCCAGATTTCCATGCAGCACTATCAGGGTATGGTCCGATCTGACAAGGCCTTTCAACTGCGAGCAGAGAAGGAAGGTGAAGCACTTGTCCTCACGAAAGACATTCTGATCAGATGGCCATCCGCCAGCGGTGGTAACCCGACCATGTGGAAAGGTATTCGACCCACTCCCTGGGTTTTTCGCTGGCAGGATGCACCTCAGAGCCAGATCAGTCTGACCAACTGGATCGACCCGGTGAATGGCGCAGGGGTCAATGGTTTTTTACTCTCCATTGCAGCATCAGGCACCTGGTGTGCAGGCGAATCAGTTGTTCTCTATCCGGCAGATCCGGAGATACAGGTGAAGATGCCAAAAGGCTTTGCTGAAAGTAATACCGCTGTGTATTGGCTGGATGTTCCGACGGGAACGGCCGTTGCACTGGAATACATGGGTGGGGGGGTCTATCAGATCGAGGATATTCCCACGGGCAAGACAGGCCGCCTTTTTTGTGTGACAGAAGCCGTTCAAAACAACTTCTATTCCGCCTGGATCGACCTGTCGATTACTGCCGGTGGATACACCTGGAATCCCATACCAGAAAAACGATCCCTCGGTTTGGTACGGCAGATGCTCGAATCGTTGTAAGTTGTGAAAACCTTCCATCGTGGAATTCGTTTCACTATCTAAAACCAGACTGGCATGAGCGATACGGTAAAGACGCCGGTAATGATGTATACCGAGCAGACCCCTAATCCCGAGTCACTTAAGTATGTGACCAACAGGATGTTGTACACAGGTACAGCTGATTTTCGGACGCCGGAACTGGCGGAAGAATGGTCTCCTCTGGCCCATGAGTTGTTCGCGTTGCCTTATGTCAAAGGTGTGTATATATCCAACAACTTTGTCACGGTCACCAAGGAGCTCTCCTTTGCCTGGGAAGATGTGATGCTGCGTCTGAAGGAATTTTTGAAAGCTTACATCGAAGAAGGGAAAGAGATCATCAAAGAGGGATTCACGGAGGCAATGCAGGCCATGGTGGAAGAAAGGGGTGCCGACTTTGACTATTCCGAAGAGGATGCTGCCATTGCCCAAAAGATCGTCGAACTGATCGAGACCTATGTCAAGCCTGCTGTCGAAATGGATGGCGGCAATATCGAATTCAAGGGTTTTCGAGAGGGTGTGGTCAGTGTGATCATGCAGGGATCCTGTAGTGGTTGTCCTTCCAGCACAGTGACACTGAAAGCGGGAATTGAAGGGATGCTGAAGCGAATGGTCCCCGAAGTAAAAGAGGTTGTCGCTGAAATGGGCTAAACCTCCCGTATCAGGTTTCTTCAGGGGATCCTTACCCCATCTAAATCAACAAATTCAACTTACTCCGAACTGGCATTTTGCAAGCAGAGCATTATGTATGTACGATTGTACATGCAGGTTTTTTCAAATAATCGACGGGTTGAAAATCCGATCCGGTCCCTGGCTTCGTAGATGATGGAAACAAAACAATTCTATCATGAAGCAAGTAGCAATTTTTTCCTGACTTCCGCATTGGGACACCAAAAGTTGCCTTTTAATAATAAATGGGTTCCTATGAAACAAACGATGTAGTTAACTCAGTTTTTTATGCATGGTTTCCTGCTAAAATCTTGATGTCAGGATTTCATTTCTGGCT
>JAIPBE010000067.1 GCA_021738725.1 Saprospiraceae bacterium | reverse complement strand
ATCCAATAAGCCGCCACCCGAACTTTTAACCCTGTTCTAAATGGGTAGGGTTGTTTTGAAAATGGTACTGTTTTAGGCTATAACCAATTGGTTATCAATGCCTATATTTGGGAAGTTAAAACGTTTTGGACAGCTGTGGATTGGACTATTAATTGCAGCACCCCCGTTCATTCTACAACCACTCCCAATTTTTCCTATACATTTCCCTGCGGAGGCGGCCAATATACTGTTTGCCTCGATGTCTATCAAAACGGTGTTTTATGCAGTTCAGTCAGCCATTTAATCACAGTACCCAGTACTTGTTGCGGACCAATTTTGGACAAAGCAGTTGCGTGTACTGCGAACAATAACATCTATAAGTTTGTCATTGAAGTGGGGAACGCCCCTGGGTCAGCATCGTGCCTACAGCCGATTATCTCGATAAGCCCTGCAGTGGCAACGCTCTCCAATTTAATTTATACTTCCTTACCCACCTCCTGGATAATCACTGGAAATGCCCAGGTAGTGACCTCAAAAACAACCAACCTGTTATTTACAATACAAAGCAACTGCCTCTGTCCTGTTACAGGCCTGCCTATGACATGCAGCCAGACGGTGAACATTCAGTTGCCTTGTTGCAAATCAATCCAAGTAGATGACTACGAAATTTGCCATGAACTGGACGTTTCCCATGTTCCGATTGTGGTGGGCAACTGGTCGCCGCTGATGATGATCAGTCAGGTGACTTGGTATGTCCTACCCAAACCACTTGGTGGTTGTCCGTCAATTCCTTTCAACAACACGCCCTATCAAGACAATGTTACCAGTAGCTTGGAACCATTGCATATTTATCCGAGCTCCCTGCCCGACGACGAGTATTGCATATATGCAGTAGTTCATCTCGATGATGGCCCCTGCCAGCAGCTTACCTCCGATGTCGCGACCCTTCGGCTTTGCCGTTCATATAGTTGCCAACTTAATGACTCTGCATACTGCTATAACGGAACACCGATATTACCCGGATTACTGACGTTGACGATTGACACGCCGACCACCGCTTGTCCGATTAGTTCAATCGAATGGTTCGACCCCCAAGGCAACCTGGTACAATCCGGTGGAAATACTTTTTCGCCAATCTCTGCTATCGGCATGCAGAACGACCAGCTCTGTTTTCAAGATACGTTTTACACAGTAAAAATAACTGATTCCTGTGGTGTACATACCTGCCAGGCCCGCATCCGTTTATACAGTGGTTTGGCATCTATTGGAACCCTTGCTTTGGCGCCACCCGAACCACCTTTCCTTTGCTCGACGAACAGCGATGCAACCATAAAATTCACACCGGAATGTGCCGGCGACCCTCCAACATGGGTTTGGTACCAGCAGGACTGCAATAATGGACCGTTAGTCCAATTATACGATGCCGGGACCACAAATGGGTTGTATAACATCGGCCAAATCTCCGAATCATTCTATTTCTATGTTGAAGCCGCAAATAACCTCTGCCCGCCAAAGCAAATCAGCCTGTTGGTAGAATATAAATCGCCACTTGCTTATATCAATTTTTCTGCGAACGCTGACCCGTGCCCTAATAAATTCGTTGACTTGTCACTCGACATTGAACCCTGTAAAATTGAAGGTTGCAACACGCCCTGCAATTGTACCTACACGGTGGATTGGTACCAGGACGGCAATTATATCGGCAGCACGCCAAATGTCACACCACCTTCACTTGCAACATTTCATTATACCACCCTTCCTTTACATGGTACTTACTTCGCTTTCTTGAAAGCGGATTGTTGCCCTGGCGAAAGCGTCACAACTTACCCCATCACTTTCCGGCAATGTTGCGTTCCAAAAATTATGGGGCCCTGTTTTGTATGTGATAGCATGCCGGTAATGTTGATGGCCCAAATGATCCTGCCACCTGACGACCCTTGTCCAGACATCTGCACATTTACCTGGTTCTATTACGATATAGTGACCCAAACGGAAGTCAACCTCGGCTCCGGAAATACTATTTCAACTACCTATGGCGGAAGCTATATCCTGGAATCTGATTGCTTCAGTTGTATAAAGCGCGATACATTTATCTTGAATGAATGCTATTCAAAACCGTGCCGCCGCCTCGTGTATATCGAAGATTTGTTCCCTGTAGAAGTCCCGATGCGCTTTTTCCCAAATCCGGCAAGCGATTACATTACAATGGAATGGCTAGAAGAAGCACCAAGAAACGCGTATCTGATGATTACCGACTTGGCAGGGCGAATGATTTTAAAAATGAATGTGCCGGAATCTGAAAAGCAACTGGTTATTTCTGTGACCGACCTGCCATCCGGGATATTCTTTATTCAAATACAAGAAAGTGGACGGATGTATCGAGCTGCAAAACTGATAGTCGAGTAAGGGATCACGATGTTGAATTATTAAATAAGGGGCTTACAGAATACCATCAGCCCCTTATTTTTCATCTGACCACCATGTGATCTAGAACTTCAGCTTCAATCCGGCATTCAGATAGAAAATATTGTTTTTGGAATTCTGGCCTTCGATACCTTGAATATTATTGTCATCAAAAAAATCCGACAAGCCGAACTGATAGTTCAGGTCCACAAAAAAGAGCAGAAAGTCGACGCCAACGCCAGCATTCCAACCAAATGTGGCTGTTTTCAAGTCTTCACTCCGAATGGCCAGGGGACTGTCACCATCGTCGGTGGAGGTCACCAAAGACATATTCGGTCCTGTGAATGCACGTACATTGATCAAATTGTCTGAACTCGTATCAAACAACTTGAAGCCCACAAGCAACGGAATACGAACTTTGCTGACTTTGAGGGTCGATGATCCCCCGGCATCCGGGTGCAACGAATTTTTTGTCGTTTCATAGTGCACTCCCGGCTGCAGATACATCCGATCACCAAACAACAGGTCGACGCCAAAGCTGAAGCCCATTTCACTCTTGAAATCGACTTCTTTGAAGTCCTTTATGGCACTGCGGGTAATGCCAAGTGTCGGGCGCAACTCGAACTGTCCAAAAACGATGGTCTGTCCCACCAGAGTAATAATCAGGAAAGAGAGGAGCTTTTTCATATGCGGAATGTTATTTGATAAATATAAAACAATCATGGGAGAAAGCGAAATATTTCGTCTTCCTGCCTCCGGCTCATGGGTTGCCGAAGAACCGTGGTGTACCTTTGAAGAACAGAAATAACACGAATCATAGTATTTCATATGTATACATTCCGATCCACTCTCCTCTTGGTTTTCCTTCTGGCTACCAGCTGTTCCATCGGTCGCTATCACGGTCCAACCGGAAGCTTCCATGGTCTGCTGCCCTGCGCCGATTGCCCAGGCATTGCCTGCACCCTCACACTGAATGCGGATCAGACTTATTCGTTGGAACAACGCAATATGGATCGCGAAATTGAATCCACCATCACCCGGGGATCATTCCAATACAAGCGCAGTGGTCGGATCGTTCTGACAGAACAGATCGCCGGAATGAATCACCTCCAGGTCGTCGATGAAACTCTGGTCCTGGTGGATGACGAGGGACAACAGGTACGCACCGAATTTCCCGAGAATTATATCCTGAAACGGGAGGTTCCGGAGCAGGTGACATTTGATGATTCGGAGGATATCTTCTTCAAGGCCACTGGGAACGAACCGTTCTGGATGGTAGAGATCAAAGCGTCTGGTACGATCCACTTTTCAGCACTTGGTCCGGAGGAGATCGATATGGCCCTTCCTCTGGGCAACCAGGATCCCTCCGAAGCCGGAGTGCTCTATACGTATGGTGGGGCGGGCGATGCCGGCCGGATCGAAGTCATCACCCGCTTGAACGCCTGCGAAGACGATATGTCCGGGGAAGCCCGGACACACACCGTGACAGTCAACCTCCAGCTGAAAGACATGGAAAGCCCTGTATCCTATACCGGATGCGGATACCATCCTTCTCCATATCGCTTGCATGATATCTGGGAACTGGTGTCCATCAATGGGGAAACATTTGATACGGAAGGCCAGGGCATTCATCCCTATTTGATCATGAACGGCTTGAACAGCACAGCCACCGGCAGCGGAGGATGCAATCGGATCAATGGCACCTTCCTTTTGCGTGGAAAGACCATGACCTTCGGGCCTTTCATTTCCACGAAAAGAGCCTGCCCCCTGCTGGACCTCGAATCCCGGCTGATGGAATCCCTTTCCGGTCAAACTTGGGATCTGGAGGTCAACGAACAGCTGACCCTGACCCAGGATGGGCAGACCATCATCTTCCGACCAAAACGCTGATCAGGCCCACGTTTCCATCTGTACCGGATTCCATTCGACGGCCCGTATATTTGGAGATGGAAACCTTGTTTACCAGTCAATATCTGAGAGGGATTGCCCGCACGCTGGCCATCGCAGAGTTGCTCTTATGGGGTGCCTTTTTTGTAGAACATCTGGGTTGGTTCAGTGATCCGGCCAATGCCTCCCCTCCAGCTACCGTCTGGCTGCGGCAACTGGCACATCTGACCCTCCTTGTCGGGTATCTGGTGATCTGGAAATGGGAAAGACAAGGGGCCATCATCATCCTGATCGGCGCCCTCACCTTTTTCCCCTTGATCGGAGGTCCGCATGCCTGGTGGTATACCCTCTTTGCTGTATCACCCGCCATCGTCCTCTTTTTCGCCTGGAGAAAGAAATCAGTTTGACTGCCTCAGGATGGTGGTATACGCTTTCTGCTATGTCCCGATTGGGCAAAGCGGTCTACGGCCACAACGACCTGCTGACACGACAATGGATGAACGAACATCCGGAACATTTTGCAACGTATGCCCGCATCCTCCAATACACGCGCCTGAGCGCCATCACTTCTTCCTGGTTTACCACCTTACGCGGGTATCCTCCCGCCGTAAAGGAGCGCAGAAATGCCTTGCTCCTGGGGGTTATGACGCCTCTCTATGACGATCTGATGGACGAGCAGGGTATGTCCCATGTGCAGATCCTCTCCAGCCAGGCAAATTCCAATCCTTCACTGCGTACAGTCCGGAATATCCTGGATGAACTAAACGAAACCGTAACAGATAAAAACATCTTTGCACGTGTTCTGGCACAATCCGGAGCCGCTCAGGACCACAGCCTTCGTCAAATGGAATTGATCCCGCTTTCGGTGGAGGAACTGGTGGAGATCACTACAGAAAAAGGTGCCGCATTTACCTTGATCTATCGTGTCATTCTGGATCACACCATCACTTCTGATGAAGAAGAAGCCATTCACACGCTTGGATTACTTTTACAATTAACCAACGATCTGTTTGATGTGCACAAGGACCTGGAAAATGGTCAACAAACCCTGCTGACCCGCGAGGACGATCTGGACAATATCCGTAATTTATGGGAACAGTACCTGCTTCGATTCCGAATGCAATGGCAATCACTGCCATATTCAACCAAAGCCATCCGACAGTCGCTTTTTCAAATTGCGATTTTATTGGGCAGGGGTCAGGTCGCTCTGGATCGTTTGATTCAATTAACTGCCACCACAGACGGCCACTTTCATCCAGCTACATACACAAGACAGCAATTGATTTGCGATATGGAAAAACCGTCCAACCTTTGGGCCAGCCTGGTCTGGGCGAAAAATTGGTGCACTCAAAATATCCCCGTATGAATGCAGATGTAGCAACCATTTTCTTTGATAGCCCACTCGCTTTCCGGCGCTGGCTGGAAGAACATCACCAGACCGAACAGGTGCTTTGGGTGGGGTACTATAAAAAACACACTGGCACACCCAGCCTGACCTGGCCAGAATCGGTCGACCAGGCGCTCTGCTTTGGCTGGATCGACGGCCTCCGTCATACCGTGGATGAAAAACGATACCGCATTCGCTTCACCCCGCGAAAGCCGACCAGCAACTGGAGTGATGTCAATGTCAAACGATACGGAGAGCTACTCAAAGAACAACAGATCCACCCCGCTGGAAAAGCCGCCTTCGCAAAAAAGAAAAGGGAAAAATCCGGGGTATATTCCTTCGAGCAGGATCTAAAAAAACTTTCACTGTCTCCGGAATATGAGGCCATCATTAAAAAAGAAAAAGCAGCCTGGGCCTTTTTTCAAAAGTTGCCACCCTCTGTTCGAAAACCATCCATCTGGTGGGTTGTCAGTGCCAAACAGGAAGCCACCCGGGAGCGCAGATTGGCGGAATTGATCCGTTGTTCTGCAGAGGGAAAAAAGATCAAGATGTTGAGGCGGAAGGGAGAATAGACTGGCAACGCGAAAATGTTATTTCGTGATTGCGTTATTGGGTTATTTCGAAACGGAAATTTGGTATTCGGTATTCGTCAAATAAGAAGATCATGTTGTGCGAGCGAGGCATCCGATCCTACGAGCAGGCCTATCGAAATACGTTTGACATCAACGCTCTGGTGATGCTTAAGGAGAAGACCCACCTGCTGGTGATCGCTGACCCCAGTCACGGGATCGGGGTACGGGCATTCGTGGACAAGATCGCCATGGCCTTGGCGGTAACCGGTGCTGATGGGGTCATTGTTGAAGTGCATGAACAGTCTGAACGGGCCATGAGTGACGGGCAACAGACCCTCAGTTATCGCCAGGCAGAGCAGCTGTACAAAAAGCTGAAGGCCATCGCTGGCTTGCGCGATGTATAAAACGATGCCGGGCAGTCTGTATCTTTCGGTGAAAGGAAGATCAACCCCTTATGCTCGTCCATCGACAGAAATTTCTGTTTCTCATCATCCTGCTCTTGTTCGGCGGGCAGACCCTGTCAGCGCAATGGGACTGGACCAGTGGCCAGGTCACCATCCATACCCTCCTACCGGAAAGTTTTGCTGGCAAGGATCCATCAGTGAAAATGGGCGGCTTGTCGGGCATCTGTTATAATGGACAACAAGATGTTTACTATGCCATTTCCGATAAACCCCCTGGCCGGTTTTATACCCTGCGAGTGGACAGGCTAGACGGTACGCTAACGGTACTGCGTGAAACCCGCATCACTTTCTCCGACGTTTCTGTTCCTAAGCTTATGGACCCGGAGGCCATTCGCCTCACACCGGATGGGAAGACGTTGATCTGGACCAATGAGGCTCATTCTACTGTCAACTTGATGGATCTGGAGGGGGTAGTCTACCGGGTCATTCAGCTGCCGTTGGCCTACCAGCCCGATCAGAAAGGCCAGGGTATACACAACAATTCCGGGCTGGAAAGTCTGGCCATCTCCCCAGATGGAAGTACGTTGGTCGTCGCTTCTGAACACATACTCAAACAGGATGAGAAATGCGGATCTACCTGGATGCCGCCCTATCATCCGCTCCGGTTGGTTTACCTGGATCTTGCCACGGGTGACATCCTCTATGAAAAGCTCTATTACGCCCAGAATGGACATGGTCTGGTCGATATGATCTGGGATGAGGAAGGATCATTGTGGTGCCTCGAACGGTCCTGGTCGCCGCTCACCGGGAATGACATCCTGGTCTACCGGGCTGATGTGAACAATGGGTCCACGCTGAAGGGCCATCCCCGCCTTTGTGATCTAGACCCGGAGACGACCTGGTCGGTCAAAGCAACACTGGTTCATGACTTTCAGGCCGAACGGAAGAGTGGACAACAACGCCGCTATGACAACGTGGAAGGGATGACATTTGGACCTGGTTCTTCCAAGGACACCTGGCGGATGATTCTGGTCTCCGATGACAATTTTGATAAGCGACAAGTCACCCAGGTCATTGAATTATCCATCCACCGTTAAACTGAAAAGTGAAGGCATGACCCCCCGAAGCCTTGGCCCCAAGTACTCGGGGCGGGAGTTGATGAGAAAAGTTATTGGGATATTTCGTTATTGAGTTATTTCGATATTTCGATCACTTGGAGAACCCCAGCGGGGTTCAATACAAATAGCCCCGGGTAAAACCCGGGGTGTCAAGTGAAGGACAATGCGACCGCGGAGTGGTTGATTATTCGCCCATGTTATTCAAGTAGAGGAGTGTGGAGTCGAGGAGAAGTGATTTCTGTCGCCAAACCAGGGCCTCCTAGGACATCAGGGACCCGTCTTAAAGTCCAAGACAAACTATTCAACTGTTAAGAAAGGGGCTCGAATGGAGGATTGACGCATTATTTGGTCGGATTCCATCCCCAATTCTGATCCTGGACCGAGATAAGTAAAAAGTGAAATCCAAAAGCGAGCTACCGATCAAATACTAGCGGCCGGGTCCTGATGTAAATGCGCCATCAAACAAGAAAAGTGGTGTGGGAGTTGCAAATCCTGAATAAGAAGGCCCATTTTGGCGACAAGCACTTTTGGGTACTTTTGGTGCATCAAAAGTACCTAGCCACCGCCGGCGATGAGGCGGGACCAGGCAAGAGATCCTGCAGACTAAATATTAGGTTGACGCCAAAGAGTGGAATACTGCATCTTCGTTCAACCCAATGCCCATTAGAATTATTTAGGACACATCTGAGTCCGAATTATGTTCAAGCCGAGTTTACTCGGTTTCTCGCGTGGCTAACGACAGTTCGAATGGCACATTGCAATTGTCAAAAGTTCCTTGTGAGTTAAACCGGAAGACTGTTTACCTTGTTACACAGAAAAGTATTACCCTATGCACACTCTTATTGGCAAGCCTGCCCCGGCATTCACCCTCCCTACTCCAGACAAGCAAACGGTTTCCCTCTCCGACTATAAGGGAAAAAAGCTGGTGCTGCTCTTCTTCCCGGCCGCCTTCTCCGGTGTCTGTACAGCAGAGATGTGTGCTATGCGGGATGATATTGCAGCCTATCAGAATCTTGACGCTCAAGTCCTGGCTATCTCTGTAGATGGACCGTTTACGCAGGGCAAGTTTCGCGAACTGGAAAACCTGAACTTCCCCCTGGCTTCCGACTTTAACAAAGAAGTGGCTCCCGCCTACGGTGCTTTCTACGACGAGTGGATCCTGGGTTTGAAAGGAGTGGCCAAACGCTCCGCTTTTGTGATCGATGAAGATGGTATCGTGCGCTATGCGGAAGTGATGGACAGTGCCGGTGATCTCCCCAATTTTGAGAAGGTACGCGAGGCTTTGAGCCAATTAAGTGCATAACCCTTATCTTTACCATATGAATTGGCCTCAGGAAAACGAAGACGTCCTCACCGAAGAAACCATCACGACCGATACCGGTCGGGTGGCCGAGATCCTCGTCTACAATGACGATGTGAACACTTTCGACTGGGTGATCCAGTGCCTGATGGACATCCTCGACCACTCCCACGAGCAGGCCGAGCAACTCTCCCTGCTGGTCCACTTCAAAGGCAAAGCCACTGTCAAGACCGGCCCCATCCCCGACCTCAAACCCAAAAAAGACGCCCTGATCGATCGGGGATTGTCAGCGGTATTGGAAGAGAAGGCATAGGAAGCCTGAGACTCAGTGACGAAGAGACTCAGGGCGGACGGAGGACCGAACAATGACTCTGGGATAGTGGGACGTTGAGAAGAACCGAGTGAAACTCTGACGGAGTGACTCAGAGACGGAAAAAGGCGGAAGTGCGAAGGCGAAAGTCGGAAGGAACTTGCGACAGTGCAATTGTTGGACGAAGAGACTCAGTGACGAAGCGACTGAGAGAAAACCCCGAAGTATATCAACTCTGTGTAACCCTGTGCTACTCTGCAGTGATTACTGTCTGTTGAAAAACCAATGACAAGAGGCCGATCACCAGAATCGAATAGTCAATTCCCGCAACTTTATCCAGTTGATTCAAATTAAGGGGCTGGCAGCAATGTTGCCGGACAAGGGTCAGGTAATGATTTTACCAAGCCTGGTATCCCCAAGGGGGCGCTCAAATTTATAAATTCGACCTCGAGCTTTTTCTAGCTATCCTATCCTTTCACACACCCATATCTGCCGAGTGAATTTAGTCTTTCCACTTTTTGGTACGCTACAATGATCTGCTATTCTGAATCCTACTTTGCTGATCAAGTTTGTCATATCTGAAGTGGATACAATAACCAACCGATCGGTGATCTCCGCTACGGACTCCATTATGTGTGCGATGTCCTGATCCGTGGCGCGGCTTGAGAGATTATATGGCAAGTCAATAATGGCCGCATCATATCGCATATGGATGTCTATTATATCGGAGTGATAGACATTCGCCGTATAGTTGAAATAGGATAGATTCTCTCGGGCATTCTCACATAACTTCCAGTTAATGTCGCACCCCTCAATATGATTTCCTGCAAAACAGGCTTCCAACATAATGGTTCCCACACCACAACAGGCATCGAGCAGCTTGCTTTTCTTGTCTGCTTTTGCCGCAATATTGACAAGCGCCTTGGCAATCGGCATACTGATTGAATTGCTGTAGGAGTAAGGTTTTTGCTTGTGCTTAAACCATTCAAAATTGTTCTTGATCAAAATGCCAAAACTCCAGATATTGTCGAAATAGCACAACCCATAGGTGATCGTCGGTTTATAATAATCTGGAATACCCTCAATGCTATAGCCTATATCCATTAATTTTTCAAGTCGATCGGAGTAAGCAGTTGTATCCCCATCCACAACTAAATATTCAATTTTAAATCCCTCATGACATATACCTTCCTTTTTAATCTCAAGGATGAGCGTAGCAAAATCATGAGAAGATGAAATAATATTCAACCTTCCTTTTATGAAGGCACTGTTTGATGGTTCTGTTTTTATATCCGAAACAAGTACTTTATTTTTTTCTTCCTGATGAAATAGATACCTCGATTCGAGTTTGCACAGTTCACTTTCAGTAATTTCATATCTGAATGTGTATAAATATTGGCTGCTACGCATAATATTTGATCCCGTATATACTCCCAACCAGGGGAATCATCCATGAATGAGAATTTTCCTATTTCTCTAACATTCATGTAGCCATCTTTCAAATGACCCGTTTTCTCCTTAAAGATAGTTGATCCAGAGGGCTTTTGATCATGTCCAACTTCTTGTCAGGGTATGGATGTTGATCAACTTCAATTTTGATGTTCGTGTACCTAAAAAGTTCAAGTCACTTATGCCCTTGTCTATCAGGTAGATTGGAAAGCAAAGACGAAGGACTTTGAAGTGGTACCCTGGGTGATGATCGTTTCGATAATGGTTTCATCTGTTTTCTTCATTTCATCATTCCCGGAAAGTATCATGGTCAACAACTAGTCTATTCAAAGTCATCCAGTAAACTGGACCGTTCTCGAACTAGCATTGACCTCTTCGGTCCAACAGGCTCGGTTTCCAACTTTCGTTCGATCTCAATAAACCGGTTTGTGAGGCGAACAAATTGGTCACTCTCCATGACCTCCGCCAGCCAGGCAGCAAATTCGACCAACTCATCCGAGTCCTTTTTATATTGGAAGTGATCAACCAGTTGGGAATAGTCCCAGTTGGAGGTTCCCACACTTGCCGACAATCGGGGTGGCTTTTCCAGGAAGTAGTCCAACAGATAGGTATTGGCAAAAAATGTAGCGATCGCTTTCTTTTCGGCCTCTTTGATTCGCTTGGTCTTGAAGAGGGTCAGCGTCCATTCAAACAGGAAGGTGCCATAACAGACATCGTCCTCAAAGTTCTTATGGAACCAATTGAAATACCGCAGAGCCCCGGTATAATCCTGCAATTTCAAATACAGTTCAGGAGGGGCATATCGCAAGCCTCGGCTGTCATCGTAATAGCCCCCAAACATCCGTCTTTCCGCAGCCAGAGCAGCCTTGATCCTTTTGATCTTGGTTCTGATTCGTTCTTCTTGTTTGGGCGTCATTTTTCAAGTTTTATCTGAATAAAGCACAGATCTCACCACAAAATATAAGACTCAGAATCCGGAATGAATGATACGATATGTTGCGAAAATATTCGATAGTGATCCGTTCATCACCAGAACCAACTTATAGCCATAAGCTATCTCACCACTCATCTCAGAAGATACGGGTCATAGACCAAATCCCCAATGCCACTTACCGAAGCAAGGCATAACCCACATGTACAGCGATCGCCGGATTGAAGCGATAGCTCCTTCCCTCCGGAAATCGAAAATTAAAAAGTATTTCTGGCGCGCTGGCCAGTTCGACATCGGGCGGATCCTGGTACCAAACATCATGCCGAGCCAACCCCAAATGGCACTCCGGTTCGATCAACCAACGACCGGTCTCTCCAAAATACAATTGGAGACCCATTCTAAAAGCAGCTCCCAGACTCTCGATCTGACGATTGCGCAAAAAGATCTCCACATATTGCTGGCCCTGCCGGGAAACATTGGCCCACTCTCGGTTTGTAATCCGGTCATACCTCCCTTCCATTCCCAAATGGAAAAAAGTGGTTTTATCAAGAGCCCAAATATATTTCCACCCTAACCGCAAGCGCGGCCCATTGTATGTCTCCCCTTTAAAATTGCTGAAATAGCCCGAACCCAAAAACCAGCCAAGAGTCAGATCTGCACGAAGAGGGGATGCAATCGCGAAATCGATACCTGCGCTCACCGCTGGTTTGTTCGGATAGATCAAATGGGCCACATCAGTTTTGATCAAAAGCCTTGGCACTCCGGAAAAGGGATCCGTTCCGTCTTCCGACTGGCTACCCAACAGCGCAGGTAAGGCTAGTAACAAAATCAAATACCTCCACCTCATTTTGAAATCACTCCCAAGGGACGGATGTCGTGAATATCCTGGATATCATAAAACTGGAAGTCCGTCCGTGTCGCTACTACCATACGACTCCCGTGAATAATCAGATCGATCGGATCCTGGATCACTACCTCGATATCTGTAAACACCAACGTATGAGGATCCGCAATATCGATCAGGATCACCCGATCTGTGCCCTCATCACATACAAACAGAATATCGTCTTTATACCCCAATCCATTCGGCTCATCCAACTCATATTCACCCACCTCCACAGGAGAAGTAGGATCCTCAATCTGATAAACCAATAGTACACTGCGCGTATTTCTTTGTCCACAGACATCGTTGATAATCTTCACTGTGGAATAGGCAAACGAATCCCTGACAACTACCGGATCACATCCACCGATCAGGCTCACTGCTCGCTCTGTCTTCGACAATAAGACAGGCTGATCCGGTTTGGAAATATCCAGAATATACAACCCGATCCGGGAGCCCACATAGAGCAAATCTTCATAAGCAATGATGGTCTCCAATCCATAATCCAGGGCCAACTTACTTTTCAACAAAGGGGCACCATCCGGTTGGAGCGCAAAGGTGAGAACCTCATGGTGATTCAATGAATACATATATCCCTCCTTGACTATGAATCTGGCCAGGGAACCAGCTTTGATATCCTGTTGGTCAAAACTATCCTCAAGAGAACAAGACGCCAGGAATACCATCAGCGTCATCCATAAATAAACCAGTTTCATATCACATCATTAATTGTGAAGAATTATTGCTCAGTCCGACAGCGTACGTTAGTCAAATCAACATCCAACCAACCAACAACAGCTCCTTTATCCAGATCTACACACTCGAAAATACCTGAATACTGGGGGGGAAACAAAAGTGGCTCAAACACATCTTTCTGACGTGCAAGAACTACAATTTGAAACAGATCCTGAATATCCAGGGTCACCAGATCCCGCCAATTGTCGGCATAGAGAAAATGACCATCAATTGTAAATGAGGATATTGCCGGAATACGTATGAACGTGAGGGTCAGAGCATTTGCAGGGTCACTGACGTCAAATACATGAATCCCTTGACCGTAATCCAATTGAAAGAGCAGAGTGTCCTTCAGGATGATGGTACCTCCCTGAAGGACCGGCTGAGGCGGCTCATTCTGAATGACTTCCAAAGTTACATAATCAACGTAAACAGGCCGTTTCCCCTGGCCAGAATAAAAAGGATATTCCGTCTTTGTACAGCTTGAACATAAGGACAACACCAAAGCAACAAGACCAACATACTTCCATGAAAAGAAAAATGCACGTTTCAACTCCTGTCGAATGCCTTTGTAGATGAGCAGCATATTCCTGAATTACTCCCTCCGATACAGTTCCGGCTTGAAATTCACCGGAATGGACATGGCCACATTCACGGCCTGACTGCCTTCAATGCCCGGCTTCCAGACAGGCATACTGCGCACCACCCGAAGGGCCTCCTGGTCCAGAGCCTTGTAGCCGGATGAGGCTTCGATCGTCGCCTTCTTGATCCTTCCCTTTTTGTCGATCACAATGCCCACCTGGGTGATGCCACCTTCATTGCGGGCCATCAATTCCTGCGGGTAGCGGATATTGGAAAAGAGGAACATGGTCAGCTCTTTGATACTGCAGGTATAGGCGTTCGCTTCCATTGGATCGCACTTGTCGAACACCGGCATATGGTCAACCCAGGTGTAGACCGATGTATCCTCGGCGATGGGGGTGACCAGCGAAGGTTCCTCCTGCGCCAATGCGGGAAAGGTCAAAACAGCCAGGACGAACAACAGTAAAAAACGGGTCATACCAGTCGGGTTTAACTCACAAGTTAGCCTCTTTACACACATAGACGCAAGGCCAATGCCCCTATCGCACGATCTGGATCATCTTCACCTGCTGCCAGGCGCCACACTGCACCCGTACGTAATAAGTGCCCGGTGCGTAGCCTTCATTGTAGATATCATAGGTATAGACCCCCTTGGCCACCTTACCCAGACTGCGGCTTTGCACCACCCGACCCAATGGGTCATAGAACTCCAGGCGACTCATGCCTCCCGGTGTCTTCACCTTGACCTGCACCCGATCGACCATCGGATTGGGGTAAACCACTACATCCAACAGCCCCGCTGCCGGATCCAGCGCATCAAACAAGCCCGTACTGCATGTATCCTGGATCACCGGCAGATTCTGGAAATGCTGCAGGAGGATGTCATCCGTAGTGACCTCATTCATGCAGAACCACTGCGACAGGACGGAAGCATACACCGAACGGAAGTCGTATTGCATGGGCAGGTTGTCATCAACATCTGGAGTGGATGGTATATCTGGGTTGCTCCCCAGGACTCCCGACTCGACCTTATTACCAAACAGGAACAGTGGTGCCGCAGCTCCGTGGTCTGTCCCCACACTGCCATTGGAGATCACACGTCGACCAAATTCGGAAAAGGTCATACCCAGCACCCGATCGGCTTCACCCAGTTGCTCCAGGTCACGTTGGAAGGAGTACACCCCATCATTCAGGAGCTTCATCAGATTGGCATGGTTTCCTGTGGCGGTATTCCCTGCCACCACCTGTTCGGCATGGGTGTCAAATCCGTATAGTCCGATGGTGTAGATACGCGTCTTCAGCCCACCCTTGATCAGTCGGGCGATGGCCTTCAACCCATCCGCCAGGTAGTTGGTGCCCTCTGCTGGATATCCTGTATAGGCATTGGAACCGAGTACATACGCCGAAACGATCCGCTCGGCATAGTCGTTGATCTGCCCGGTGATGGTCCGGATATAGGTCAGTTCTTCGCCTGCCGGGCTGTTCGGTGCCGGATCGGTACTCGGATCGACATCCACGTTAAAGATGTCCGGCGAGCTGACATTAAAGGCCATCTGAGCGGCATCTCCCTGGAAGAGCAGAGGCATATTCACACCCAGCTGAATAGCCAGTGGATCGGGATTGTCCGTGTTGGGGTATCCGTTTGGATATCCCGGGAAATTCGCCTCCAGGAAGCGGCCCATCCAACCACTGTTCACGTACTCATCGGCATCGGAGGCACTGGCCCAGATATCTGTACTGCGGAAGTGGGAGAAGTTGGGTTGCGGATAGCCCACACTTTGGATGATCTGCAGCTTGTTCTCGTCATACAACGTCTTGAAACTCCCCAGAGACGGATGGAGACCTATCTGCTTGTCGATGATCTTGTGGAGCTGGCCTTCCGGCAACATAATATTCCCCCGGGCATTGGCCAGATTGCTCAGTTGATCCAGAGGGACCACCGTATTCAACCCGTCATTTCCGCCATTCAGGTAGATCAGAACCAGCACATGGTCATTCGGAATCTCCGAATTATCCATACCCCGAAGGAAATCCGGCGAAAAGGCCTTGACCGACAATTTGTCGATCAAAGAAGGCATGATGGCAACCGGTGCAACGGATTGTAGAAATTTCCTGCGTTTCATCAGTGTGGATCTTTATAGTTGAGGTTTCCCTTTCAGGAAATCAGGATAGGTGAAATTCTGCCTGGACCATCATTTCACGCAGCATGGCGTTCATTCTGGTGGTGACGGTATTCTTGGCCATGGGATCGCCGGGGTTGCCCACAAAAGCAAACCATGCAGCGGTCCAATAGGCATCGCCCAGGCCCTGCACCAGGAAAGACTTGTAATAATCCCTGGTGGTCTGCGAGATCGGCAATCCAAAGAGCTGGTTCACTGTATCGGCCACCAACAGATTGGGATCCGATGCATCGGGCAAAGCCTCCGCAAACGGAATGGGATCCAGCTTGAGCAGGACACCAAACAGGTTGATTCCCGCACCCGTGATGCCATTGATCAGGATGAGTCGGGACGCCATGGTATCCGAATTGATCCAGACCCGATGGAAGATCGGGGCCTGATACCAGGCCGGCCATCCGGCCACAATAGGTGGATCCAGAATATTCTGCCCGGCATTCGCTGCGCCGGATGCCAGCAAGGCCCAGGTCAGATACAGCAATTGAGGATCCGGGGTTGAGCTCGGAAATTCGACTTTGAACTGGCGTGCCATTCCCATGACAAAATCTAAAGGTGACTTGATGACACAACCCACGCTAAGGGTATCGTAAAAGTGCTCACTCTTCAGGAGCGCGTCCATCACCGGCTGGATCTCGTAGTTGCTATTCCGGAAGATTTGCGCCAACGGTTCGATAATATTGGTCTCGATCTCAGGGGTGATCTCGTAGTAGACGAAGAACTGATAGATCTTCCGACACATGTGGAGGGCTACCTCGTTGGTGTTGAAAATCATATTCAGCAAGTCGTCCACCTCATTCGCTCCGGCAGGACCGATCTTACCCGAGATGGTCGTATTCCCATAAAAAGAAGAAAACTTCTTATTCGTGGTGTCGTGCTGGGTAAAATCAAAGAAGTAGGAGATGGGACTGGTCAGCGGATTGATGCGGTGACCGGTGAGAACACGAGCGGCTGCTTTGACATCATCTTCGGTATAACCACTTCCGGGGCCTTTGCCTACGGTGAAAAGCTCTTGCAGCTCACGGCCATAGTTTTCATCTGGCTGGGCCTTGCTGTTCAGATACCCGTTCAGGTAGCGCAACATGGCCAGATCGAGGGTCATGGTCTTGGTGAGCCCTTTGAAGTTGCCCAGGCAGTTGGCTTGTAAAGATTTCAAATAGAAATACATCCCCTGGGCGATCTGCACAGTGTCGGCCTCCACGGCAAAATGGTTGTGCCAGAAGAGGGTCATCTTCTGCTTGATGTTCAGATCATCCTGGAGCATCTGTCCGGCCCACCAGGCCTTCAGCGAATCCGTTCGTGCCTGATAGTATTGGGGCGGCAGGGCTACATTGAAGGCAGCATTGACCCAGGTGGTACCATAGGCACAGTCCGGATCGGGCTCCGCAGGGGTACTATAGATATTAACTGGTGGATTGGGTGCGGGTCCGCTGACATCCAGGATCTGGTCAACTGCGCCAGCCATCCCTGCCTGCACAAAGGTATCTACCTGATCGGGAGCAAACCCGAAGGTGGTGCGGCGTAGCAGATGGATGGCCTGGGTTTCTGTCCAGGGCCCGGAATAGGGATCGAGGGTCAGAGGTCCGGAGGCGGCCCGCTGTCGGCGCTCGGTCAGGACTTTAAAAAATGCTTGACGGTCCATTCGGAAATGATTTCGAATGGGAAAATAAGGAAAAGAGAGGGATGTTGCTCGTTGTCCTGAGAATTAACCTTTTGGAATTGCAATTTGATTTCCGGGTTTTGCATTCCTACCAGCCCCAATAGATATAGTTTTCATTGTTCCAGCCTGCGTGCCGCAGGCACGGTTCATGCGTTCTTGCGTTCCTGATTCCTGCGTTCCTGGTTACCTATAGATTTGGGTGACAAATGAAATTTCAGTTTCTTTTACGGTATGGAGGGGAGGAGTCAAGGAGTGGTGGAGATAATACTTGAATTTCGCCCTGGGCTTTTGACCCGCTTTCCCTGATAGCCTTTTGTAGGAATATTCAGAAATTTCCATTGAGCTAATCGAAAGGTCGCGACATGTACGCTTATGGTTTAAATTTCGATCCTGATCAATCGGTCCCCAGACATCCGTCAAAGCCGAATCGTCCACTCATCCCAATTCAGGCCCTCCTTTGGCGACGAGTAGTAATTCAATAGCAGATACTGAAACGGTTGGGCCGAACACCGAATTCCGAACGCCAAATACCTGTCCGACAAAGGCGGAAACCCAGAAAGTCAAAGGGTATCATACCAGATATTTATCTAGCGATGATCCTTCCATACCAGTGGGATTGCGTTAACTAAGGCCTAATACCTACTTCCCGTCCTGATCAGTAGGCGCGCGGCGCACCTTCGGTTGGGTGGCATAAAAGGTGACCGGGATCCGATACTCAGAGATCACCTTGAGGCCTTTGTGCATGGCGGGCAACCAGACCACGCCAGAGTCTTTGAGGGCGGTGACGATGCGCATCGCTTCTTTATTGAGAATGGGGTCTACCTTTTTGGAGACACGCATCAACCCCATTTTTCCCAGGGTGTCAATAGTGACGGCCACCTCGACGCGGCCTTCTATGCCTCTGGCCTTTGCTTCCTCGGGGTACTCCAGGTGATTGCGGACCCAGTCGCGGATCTGACGGGCATTGCAATTTTCTCGATACATATCGGGCATATCCATACATGCCGGCAGTGAAGCAGGCAATTCGGGATTGGACATGACATAGTCCACTCTGTTTCGCTGGGCGGACAGACCGGTAGCTATGATCATGACCACCACCAGGAGGATGCCGTGTTTCATAGCGTTGATCATGCTTGTTCTGCTGCTTCTTTTGCCTGCGCCTGCTTGTTGATGGCGGCGACTTCTTTATCGATAAAGTACAGGCTCTGTGCCCCTGTTCCAATGATCTTGATCTTGTCGAGGATGGTACGCATCAGGGCTTCCTCTTCGCGTTGCTCGGAGATATACCACTGCAAAAAGTTGTGGGTGGTATAGTCGTCCTCCTCCGTACAATGATCCAGCAACTTGTGAATGGAAGCGGTGACCTTCTGCTCATGCGCATACACTGTGGTGAACATTTCCTGGATGGAGGGATATTCTAGGGGTGGCTGCTTGATAGCCGGGGTGATGGCAGTGCCATCTACATCGGATATATAGTGGAAGATACGCATCATATGCGCTCGCTCTTCATCGCTCTGGCGGTGCATGAATTCAGCACTGCCCCCCATGCCCATCCGGTCACACCAGGAGGCCATAGCCAGATACAGGGAGGAAGCATACGCTTCTAATTCTATTTGCGCGTTCAGCGCTTTTTCCATTTTCTTGGAAATCATAAATCGTACTGGTTTATATGTAGTAACAGGGCTGCAAGGTACTTAGTTCACCGAGAAAACCCAGAATCATCTGGCGGTCAATCGATCACAAAAACATCCCTGGTACATCCTGCGTACTACGATCTGTTAACCACCCAACCTGACGATTGTTACAAACGGATTGAGTTATGGAGGGGAGGAGTTATGGAGTGGAGGATAGGGAGACGTGTACAGGTGTTTTGTCACCATTTTTGCAGCTTCGACAAAAATGCCGCCAAAACTGATTCTTCTTTGATCTCACACCCCGGGCTGACCTCCTCCGGTGGTTGAAAAGCCCGGGGCTATTGACTCCATGGGCCGGGGTTCCTTCGTTCATTTTCAGCAATATTAAGGATCCCAAACGCAGAATTCCCATCCGCAGAAATGCAAACTCCTCATATGTTTGTAAAAGTAGAGAATTTGGTTCATCTTGATCAGGATGAATCGAAGCCGGGCAGGTAAACACATTCTACTCCTAAATACGGTAAAGATACCGATATACAAGTTGAGGTAAGACCTGCCTGGT
>JAIPBE010000008.1 GCA_021738725.1 Saprospiraceae bacterium | reverse complement strand
ATGTCAATCCGCTAGAGTGGTTGACCGATATTCTCAATCGGATTAGCGATTACCCTGTCAACCAACTTGAAGATCTCTTACCCCACAAGTGGAAATCAAGTCCTCAGAATTCCTAGATGTACTTGCTCGGACGGATACAGTACACATGCGCACCTCTTTATGATATATATCTTTTAAGTGGGCATTTAAAATCAACTATTAACTTTTTTTATGTATAAATTTGAAACACAAAATACACTCCGATGAATTGAATTTTCGTCGATGTTTTTTAATAATTTCCATCAAGTATTTCCAGTGCATTAAAGGAATGCATAGTTCATAAACTTATAATCGTGGGTAACGATCATTGACAAAAGTGGCATTGGGACCAATGAAGACATGATCCGCCACTATCAACCCATCCCACAAGTACACACCGCTCTTGACAGTCACCTCATCTCCAAGAATGACATCATGCTCGATGAATATATGACAGTTGATGTTGCAATAATCTCCGATTCGCGCTCCCGACAGAATGACTGCAAATTGCCACACCTGCGTCTGGGGCCTGATCTGGTCTGTGTCAACCTGTCCGTTGAATGAATCATCAACCTTTCAGTTTTTTAAAGTCCTCGTAGACCCGGATATAATCTGCTTCTTGGTAAGCAGTCGAAGCAAAAACCAGTTGGACTGCATTGTGCGAATATTGCATGGTATGCCAGCAATCAGGCGGAATATAAACCCCCTGGTGGGGGTGTTCCAACACAAAATGATCGATCTGCCCAGCCGGTGTTTCCGTCTGCACGGTAATCCGTCCGGCAACTGCGATCAGGACCTGTTGGGTTTGGTAGTGCGCATGCCGCCCCCTCACCACACTCTCTGGTGTATAGTAGGTCCAGAACGTTCTCTTGACTGGAAACGGGATGACTTGTTCAAGTTCAGCAATGGAAATATACCCTTCGATCGGCTTGCCAACCTTTTGAAATGTGATCAAATGAGCCTTGGGATACATAAATCCGTTTACGCAATTTTCTATTGAATGGTTTCCAAAACCGGGCTGGGTCTAGTTGGGTACAGTTGGCGAGACCCGTTTGCGTTCAAGAAGCACCATATACTGCTCCCCTTTTGCCTGATATGCTGCTGCCTCATCCCCCTCCACCACCTGGATGTTTCTTTTGTCAACCTGGTCATACCAGGCGATAGGTACATAATCCTGATGGATCAGTCGCCACCCCCAGTTGATGATGCCCTGATCAGCACCCGGCGCGGGCAGCCAACTCAATGGATGTTGCACCCAGACCGCATATTTGGGTGGATCTGCCTGAACGGCATCGATCACCTCCTGTTGCCACTCCTTCTCTTTAGGATGATTTTTCAATAAAAAACCCATAAAGTGGTGTCGTGTTGGGCATTTTGCCTGGGTGTAGGCATACAATTGCGGCTCCGAACCCAGCACGATCAGTCCATCATCCGGTTGCATTCTTTTGTTGAGATAATTGGCCAATTGCCTGGATTCAGGAAATGGATTTGACCCATAAGTCTCCCGAAGGATCTTATTGAAATTGGGCCTGAAATAGTAGGCATCATGATGCGCCATGGTCGGCAACAGCAGAAAGGCCGCCAAGACAGGGGCAATCCATTTCTGAAGGGAGGGGATCCATCGTTCCGTCATATATGACAGGAAAAATGTAAATGCTCCTGCACCAATCGCCAACGCCGGAATAAAGTGTAAAAAATAATGGCCATAGAACCGTTTTCCAGGCAAAATGGAGAGGACGGCCATCATCAGAAACCCCGTAACAGCCCATTTCTTATACCAGCTGATCCGGGTGAACCAGACCAATACGGCACCAGACAACCCCAGCACCCAGTATGCCTCCTGACCATCATAGAGACGCGTCAGGCTATTCTCCAGCAATTTCCGACCCATGTCCCAATCAATCTTGGATGTATAGGCTTGGGGATATTCTACTATCCAGAACCAAAAGTCTCCCAAGGTCCCCTGAAGGAACATGATCAGTCCGAAGCCCAGGATGGGGATCAGTGCCCCTGCCAACAGCCAGCGACTGTCGCTGAGGGTGAATTTCAACCATTGGGTCTTGTTTTCGGACAAATGAAATGCAGGTATCAGCGAGGCCCCCAGCAAGGCAAAAAACAACCCATTCTGCTTGATCAGCACACCCCAGGCCAGTAGAAACCCAGCCAGTAGGATCATCCTGAAAGTGGCTTGTTGCAGTCCTCGGGCCAGAGCCCACAGGCCTGCTATTGAGAAAACTGCCACCAAATGTTCTGCCTGGATCGAAAACCCGGAGGCATAGGGTGTCATCGCCAGAACTGCATAACTGAGTGTGGCGATCAATCCCGCCCCGGCATTCAACCAGCGGCTGACCAGATAGAACAATAACATCCCCCCTATGGCCAGAAAAACAGCCATCCACACATGCATCAGAGCAATATCTCCCCCGGATAATGCGCTTAATACCGCATAGCTATAATACAGGGCAGGAGGTTTCATTTCATAGAAGTCCTGATAAGGTACGCCTCCTTTCAACAGGAGTTGCCCCATGTAGGTATAGGAGCCTTCATCACGTTCGATAGGAATATCTCTGAATCCAATACGGATAAAAAGAAAGAGGACAACGATCAGAACGGCTAACCACCGTGGCAGTTGAGACAACCGGGACAGGGTAGAAGTCGCGGCCTTCTTTTTTGTGGATTTCACAGACATATTACAGCTTCTCTGAGAGGCTGAAGATATGTAATGTTCTCAAGCAGAATACCCCTCTTGCTCTTGTTGTTCATCAAACAACTGTTGCCGCCGACGTTCTTTGCGGGTCATGTCGAAAGTGCCCGGATCCAGAAATCTGGATTTGGGATCCTGTTCTTTTGGTTCCTCGATCTCTTCAGGTTCAAGGTCTCTTTTGTACCACCAGGCGACCAGGATGCCTACGACCCCTCCGAGCAGATGACTCTCCCAAGAGATCCCTTCCTGATTGGGGAGGATTCCTGCGAACATAGGTGTATAGATCATGATGACGATCAAAGAAAGAACGATGGATTTGACACTGCGTCGAAAGACACCAGACCAGAAGACAAAGGAAACCAGACCGTACACCACCCCGCTCGCACCGACATGAAAGACGGATCGGGCAAACAGCCAGACAGCGACGCCCGTGAGGAAATAAATCATCAGAAATGCCTGCCAGGATACCCGTCGAAAGAAGGTCCAGATCACAACGATCATGGCCAGTAAAGGAATAGAATTGGAGATCAGATGCTTCCAATCGCTATGGGCGAGAGGCGCTGTGAGAATACCGGTTAGTCCGAACATACGACGTGGGTACAATCCCCAATCTGTCGGCGCATAAGGAAGAATGTGAAAAATCCGCAAGAGGTGCAGGACCCAAAGCAATGCAACGATCCGCAGGGCAGTGAAGATCGGCTGGCGAAAGGGACCCAACCAGGGTGTGCTTTCCGATTCTGACATGGATCAGAGATATCGCCGTCTGATCAACTGGATGAACACAGCCGCCTTTTTCCGGCGCTTGGAATCCAGCCAATCATATCGGTCAATAACCTCGTTTTCAAGATAGGTTCGGGCGGCTGAGAAAGAAGGCAGATCATTGAGCCGGCGCAAGACCTGATCAAACGCTTCATGGTCGCCTTTAAAGAGCTCATTTATTGTCAAAAAGCGTTCGTTAATGCCCATCGCTCGTGACAGGTCATCAAGCGGGCTGGTTCGCAACTTGCTGGACAGATCAGTCGCCTCTTCCATGGTGAAAAGCACATCGGCTTCTGATGATGAACCGTTTTGTTTTGCTGATTTTGCCACCTCTTCATGGACCACTTCAGGAACGGGTGCTTTTAGTGCGGACGCAGAAGGCGCTGCTGCCTTCATTTCCTCCACCTCAATCGGGGCAGGCTCTGGTGCCCTATTCGATTCCTTTTCAGAGACGGTTCCATCTTCCACTTCTGATGGATTTACCAATTCTGGTGTCGGTTTCTCTTCTACCACGGGGCCCACTGTAACAGGCTGAGCAGCAGCGGAATTCTGCGATCGGTCTGTTCTGGCAACTGTACCAGATGCTAGTTGATTCGGCCACAAACTGGCATAAAATTGTCGGGTGTAATCCTGTAGCAAATCCACTTCGATACGTGACGGATCGTCGTTGGAATCGGACACAGCATCAAAGATTTGATTGATCTTCCGGAGCAGGATCCGGGCTTGGTTGATTTCCATGGGCGGGGTGTCTGACGCGAAATGCGTTAATTTGCAGGCATAACGAAAGTCAGTGCGGCCTTCGTGTCCCAAAGGTAATGAAATGTTCCTGGAACCCTCCTTCCGAAACCAGCGAAGTGGCTGGATCGAAGTCATCTGTGGCAGCATGTTTTCTGGTAAGACAGAAGAGTTGATCAGACGTATCCGAAGAGCTCGGATAGCCAATCAGCAAGTCGCAATCTACAAACCCCAGATCGATATCCGCTATAGTGACCATGAAGTGGTCTCCCATGATGCCAACAGTCTGACCTCGCACCCTGTCCCCCACTCCAGAGAACTGTTGAACGTCGATGAAGGCGTCAATGTCGTCGGCATTGATGAAGCCCAGTTTTTTGATCAGGAACTCCCTGGCGTTTGTGAACAACTGGCTATGAAAGGGATCCGAGTGATCGTAGCCGGGTTGGACATGGACTTTCGGGGTCGACCTTTTGGCCCGATGCCCGACTTGCTGGCAATGGCCGAATACATCACGAAGGTGCATGCCATTTGCCATCATTGCGGCAACCTCGCAACCCATTCCTACCGACTGACCCAGGATGAACAAACGGTCATGCTGGGTGAAAAGCATGAATATGAAGCACGATGTCGTGTCTGCTATGGGATGGGCAACATACTCCGCCTCAAATAACTTGTGGACCTACATATATTGGACCACCAAGATAGCCGAGGCAGACAGTTAGTTTTCTTCCTGGTCTTTCTACCTTTGCAGCCTTAAAAATCACCCTTATGTCTTCCCGCTCCATACGATCAGCTCTGGTATCGGTGTTT
The DNA here is from genome assembly GCA_021738725.1 of Saprospiraceae bacterium. GTDB lineage: Bacteria > Bacteroidota > Bacteroidia > Chitinophagales > Saprospiraceae > JAGNXB01. Next base: position 99,408 of record JAIPBE010000008.1, on the reverse strand, counting down.
GCAAAAGATGGCTTGGAACCCATTATACGCCAACTCCATCAATTGGGCATCACCCTCTATTCCACTGGTGGCACCCAGACCTTTATCGAAGGGTTGGGCATTCCGGTGATTCCTGTTGAAGACCTGACTGACTATCCTTCCATCCTGGATGGACGGGTCAAGACCCTGCATCCGAAGATCTTCGGGGGGATCCTGGCGCGTCGTGAATCTGCGCATCTGGACCAGCTCAAAGAATATGCGATCCCGGAAATCGACCTGGTGATCGTCGATTTATATCCCTTCGAAGAAACTGTTCAAAAAACAACAGATCACTCATCGATCATCGAAAAGATCGACATTGGAGGTATCTCTCTGATTCGCGCAGCTGCGAAAAACTATGCAGATGTAGTTATCATTCCATGTCGTGAAGAGTATGGAACACTCCAGCGATTGCTGGATGTCAAACGGGGTGTTACGGATCTGGAGGACCGAAAATATTTCGCCACAAAGGCCTTTCGGATCAGTGCCGGTTATGATACCGCTATTGCCCAATATTTTAGCCAGATAATAGATGAGGAGTCCTTTTCAGCGCAGGCAGGTCCCGAAAAACCTCTCCGTTACGGTGAAAACCCCCATCAGAGAGGTACTTTTTACGGGCCTCTGGAACAGGTCGTGCAGCAATTGCATGGAAAGGAACTTTCGTACAACAATCTGGTCGATGTCGATGCCGGCTTGACCCTCATCAGCGAATTCCGCCATGCCGAGCCCACATTCGTCGTCATCAAACACACCAATGCCTGCGGTGTAGCCACTCGTTCCGACCTGTTATCTGCATGGCACGATGCCCTGGCCGGAGATCCGGTTTCGGCATTCGGGGGTATTCTGGCGGCAAACAGGGAAATTGATGCCCGAACTGCCAAGGCGATCGATGAGATCTTTTATGAGGTCCTTCTAGCCCCAGGATTCAGTGCCGAAGCCCTGGAAATCCTGCAGGCTAAAAAGAACCGGATACTCCTCGTATTCCCGGAATACTATCAACCCAAAGAACAGTTTCGGAGTCTGCTCAATGGTATCCTGGTTCAGGATTATGATGATCGTCAAGAAAAGCAGGAAGACCTGCAGACTGTTACAAAGACAGAACCCACCGCAGTGGAGATCCAGGATCTTCTCTTTGCAAATACATGCGTAAAACATTTGAAAAGCAACACGATCGTGCTGGTACGCAACCAGCAACTCCTCGGTATGGGTTGCGGGCAGACCTCACGGGTAGATGCCTTGCAACAAGCCATCATCAAGGCAAAAGCCTTTGGTTTCGACCTCGAAGGCGCTGTGATGGCTTCAGATGCTTTTTTTCCGTTTCCCGATTGCGTGGAGATCGCGGATCAGTCTGGCATTCGAGCCGTCATCCAGCCGGGGGGCAGCATTAAGGACAAGGATAGTATTTCATACTGTGACGCCCATCAAATGGCTATGGTCTTTACTGGAAACCGCCACTTCAAACATTGATGAACCTCGTTCTAGACATTGGGAACACCCGAACAAAAGCGGCCCTTTTTTCCTCAACGAACCCAATGGCTTCCAATTCGACGACCGAACTGACGGAGGCTTGGCTGGATGAGTTTATCCAAGCAGACTGCCCCGATGCTGGCATCATCAGTGCCACAGGGCTCATTCCCGATTGGCTGCCCGGATGGATGGACCGGAGCATGACCTGGTTTGAACTCACCCATCATACACAACTGCCTTTTCAGAATCATTATCGCACACCTGCTACTCTTGGCCGAGATCGCACCGCAGGTATAGCTGGAGCTCTGGCACTCGGATACTCTCCACCCCTGTTGGTCATTGATGCAGGCACCTGCATTACGATCGATCTTCTGGAAGCCGGCCACCATTATCACGGCGGAAGTATTTCTCCCGGTTTGCGCATGCGTCTGGAAGCGATGCATACCTTTACGGCCCGCTTGCCGTTAGCAGAATGGCAGGCATCTCCGACACTCCCAGGCCTGGACACCGCTGGCTCATTGACCGCCGGTGCACAATGGGGCGGAGTATGCGAGATAGAAGGTATGATACATCGATATCGGGCAGAACATCCAAACCTTAACGTCATCGTAACAGGTGGGGATATGGATTTTTTGGCCAAGCATATGAATTCTGTGATATTTGCACATTCTGAGCTCGTTCTTATCGGCCTCAATCAAATCTTGAACCATGAATTGGAAGCTTGATAAGCTACTGGCATTCGTAATTTTAAGCACGATACTGCCCGGCATCGCGTTCGCCCAACCAAAGGACAATTCACCGATCACCCGTTACGGAATCGGAGATGTCTTTCGTGGCGATTTCAACCAAACAGGAGCAACAGGTGGTCTTTTCGCTGCATGGACAGATCCATATCGGGTGAATCCGGGCAATCCCGCCAGTTTCCCCTATCTCCAGACCACTGCTTTGGAATTTGGTCTGGCCAGTCGGTACAATCAATTCGAAAGTAATGGCTCCCATCAAGCCGTATGGTCTGGCAATCTGGATTATCTGTCCCTTGCCTTCCCTTTAAAGTCACGGATTAATGAGATCCTCGACAAAAAAACGAGTCCCTGGGACTATGCGATGGGTGTTCAAATCAGCCCGTTGAGTCTGGTGGGATATGATGTCGAGGTATACCAGGATATTCAGGGCATAGACACGGTTAGAAGCATTTTTCTAGGTGAAGGTGGTCTCACCCAGGCGGCCTGGTCCGGAGGTGTCAAATACAAGGGACTATCTGCCGGTATCCAACTGGGCTATGTCTTTGGCAGAATTGAGAACAATTCCCAACTGGATCTCATCCAGGAAGTAGCCCCCTATTCAACACGTTCCTTTTCTACCATGAATCTCAGAGGATTCAAATGGCAAGCCGGATTGATGTACAAACATTTCCTTGATCCGGAATCAGAGGAGCAGGACAAAGCCCGTTTCCGTAGATCCATGACATTCGGCCTCTATGGAGGCTCTGCGACCAATTTTAATACGTTCTCCGACCGACTCATCGAGCGGATCAACATTCCTTATACCTCCAGTTCCCTGTTGGCACGAGACACCATCCTACTGGAAGAGAATAAAAAGGGATCTGGGCAACTGCCTGCCAAACTTGGCCTGGGAATGACCTACTCAAAAGGCAGTCGATACCAGATCGGGATCAATGCAGAATTCAATTTTTGGAATGCCTTCAAACTGGAGGATAAAACCGATATCGGACTGGACTATCAAAACTCTATGCGACTCAGTGCCGGTGGTGAATGGACTCCAGATGTAAATTCCTTTCGGAATTACCTGCGCCGCGTCCGGTACCGGGCCGGGATCTATTATGAGACGGATCCCAGGGTCATCAACGGACAGGACTTTGCGGCGTATGGCCTGCAAATCGGTTTTGGCTTCCCGGTATTATTGCCCCGACAACAGATCTCCTTTCTCGATCTGGCTCTCGAAGCTGGACGTCGTGGTGTCACAGAAATTCAGCAAGACACATATTTTCGGATCCGCATAGCTGCAACTTTGAACGACAACTCCTGGTTCTACAAACGTAAATTCGACTAACATGCAATTGTACAGGATCATATTCTTTGCCCTTTCGTCTCTGTTCTGGGCAACCGCCGCACATGCCCAATGCGATACATGGGTGGGCAAGCCTAATCAGGATGATCTCATCCAGGACCATGTAATCTACAAAGGATTCCTCAAGGAAAACAAACCCGAACAGGCCTTTGCATACTGGCAGAAGGTCTATAAGGAGGCCCCATATGCTGATGGCAAGCGAACCGATCATTTCTATGATGGACAACAGTTGTACATCAAAAAATATGAATCCGCCACCACTGAAGCTGACAAAGAGGCATTTAGAAATGCGGCACTGGCCATTTTTGATCAAGAAGCAGAGTGCACAGGTTCTCCAGGCCCGGCATACGGCCGGAAAGGCTACTATATGTTCTACAACCTGGCATCTCCTTACCTGGAAACCTACAAAGCATTGAAAACTTCCCTGGATGCCTTGGGTAACAATGCTGAGTACATCATACTGGTCCCTATGGCCTATGTGCTTGTTGATCAATACAAAAACAAGCGGATCACCGACGAAGAAGCACGAGATGTCTTTTCAAAGTTGGTCGCATTGGCAGACTATAATATCGCCAATAACAAACAATTCTCTGCTCAATATCAGCAGGGGAAAGATGCAATGATGCCCACCCTCGCCCAGATTGAAGGCTCCTTGTTCGACTGCGCCTGGTTTAAGAACAAATTGGAACCCAAATACCGGGCAGATCCCGAGAATGGAGAACTGATCAAAGAGATCTATCTTAAACTGGCCAATCAGGAATGCGGCGATACAGACCCCTTGATGGTTGAGCTGAAGAGCAAGTATGAAGCCTATGCAGCAGAGGTCAATGCCCAAGTACTCGCGGAATTCTATGAAAAGAACCCCGGATCACATGCAAAGGCCCTGTATGATGAAGGAAAGTACAGTGAGGCGATCGAGAAGTATAAAATCGCTATCGAACAGGAATCAGACCAGGAAAAACTTGCCGACTATTACCAGGCATTGGGCTCCATTGAGTTCAGACAATTCGATCGGTATACCACCGCCCGTGAACATGCCCGCAAAGCCCTGAAATTGCGCCCGAATTGGGGTCAACCGTTAATCCTGATCGGGGATATGTATGCCAAGTCATACCGGTCATGTGGTAATTCTGATTTCGAGCAGCGCTGTGTCATCCTCGCCGCCATGGAAAAATATTACGCGGCCAAGGCCATTGACCCCTCTGTCGCTGATCAGGTCAATGAACGTCTCTCCAGATTTATGAGTTCTCGGCCTTCCCATGAGGATGCACATATGTTAGGTTTAAAAGAAGGCCAGTCCTACTCGATCGGTTGCTGGATCGGGGAAACGGTCACTCTTCAGTTCAATAAATAGTAAGCTTTTCTCAAGCAAAAAAAGGGCTGGCGAAATATCGCCAGCCCTTTATTTGTTTCAATCAAGCCCAGGACGAATTCATCTTTTTAACGTTCTGATTGTTATCAACACCCTTCTTCTCCTGTTTTGTAAAGGAGAGAGTACATTTGTGACCGCAAAAATGAACGCATGAGAATTCTCATTTCTTTTCTTTCTACAGTATGCCTGTTTACAGCCTGTACCCCGAAGACAGTGGAGAAAACAGTTGAAACCGGCATTCCGGAAAAATATAAATCAGACGAGTCAGATGTCATTCGTGATGGGTGCACCACATTTTCCACCTCTGAATATCCGGAGGATGCGCTCAATGAGCATGTGATCTACCGCGGATTTCTCAGGGAAAACGACTTTGACTCTGCCTGGCCGCATTGGCAACGCGCATTCCAACTCGCCCCTGCAGCAGATGGTAAACGTTCCACCCAATACACGGATGGCGTCAAATTTTACAAGCACTTCTTCAATACGGCCAAAGACTCCGTTGTCCAGGCTGAGTACGTTCAGAAGATTCGTGACCTCTATCGGGATGCAGCTATCTGTTATCCCAATGATTACTTCCTCAATGGGCTGTTGGCCTTTGACCTTTATTACACCTTCAGATCGTATTCCTCGGATGAGGAGATCTACTCTCTGTTCAAATCCACCATCGATCAAGATGGATTGAAGACTCCAGCCTTTGTCCTCAACCCCTTCACGGATGTATTGATCGCACGATTCAATCGGAATGAGGTGTCTGTAAAAGAAGCACAGCACTATCAAGACCAGGTGCGAAAGATCCTGGCCCACGGCTTGACTGACAGTAAGGAAAAGGAAAATTTCAGCATTGTAAAATCGTATGCGCCCGTACGATTGGAGGAATTTGAAACCATCGAAGACTTCTATCCAACTCAGTATTACGTAGATCGCTATTATCCGGACTATCTGGCTGATTCGACAAACTGTGATGTTGCAGAAACTGTGTATAGCCGTTTGCGCTGGGGCAAACTGAATCCAAATGATGCCCGCCTGGTCCGCATGGGTATATTTATCAAAAACAAGTGCACGGAGGCAGATCAAACATCCACAGGTCGAAAGGCTTTCGATGCACTTCAGGAAGGGCGATATCGTGAGGCGGTGGACCTGTTTGAAAAAGCCTCAGCTGAATCTGGAGATAATTCGAAAAAAGCCCAATACCAGTTGGTGATCGCCAAGGTCTATTATTCTCACTTGAAGAATTTTAACAAATCCAGACAGTATGCGCTGGCATCTGCCAAACTAGACCCGAATAATGGTGAACCGTATATCCTCATCGGCAAGTTGTATGCATCCAGCGGACCTATTTGCGGACCCGGCCGTGGTTGGGACAGCCAGATCGTGACCTGGCCCGCGATTGATAAATGGCAGGTTGCGCGCAATATTGATCCTTCCGTTGCTGCGGAAGCCACTCGACTGATCAATCAATACAGCGCGTATATGCCCAATGTGGAAGATATTTTTCAACGCAACCTCAAGGAAGGCCAATCCTTCTATGTAGGCTGCTGGATACAGGAATCAACCACGATCCGGACCGCGAAATAAAAACCATCTGGGTTTAAAATAAGGGGCGATCATCCATAGATGACCGCCCCTTTTTCATGCTTGGATGAAGTCGAGTCTACTTTCGGAAAAAATCGATCATCCCATTCGCCAATTCTGCTCCTATCCGGCTTTGGGCTTCGTTGGTAGATGCACCGATGTGCGGTGATACGGAAATGAGCGGATGGCACAACAATTCCGGACGAGGCGTCGGTTCACCGACAAACACATCCAGACCGGCTCCGCCAATCTCTCCGCTATCCAGGGCCTCGAGCAGCGCATCTTCATCAATGATCCCCCCTCGGGCAGAATTCACTAGAATGGCACCAGACTTCATTGTTGCCAATTCTTCCTTACCCAGCAGCGGCTTCCCACCCAGTGAGGGCACGTGCACACTGAGGAAGTCCGATTCTGCCAAAACACGCTCCAAAGAGATGGTCTGAATCGTTACATTGATCTCACCAAAGCCACTGACCGTCCAGGAGAGGTCAGCTGTTTCAACGAATGGATCAGATGCGATGACCTGCATACCTGCGCCAAGTGCCAGTTGAGCCAGGGATTGGCCGATACGGCCAAAACCGACAATGCCCAGCGTTCGGCCTTCAATTTCCCGCCCTTTGCTGTAGGACTTCTTCATGTCGTTGAACGAAGTGACCCCTGAAGCAGGCATATCTCTGTTGGCCACATGAAGAAAACGGGACAAAGCAAGCATATGCCCCATAGTCAATTCGGCAACCGCCCGTGATGAAGCAGCCGGTGTATTAAAGACATGCACTCCCTTTTCCCGGGCATAGACCACATCTATATTATCCATGCCCACCCCTCCCCTGGCAATAGCCTTCAAATCAGGGCAACCGTCTATCAGGTCCTGGCGCACCTTGGTGGCTGAACGGACGATAAGTGCATCATAGATGGGAAGGACTGCAGCCAGGTCCTCCTGGGCTACTTTATCGGTGTCGACCTGGAAGCCAGCGTCCTTCAACATGTTCAATCCTGTGGCATGAATGCCATCATTGGCGAGAATACGGATCATAGTCTGTTTTGTCTTGATGCGAATAGTTGAATAATAGGTTCTTTTGGCACATAAAGGAACACGATTCAAATGACTCCTTGAACGGGTGCAGAATATGTATGTGTTAATACTCCAGGACCTCCCGGATGGCTAGCGCCACTTTCTCCGCAGATGGGATCATGGTTTTCTCGAGGATCATATTCAGAGGAATAGCAGGCATATTTTCCGATCCGATGACTTGAACCGGTGCATCCAGATCCTCAAAGCATGTGGCTTGAATCCGGGCCGCAAGGCTTTGGGCAAATGTGTTGTTCACAGGTTCTTCAGTGACCACCAATATCCGATTGTGACGGGCTGCAAGAGTATACATGGCTTCTTCGTCGAGTGGATAAAGCGTCCGCAGATCCAGGATCTCGATCTGTCCGGGAAAGCTTTTGGCCGCATTCAACGCCCAATGGACACCCATTCCGTAAGTGACGATACCCAGAGAAGGACCGGCACCCATGATCGCTTCATCCGCCGCAACCACTGTGCGGGACTTTCCAAACGGAAGGATATAATCCTTGTCTGGCTCAATACATCGAGCCGTATCAGTTCCTTTGACCTTGGACCAGTACAAACCTTTATGCTCCAGAATCACTACCGGATTGGGATCATAGTAAGCCGCCTTCAGGAGACCTTTGAGATCTGCCCCATTGCTGGGATAGGCGATCTTGATTCCGCGAATATTAGTGAGCACGCTTTCGACACTGGATGAATGATAGGGTCCACCACTTCCATATGCGCCGATGGGCACCCGAAGGATGCAACTGACTGGCCATTTTCCATTGGTGAGATAACAGGATCTACTCACTTCAGTGAACAGTTGATTCAGCCCTGGCCAGATATAATCAGCAAATTGGACTTCAACGATCGGCTTCAACCCGACTGCTGACATTCCTACAGTACTGCCGACAATAAAAGCTTCCTGGATCGGCGTATTGAACACGCGATGATCACCAAATTTCTGAGCCAGGGTGGCCGCTTCCCGAAAGACTCCTCCAAGTCGCCCTCCGACATCCTGCCCGTAAAGCAAACATTCAGGATGTTCCCGCATCAATTCTTCGATGGCAAACAGGCCGCAATCCACCATGACCTTATCTTCGCCACCTTCAGGGGCACGAATACCGCGCTCCTCGGTAATGGGCGTCGGTGCAAAATCATGGGTAAACAGGTCCTCTGGACGGGGATCCTCACTGTCCAGGGCTCGTTGATAATCCGTTTCGACAAGATTTCGCACCTCCCTCCCGATCGACTGCAGCTGCTCTCCTGAAAATCCTTCTCGCAGGAGGTGGTCCTTCAGTTTGGGCCAGGGATCCCTGGATTGATGTTCTTCAAGATCATCCCGATACCATTCCTTTCGCACGCCACTGGTGTGATGATTCAACAGGGGCACGCGTGCATGAACAAGAAATGGTCGGCGTTCCCGCCGCATGATGGCCAGAATCTCCTCAAACTCCTGATAACATTCGGCGAAATCGGTTCCGTCTATGGTCCTCGCTTCGATCCCATGGAAACCCTGGACATATTCAAAGGCATTTTGTGCTCGTGTCTCTTCTGCATTGGCAGAAATATCCCAACCATTATCCTGGACCAGATACAGGATGGGCAATTGACGCAAAGCTGCCATCTGAAAGGCTTCAGCCACTTCACCTTCTGTAACAGATGCATCCCCTAACGAACAGACGGTGATAGGCAATTCACCGGATGGATAAGGCGACATGCCCATGGATTCCATGTATTGCATGCCCAATGCAATGCCGGTGGACGGAATGGCTTGCATCCCGGTTGCTGATGATTGATGCGGAATCCTGGGCTTATCATCATCGCGAAGAGATGGATGGCAATAGTAGGTCCGGCCGCCAGAGAAGGGATCATCTCTTTTGGCCATCAGCTGGAGCATCAGATCAAACGGTTGCATGCCAATGGACAGTAGAAAAGCATCGTCCCGGTAGTAGAGCGACAGGTAATCCTTTGGTAGCAATTGCAATCCCAGAGCGATCTGAACCGCTTCATGGCCACGTGATGTCGCGTGTACATATTTGGATACGACCTTGAAATTCTCCTCGTACACCTCGGTCAGTGTTTTCGCTGTGGTCATCAGCTGAAAAGCACGAAGGAGCGTTTCCTGGCTCACCCGGGATCGTGTAGAAGAAAGAGTCATGCATGTTTATTTTTGAATGCGGCAATCGCATTGCGTGTGAAGGAAGAGAGGACCAATTTTCCACTGGTCGCGGCTCTTTCATCCAGGAGTTGGTCCCAATCCTCGGTCCCCTGCCAGAACACTCGCTTTAACTCTGTTACTGCTTCTGGATTGTAGCTCGTCAGGGTAGAGGCGAAAGAGAATACAGCTTCATCCAGTTCCTCGGCGTTCGGGAAGATTTCCTGATAAAGGCCTTGTTCACATGCCCACTCTGCTGACATCCAGACGGACGCCTGTAAGGCCAGCTGGCGGAAGGCCGCATTTCCGATCTTGCGTTCGATCACCGGGCCGACCACAAATGGTCCGATCCCCACTGCCAGCTCACTGAGCTTGATGCTTGCATATGCCGTAGCAAAACAATAATCTACAGCAGCCGCAATACCCACTCCACCACCTACCGCTTTTCCCTGTACCCGGCCGATCAGGATCTTGGGACAGCGTCTGCAAGCGAGGATCACATTGGCAAATCCCAAAAAAAACTGCTTGCCTGAATGCAGATTGTCAATGGACGCCAGTTCATCAAAACTCGCACCGGCACAAAAGGTTCGGTCGCCCCCACTCTTCAGAATGATGACGGCAATCTCGGGATCCTGACCAGCTTGATCGATCGCATCGACCAGGTTTTTCAGTTGATGACCAGGCATCGAATTATGGGCTGGATGACTGAAATTGATCGTACCAATTCTTCCATTGCGTACCAACTTTACATCTCCATCCTGTCTCAAGTCGTCCATATCCTGATCTTTTGTACAAAGGTACGAACTGTCAGACAAGGTCCTGATCTCCCCCGGCTAAAGCGCCAGACCTAATTAAATTTTACCCAATCCCACAAATTGTCATTATTTTTGAGGATATGGCATACATTTCAGCTATTCTTATTTCCATTTCCTGGTCTTTATCAGGGTGGCTGCCCGCTTCATTCATTGAAACACAGGCTGAACTTCCGCTTGTTTTTCAATTGGCCGAGTCAGAACAGTGGACCAGCGACCTGGAGGAAACGTATTCGATCAGCCTGCTGAACGCCTGTCACAATGACCCCAAGGTGGCGTTCCAACATTGGAGATCCTTTACTCAGCGAATCCAACAATTGACCCTCGAACATGGTTTGCTTCAACCCGGACTCCAAATCTGGATCAAAGCCTACTGGAACAAGGATGGCCAACTTGAACATATTGGATATGGCTCTCGCAATGGACAATATCCGTTGGACCACCAACAATGGCACAGTCTTTTTGAGCAACTGATCAAAGAAAACTTACTGTCTGGCCATTGGAACACCGGCTTTTACCATCTGGGCAGCATTAAGATGTATTGATATCCGCCAGTGCCTCAAGTCAAAGATGGGTCGCATCTTTATGGCATGACCCCAAGCATACACACCCGAATCGCAAGTCTCTGCCTCCTTTTGGGTCTGATCGCCTGCAGGCCGGAAGGTCTGGACGCCACCTGGCAGGAACGATCAACCGGCACAACCCTCGATCTTTTCGGTTTGCGATTTGATCAGGATGGGAACGGGTTTGCGGTTGGGGGTAAAACCTGGTATGCTGGAACGATCCTCCGGACAAATGATGCAGGGCAGCAGTGGACGGAAGATCGAACGGACCAGAAAGCACTCCTGGACCTGACTGCCGTCGACGAGGGCCATTGGCTCGCCACTGGTGTGGATGGTCATCTGTGGCAACAGAGTGGATCCGGAGATTGGCTATTGCGTCAAATGCCCGAATGGCGAGTCAACCGGGCTGTTCTAGGACTTCCAGGTGGAGACATCCTCATCGGTGGCGGCCAGAGTTTTCAATTTGGTTTTCTGTATCGCGTTCATCCGGACAACACGATCTCGTATCTGCTTGAAACCGATAACCTCATCAATGACCTGGCTCGTTGTGATGACCATCGCCTGATCGCCGCCGGGTATGGCGCTGTATTCCTCTCTGAAGATGGGGCCCAGACATGGTCTTATCTGGATATCACCGGTGACCACTTTATGGCGATTGAGATGGTGGATGGACAAATCGGATATATGGTGGGATATGGTGGCACTATTCTCAAAACCACGGATGGATGGCGCACCTGGATGTACGTTCGAAATGGAGATTCTCTGAGTGTATCCAACACCCCATTCCGCGCCCTGGCTTTTATGGATAGCGCAAGGGGCGTTCTGGTGGGTGATGCCGGGACAGTCTGGGTGACGCGGGATGGTGGTGAGCACTGGGACAAATTGCTGGGTATCCCCTCCAGTATTGACCTGACGGCCGTAGCCATTCACCAGAGTGAAATCTTTGTCGCAGGAACAGGTGGTCACCTCTATCAGACCCCTTTTCCTTAAACCAGCTAGGTTTGTCCGGTGTTCTTCCATCTTTCGAATCGCTCATCATCCCAGCCAAATTCGGCATGTGGGAGGATACGATTGAGCCACTTCATAACGACCATGTAACGCTTTTCAGGAATATCCAGGCTAAATCTCTGCCTATCTCTCGTTTGAAAATAAATGCGATACTGGTTGGACAACATAACACCTAGAGGCGCGCGCAACAACTGGTACCCATAGATCCAGACGATATCCTTTGGCTTTTCCTGCAAATACTGGAAGACCAATGATCGCCGATAAGGGCCATTCCATCGAAGGAAGCACAGCGCAGCAACGGAAATACATCCAAGGGCCCAACCCCAGACAGATACCCCTGTCGAAAACAGGATGGCACCGGACAGACCGACGGCCAGCAGGACCAGCCACAGACATTGCTGGAGTAGCCACGCCTTGCGCAGCGCTCTCTGTATATCCAGGAATGCCGGATGATGCATCAATGGATCGGCCATCTTGTTTTAAAACATTTTATGTTATAACGTATATTTGCAATCTATTGACCACATCTTTCGATCTTGCAACCTTGTCGGTTCACAATTTGGACCTTCGTGAAGTTAAAACCTGCCCATGAGTCAAATTCAATATACAGAAGATCAGATCAAATCCCTGGATTGGAAGGAGCATATGCGTATGCGGCCAGGGATGTATATTGGAAAACTGGGCGATGGATCTTCTCCGGATGACGGGATCTATATCCTGCTCAAGGAAGTCATAGACAATGCCATTGATGAATATGTGATGGGGTTTGGGCGGGAGATCGACATCACGCTCACGGATGGTCTGATCGAAGTCAGAGATTTTGGCCGCGGCATTCCTTTGGGCAAGGTGATCGATTGTGTATCCAAGATCAACACCGGAGGGAAATATGACTCCCAGGCGTTCAAGAAGTCGGTCGGATTGAACGGTGTCGGAACGAAAGCTGTCAACGCCCTGTCAGAATTTTTCCAGGTGTTCGCTGTGCGGGAAGGAAAATTGAAGCTGGCCGAATTCTCTCAGGGGGAGTTGATCAAAGATGCCAAAATCGTTAAAACCGATGAGCCCAATGGTACCTATGTGGCCTTCCGACCAGACCAGGAGATCTTTCGGCAGTGCCGATTCCGGCCGGAATACATGGAAACACAACTGTGGAATTATGCCTATCTCAACACCGGATTAAAGATCCATTTCAATGGAAAAACGTTTCATTCCCGCCATGGTCTGCTCGACCTATTAACCAAGAAAACCTCGCAAGAGGAACTCCGATATCCGATCATCCATCTCAATGGTCCAGATCTGGAGATTGCCCTTAGTCATGGTGACCTCTATGGGGAGCACTATTATTCCTTTGTCAACGGACAATTCACCACCCAGGGGGGCACGCATCTATCTGCCTTTAGAGAGGCCATCGTCAAGGTGGTTCGTGATTTTTACAAAAAGGATTTTGATTCCAAGGATATTCGGGCATCCATTGTCACAGCCATCAGTATCCGTATAGAAGAGCCGGTCTTTGAATCACAGACCAAGACCAAACTGGGTTCTCAGAACATGAGCCCGACCGGCACATCCATTCGATCGTTCGTCGGTGACTTTTTGTCCAGAGAATTGGATAATTATCTCCATCAAAATCCGGCTGCGGCACAGGCACTGCTGAAGCGGATCACCCAGTCGGAGGGTGAGCGAAAAGAGATCGCCGGGATCAAGAAACTAGCCAACCAGCGAGCTAAAAAAGCAAACCTGCACAACAAAAAATTGCGGGATTGCCGGTATCACTTCAACGAGGAAAAAGTCAATGACGAACTGCGGCTGGCCACCACCCTCTTCATCACTGAGGGCGACTCCGCTTCGGGTTCGATCACCAAAGCCAGACGAGTGGAAACACAAGCAGTCTTCAGCTTGCGAGGGAAACCTTTGAATTGCTTTGGACTGACTAAAAAAGTGGTCTATGAAAATGAGGAATTCAATCTGCTCCAACACGCCCTCAATATTGAGGACAGCATTGATGACCTGCGTTACAGCCAGGTGGTGATCGCCACTGATGCCGATGTCGATGGCATGCATATCCGGCTACTGTTGCTCACCTTCTTTTTGCAGTTCTTTCCGGATCTGGTTCGGAACGGACATTTATATATCCTGGATACCCCATTGTTCCGGGTTCGGGATAAACAACAGACGATCTATTGTTACTCGGAAGGGGAAAAGCAGGCGGCGATCAAGAAGCTGAGAGGCAAAGCAGAGATCACCCGATTCAAAGGTTTGGGAGAGATCTCACCTTCGGAATTCAAAGACTTTATCGGGGAGAATATTCGACTGGATCCAGTGGTGATGCGCGATGATACCCGGATCGATCAATTGCTTGGGTATTACATGGGCAAAAACACCCCCCAGCGACAGGTTTTCATCATCGACAATCTGAAGATCGAAAAGGATCTGGAAGCAGAACAGGCTCCGGCTGCCGAATTGGAAACCGAATTAGCTGACGCCTGACAAACTGACGGATAATTTTAGTGAAATACGCTCGTTTGGCATAGATTACCCCGTGGCACGGGGTTTGACATCTGGTGGCCAGCGTTGAAAATGTAGATTTTCCGCTATAGCCCGATTTTATTACAGCGACTCTCATATTAATATGATATACGATCCCCTTATCAGTCTGAACAGCGGCACGGATGAAGACTCAGAATTCATGCCTCTCTTCTCCATCGATGAAGAAGACGAAAGCAATATTCTGGAAGACTTTCCGGAGCAGTTGCCCGTGCTGGCACTGAAGAACACCGTACTCTTTCCGGGCATTGTCATTCCGATCACGGTCGGGAGAAACAAATCCATAAAATCCATTCAGAAAGCCTTTCAGGATCAGAAGATCATTGCCGTTCTGTCACAAAAAGACAGCCGCATTGAATCCCCTAAGGCAACGGATCTTTACTCGATCGGTACGGTCGCACGGATCATCAAGTTGTTGAAAATGCCAGATGGCACCACTACTGCTATTCTGCAGGGCAGACGAAGATTCCGATTGGAGGAGATGGTACAGGAGCAGCCCTACATGACGGCGAAGGTCTCCATGATCGAGCATGAGGACTCCGAAAATGATGTCGAATTCCAGGCCTTGATCTCGACGATCACAGATACAGCTCGTCGGATCATCGAATTGTCGCCGAATATCCCGGCCGAGGCGAATCTGGTCTTGCGCAATATCACCAACAACCTCTTTCTCCTCAACTTCATTGCCTCCAACCTGAGCCTCAAAGTTTCGGTCAAACAGGAGATCCTGGAGATCAATCCGATCAACCAGAAAGCCCGGATGATCCTGATCCAGTTGGAGAACGAACTGCAGGTGCTGGAGTTAAAGGATCAGATCGAGAATAAGGTTAGAGGCGATATTGAAAAACAACAGCGGGATTACTACCTCAACCAACAACTCAAGACCATCCAGGAGGAGCTCGGGCATAATCCACAGGAGGAAGAGATCGACAGGCTGATGGAGCGGTCCATGTTGAAAAGCTGGTCGGATAAAGTGGCCAAGCACTTTGACAAGGAATTGAATCGTCTTCGCCGGATGAACCCTCAGGTGGCAGAGTACAGTGTCCAACTGAATTATCTGGACCTCGTGCTGGATCTGCCCTGGGATCAGGTCACTACGGATAACTTTGATCTGAAAAAGGTGAAGAAGATCCTGGATGAAGACCATCATGGACTCGAAAAGGTCAAGGAACGGATACTGGAACACCTTTCAGTATTGAAATTGAAAGGGGACATGAAAGCGCCCATCCTCTGCCTCGTAGGCCCTCCGGGCGTTGGTAAGACGTCCCTTGGCCGGTCTATTGCCCGAGCATTGGGCCGGGAATATGTCCGCATTTCTCTGGGAGGTTTGCACGATGAGTCTGAAATACGAGGGCACAGAAAGACCTATATCGGTGCCATGCCCGGTCGTATTATCCAGTCGGTCAAGAAAGCCAAATCGGCCAACCCCTGTTTCGTTCTGGATGAGATCGACAAGGTGGGGAAGGATTTTCGCGGCGATCCGTCATCTGCCTTATTGGAAGTGCTGGATCCAGAGCAGAACAGCTCTTTCCATGACAATTATCTGGAGATGGAGTACGACCTCAGCAAGGTTCTCTTTATCGCTACTGCCAATACGTTAAGCACCATCCAACCGGCCCTGCTGGACAGAATGGAAATCATCCAGATCAGTGGCTATTCGACGGAAGAAAAAACAGCCATAGCTGTCAAACACCTTCTGCCCAAGCAGTTGTCCGAACACGGGTTGAAAAAAGGACAATTGAAACTCGGCACGACTGCACTGGAAAAGATCATTCAGGAATATACCCGGGAAAGTGGCGTGCGTTCGCTGGACCGGCAGATCGCCCAGATCTGTCGCTCAGTGGCACACAAGGTAGCCACCGGTGTCAAATACAAACCCACACTGTCGTTGGAGGATATTGAAAAGATCCTCGGCCCCAGGAAATATAATATGGAGCGGTTCCTCGGTGACAACCCTCCGGGAGTGTCAATCGGACTTGCCTGGACCAGTGTCGGAGGAGAGATCCTGTTCATCGAGACCAGTCTTTCACCGGGTAAAGGCGGGTTGAAGTTGACTGGCAACCTAGGCGATGTGATGAAGGAGTCTGCGGTCACTGCATTGAGCTATCTCAAGGCGCATAGTCTGGATTATGGGATCGAGCCGGATGTCTTTAATAAGACGGATATTCATCTGCACGTCCCGGAAGGCGCTATCCCCAAGGATGGTCCTTCGGCCGGTATCACCATGCTGTCTGCCCTCGCATCTGCTTTTCTCAATAAGCCATTGCGACAGCTGGTCGCAATGACGGGTGAGATCACATTGCGCGGAAAAGTATTGCCAGTAGGTGGTATCAAGGAAAAGATCCTGGCGGCTCGTCGTCTGGGCATTCAGACAGTCGTGTTGTGCGAAGAGAATAAGCAGGATGTCGAAGAGGTACCTGCCCGCTACCGGAAAGGCCTTCGTTTCCGCTATGTGACAGAAATGGGCGATGTGGTTCGATACATGCTTCAGCTCCGTCGTTGATCCGTTCGGGCATGCGGCCCTTTCGTATCTATTTCAGCATTCCTGTTCTGTTTCTCAAGGGTTTACTGGAATTCCTTCGCTTCGGAATATCCGTAAGGGTTAAAACCTTGTTAATGCAGCCTCCATTCGCATGGGAATGTTCCTGACAGGTGTTCTCAATGTGTATCTTTCCGCTATGAAGATGTCCTACAGCCCCTTCCGTCTTTCTTTGGTTCTGTTGTTCAGCCTCTGCTGTTCAGTGGCATCTTTGCATGCTCAAAAGAATGACCCGAACAATCAGCTAGTGCAGTTTTCCGGCCTGATCCTGGACGGCACCACTTCAGATTTACTGCCTGTGCCTTTCGCGACCATCGCCATTAAAGACAAAGGGCGAGGCACCTACGCTGATTTCAATGGCTTTTTCTCTATCGTCGTAGAGAAAGGAGATGTCATTTCCGTTACTTCAATCGGATACAGGACCGTCGAATTTCAGATACCCGACTCATTGGAAGACAACCGTCTGCCTATTGTGCAGTTGATGAGTCGCGACACTTTTAACCTCCCGGAAACGGTGGTCTTTCCCTGGCCGAGCAAGGAGCATTTCAAAATCGAATTCCTGGCAATGGATGTGACCTCTGATATGCAACGTCGTGCCCTGGAAAATCTGGCACAAGAGAATCTGGAAAGAGGCCGCCAGGACCTCGCCTATGATGGAAAGGAAAGTGCCAGTTACTATTTGCGACAGCAATCCAATGCATTCTACCACATCGGGCAACAGCCCCCGATGAACATCTTTAACCCCCTCTCATGGGCGAAATTCTTCGAAGCCTGGAAACGGGGTGACTACAAGAAGAAGTAGGCCGAAATGGTCTACCCCACTATCCATATTCGCATAAATGCCTGTAAGACTCAGGTCATATACAGAGCGTGAAATGTGACATCCTCACTTTTGCAGGTAGGACATTGGATGGGCTGTTCCCTGCTCAATTCCCCTCCACAGGAACAAGGCGGGGTCTGGATGGACAGGCCGTTCTCAATAACAGTTAGTTGCTGACAAGATGTACATTGGAACCCCAGCTGATGACTGACTCCATGTGTAAATGAAAGCATGCGTTCCTTGTGCCCGCAAGCTGTGCAAGACAACTCACCTACACCACTGGTATTCTGAAATGTCCGTTTTTCAGGCTCCATATCTTCCATCAGATTTTGTGGTTCAGTCCACCATCAATACGCGTTACTCAATGATCTGGATCGCCCCTCTGATCATCTTGTCCGCACTGGTGACCTCATAAAAGTAGGTGCCAGATGGCCCGGCCAATCGGGTGGACCAGTCATGCTGAACATCCCTTTCCCGGATCAGAACGACGCCTTCTCCATTCCATATGCGGAGCCCCAGTGGGCCCTGTAGATCTGTTCGAATGTGTACAGTCGATCCAGCGTGCAACGGATTCGGGTAGAGCAACGCATGTTTGCTCAGTGCTGTCCCGGGTGCATCCGGATCTTTCACAGCCGTGATCTCGCCCGTATTCACGACCATCCATTGGCCCAAATCCTGGATGGAGGCAAATGTAGCTCCACCGTCCTGACCTGGTGTAGCACCGATAGCATTGGCCCAGTTCATCCAGTTGTCTCCCTCCCCATTCCAGGTGCGGAGATGCAATTCCAGTGTTGTTGGGTCGGTGACATTCGCCGGAGAGACCGCTCCCACCCGATCCAGTTCCAGGCTTGTCATCGGATCGAAGAAAACCTGGCCATAATTATTGACGATCCAGTAATGTGGGCTGACGGGATTGTCAAGGTCTGGTAGGACATCCGGCGCCAGATGAATGCGGCTGACTACAATCTCTCCATCCGGATAGGTTGACTGGTCCGGAAATTTCATTGACACACCCGTATTTCCAAAATCATAGGTTCCACCCTGATCGATGTTCTGTCGGCTGCTGACGCCGCCTCCCCAAGGCCCATTGGCCACCTCTCGGTAGGCGCCACCGGCAAACTGCAGATGCCGCACACCAACGCGATCTGTTTCTTCCCCCGTTTCCCGATTGAACTGATAATAGGCGATCAGGTCTGGCTGCTCCTCTATTCGCTTGGTCAGGTGCATGGTTTCCCGGATCTCGTCCTGGGTCAAGGCACGATCCCAGATCGCCACTTCGTCTATCGCACCTTTCCACGTCCGTGATGCCCAATCGCGGTATCGCCCGATACTAACACCATCCAACTTTACAGGAATCACATTTGTCTCATGGGTATTGCCGATCCCATTGAGATAGAGGGTAATACTCCCTGATTTCATCACCAGGGCAACATGTTGCCATTCATCCGATATCAAGGTAAATCCACTATTCCAAGACCAGGCCCCTCCAGGCCAATGATAGCCCAACATATTATTGTCACGGACATTCAACCCGAATGCATTGTCATTATAAGCACCGATCACAATACCGGCATAGCTGACCTGTCCACCATCTGGCTTGACCCAGGCTGAGATAGTCAGTTCATCATATGGCTCGCCAGGTTGATCCGGCATAATAGCAGCATCCCCATCTGTAGTGGTTCTCAATGCATATCCCGGGATGGTGTCCGGTTGACATTCACTTTGCACCTGGACGGCGAGGTCCCTGGAGGCTGTTGCGCCAGTGCCATCCGTAACAGTCAATGTTGCCTTGTATGTGCCATTCCCGGGAAAGACAACGCGCGGATTGCGAATATCAGCTGTAGCAGGAGTTCCTCCTTCAAAGGTCCAGGCCCAGCTGGCGTTTTCGTGCGCCATCACCGAGTAGTCATCAAATTGAAACGTGTCTCGTTCACAAAAGGCGATGCGCTTGTCGACCATCGGTTGGCACAGTGTCTTAAATTCGTCGGGGAGAGGGGTCTCCCACATCCCTTTTCCATATGCACCGAGACGCAGCTTCTTATCCCGGTAAAAAGGTCGGAGAATATTGCAATTGATCTGTTTTGGCAAACCGTCACTGAACATTTCCCAATCGGCACCCGGTTCAGGGCGATAGTACACGGAGCGATTCGTACCCAGAAAGAGGGCCCCATCCGTCCCCAATACATGGACCAGGCATGTCGGAGCTTCTCCATCAAACAGAGTTGAGGAAATATTGGACCAGTTGACGCCTCCATCCGTGGATTCAAATACTTTTTCGCCATTGGCACCATCCGTATAGCCCAACCACATCAGGTTGGGATCCGTTCCGCTTATGGACAACAGGAATCGACGTTTGTATCCGGTCGGCAAACTGAGGGCAGACCAGGTCTGACCTCCATCGGAAGTGCGCCAGACCCACCCTTCACTCCAGGTGTTCTCGTTGCGCTGCGCGACAACCATCACTTCGGGCTGAGCTCTGCACAGGGCGATCTGTGTCACATTTCCTCCTTCCGTTTGATCAAAAGCATGGATGAGCTCAAAAAAGGAGCCACCGTCTTCGGTCTTCCACAACTGGTTGTCCTTGCCCAGGTAATAATGATTGTAACAATCCGGGGCCCATACCTGCTCACTGGATTCTGCGGCGAAGTAAAGTTCATTCGGGGATTTGGAAATCGGAAAACCTACAGATGCCTGATCAATTGATGCTGGCAGTACTTTTCCTCCGATGTCAGAGAAATAAGCCTTCCTGCCGCCGCCAGGACTGACATATCCTGTCGGAGCCTCCCCTCCACCCAGTCGGATATGAATGGAGTCCGGGTAGGTCTCATACCAACCTGAATTACCATTGTGATAACGACCACCTACCAGGATGTCCTCATTCCATCCCTGGCCAAAGCCCCAGTAGTCCGATCCTGAAATGCCGAATGTCCGGCTGTTATGTGTGCTGAAATTGTTCTGGGAATAATTGATTCCCCCATCGGTGCAGACCCAGGTATCGCCTCCGAGACATTTGATTTCCTGAACATCCGGATGCATCCATTGCAGGGAGCCACCATACCCACCGATTCGTAAATAGCTCGATCCACCATTCGAAGACCGCCACAGGCTGAGATGACCGACAAGCAGTTCATCCGGGTCAGTATGACTGACGCCAATACTCAAATTGTAATACCCCTGGTGAAAACCGGTTCCATCAAACGGGCTGATCACCGCCAGATTGGGATGATTCTGCGAGTATGGGCCACCGGCCGGGGGATTGGGCAGTGTCCAGGATGAACCGGCATTATCACTCCGATACACTCCAATGAAGCCGTTGTCACCATCTTTGGCCTGTCCAATCAGGACGACAAAGATGCGATCCGGTTGTGCGGGGGTCACTGTCATCCGTCCTCCGCCGTCAGAGCGCGCCGGATTCGTTCCATCAAACCATCCATTGCCGGTCTGGATCGCAAATGTGGCCCCGGCATTATTTGACCGCCAGAAGGTACACCGCTGATCAGCCGAGTCATCCTTTAAGAGAAAGACCGTATTTGGATCATCAGGTTTCCATTCCAGATCAAAACATTTTTCACCGTAGATTTTAACCCAATTATTGCCGCCATCTGTTGAGCGCCATAGGCCCTTCCCCGATGCAACCAGCACAATGGCAGGATTGGTGGGATGAATGGCAATGTCATTGACGCCCATCTGACTGACCGTCAACAGAGGGATCCAATTGGCACCTCCATCCAGGGTTTTAAAGATCCCGTTATTGTCGCCGGCATACACGATATCCGGATTGATCGGGTCAATCTCAACAGTAAGGACGGCCTGAATAGACAGATTCCGACTGGCTGGCTGCCAGTGCTTGCCGCGGTCCATGCTCTTATAGATCTCCGATCCCTCTGTACCGCAATACAGGATATCCGGATTGGATTTGGATTGATCGAAGGAGTAAATATTTGTTTGCCAGCTGACAGGAACCTGATCCCCGTTGACAGCGTCATTGATCATCTGGAACGGCCCGATACTGGCCCAGCTGGCCACTGAACGTCCGGAGCCTGCATGGTTGGCCGCCCATTTTTGATTATATGCTATCCGGTCTTGTTGAATCGACGATTCATCCGGATATCGCACAAAACCATTTGCATGGATGAATGGCGCAACATGTCTCCTCCATTTTTTATAGAACTGCGTATAGGTCGTTTTTTGGAATGGATGAATGGCGTACCAATCCCGAATGGCTTGATCGATCTGAAAGACATTCGGATCGACCTGAAAAAGGAGATCCAGCCAATCATTCATCTCCTCTGCCGTAGGTCGATCAGGAAAAGAGAATTTCTGGCCTTGCAGCAATGCCAGACTGGACAGACACATGACGATGACATAAACGGCTCGCACAAGGGACTTATAGGAGAGGATCATTGAACGATGATTTGATGGAACCAAGATAACCAACATCCATCAGGACTCCCCTCTGATGCCAGGCCAATTCCGTCGCATCCTATTGATCATCACTTGCCAACCAGCAGCTGTGAATGGCCCATATGGAGACGACTTCATAATCAGTGCCTCCTCTCTGAAGCTGGATTCTCCATCCAGAAATCTGAAGATCCGGCCAATTGGATTCCTCCGGTAGAGCTCCCAGAATACCTTTGAAGCAGCTATTCGTCGCTGCGATAAAACACCAAGCAAGGCGCTGGCATAGAAATCAAATCGGGGTGCTCGAACAGGTGCATCCACCTTCCAGCGACCGGTGGACATGTAACTGTACACCAATTGAGCCAGCCTCTTCTGAGTCGCTCGGAAGGTATACCCAGTTGCCGGGCTGGTATAGCCCCCAGCGGTGCCGATGCGAATGACCCCGGGATATGGAAACTCTGCCACCGGTTCATCACTCATGGGAATGACCCCGAATTCCTTTTCCAATATCGCGTATTCTGACACTCCGAGCTGGTCTCGAATCCAGGATGAAAGTCCCTTGACATATTCTTCATCCTCCAGTAATGAATCGGTAAACAGGGTGTATTCCACCAGTGCTTCCGTCTCATTGAACGGAAGGATATATATGAATCGGCAGTCACCCGCATCGGGCAGATGAAAATTCATCAGGTCTGGGCATGTGGGATCAAACACCGGTTCAGACGTCCTGATTACATATCCGAGAAAGTGCTGAAAGAGATGGATCGCATTTGGATCCGTCAGAGGCATTCGGTGGGTGCTGTCAAAGAGGTAGTCTGCAGTAAAGGTTCCCAGATCAGTCTTTACAAACTGGGTTTCATTCTCCCAAACCGTCGATTCTATGGTGGCGACCAACCGACAGGTATTTGGATCCTGGTTGATCTGTTCTTCCATGAAAGTATAGAGGTCAATCCCCCGGATCATTTTATACTGGTAGCTCTTGAGCGGTATTTTCAGGGCTTCACCCAGGGCATTTGTCACCCGAACCTGACTCCAGTGCTTGTAGACCAGATGTTCAAACGGGCCAGGGTGGTCCTCCCAGAAGCTCCAGGTGCGATCATTAGATCGCTTTTCATCCCGATCGACCAACAGTATCTGCAAATCTGTCAATCCGGCCTGACGGATCTGCCAGAGCAGTGACAAACCAGCCATACCTGCTCCTGCGATGATCAGGTCGTATTTCTGGTGATCTTCTGTCATATTCGAACAAACAAGTTCATGCTCTGGATGGTTTTATCTCCATACCGGAATGGATGATGATCAATGATATGTAATTCGGGCAAAATGATAGCAGTTTCATTTTCCTTATACCTAACAGCCAACTAGCTTTGCAATCTGATGAAGACACTTGCAAAAAAAATATTTGAATCCCTTCCCTATCCCAGAGTGGTCATCGTAGGTGGTGGGTTTGCAGGTCTGTCCATTGTTCGACAACTGGCCAACAAGCCGTTCAAGGTCACCCTGCTGGACAAGAATAATTTCCACACCTTCCAGCCCCTCTTGTACCAGGTCGCAACGGCCAGTCTTACGCCGGATAGTATTGCCTACCCGTTCCGAAGAATGATCGGTCCGATGGATAATGTGATCTACCGCATGACCGAGGTGCAAACCATCGACTGGCAATCCAAGGTCTTGCATACTACGACAGGACCTGTTGATTATGACATCCTGGTTCTGGCGACCGGGTCGACCACCAATTTCTTTGGCAATCAGGATATGGCCACCAAAGCCATGCAGTTAAAATCGGTAGGTCAGGCCCTGGATATCCGGTCAGATTTCCTGCAACAATTTGAGAGAGCGGTGGCACTTTCGGATACCAATCAACCTGATGAGCAACGCAAGGCGCTTCATTTTGCCATCGTCGGTGGTGGCCCTACGGGTGTGGAAGTCGCCGGCGCGCTTGCTGAGATCAAGAACAAGATTCTGACCAGTGAATATCGGGAGGTCGACCCTCAATTGATGGACATCACGGTGATCGATGCCGGTCCTCGGCTGCTGTTTGGGATGAGTGAAATCTCCAGTGCCCGAGCCAAACGCTATCTGGAGGAACTCGGTGTAAAGATTCTGCTCAATACACAGGTCAATTCCTATGATGGCCAGACCGTCCATTTGTCCGATGGCGGAACCATCACAACGGAGACTGTGATCTGGGCGGCGGGGGTCAAAGGCAATCCATTGCCGGGTCTGAAGGATGAAGCATACACCCACAATGGTCGATTATTAGTGGATGAATTCAACACCATCCATGGACATGAATACGTCTTTGCATTGGGTGATCTGGCACAAATGTCTACCTCTGTATTCCCCAAAGGTCATCCGATGATGGCCCAGCCAGCCATGCAGCAAGCTGATCATTTTGCCCGCAACCTGCTCCGATTGAGTGCCAAAAAACAGCCTCTCCCCTTTTCGTATAAGGACAAAGGCAGCATGGCCACCATCGGTCGCCATAAGGCTGTCGCTGAAATTGGATCCATGAAACTGGGCGGGAGCCTGGCCTGGTATGTATGGATGGCGATCCACATCCTGTTCCTGATCGGATTTCGCAATCGTCTGGCGGTGCTTTTCAATTGGGCTGTGAAGTATTTCTCCTTTGCCAACACCATCCGAATTATTGTCCGTCCTTTCACCAGGGAAAAAGCTTAGAGGTCGTTGGCTTCATAGAATTCAAGGTCCACCTTCAAAATGCGTTTGGTATCCCGAGCGATTTGACCTGTGTGGTATGAAAAATGTTCGATCACATGTACCAGGACAGACACGCCTGTCTCTTCAAATATCTGAATCGGGTAGATTTGAAGCATTTGATCTTCTGTGATGCTCGGAAGTCCGACTCTCAGATCCGCTTCCAGCAGGGTCAACATCTGTAGGAGTTCTTCGGTGGGGATGGGCCCTGTCTCAGAAAACTCGGCAACCCGATCCCGGACAAAATGTTGTCCGACCATGGCCTGCAGTATCCACTGCCGGGCATTCCCGATCAGGTGCAGGACCAGATTTCCGATCGAGGCCATTTCCGGATATGGGCGAAACCAGATCTGTCCGGGCGTCAATTGGACCAGGCATTTCCGAATTCGGGGAATACTTTCGCCAAGTATCCGGTGTTCGACTTCTCTGATGAGCAATAAACCAATGGGATGCATACACTCCAGATTTTCATGCTAAAGTAAAGGAAAGTAGAGACCGTTGAGGTTGATTACATTTGCGAATATGAAGGTTACAGATCATTTCAAGAAAGCGAAGGGCAAGACCCTGTTCTCCTTTGAAGTCCTTCCCCCTTTGAAAGGTGGAAGTATGCAGACCATCTTCGACATTCTGGACCCCTTGATGGAATTCAAGCCTCCTTTTGTTGACGTGACTTATCATCGGGAGGAATACCTCTATGTCAAACGGCAGAGTGGCTATTACGAAAAGGTGGCGATCCGCAAACGACCTGGAACGGTCGGGATCTGTGCCTCCCTTATGTTCCACTATGGAGTGGATACTGTGCCTCATCTGATCTGTGGTGGTTTCACCAAGGAGGAGACGGAAAATGCATTGATCGATCTCAATTTTCTCAACATCACCAATGTGCTCGCCCTCCGAGGGGATGCACGCCAATTCGAAGACAAGTTCGTTGCCGAAGAAGGGGGGCACCCTTTTGCGATCGAACTGGTCAAGCAGATCACCGACATCAATACCGGAAAATATCTGGATGACACCATCAGCAACGGACAGAAAACCGACTTCTGCATAGGTATTGCCGGTTATCCGGAGAAACATTTTGAAGCCCCGAACCTGACCCTCGATCTGGAGAACACCAAGGCCAAGATTGATGCCGGTGCTCATTATATTGTCACCCAAATGTTCTTCGACAATAAGAAGTATTTCGAGTATGTCGATAAATGTCGGGCCGCCGGGATCACGGTTCCGATCGTCCCGGGACTCAAACCCTTGACCAGAGGCTACCAGTTGAGTTCTATCCCTCGAAAATTTTTTGTGAACATGCCCGATGACCTGGTCAATGCAGCGGCGAAATGTCAAGATGAAGCTGCGATCAAAGCGCTTGGCATTGAGTGGTGTGTCGCCCAGTCCAGAGAGCTGAAAGCCGCCGGGGTTCCCTGCCTGCACTACTACACCATGGGGGATGCCGCGACTACCCGAAAGATTATCGAACAGGTGTATTAACAGAAGTTCTGATCCTGGGTGAATCACCCGAATCATCATCCAAGGGCGACCATTGCTTTATCTGAAATTGGTACCTTTGTGTGATGATTTCGAACCCCAACGACCCCTCCTTGCAATCCTGGGTCCCGACACCCCCGGACAGTGATTTTCCGATTCAGAACCTCCCATTCGGCATAGCGACCCGCCTCGCCGACGACCGTCCTTTTGCAGCTTCGATCATCGGTGATCAGATCATTGATCTGCATTCGTTGGCCAGGCTGGATGCCTTCCATGGAATCGCATTACCTGATGGAATTTTTGCCCATCCGGATCTGAACCCTTTTATCGCACTGGGGCGATCCGTTACCCGCCAGGTTCGGGAACGGATATCCGAAATATTGAGAGTCGGAACCGTCCATGATAAGTTCCGGGAACAGCAGCGTGAGTGGTTGATCCCAGGGTCTGCCGTTCGGCACCTGTTGCCTGTCTCCATCGGTGATTATACAGACTTCTATTCCAGCCTCGAACACGCGACCAATGTCGGAAGCATGTTTCGAGATCCGTCCAATCCACTGCTGCCAAACTGGAAGCATTTACCTGTGGGTTATCATGGACGATCTTCGTCTATCCGGGTCTCCGGACACAGCTTTCCCCGGCCGCATGGGCAGTTGAAGCCCCAGGACGGACCACCTGAATACGGGCCATCCCGGATGGTCGATTTCGAGTTGGAAATGGGCTTCATTATTGGCAAGGGCACCCAATTGGGGGAGACCATCTCAACGGAACAGGCCGAAGAGCACATCTTTGGTTTGGCATTGTTCAACGACTGGTCTGCCCGTGATATCCAGCGTTGGGAATATGTGCCTCTGGGGCCATTCCTCGGCAAAAACTTTGCCTCCACCCTGGCTCCCTGGATCGTCACCATGGATGCGCTCGAACCTTTCAGAACGACCGGTCCCGAGCAGGATGTACCTGTCCTGCCTTACTTGCAGACAGAAGGCCCCAAAACATATGACATCGCTCTGGACGTACTGATCCAGCCAGCAGGGGGACAACCCAGCCGTGTCTGCCAGTCCAACTTCAAGTATCTGTATTGGAACATGTGCCAGCAACTCGCACATCATACCGTCAACGGTTGTGATATGCGGACTGGCGATCTATTGGCATCAGGAACGATCAGCGGCCCCACACCTGACAGCTTTGGTTCGATGATGGAATTATGCTGGGGTGGGACCAAGACCGTCACTCTGGCGGATGGGGAAACCCGCAAATCGATCCAGGATGGTGATACTGTCATCATGAGAGGTTCCTGTGTGAAAGATGGGGTTCGAATAGGGTTTGGAGACTGCGCAGCGACAGTTCTACCTGCCAATTCATAGGCTGGCATGTGTCACCGGATCCTTCTCGGATGTTTGTTCATTCTGGTGCAGATCACTGTATCTGGACAATCCGATATGGCCCGTGCAACAGATGCATTCCAGTCCAATCCAATCAGCCAGGGAGCGACACTAGCCTTCAGTGTTCGCAAGGTCAAGGTGGATCAGGAATTGTTCCAACGGAACGGTGACAAATGGATGATTCCCGCTTCTAATCAAAAACTGATTACCACAGCAGCAGCCTGGGAACTACTGGGACCCTCTCACCGAATTCCAACCCTTTTTCGGTTGGAAGGATTTGTTGTTGATTCATTGTTTATCGGCAATATTATCCTGGAAGGCCATGGTGATCCGTCCCTCGCCTCGAGCCAATTTGGTCCATCCACCACAGAGGACTCTATCGTATCCAGGTGGGCCAAACAGATACGTGAACTGGGCATCCGCAATATTCGTGGACAGGTGATTTGTCAGCCAGCCCTGTTTGCCGGATCTCCGGTTGGGTTGACCTGGGAATGGGGGGATCTGGGTGGTTGTTTTGCGACGGGTGTCTGGCCTCTGAATTGGCAGGAAAACTGCATTCGAACCCAATTGGACAAGGATAGCCTCGGATATTACCTCTCCTCTGATTCACTCGTTTTACCCTGGCCGGTGGTCACTACCCTGGAGCCAGCAAGGCCTTTCGCTGAGCCTGATTTTGTAACGGGTGCCCCAGGCGACCTCACCCGATGGGTCAGTGGACCAGAACGAATGACTATTCCCATCGCACTCCGGCTGGCCATTCCGAACGTCCCTCGATATCTCTCCGTTCGTTTACCTCGTTTGTTTCGACAATCTGGTATTCCATTTCAGCTGGAAACGGTTACAACGACAAAGGCTCAATCGATCTGGCAGGACACATTGTGGTCTCCCTCGCTCCGCAAGTTGATCACGCATACGAATACGGAGAGTCAAAACATGTACGCAGAAGCCATCCTTCGCAGGCTGGGAGAGGTGCGTGGGACCAATCCCTCCCTGGGACAAGGACTCGACCAGGTCCGTCAATGGCTGGACAAGAACAAAATCAAACCTGCCCCTTATCTGCATGATGCCTCTGGATTGAGCCGACAAAATGCCGTTACTGCAAGTTTTCTGACCCTGCTGCTCTCTCATTGCGCACAGGACAGTCTTCCATATGCAGGATTTGGAGAGACGCTGGCTGTGGGTGGAAAATCGGGAACACTTTTTCCACATTTGCGGGATAAACGGATCAAAGGAAAGGTATTCGCCAAAACCGGAACGCTGAACCGAACCCGCTCGCTGAGTGGATATCTGGTCCGGCAGGATGGCGAGCAAGTGACCTTCAGCATTCTGGCCAATCAATTCACCGGAACCACCCGGGAATTCATGGCGCTTGCACAACAATGGTTAATCCAACTATCCCTGTCTAAAGACTGATCACCATGGAGGCTGAAATTTCCGTAAGAAGTGGTTATTTTCGCTCATGATGAAGAACAAGATTGCTCCCCTTGTATTGCTCGCTTTCCTGGCTTTGGTCTCCTGTCAATCGACAGATCACAATCACCATCAGGACGATCCAGATGGGATTGCTGCAGGAGAACTCGATCAGTCTACAGAGAATCACGACAGAGACAGTTGGCAGGAGCCGAATCGAGTCATTGACCAACTGGGCACCCTAACCGGCAAAACAGTAGCAGATATCGGGGCCGGTACCGGGTACTTTACATTTCGATTGTTACCCAAGGCCGAGAAGGTGATCGCCATTGAGATCGACGATCGGTTTATCCAATATTTGGATAATCAGGTGACCAAATTGCCTGACTCACTGGCCAATCGCCTGGAAACCCGCTTGGCCGAACCGGGTGATCCGCATTTGCAAAATGAAGAAGTCGATGTGATCCTGGTCGTCAACACCTATATCTACATGTCAGACCGGATACGATATTTCCGCGATCTCAAATTGTCATTCAAACCCGGGGGGCATCTGGTCATCGTAGACTTCAAGAAGAAACCGATGAAAGTGGGCCCTTCTCAGGATCTGCGTATGGCAGCACACCAGATCGAAGCTGAACTACTCAGTGCCGGATATACCAATATTCGGGTCGATAATACGACCTTGGAATATCAATATATGATCCGGGCGGAGCTTTGATCAAACCCAGTATCAGGCAGTCAGCGTAGTGACTTTCCGTTCGATGAGGCTCTCCCTTTCAGGACCCGTCGAAACCATGGTTACTGGCACATGCAGGAACTCTTCCAAATAACGCAGGAAGGACTGACAAGGAGCGGGAAGATCGTCATAGGTCTGACAATCCGCCAGATCCTGTTCCCAACCGGCAAAGGAATGCAATTCGGGGTCTACTGAGATCAGATTCAGATCGTAGGGCACATTCGTGTGCCGCTTACCGTCATACCTGTAGGCCACGGCTGCCTGTATCTCTGCCATTGCATTCATTACGTCAATCTTGGTGACAACCAGCTGTGTCACTCCGTTGAGCATGATGGAGTATTTCAATAAAGGAAGATCTACCCAACCACAACGCCGGGGGCGGCCGGTGGTCGACCCGAATTCATGACCGGCTTTCCGAAGGAATTCTCCTGATTCGTCATGCAATTCAGTGGGAAATGGTCCGCTACCGACTCGGGTGCAATAGGCTTTTGTCACGCCGTACACCTCGCCGATCCGCTGCGGTGCGATCCCCAATCCGGTGCACACACCAGCAGTAATCGTATTCGATGAGGTAACAAAAGGGTAGGTACCAAAATCAATATCCAGGAGGCTACCCTGGGCGCCTTCAGCCAACACACGTTTGCCGGCCAGCAGTGCATCATGCAAGTAATATTCGCCATCCACCTGGGGGATCTGACGGAGTGCGTCAAGGCTGGCCATCCATCGCTCTTCTTCTTCTTCCAGATTAAATTCGATCTCTGGATACAGAGAGATGAGATGCAGATGCTTTTTCTTCAGTGCTGCATATCGTTGGTCAAAGCCACTGAGGTGGATATCCCCGGTGCGGATCCCGTTTCGCCCTGTTTTATCCATGTAGGTCGGGCCAATGCCTTTCAGGGTGGAGCCGATCTTGCTGCTGCCTTTGGCCGATTCACTGGCTGCATCGAGGTAGCGATGGGTGGGCAAAATGAGGTGGGCCTTGCGAGAGAGCAGCAGTCGATCCAGGACGGATACACCCGCAGTGGTCAATTGGGCGATCTCCTTTTCCAGCGTCGTAGGGTCCAGTACGACTCCGTTGCCGATAAGATTGATCAGATGTTCCCTGAAAATCCCGGAAGGGATGGTATGAAGAACAAATTTCTTTCCGTTGATGACCAGGGTATGGCCGGCATTCGGTCCGCCCTGGAATCGGGCGACGATCTGGTATTGGGATGCCAATACGTCCACGATCTTTCCTTTGCCTTCATCTCCCCATTGGAGACCGAGCAATACATCTACTTGCATACTGAGTATTTCTAAAGGAGGGGCAAAGATCGCCCAATCTTCAGAAATATAATCAATAATCCAGTGAAGGATCGGAGATCCTTCCGGAATTACGATCTATTGTACAGGAATGGTAGCATCCTGAGCAGGCACAAAATCGAAGATGGCTTTCAAGCGTGTCATCTCCAAAAGCCGCATGACTGTTGGGTGTGGATCGGTCAATTGCAAAGTCGCACCGCAATGACGCAAGTGCTTCCATAACGCCAGTAACAGGTTTAATCCGGTGCTGTCGATATACTGCATTTGGGAGATATCCACCACAAAGGTGCGACTGCCATCCTGGACTCGACGGTTGACTTCGTCGAGAATGGCTCGGTTGTCCAGGTCGGACAATAAACGGTACAGATAGAGTACCTGCACCGACTTTCGGTCGGTAAAGCGATAATTCATGGGATCGGGATTCAGGTCAAATACCAAAGAGACTACTTCAAATCCTGTGCCGTCTTTTGGCAGGCTCCGTTGCACTCTCCGTACAAAGTTAATGAATGGTGATGTATTTTAAACTTTAAAATATCACCCATCATATCTTTGATCTGCTGAATGCGCGGATCACAGAACTCGATCACGTTTCCACAGTCCAGGCAGATCAAGTGGTCATGCTGTTTATACCCATAGCTTCTTTCATATTGTGCCTGGTTCTTACCAAACTGATGCTTGCGTACCAGATCGCAGTTTACCAGCAGCTCCAGGGTATTATAAACGGTGGCTCGACTGACCCGATAATTGTTATTCTTCATATGGATATAGAGTCCTTCGGCATCGAAGTGCTCTGTATTCCGATAGATCTCTTCCAGGATGGCAAAACGTTCTGGAGTCCGACGCAACTGGTTTGCTTCCAGATGCGCATTGAAAATGCGAAGGGCTTCTTTCAAAATTTGCTCTTCCACCTCTTCGCGGGCAATACGTTGTGAATGGTTGGACATGGTTTTGGATTATCGGGCCGCTGAAGATGGTCAGTTAGACTCTACCCGGGTTACGGAAGAGATCCCATCCAGGGTTTTCAACGCTTGAATTGCCTGCACGATCTGATCCTTATTGCTAACGATCAGACTGATCTTTCCTTCGAAGAATCCTTCATCACCATCAATATAGAATGAACGGATATTCAGGCCTAAAGTTGAGGATATTCTTTGAGAGAGTCTTTCGATCACTCCAGGTCCCGTATCAATACCGGTCACTAGCAAGTCGACCCTGAAGGAGGATGTCCCTGCCTGCACCCATTCTGCCTTCATGACACGATACCCGTAATTGGCCATCAGATTGACGGCATTCGGACAGGTGGTCCGGTGGATCTTCATGCCGGAATTCGAGGAAAGAAATGCAAACACGTCATCCCCCATGACCGGATTGCAACAGTTGGCCAGCTGATATTCATATTGATCCGCCGACTCTCCGTTGAGGAGCAATTTTGGTGGTGAAGAACGACGGAAAGTAGAGGGTGCCTCTTCTTCCGGCTTCTCGACCTTTACCGGCTCTTCGACGACTGGCGGAAGCAGACGTTGTCCCTCTACCTTGAATTTCTTCAGCTCCAGGAGATTGATCTCATCGTGGGTTATCGCACTGTACAGGTCGAGCCTGGAGCGGAAACCAAAATGCTTGACAAGCATGTCGGCATTGGTTTCGAAATCAACTTTCAGGTGCTGCAGTTTCCGCTCCAGTGTTTCCTTGCCTATCGCTCCTTGCTCCTTCCGTTCTTCCCGCAATGCTGTGCGGATCTTCGAACGGGCCTTTCCCGTCACGACCAGCTTCAGCCAGCTTTCGTTAGGCTTCTGGTTTTTACCCGTTTGCACACCCACCTGGTCCCCGTTCTGAAGCCGATAGCCCATTGGAACCAGCCGATTGTTGATCTTGATGGCGGTGCATCGAAGTCCCAGATCGGTATGGATCATGAATGCGAAATCCAGAGCAGTGGCACCTTTGGGCAAGATTTTCATATCCCCTGCCGGGGTGTACACATATACCTCTTCATTGAAGAGGCTGGTCTTGAAATCATTGAGGAACTCTATGGCATCTGTCTCATGGTTCTCCAGGAGCTCACGGACATTATCCAGCCAGGATTCATAAACATCCGGAGAATCGGAAACGCCTTTGTACTTCCAGTGGGCGGCGTATCCCCGCTCGGCGATCTCATCCATACGCTCTGTGCGGATCTGGACTTCCACAAACCTCCCATCCTGACCGATCACTGTGGTATGAAGTGATTCATATCCGTTGGATTTGGGGGTGGTCACCCAATCCTTGAGGCGCTCTGGAATGGGTCGATAGACGTCGGTAACAATGGAATATACCTGCCAGCAGGCCTGTTTTTCCAGACGGCGAGGTACATCCAGAATGACGCGCACAGCAAAGAGGTCATAGATCTCTTCAAAGATCACCTCCTTGGACTTGATCTTGTTCCAGATGGAATGGATGGACTTGGGTCGACCCGTAATCCGGAAGCTCAGGCCTGCTTCCTCCAGTTCTTTTTTCATCGGAACGATGAACTTCTCAATATAGGATGTTCTGGAGGTTTTTGTTTCCTGCAATTTGCGGGCAATATCCTGATAGGATTCCTGGTCTGTGATCTTCATACACAGATCCTGGAATTCCGTTTTCATATTGTATAAGCCGAGTCGGTGGGCCAGAGGGGCGTAGATATAATTAGTCTCGGCGGCAATAGCCAGTTGTTTATGACGGGGCATAGAACCGAGCGTCCGCATATTGTGGAGGCGGTCTGCCATTTTGATCAATACGACCCGGACATCCTTGACGAGTGTGGAAAGGACCTTTCTGAAGTTTTCTGCTTGTGGGCTGTCCGAATCATAGGATCGGTCGAGTTTTGTCAGACCATCCACGATCATGGCTACTCGATCGCCGAATCTTGAATAAATATCTTCCAGGGATACATCCGTGTCTTCGACGACGTCATGTAGCAAGGCGGCAACAATGGCAGTTGGACCCAGCCCAACCTCTTCTGCACAGATGCGGGCTACAGCGATGGGATGAAGGATGTAAGGTTCTCCGGACTTCCTACGTTGTTTGGCATGGGCTTCTACAGCCAGTTTATAGGCCTTTCGGATATTATCACGATCCTCCTCATCCATGGGTGAATGGATGGATTTCAGCAGGCCACGATATGCCCGCTGGATCAGGAGTTTTTCCTCCTTATCGACTACCTGGATTTCTGCCATACTCCTGGTTCGCTGAATAAGAGTCTACTTATTCAGCAACTAAAACAAAAATAGCAAAAAAGGGGTTCCACCAAAAGGCCTTGAACACGCAAGGGTTTTGTAATTTTGCGGCTCCTGAGAAGTCAGGGGCTAAGATTACACCAAATGCGGGTGTGGCGAAATTGGTAGACGCGCTAGACTTAGGATCTAGTGCCGCAAGGCTTGGGGGTTCGAGTCCCTTCACCCGCACAACCCGTCCCTGACGGATCGATCGAATGCGTAACGGATGTAAATCCGTGATCACCTTGAGTTGAACAAGGTTGAAGAACCGGATGTTCATACTCTTTATACTACTCTGTAGCACTGCTGATCCGATCAGATTCAGGACCGCACTCTTCAATTACAAACCTTTTTGATCTGTTATGGAAAACGTCACCCTGGAAAAACAGGACGAACTCAACGGTGTCATCTCTATTCGTGTCCCCTACGATGACTACAAGCCGCGATTTGAAGCAGAATTGCAAAAGTTCAGAAAGAAAGCCCAACTGAAAGGATTCCGGAAAGGGCACACCCCCCTTTCCCTGGTCAAGCGCATGTATGGTCAATCCATCCTGGCAGATGTGGTTCAGGAACGGATCAACACCCAGCTTCAGGCATATCTGGTGGAGACAAAGCCTAATTTCTTTGGCCAACCAATCCTTCAGGATACCCAGGAGCCGCTTGATTTCAGTCTGGAAAACACCTCGGATTACAACGTCCATTTCGAGATGGGGTTGGTTCCTGAGTTCGAGCTCCAGGGCATGGATGAGAATGCCAAGCTGGTTGTCCCTGCGGTCGAAATCACAGAAGCAGAAGTCGATGAGCAAGTCGAAGCCTTGCGGCGTCGCCACGGGGAACGCCAGGAGATGGAAGGTGAACCTGTGGGCGAAATGGACCATGTGGAATTGCACCTCGAAGAATGGGAGAATGGGGCAAAAAAAGAAGGAGGAGTACATACACATACCCACTTTCTGATCAACGATCGGATGTCGGATGATCTCCGCAAGAAGATTCTGGGCAAGCATATCAAGGACACCTTTGTCTTCGACCCCTATACGGCAGAAAAAGATGCCACTGAGGCATATATTCGGAAGTATATCCTCCATCTGGAGGAGACCGGACCGGCTACGAGTCATGAGTTCCTGGCTCGGATCGATAAGATTATCCGAGTGACGCCTGCGGAAATGAATGAAGAATTCTATCTGAAGGCATTTGGACCTGGACAGATCCAGGATGAAGCCGGTATGCGCGCCTTCCTGAAAGAAAAAGTCAGTGAACAATACGACCAGCAGATCCGGGAATACATACAGGACCAGATGCGGGTAGATCTTCTCACTGCGAACCGGATCCCGTTGCCAGAGTCCTTTTTGCGTCGTTGGGTCGACTCAAACGAGCAAGAAAAGGAACAGGAAGAAAAGAAGGATTGGACAAGTGAACAATACCATCTCTTTTTTGAAGACCTCCGCTGGAGTTTGATCCGGGACAAGGTGATCCGCGACCAAAAACTGCATGTCACCGAAGCAGAATTGGTTGCCAATTATCGGACAAAATTGCTCGAATACTTCGGGCAGATGCAGGACGAAGCGTTGCTGGATCAAATGTCTCAACGGGTACTTCAGGATGAAGAAACCCGTCAGAAGCTGGCAGACCAGATCGTCCAGTCCAAGGTGGTCGATGTCTATCGTGACACGGTCAAAGTCAAGGAAGAAAAGATCAAGCCGGACGGGTTTCGCCCTTGGATGGAAAATGCCTATACGGCCATCAATGCGTATTTTACTCCGGAAGCCTGATCAAACTTTTTTCAGTTTTTACGTTTAATCTAGAAAACGAAGCTCATGATCCCAAAGGATGAATTCAAGAAGTATGCGACCCGTCATCTCGGTATGTCGGAAATGCATCTAGAAAAATACATGCAAACCACGGTTCCCAATATTCATGGATTCACCCCTCAGGTCATCGAGGAGCGCCAGATGAATATTGTCGGTATGGATGTCTTCTCCCGTCTGATGATGGATCGCATCATCTTCATGGGCGTAGGTGTTAATGACTATGTGGCGAATGTGATCCAGGCGCAATTGCTGTTCCTGGAGTCCACAGATCCTAAGCGGGACATTCAGATGTTCATCAACAGCCCCGGTGGTTCGGTGATCGCCGGTCTGGGAATATATGACACCATGCAATATGTCTCTCCTGATGTCGGAACAATCTGTACAGGTATGGCGGCATCCATGGGTGCTGTCCTGCTGGCCGCTGGCACCAAGGGCAAGCGTTCCTGCCTGTATCATAGCCGGGTGATGATCCACCAGCCCATGGGAGGCATGGAAGGTCAGGTGGCCGATATGGAGATCTCCTACAAGTTGATCAAGGATCTGCAAAAACAACTGTATGACATCCTCGTTCATCATACGGGAAAGGATTATAAGACTATCGAAAAAGATTGCGACCGCGACAACTGGATGACCTCAGACCAGGCTAAGGATTATGGTCTGGTGGATGAAGTCCTGGCCCGGAACAATCCGCGCAAAGAAAAATCGAAGAAAGAGGACTAATCCTCATCACTCCCCCTGAACAGCATTCATGAAAAAGGAAAAAAACGCCCCGCAATGTTCTTTCTGTGGGCGATCGCGGGAAGAGACCCAGATGTTGATCGCGGGTATCGATGCACATATCTGTGAGGCTTGCACTGAACAGGCTTACGATATCGTCAAGACCGAGGTCACTGGAAAGAAGAAGGGCGGTGGCAAGGATGGCATCAATCTGAAAAGCCTCACCCCCCGGACGATCAAGGATCATCTCGATACCTATGTGATCGGTCAGGACGAGGCGAAGAAAGTGCTTTCTGTTGCGGTGTACAACCACTACAAGCGGTTGAATGCAGAGACGGGAAAGGATGAGGTAGAGATTGAAAAATCAAACATCCTTTTTGTCGGATCGACAGGTACAGGCAAGACACTGATGGCCAAATCGATCGCCAAATTCCTGAAAGTTCCTTTTTCTATCGTAGATGCCACCGTGTTCACAGAAGCCGGATATGTGGGTGAGGATGTGGAAAGTATTCTCAGTCGTCTTTTGCAGGTCTGTGATTACAATGTAGTCCAGGCGGAGAAGGGGATCATCTACATTGATGAGATCGATAAGATCGCCCGCAAGAGCGACAATCCATCCATCACCAGGGATGTGTCCGGTGAAGGCGTGCAACAGGCATTGTTGAAAATGCTGGAAGGCACGACGGTGAATGTTCCTCCGTATGGCGGACGCAAGCACCCGGAGCAAAAGATGATTACGGTAAATACGCAAAACATTCTCTTCATCTGTGGTGGCGCATTTGACGGGATCGACAAGCATATCGCCCGTCGGATCAACACGCATGTGATCGGCTACAAAAATGACGACTCGGAAGGTCCGATCGAGCAGGAACAGTTGCTGCGATATATTAACCACCAGGACATGAAGAGCTTTGGTCTGATCCCAGAACTGATCGGCCGGATGCCCGTCCTAACCTGGTTGGAGCCGCTGGACAAGGTTGCCCTCAAGCGGATTCTGATCGAGCCCAAGAATGCGGTCATCAAACAGTATCAGCGACTGATGGAACTGGAAGATGTCGCATTGACCTTCGAAGATGATGCATTGGATTATATAGCTGAACTGGCCATCAACTACAAATTGGGGGCCAGGGGTCTTCGCTCCATTCTTGAGGCGGTGATGACGGATGCCATGTTTGATCTGCCCTCGCAGAAAAATGTCAAAACCTTTGAGATCACCAAGGAATATGCCGAGAAGAAACTGGCCAAGTCCAAGATCAGTTTTTTGAAGGCTGCGTAGTCCTTCCATTCAAATAAATAAGAACGGCTCCTTTCTGAGGGGCCGTTTTTATTTCAAATATATTGAGCTCATCACTTAAGCACCAATCGCTCAACAGCATACCCTGTTTTAGTCATCAAACGTAGGATGTACATGCCAGCGGGTAGGTGACTTAGATTTAGCGTTTGCACTGGCTCAACACCCTTTTGATGGTAAATAAGGTGACCACTGAAATCAAAAACCTCAATTGTTCCCGTTGGATCCTGATACTTAAGGGACGAGGTGATCTTGACTATTCCGCTGCTGGGATTCGGTGATAACTGAAGTGGTAAACGTTCTTGACCTTGTGTAATATGGGTAATGATGGTATTCTGCAAACCATCCTCACAACCCGGCATCCAGCAACCCACACTGTCGAGGACTACGAGCCAGATATTATTGGCACCACTGGTAAAACTGTCTGTTACCATTCCACAAGCAGCAATTCGTCCATCCTGCAATACTTCTGCATCAAAAAACCCGCCGGCAAAGTAATATTCATTAGTTCCCACAATTTGACTAAAATCATTATCCCGGTAATAGCGATCCCACTGTACATGACCCAAGGAATCAAATTTGGTCATGACGGCCACCTGGCTGAACGGCAGAATGAAATATCCAACCAGTAAGGCTCCACCATCCTGAGTCGAAACCGCCTTGTTGTAACGCCTCCTGGCAGGTGCATCCAATATCGTGTCACGAACAATCTGTCCATCTTCATCCAATACAAAAATCCAGTTTGGAATGGAAACCACTTCGTCATTGGGATTATTATAGACAGTGTCTTTATATGTTGTCACCAGATACTTGTCGCTACCCAACCTGGCCAAACAAGAGTTGTCATCAGAGTTGCTTAAACCTAAATCCCTCTTCCAGATGGTGGCTCCCAATGTATCTATTTTTCGAACCACAATGGTTTTATTCTCCTGGTAACGCCACCCCATGGAAGTAGTGATTAATTGGCTATCATGGGATTCCTCTATGAATGCGGAATTTAAAAATTGATAATCATCTTTGTAACGTTTGTACCACAAAACCTGTCCTGTTGTATCCATACATACCATGACATTGAATAAAGTTGAAAACCCGACGCCAGAATTACCCCATAAATACAGTTTATCGTCATTCACAACCAAATCCCTTCCAAAAGAGGTTAATGTACTGTCACGAAATAAGATCATTCGAACGGTATCGAGATTCTCGTCAAAAACAGCAATCATCATTTTGAAAATACTCGAATCCGCTGTTTTATAACTATTAATACCTCCAGAATTGTAATATTTACTATCACTATACTCTAGGCCCCGATCTATTTGTAAAAAATGAGAGTCAATCTCAATGCCTTTTATTAGTGATGTACTTCCATCATCCGGGTTGATCAACAAATTGTAAATGATCAAAATACCAGGCTGTTCTATACTGTATGTTTGGGCATTGATCAGGATATCAGTTCCTTGCATCTCCATCATCATCCCTCTGTCAAAATAGGTATGATCATAGGCCCAACTGCCTGTTTGGGCTATCACGCCATTCGTAAAAAATAACATGAAAACAAGTGCATGCCGCACCTTGCTGACAGAAATAAGCATGAGAGTACAGATTATAATGAAAAGGGCTGGCACCGAACGATGCCAGCCCGAAAGATTGATTATTCGATTATTATCTTTTCAACTGCAAAACCTGTTTTAGTCATCAATCTAAGCGTGTACATGCCGGAGTGTAAATTGGTCAGGTCAATGGTTTGACTGGGCTTAATGCCCTTTTCTTGCCAGGATAGCCTGCCTTGCTGATCAAAGACTTCGATCATGCCATTTGGATCTGTATCCTCTAAGGAGGAAGAAATGGTCACGAGGCCATTTCCCGGATTGGGAAAGATGGTGAGTGGCAATCGTTCCTGACCTTGCGTGACATGAGTAATGATGGTATTCTGCAAGCCATCTGCACATCCCGGCATCCAACAACCCACACTATCGAGAACCACAAGCCAGATATTGTTTGCCCCATTGGTAAAACTATCTGTCACCATTCCACAAGCAGCAATTCGCCCATCTGGTAAAACCTCTGCATCGAAAAAACCGCCGGCAAAGTAATAATCATTTGTTCCTGATACTTGACTGAAATCATTATCCCGGTAATAGCGATCCCACTGGACATGGCCCAAGGAATCAAATTTGGTCATGATGGCCACCTGGCTGAAGGGCAGGATGAAATATCCAACCAGCAAGGCGCCACCATCCTGAGTCGAAATCGCCTTGTTGTAACGCCTCCTGGCCGGTGCATCCAATATCGTGTCACGAACAATTTGGCCGTCTTCGTTCAACACAAAGATCCAGTTTGGAATGGAAATCACTTCATCATTAGGACTATTATAGACAGTGTCTTTATATGTGGTCACCAGATACTTGTCGCTACCCATCCTCGCCAGACAGGAATTGTCATCTGAGTTGCTCAATCCCAAATCCCGCTTCCAGATGGTGACTCCCAATGTATCGATTTTCCGGACCACGATGGTTTTTTTCTCCTGGTAACGTTGCCCCATGGATGTTGTTACTAGTTGCCCATCATGAGATGTGTCCAAATAAGCAGCAGTAAGAAACTGGAAATCCTCATTGTATCGCTTATACCATTTCACTTGACCTATAGTATCCATGCATACCAGAATATAATACTCAGGTGTAAATCCCTTTCCTGATTGTCCCCACAAATAAATATCATCATTTAGTATCGCCAAATCTCTGCTAAAAGTTGTCAACGTGCTATCACGAAATGGGAGGAATCGAATCGAATTCAAGTCATCATCAAATACTGATATCATCATTTGAAATATGCTCGTGTCCTCTACCTTATAACTATTCATTCCTCCCGAACAATAATACCGATTGGAAACATGTTCAATTCCGCGATCTATTTGTAAAAAAATAGAGTCTTCTTCTATTTCCTTTGCCAAAATGACTTCTCCAGTATTCGGCTCAACGATCATATTGTAAAGAATGCCAATGCTCTTCTGATTCTGGCTATATGTAAATCCACTCAACAGGACTTTACCATCCAATATCTCCATCATTCTACCCTGATCAAAAAATGAATAATCATAGGCCCAGCTACCCGTTTGAGCTAGCAATCCATTCGTAAAAAATAAAATGAAAACAAGTGCATGCCACACCTTGCTGACAGAAATAAGCATGAGTACCGATTTTGGTAAAAAGGGCTGGCACCGAACGATGCCAGCCCGAAAGAAGGTTTACTTGATGACCAGTTTCAGAGTTGCCTGCTC
The DNA here is from genome assembly GCA_021738725.1 of Saprospiraceae bacterium. Taxonomy (GTDB): domain Bacteria; phylum Bacteroidota; class Bacteroidia; order Chitinophagales; family Saprospiraceae; genus JAGNXB01. The sequence continues at coordinate 57,651 of JAIPBE010000008.1, read as the reverse complement.
ATCCCGGGAGAGAATGCGAACAAAATACATCCCGGATGGCAGGGTTTGTAAATCCAACACCTGCTTTGGCTGAAGGCCTGCCTGCTGCCAGACTGGTGTTCCTCCCAGATCAAGAACGGTGATGGATCCACCAGGATCACCGTTGATTGAATGGGTGGTCAGGATGAACTCTCCATTTCCCGGATTGGGATACACATTCAGGCCGGCATTGGTCAAGCCACCCGTGATGGGGCGAATGGTCTTTTCAGACGGCAAGGATTGAGGGGCAAACGGGTAAAACATTTCTGATTGCCACAAAGCCAAAAGACTGCGTGCCACTGAGCCATTGGCGGAGTGTTCCAGAGCTATACTGTCCAACAACGATTCCTGGGCCAGTGTCAGAGTATCTCCAAAGGATTGCAGCTTGTCCAGATGTAGCTGTTGCAAATCCTTCCAGGCTTGCCACCCGGCTGGCAAACTGTCCAGAGTGGATTGCGCATCCGTCCATTTACCCAGATCGACCTGCCATTCATACAACTGTCGCTCCGCTTCAGGATGGTCCTGGTCAGCGACCAACGTCACAGAAGTTGCATATCCGGCTGAATCCACTCCGTTGGCCAGGATCATCGATCGCAACCCGGCCCAATACGCCTGACTGACCTTCCTGATTTCCTGCTCCAACAGACTCCGGCCTGATGCGGAAGATACAGTATCAATCGCCACCAGGGTGGCTTCACTCAACTCCTCTTCGATAGCAGCTTCCACCACCTTCTTTTGAAGCAGGGCGTTGGCCACGAGGATGGTCCGCTTGTCGGCTTCTGCCATACCCGCAGCCTCGATGACCGCGATCAACACGTCATCACTGAGATAGGGACTGGCTCCCAATAGAGCGGTCACTGTGGACGAAGAACCCGGACTGGAACTGATCAGACCCAGTAACCCGTCTGTATCTCCTCCGTCAATCAAAGCACTCAGGGAATCCAACTGCATCCGAAGGGTATCCAAACATCCTCCAGTCTCGCAGAGGAGTTGTTCATTAGGCTCGTGTGGACAACTGAACTCAACATATGACCCATCAAGATTATAATGATTGGACGTGGTAGTTGTGCAGCCATCATTGATGGCACAATGGGGGATCAATTCAGCGGGAACAGAACCACTTGGGTGATAATAGTTAAAGGTGGTGGTATTCCCCATGCTGACAAAATTGGCCAACGGAATCTGGGGCGAAAAATAGTTGTACACGGCATTTCCACCATATCCCTGATGTGGAATCACTCCTGTTGTTACCGAATTCCCTTCATACCGCAGATCCTCCCCGGAGTCATCGAAATCTTCACTCTGGAAATCCAGGTTGGCATTATTTCCGAAACTGAAGAGGGAAAACTCTGTATCCTCATACAGGTTGCAGGAAAGATCAGCAGAAGCAAATGGTTGTTGGGTATTAGACATTAAAATCCCTTCCCAGAGGTCTGAAAACTCATTGTTGGCAATGGAGTACGAATTGGGGCCATCCAGCCAGACGCCTGCATACCCAGAAATATTGGTTGGATTGGTAAAGTAGTTGTTCCCGATTTCCAATTGATCTGTGCCCTGGGCCCAAACTCCCAGTTGGCACGTTTCAAAAAGATTGCCCTGGCTGCTGTGCGTCAGGTCGCCGATCTTGACCTGCATATTGAGGCTGGTGGGCGAAAGGACATCTACACCATGACCAAGTTTTTTAAACAAACTTCCTCCGATTTGCATTCGGGCATTCAAATCAACTATTCCGCGTGTTGTGGCCCCAGGATTATCCTGTTCGAATGTACAAGCATAGACCGATACACCTTGAGCACCTGCATTAATTATTCCTTCTCCACATGATGTCCAATAGGAATCTGTAAACCGACAGATTGAAGCATTCGTTTGTCCTGGGGCAGGATAAGCTTGTAGTTCAACCCCCTTTCTGCATTCTTCGAAAATGCCACCATACGTTATAACAATCCCACCAAAATGGTTGATCCATGTAGAAGAACCTGAGGATGGTAAAAATTGATCAAATGGATATGATGGTCCTGCAGCGATTGCTCCTGCACCTGCAAAGACGTCATTAACATGTTTAATTGTCCCCCATGTAAAATGGACAATACCATGATTCGAATTGAGATACGCAGCATTTCCTGTACCTGCAACTGCTGCATAGGTGGGATGTGGTTGATCCTGTGTTCCCCACACCTGAATTCCGCCCCAGGGCTTAGGTTCATCACCGGCAGGCAGACACTGGTTAGACCCTACAAGAACACCACCATAAATATTCAACCGGGCATTTCTTGGCACCAATACTTTACAGTTCTTTAAAAAAGTAATTGTAGCATTTCCAATCGTCAACACAGCCCCAGGATCTATAATGATGTGTTTATCAATTGTCACATCTGTTGTCCATGTTTGAGATTGTGTGACATGCATAAATTCTGTACATCCACAATCTTCCTCTTCAACAGATCCAGGCAGAATGATTGAGGGTTCAGGTGGACTCGCCATTAGGAGAGAGAGAGAGAGAGAGAGAGAGAGAGAGTTCCAAACAATTTGTTGAAATTCAATCTGCGCATCAGAGAGGATGGCTTTTTCATAATTTCAGGTTTTTGATGGACAATGGTTGAATTTATTTCTTTTCGTCAAACATGTCAATACATTCAACCAGTATTCTAAATATTTAACATATGCAACTTAGGAATTCAATTGATATTCAAAATTATATTCCGAAATTAAAGCCATCTTTATGTCTTTGCCACATTTAAATTGGGTGAACTCACTTCGCAGGTACCAATCCGCAAAAGCCAAAAACGATGTTTCGGTATGTCAGAATATTATCAGATATTCAGAGTTGACAATCCAACCTTTACCAAATCAAACCATGCTATGAATGCAATCTTGAACCTCGGCAAGTATCTCTTTGCGATTCCTTTTATCGTCTTTGCCCTTTTCCATTTTATGGGAGCTGAAGCGATGGCCCCAATGGCCTTTGGCAGCACTCTGTTGGTATACTTCACTGGCCTGTGTCTGTTGCTGGCCGGTGTGAGCATGCTGATTGGGAAGATGGATAAGCTGGCAACTACTCTCTTAGGCGTATTCCTATTGCTGACAGTTATTTTTGTTCACCTGGGTGGAGCCATGGACGGCGATCAAGCGGCTACCGGGAATGTCCTGAAGGACCTGATGCTGGCTGGTGCCTCCTGGTTGTATGCAGCGCATATTGCCAAAGACAATGCTGTGATCGGTTAATCACCAGGACCAACGATGAATTGAAAAGCCACTCTTCAGAGTGGCTTTTCTTATTTCAGCATCCCTCTATACAGAACACCCTACCTTCGCATCCATGCGCTACTTCCTGCAACTATCCTACAATGGGGCCGCCTATTCCGGTTGGCAATCTCAACCGAATGGAACCGGCATCCAGGCGGTCATCCAGGATCAGTTGCACACCTTGTTTCGCCAGCCTGTGGAGATAGTCGGATGCGGAAGGACGGATGCCGGAGTCCATGCCACTGGCTTTTTTGCTCATTTCGACTGGCCGGAAGCGTTTCCCGAGCATTTTCACGTCCGGCTGAACAAACTTCTACCGCCCGACATTGCTGTGCAGGGTATACACCCGGTCCATGTAGATGCACATGCCCGATTTGATGCCCGGCAGAGACGGTACAGATATCAGTTGCATCTGGACAAAGACCCGCTGACTGGTGGTCAGTCCTGGTTTTACCCTTATGGTCATCAACCGGATATCCACAAACTGAACGAAGCTGCCCAACTGCTTCTGAACTACGGTGAGTTTGCGCCCTTTTGCAAATCAGGGACTGATGCTATGACACGAAAATGTCAGGTCTCCGAATCTTTTTGGGTGGTTGACCGGTCCGGAAATAAACTGACCTATTGGATCACTTCCGACCGGTTTCTACGAGGCATGATCCGTTTGATCGTAGGTATGTGTCTTCGGGTATCAGAGGGCAAGCTAGACGTGAAGGACGTAAAGAAAGCCTTGGATGACCAATCCCTGTTGGAAGGCAGCTGGAGTGTACCCGCTGATGGACTGACCCTGCATGAGGTCAAATACCCCTATCTCCCCTAGTTGCTCACCCGGGTGTATTGGAGGCGGGTGGCACCAAAGGATGCTGCCTGTGGATCATTTTTCAAATCCAGGATGAGTGGCCGGCCTGCGTGGGTCTGGATCATCAGATCGATCATGGCCCGATTGGCTTCCATCCCTTTTGAACCGGGAAGTGAAGCTGACAGAAGGCGATATAGCACTCCTCCAGAAGAGATAAAAAACGCAGCAGCTTCCAATTGATCCGTATCCCGACCGATGCCAGTCATAAAGCCTAATCCTCGATGCATGGCCTGATACATGATCCGGAGGTAGCGATGGTAGTCTTTTCCTTTCTGCCGATACCTGGGAGTGTTCTCTTTCCAGAAATCCACCATGGCTTCCGGTTGCAACTGGATCATGCTCCACTCTATGTAGGGGGCATCTTCTTTCCATGTAAATGCCTTTTCCAGATCGGTATAAGGGCCATATAAATGGAGTAAATACCGCTCTTCCTGGATGTCGGTTATCTCTGGTAAACCAATCTGGCCTTCCCAGGGTAGCAATGCATCTTGGACCCTGTCAGGCATGGATTTGAGAAAGCTGAGGATACGGGGTCGGCTTATCACATGGATTGAGAACGGTCCAGTAGGTGCAATATGTCGGGGCTGGTTGTATACGGTTCGACCCAGCCAGTCCTTTTGGAAGAAGAGGGGCATGACCGACTCATAATCTCCTTCCACCAGTCCGACCCAATCCTTGCTATAGGCGTTCAGGTACCACGTGTAACCTGAAAATGAGGGGTGGGTAGCATAGTGGACACAGCTGTTCCATTTCAGTTGATCGATCTCGGAAGCGGGAAGCAGTTGGATATCCATATGACGTGATAAAACCAGAACCACAAAGGACGGGAAATGTTTCTGGTTCCTGTGTTCCTGCCTGCCAGCCGGAGGCTGGGTTCCTGTGTTCCTGCCTGCCAGCCGGAGGCTGGGTTCCTGTGTTCCTTGTTCCTGGTTGGACCCCGGGTTTGAGTCCGGCGAAAACGTCTGGTCGTTCAAAGTTTAAGGCGTGGCCTGGCGGCCAGCTTGTTCAAGGTTTAACGTGAAATTACCTAGATGGAATATTCGGTCCCCAGACGTTGGCCTTAAGGGCCAAGTCTGGATCCGGACATCCGCCAGCTGGCGGATCGTCCGGGCTCGACCCTCGATCGTCGGTCCTGCTTTCTTCGTTCCTGCGTTCCTGTGTTCCTGCGTTCCTGGTTCCTGGTTCCTGGTTCCTGGTTCCTGATTCCTGCGTTTCTGGTTCCTGGTTCCTGATTCCTGATTCCTGCGTTTCTGGTTCCTGGTTGGACCCCGGGTTTGGGGTCCGTCTAAAACGTCTGGTTGTTCAAAGTCGGGCCTGTCGGCCCAACCAGTTCAAGGGAGGCCGGGTCCTCCTATTCAATGTTCAATGTCCTATGCCATATACGTTGGACAAGAGATTCCTGATTCCTGTGTTCCTGGTTCCTGGTTCCTGATTCCTGCGTTTCTGGTTCCTGGTTCCTGATTCCTGATTCCTGATTCCTGCGTTCCTGGTTCCTGGTTGGTCACCGGGTTTGGGGTCCGTCTAAAACGTCTGGTTGTTCAAAGTCGGGCCTGTAGGCCCAACCAGTTCAAGGGAGGCCGGGGCCTCCTGTTCAATGTTCAATGTGCTATGCTATGAACGTTGGACAAGAGATTCCTGGTTCCTGTGTTCCTGTGTTCCTGGTTCCTGATTCCTGCGTTCCTGCGTTCCTGGTTCCTGGTTCCTGGTTGGTCACCGGGTTTGGGGTCCGTCTAAAACGTCTGGTCGTTCAAAGTCGGGCCTGTAGGCCCAACTGGTTCAATGGAGGCCGGGGCCTCCTGTTCAATGTCCAAAGTGCTTCACTTTAAACGTTGAACAGTGGATGCGTCAGCAGCCATTTTGAACTTTGAACGGCCAAACTTTACCGTGATCTCAAACTGGGTCCACCATTTACTTTGAACAGCGTCCCGATTCCTTGACGTACACAGGAACCTGGACTCCTCAATTGGTCCAACGGAAACACTGATCTGTCGAATAGGGCGGCATGAATCGGGAGAAAAGGCGATCTTTTGAAATATTTATCTCCTCAGACAACCTTTGCATCTTCACTTCCGTCATTGAGTTGAAACCACCTAAATGAGCAAGATCGTCACCATTCATGCCCAGCCTACTTTTCAGGTGTGGGTAGAGGCTTCCCGAAGCGGAGACGAGCGCGCCATGCGGAAGATTTTTGATCACCTGGCACCCAAAATGATGGGCGTCTCCCGCAGATATCTCTACCGGATTGATCTGGCCCAGGAAGCGGTATCCACCGCATTTGCCCGGGCGTTCAACCGGCTTCAGGAACTTCGCCAGACCAGCCAGTTTGAAGGATGGTTCAAGTCGATCCTGATCAGAGAGTGCATTGACACATTGAGAAGAGAAAAGCGATATGCCTTTCAGGAATCACCTGATGAAACCCTCCAGGTGAGTTCCGGAATCAACACAGATTCCAATCTGGACGCACAAGATCTGTTGACCCTGATCGACGCTTTGCCCACCGGCTATCGCACTGTCTTCAACCTGTTCGCCATCGAAGGCTTTGGTCACAAGGAGATCTCGGATATGCTCGGCATTTCGGAGAACACCAGCAAGACACAATACTTCAAGGCAAAAGCGGCCATCCGGGATATCCTGGAGCAACGCAAGCAAAAAGAAACGCATTATGGATCCTATTGAAAAGAAGTTCCAAGAGGCATTTGCCGACTACCCATTACCGGTAGAAGATGGACTCTGGGATCAGGTCCTGGAGAAAAAGAACCGGCGCAAACCGTTTCCCTGGATGCGTCTTGCAGCCGCCATCGCACTGCTCATACTGGCTGGCGTATTGCTCTGGCCCGAACAAGGAACAGCACCAGCAGCTCTTGTGGAAACCACCACTCCAATGAACCATGAGGCACAACAACTTTCTTCACCTGTTGATGTCCCCGTTCAGAATGAGGCTGAATCGCTGCAACCAGAAGTGGTTGTTCAACAGAAGGCCCACATTCAAAGAGCCACACCCGTAGCTGTGGCTATGGATCCTTCCCATCCTCACTTTGGGAAAGACGTTGAACCCGTTGAGCAGAATGTGAACATAGAATACGCAGACTTGCCTCAATTGAACAGATTGCCACTCGATCGTGTCCATCATACCTCCGCCCCTGTGGCCTTGCCACTTCCGGAAGTGTACTGGGCGCCGCTCCAGGCAACTGAACAAACAGAAGTTGCGGCGACACCCGCGGCCCAAACGATAAAACGAACCCAAACAGATCTCACCGGCCCAGCACGGTTGGTGAATATCCTCGAAAAAAACAGCCCCAAACTCGTCAAGGATATCATTGCCTTTGGGTCTGCACGTAGTACTGAAATCGAAATCAACTGGTAACCCACTTAAAATCTACACCATGAAACGCTATGTCTTGCACCTGTGCATGCTGTCCTTCCTGTTCCTGTTCGGAATGGGAGTCTCCCAGGCACAAACAGATGGATCCAGCAAATCCGTCATCACCAAAATGAAAGATGCCACCAAGGAATTTGAGTCGACTGTGAAGTCACTTGAGGCGAAACGAAAATCCGGTGAAATAGACCAAGAACAATTTGAAGATGCAATGGAAGAGGCTGCCGACGCCTTTGAAGACAAGATGGAAACTCTCGGAGAAGCCATCGGTGATATGTTTGACGATGACGATGACGATGATCATTCTGTCTCCATCCAAACAGACAGCTCCAGGAATAAGGTCAAGATCTCCCTTGGAGACAAGGAAGAAAAGAAACGGACCAATTCCTATTTCCTCCTCAATTTCGGTCCGACCTATATGATGGAAGGCACCATCAGCGACAATGTAGAAACGCCCGATTTCTCGCCATGGAAATCCTGGAGCGGCAATTTCGGACTGGTATTCTCTACCCGCATTGGCGGAGAGAACAGTATCGCCTATGTGAATTATGGCCTGTTATGGAAGTATACCTATGTAGAGGTGAGCAGTGATCACCGACTGGTTGTCGAAGATGGCAACCCGTACTACGTGCCGCCCTCTCCTTATGCCAGCTCACTGGATAAGTCGGAATTCAGTCGCCATGCCCTAGTCCTTCCGGTACAGTTGCGATTTGCCGGATCCAGCAAGAAGAGCTTGAACGTCATGCTCGGCGGATATGGAGGATTGCGCCTGTATGCATTCCAAGACCTGGAGTTCAAGTCCATGGATGGAGAAGATGCTGAATTGCGCCTTCGGAATGACTATCAGACCAACATGCTCATGTATGGCGTTTCTGCAGCCATTGGACAGCGCTGGTGGCAGTTGTATGCAGATTATGAACTCAGCAATCTCTTTGAAGACAACCCCAACTACGAGTATAATATGCTCAATGCCGGGATACAGTTCTTCTTCTAAGACGTACTTTTTCTCATACTCATTATCAGGTTGGCCCCTTCCAATGTGGAAGGGGCTTTTTATATCCAGGAAGTGGAGAAAAGCACCAAATCACAAAAATCAAAAACCAAATAAATCACAAATTCGAAAGACCAATGACCAAAACGAGGTACTGTTTTGAGCTTTTGAATTTGGTTATTGAGTTTTATTTGGTTTTTGCGATTTGGGATTTCTTCATTTATCCCTGTATGCTTGGATACAATGGAAACTGTGACATAAGACCATTGACCTCTTTCCGAATACTTGCCTGTACCTGTTCGTCTTCAGGCTTCTGGATCAAGGCATCGATCCAGTCGACGATCTGCACACATTGGGCTTCCTTCAGTCCCCGGGTCGTGATGGCGGCGGTACCGATCCGAATTCCGGAAGTCACCATGGGTGACTGGGTGTCAAAGGGGACCATGTTCTTGTTGACGGTAATATCGGCCTGTCCCAGCGCTTTCTCTGCAATTTTCCCATTGACATTCTTGTTGCTCAGATCGATCAACATCAGGTGATTATCTGTACCGCCGGACACCAGTTGGTATCCACGGTTGACAAATGCTTCTGCCATGGTATGGGCATTGGCCATCACCTGGGCGCCATATGTTCTAAAGGAAGGCAACAGGGCTTCTCCAAACGCTACAGCCTTGGCCGCAATGACATGCTCTAACGGGCCCCCTTGCATGCCTGGAAAAACGCCGCTGTTCAGTATTGCGGACATCTGGATGGGGGCGCCTTTTTTTGTGGTCCGCCCCCAGGGATTGTCTTTGTCTTTGCCCATCATGATGATACCCCCTCGAGGGCCCCTGAGGGTCTTATGCGTCGTGGAGGTGATGATATCCACCCATGGCGCCGGGTCGGCGAGATGTTTCCCGGCGATCAGCCCGGCCGGATGCGCGATATCTGCCAGGAGCAGCGCTCCGACCTCATCTGCAATGGCTCTGAACCGGGCATAATCCCAATCCCTCGCGTAGGCAGAAGCACCGCAGACGATCAATTTGGGCCGTTCCTTTCGGGCCGTCTCCGCCACTACATCCATATCGATCTGGCCAGTTTCTCTGGACACTCCGTAGAATGTAGCCCTGTAGACCTTCCCCGAAAAGTTGACCGGTGAACCGTGGGACAGGTGCCCGCCATGACTTAGGTCAAAGCCTAGGACCTTATCGCCGGGGTTTAACACGGCCAAAAAGACGGCTGCATTGGCCTGTGCCCCGGAATGAGGTTGTACATTTGCATACTCCACACCAAAGAGTTCTTTGAGGCGATCGATGGCCAATTGCTCCACCTCGTCTACCACTTCACATCCTCCGTAATACCGCCGGCCGGGGTACCCCTCTGCATATTTATTGGTCAGCCAGGTGCCCATGGTTCGCATAACGGCATTGCTGGTAAAGTTTTCGGAGGCGATGAGTTCGACACCTCTGCGCTGGCGGTCCAATTCGCTGGCCAGGAGTTGGGCGACTTGAGGATCGGCTTGGATAAAATCAAAAAAAGGCATAATTATCGCAGTTCTTCTCGGTAGTCACCTATTTGACGACCGTAGACAAATATCCCAAGTCTGGCTGACTTTTTATGTACCCATGACCAAACGCTTTTCAATACTCCTCCTCTTTCTTTGTGTGACTGGGGTCGCCAAAGCACATACCAGCCGATATCGGGCGATGTGGCGGGACGATCCCGCCACAACCATGGTCATCGGCTAGGAATTGATGAGTGGGCGTCAATCGCGCATCGTATACCAGGCCGAGGGTGACCTATCGCCAACCTGGCGAGTACACCACCCTGATAAAATGGTTACTTCCAAGGGGATGAAAAACTATTTTGCGCGGCTACAAGGCCTGGAGCCGGACACCCGCTATCAATTCGTGATCCGCGACTCGGAAGGTGACAGCCGGATCATGGTGTTCCATACAGCCCCGGCAACACCTGATACTCCGCTGACGTTCATCGCGGGTGGCGACAGCCGCAACAACCGCTCTGCCCGCAAACGAATGAATCTCCTGGCCGGCCAAATGCAGCCCCTGGCCATCCTCTTCAGTGGAGACATGACGGATATGTGTTCGTCAAAGGAATGGCAGGAATGGCTGGATGACTGGCAATTGACGATCACCGTGGACCGCCGTCTGGTCCCCATCGTAGCTGCCCGAGGGAATCACGAAACCAGCAACAGCATTCTGGAAGACATGTTTGATATTCCCAGTCACGATGCCTGGTATGCTCTGGGTTTCGGTGGGTCCCTGCTTCGTATCTATACGCTCAACTCCCTGGCACCCATTCACGGGCGACAAACCCGGTGGTTGGAGGACGATCTCTCCACTCAAGGGCATGCATTCACCTGGCGTATTGCCCAGTACCATTTTCCGATGCGACCGCATACCCGTCGCAAGAAAGAGCGGTTGGATCAAGTAGATGCCTGGGGAGAGTTGTTTCATGCACACAAGGTGCAGCTGGCTCAGGAATCCGATTCCCATGTCGCCAAGATCACCTGGCCCATCAAACCGAGCAACGGGGGCGATAGTTTCGAAGGATTTGTGCGGGATGACGATGACGGAACGGTCTATATCGGTGAAGGTTGTTGGGGGGCTCCACTGAGACCGGCGAATGACGTCAAGCCCTGGACACGAGAGATCGGCAGCTTTCATCAATTCAACTGGTTGTGTGTGCGCCCGGACGGTTTGGAGATCCGGGTGATCCAGGCAGATAAATCAATGGCGGTCACACCGCTGAACACATTGTCCCGTGGGGCCTTGCCAAATGGCATCGCCTGCTGGGCGATCGGCGTGTCAGATCATATCGTACTGCAAGGTCCGGGAGAAGATCTCGCCGAAGCCATTCGGGATGCCGAACGCTTTCCCATCATTGCGCTCGACCACAAGTCTTCCCTTCAGATCCCCTATCGGCTGGATGACACTCATTCGGTCCGGATCGAATTCACCAATGCCCGCCGACAGACGGTCAAGTCCTTCGAATTCGTCCGAAATGCGGGCAATTATCTCGAAGGTGTCAATGTCCGAGACCTACCGGACGGCCGCTATATTCTGACCGTTTTTGCCGACAATCGTCCTATTCTGAGACGTCTGGTCCAGCAATAGACTATTTCCCTGCACATTTCGTTTATTTTTGGGTGGATTTCCTATTAGGATTTTTCGTCATACAACCTTTTTGCCCAAAATGCGTACATCCACTCAAGCCAAAAAGTTGGCCCTGTTTGCATCCGGAGCAGGAAGTAATGTTCGTCGCATACATGAGCATTTCCAGGAACGCAAGGATGTCAACATTGCTTTACTGGTGAGTAACAAGCCCGGCGCTCCCGTTGTCACCTTTGCCGGAGAACAACATATCCCCGTTCGCATCATGACCAGGGATGACCTTCTGAATCCTCAGGTACTGGTGCAGGAACTTCTGGACAGTGGCATTGACCTGATCGTTCTAGCGGGTTTTCTATGGAAGATCCCCCACTTGTTGATCCAGGCATTCCCGGATCGGATAATGAATCTGCATCCAGCTCTTTTACCCCGTTATGGCGGAAAAGGAATGTATGGGATGCGTGTTCACGAGGCTATCCTTCAGGCAAAAGAAAAGGAGTCTGGTATCACCATTCACCTGGTGAACGAGGAGTACGACGAAGGTCGCATCCTCTTTCAAGCCCGATGCCCTGTTCATGCAGAAGACCGGCCCGAAGATCTCGCAGAACGCATTCACCAATTGGAGCATCAACATTTACCCTTCATCATTGACCTTTATCTATCGAACATATCATGAATTTACGACTGTTGCTAAGCGCTGGACTGGCGCTGTTTATCATCCTCCCCGGTTTTAGTCAAAGTTGGTCATCCCTTAAAAAGAAAGGTGATGATTATGCCGAAGTGGGCGCCTACTGGGAAGCTGCAGAATACTACTATCAAGCCTGGAAGGACAAACCCAACAAGCTTGAACTGGCGTACAAGGCAGGCACATATTATGGATTGGTCAAGGACTATGCCCATGCTGCGGAGTGTTTGGCTGTCGTGTCGGAATGGAACGACCCGGACAAGCTCTGTGGATTGCAATATGGTCGTGCACTCAAACAATCTGGCCAATATGCGGATGCCATTCCTGCTTACGAAGCTTTTATCACCAGCTACAAGGGTGATGACCAGTCCACCATGAAGACCTTGGTAGACCGGGAAATTGCCGGCTGCAATGAAGCTCTTCACGAAGGAGGAGTACCCACGCCCTGGCGCGTCCTTCATGGCGGTATGTCGATGAACTCTAAAGCAACAGACTTTTCGCCTGCACCATTTGGCAATGATGTCGTTTACTTTTCTTCCACACGCGATGGCATGTCCAAATTATTTCGCAGTATCCTGAATGATGGGAAATGGGGGAAAGCCGACATCCCGGAGAGTCTGCCCTCCAGTCCGGATAAACATATTGCCAATGGCAGTTTCACTCCGGACGGCCAGCGATTTTATTATACCGTTTGTGATCAGAATACGGAAGGCAACAAATTGCGAACACGGTGCGAGATATTTGTCATGACCCGAGGTAAATCGGGTTGGAGCACTGGAAAACGACTCCCGGACTATATCAATCTTGAAGGTGTCAACCAGACCCATCCCACTGCTGCCCAGATCAATGGCGTTGAATACCTGTTCTTTTCATCGGATCGCCCGGGAGGTGAAGGTGGTATGGACATCTGGTATTCTACACGCGACGGGCAAAGTGATCAGCTGGACTATTCTCTGCCTGAGTCCGTTGGTCCTGTTGTCAACACCATGGGAGATGAGTTGGCTCCATTTTATGACCTCACCAGAGGGAAGTTCTATTTTTCTTCCAACGGGCATATCTCCCTGGGTGGACAGGATATTTACATCCTCGACGGGACACCTGATGCCTGGGGTACGCTGACCCATCCCGGTGAACCATTGAACTCCCCAGCGGACGATCTCTATTTTCGGTTGAATGCAACCGGTGATGCCGGCTTCATCTCGTCAAACCGCCTTTCGACAGGCAACAAGGTCCATACCCGGGATGAAGATCTGTTCAGTATCTCTTCCAATGCCATCGACCATGTGGTCAAAGGGCAGATCTATGACAAGATCACGAAGATGCCCCTGACCGATGCACGGGTGAACATATACCATATCGCAAATGGAGAAAAGGTCATGTTCAATTCGACACATGCGGAAAATGGCCAGTACCAGTTCATTGTTCCCAACGAACTGGAGGCGTATGTACTGGCGGAAAAATTTGAATACGAACCTTCCAGCTATAAGATCAATTACAAAGAGGCAAAAGGAAACACCATCATCCATGATTTCTTTCTGACTACAGAGACCATGCCTGATGAGCGACCCGTCGCTAACGCCTCTGACAATGACATCGTCCGCCCGGAAGAAGCCATCGATCTGGCTATTTCAGAAAAAAAGAAACAAGTCAAAAGTGACCCGCCGGCACCCAAACCTGCCGACAAGCCCATCATGACCGCAAAAGAAACGGAACTCGCGGACAATCATGAGCAGGATATGGAGGCTCCACTTCCCGCAGCCAAACAGGAAAAACCTGCAAAAACATCTTCCTCCCTCCCCACAGTTAAGGAATCTGCGTCTGTTCCACCGAAAACTGTAATAGCTGATGTTGAAACAGAGCCGGCTCCTGTGATGGCGGAACCGCTCACGGAAATGCCATCCAATATAAAAGAACCTGAAGAACCCACATTGGCGGTCGAAGAGGCCCCAGTCCTGGAAGATTTTGATTTCCCGGAGCCGGAAACACTTCTGGAAAAGATAGAGGATGAAGAAGTCGTAGCTGCACCATCCCCGCAGAAACCGGAACCTGTCAAACAAGCCAAGATTACACCATCTGCCAAACCAGACCTGCCTGAGGCGCCCATGTTTGCTTCTCCTCAAGGAGGTGAAACCGTAATGGCTTCTATGGAGCTCTTCACAGGTAGTGGGTTGGATAAACGGTATAAAGGAAATCGCGTGGATAAACGCAAATACGAAAGTGAAACGAAGGCATATGCCGGTGTATACTATCGGATCCAGCTTGAGGCTACAGACAAACCGAACCTGTCATCCGATCATTATTCTGGTGTATCTTCTCTGGGATCATTGGAGACGGAGTCGCTGGACGGGATCGGACTGACGCGTATCCTCGTGGGTGTGATCCAGACACAATCGGAGGCACTTTCCGCCTTGCGAACAGCTCGTGATGCCGGATTTGCCGAAGCGTATATCGTGCGGTATGAGGATGGTGTCCGTCTTCGGAGATGGAAGTAATCCACATGCATGTCCTAAAGAAAAGGGGCTGATCTGCGATCAGCCCCTTTTTTATTCAGATCTGTAGATCCGGCAAATTCGGCATCGACGGATAACTAAAACGGTGTTGGTACCCGAGCAACCCAGGCAGTCCGCCTGTATGGATCAAGATGATTCTGGAGCCTGTTGGCCATACCCGAGTTTGAACCAGCTCCAGGAAGCGAATGACCATCTTGCCGTTGTAAACCGGATCCCACCAGATTCCCGTTCGGGAGGAAAGTTCCACCAGTTGTTCCCACAAACGGTCATCTTTCCGGGCAAAGCCGCCGCGTGCTGTGTCTTCGATCACTTCAATGGTGGCGGGGCTATTTACACCTAGATCAGAAGATACGCCCTTCCATTCCTGAGGAAGATCCGGCCCCTTGATAGCGGGAAAAATCAACAGCGTATCCTGACTGCCCAGCTGGTTGGCCAAACCTGCAGCTGTACCCCCCGTGCCCATGGGCACACACAAAGTAAGAGGCCCGTCTGGCAGGACCTGGCGGACTTCATCCACGATCTCCCCGACGCCGATCAATGCGCCCGGGTGGGAACCGCCCAGGGGAATGGTCAACCATTCCGGGTATTCCTCATTCATGGCTTTGTCAAATGCAGTCCTGGACAAGTATTTTGTAAAAACCCCGGTTTTCTCCAGAGTCCGGATCGTAAAATTATCAACTGGCTCCCCACGAACCATAGCCCGCATGGGAATCCCCTTCTGATAACACAACAGGGCTGTGGCAACCAGATGATTGGATACAGCTCCGCCAAAGGTGACAACCCCTTTTTTTCCGACAAGGGCGGCATCCGTCAATTGTCCTTTGAGCTTCCGGATCTTGTTTCCGCCCGTCAGGGGATGTAGCAGATCATCCCGCTTGACCCAAACGCGAATGTTGGCTTGATGGAACAAGTCGTCCTCCCACACCTGAAGGGGTGAAGAAGTCAAAGACATCATGATACGGATTGTGCCTACTTCTGAAGAAGGAGGGTACCACTTTCAACCAAACGGCCGGCCACAGATACGCGATAGACATATGTCCCTTGCTGCAGCTGGTCGATTACCAGAATGAGTTGTCCGCTCAATCCTGACGCTGCATGAACAATCTGTCCCTGCATATTGAAAATGTCAAGCTGTGCAGGAGCTGTTAAAGGAGACAGATCAAATCGAAGCAAGCCGAAAGTAGGCTGAGGCCCCAGAAATAAGGAGGATGTCAGTGGTTGCGGCTGGTAGGTACTTGAAATGCCATTGTCCTTATACTGGATACCTGTCGTTTCAGTCTCATCATCCTTATTGACGGTGACAACGGCAATGGTTTCCTTTTCAGCATCTGAAAAGTAGTGGTAAGCAAGAGTGGTGTCCTTTCCGACTCCTGGGAATTGGATGCCAACGGCGGCAAGATCCAACCATATTCCTAAGACCTTGACTTCTATGGTCGTTTCGGTGATGGTCCGACGACGTTCGCGCAAGACGTTATAATCTCCTCCTGGAATGGTCAATGAGCCCCAGGCATCCACCACATCCAGGCGGTCGATCATCTGGTTGACCCGCACAGAATCCGGCTTGAATGGAAAACTGGCAAAAAATGTATCTGGGACAATGTCTGTCGAAAAAGTGATGAGGAAGGAGGCCTCGGATGTATTCACATCAAAATAATTTATCGGCGCTCTTTTCTCTATCAGGGCAGGGGTGTACTTCGGAGCAATCATCACAGGCACACCGGCAAATCCATTGGTCAGGAAACCGAGATTGGTGATCGCAGAAGGGGTGATTTTAAAGTACGTTTCGCCAAATCCAACTTCCTGAAAGGTGGTTGCATTGGGGAAGTCTGCTGTTGCATTGCCCAAGGCAGCATCTTTGACAACGATCTGGACCGCAGTGTCTTTATACAATGCCGTAAAATCCCAGTTCTGGTTCGTACCAGCCGTTCCAGCCTGTACAACTTCAGGATTGCCTGCACGCGCAATCCGCAATGTGTCGCCAATGGCAAAGAAGGTGGTGTTGGTGACCGTCACTTGAGCTTGCATTGAGGTGCTCAAGAGAAAAAACGAGATAATGGCAAATAGAGGTCTCATGAATGGTATAAATGATTCCATCAAAGATAGCAGAAGAATGGGATTGTGGATCCTCGCCTACCCCAGTCCCTGCAGCTGCACCAATTTGCTGTATTCACCTCCTTTTTCGATGAGATCATCATGGGTGCCTCGTTCAACGATACGGCCCTCGCGCAGGACCAGGATCTCGTCAGCCCTGCGGATGGTACTCAGTCGATGAGCGATGACCAGGGCCGTTCGATCTGCCAGCAGGATATCCAGGGCTTCCTGGACCAATCGTTCTGATTCCGAATCCAGTGCTGAGGTCGCCTCATCAAGGATGAGGAGTTGCGGATTACGCAGCAGGGCTCTTGCAATGGTGAGGCGCTGGCGCTGACCGCCACTCAGTTTGCCTCCTCGGTCGCCTATATTGAACTCGTACCCATCCGGCAATTGATCGATAAATTCGGCGGCATGAGCTTGTCCCGCAGCCTCTTTCACCGCTTCATCTGTTGCCTCCATTCCGAACGTGATATTATTCCGAACGGTTTCATGAAAGAGGATGGCATCCTGCGTGACGATCCCGAGCAGGTCGCGGATATCGGCCACCTGGACATCTCGCAGATCAACGCCATCAATGGTGATCTTGCCTTCGGTCACATCATAGAATCGGGGTATGAGATCGGCGATAGTAGATTTGCCTGCTCCCGACAGTCCGACCAGGGCGACTGTCTTTCCTTTTGGCAGGAAGAAATCAATTCCTGACAAGGCCGGTTGTTCTGCCTTGGCATAGGTAAAGGAAACATTTTCGAAGCGAAGTCCTTCGGTGATCTTATGGATGCGTTGAGGGGATTCTATCTCGGGCATCCCACCGGGTGCATCCAGAATCTTGTCGACCCGATCCACAGCAGCCAGCCCTTTCTGGATATTGTAATAGGCATTGGTGAGACTCTTGCTGGGTTCGATGACATTATAAAATGCCAGGAGGAAAGCCATAAAGGCTTCAGCTCCGATCTCACCGGCGAAGATGCGCTGGGCACCAAACCAAAGCAGCACTGCGACGACCCCGATGCCCATAAATTCAGATAGCGGGGAGGAGAGGTCACGCCTACGAATAATGCGCGTCTGAGTGTCCCGATACGTCTCATTGATCTTTCGAAAGAGACCCTGCTGAAATCGTTCTGCGCGAAAGGCTTTGATCACGCGCAATCCGCCCAATGTTTCTTCGACAGTGGATACCAGCATCCCGAGAATGTCTTGCAGTTCGCCCGATTGTCGTCGCAACCGGCTGGAGATCCCTCCGATGATCACCCCACTGAAGATCATCAGGACAAATATGACCAGGGTCAGCCCCGGACTCATATAGATCATAATGAACATCGCACCTGTGATGATCACCGGTGACCGAAATACAGCTTCCAGGACATTGAGGATGCTCCATTCGATCTCCTGGACATCGGCTACGATCCGAGACATCAGGTCGCCTTTGCGTTCTTCTGAAAAATACCCCAGGGGGAGGATGGTCATCCGATCAAAAATTTCCTGTCGGATATCCCGGACGATCCCGTTTCGGACAGGTGCGATGAAGTACATCGACAGATATCTGAACAGGTTTTTCAGGAAGAACATGGACACCAGGACGATACAGGTCAGTAACAGGGCATGGGACACACCATGTTCAGCAATGACCTGACTGAATGTGTAGTTGGCCATATTAATGGCATCATCGAGGGAGTGAATGCCTTCAGGGCGCACAGAAATCGGAGTTTCCATGCCAAAGAGGATCCGAAAAAAGGGGATAAATACCGGGATGGAAACCACTGTAAAGATGGCCATCAGGATATTGAACAGAATGTTCAGCCCGACATACTTCTTGTAGGGTGCCAAATGCCGAAGCAGACGTCGAAAGTCTTTCATAAGCTGGCCATTAGGGCCTTAATCAGCATCCATGCTGAAATTGTTGAGGAATCCGGTGTGGAAGTTTCCGGATTGGAAGTCCTCATTGCGCATCAGCTTCCGATGAAAAGGAATGGTGGTCTTGATGCCTTCAACGACGAACTCTTCCAGAGCTCGTTCCATCTTCTTGATGCATTCTTCGCGGGTTTGGGCGCGACAGATCAACTTGGCGATCATACTATCATAGTAGGGCGGTACGGTGTAGCCGGCATACACATGGGTATCCACGCGAACGCCATGTCCTTTGGCCGTATGAAAGGAGGTGATCTTGCCAGGAGATGGACGAAAATCGTTGTAAGGATCTTCAGCATTGATCCGGCATTCGATTGCATGCATGACCGGATAGTAATTCTCTCCACTCATTTTGATCCCCGCTGCTACTTTGATCTGCTCTTTGATCAGATCATGATCGATCACCTCTTCGGTGACCGGATGCTCCACCTGGATCCGGGTATTCATTTCCATAAAGTAGAAATTCTTGTACTTATCGACCAGAAATTCTACAGTACCCACACCTTCATAATTGATGCACTTTCCAGCCGCAATAGCTGCCTGGCCCATCTTCTCGCGTAATTCCTGATCGACAAATGGCGAAGGTGATTCTTCGATCAACTTCTGATGGCGACGTTGAATGGAACATTCCCGTTCGGAAAGGTGACAGACATTGCCAAACTGATCCCCGACAATCTGGATCTCGATATGCCGTGGCTCTTCGATAAATTTTTCGACGTACATCCCGTCGTTTCCGAATGAGCTCTGGGCTTCATTACGAGCATTTGACCAGGCTTTATCAAAATCCTCGGGTTTCCAGACAACGCGCATCCCTTTTCCACCTCCTCCGGCCGTGGCTTTCAAGATGACGGGGTATCCAATGTCCTTGGCCGTTTTCAAGCCCTGTTTCAAATCCTTGATCAGTCCTTCAGAACCAGGTACTACTGGAACGCCTGCCTTGATCATGGTCTCTTTGGCGGTGATCTTATCCCCCATCTTTCGGATATGGGCAGGTGTCGGACCAATAAACTTGATCCCGTATTCCAAACACACTTCAGCAAAGTCTGCATTCTCAGCCAAAAAACCATACCCTGGATGGATCGCATCGGCATTGGTGATCTCCACCGCAGCCATGATCCGGGGAATATTCAGATAAGAGTCTTTACTGGAAGGAGGGCCCACACAAACTGCTTCATCAGCAAATCGGACGTGCAGGCTTTCGCGGTCTGCAGTACTGTAGATAGCCACCGTTTTAATACCCATTTCCTTACAGGTACGGATAATCCGAAGGGCGATCTCGCCCCTGTTGGCGATCAATATCTTCTTGAACATGTGGTCGGAATTGAGTGAACTTATCCAGCGGGATCTACCAGGAACAATACCTGGTCGTATTCAACAGGGGTGGCATCGTCTACCAGCATTTTGACGATCTTTCCTGTGACTTCAGACTCGATCTCGTTGAAGAGCTTCATGGCTTCAATGATACACACCACATCGCCTTTATTGACGTGGTCGCCCACCTGGACAAAAGGACCTTTTTCTGGCGATGGTGAGCGATAGAACGTCCCGACCATAGGTGATTTCACTTCTAGTAAGTTACTCGGCTTGGCTTCTTTGGTTTCAGCCGGAGCAGGAGCTGGTGTGGCTGGTGCTGACGCCGGGGCCGGGGCCGGATGTTGGTAGGCCTGTGGGGCTGGTGCGGGTGAAGAGACTGGGACGATCGTCTCCATTCGACCCTTAGAAAAAGACTCCGTACGGAGGGTCAATTCAAAATCGCCCTTCTTCAATTTGAATTCGGCGAGGTTGCTCTTATTAATGAGCTTGATCAGCTCATGGATTTCCTTCGTGTCCATTTTCCCTGTTTATTTAGCCCGCTCAATATACGTACCGGTCTTGGTATCTACTTTGATCCGCTCTCCTGTTGCGATAAAAAGTGGTACCCGTACTTCAGCCCCTGTCTCCACTGTGGCCGGCTTCAAGGTGTTCGTTGCAGTATCACCTTTGACACCTGGTTCGGTGTAGGTCACTTCAACGACCAGGTGTTGTGGTAGTTCCGCCGTCAGAGGCCGTTCTGTCTCTGCATGGAACATGATTTCTATATCCGTTCCCTCCTTGAGAAACTGGGGACTGTCGATCAGGTCCTCTGAGATGGCGACTTGCTCAAAGGTCTCATTGTCCATAAAGTGGCAACCCATCTCATCCTTGTAGAGGTATTGATATTTGCGACGTTCCACCCGGACATCGTTTACTTTATGCCCAGCAGGAATGGTGTGATCCAGTACTTTACCAGTGGTTACGCTTTTGATCTTTGTACGTACAAAGGCGTTGCCTTTACCTGGTTTGACATGCTGGAATTCAACAACCGCAAAGATGTCGCCGTTGAGCTCAATACACATGCCGTTGCGAATATCAGACGTGTTTGCCATAATGTTTGTTTTCGTTCGGGGTGCAAAGATAGGGTGTGCAGGTCAGAACTATCACTACTTGCCAGATTTGATTCCTATTGTGTCCCACATCACAAAAAAGGTCCCTCTACTTTGCCTTACCTTTGCATCATGAAATCGTATGTAGTTTCCAGTATCCTGGCCATGACCTGTCCGCGTTGCCGTCAGGGAGAAATGTTTCCGACCGGCAGTTTCTCCTATCGGGAGCCGTTTACCATGCATGAACACTGCCCTCATTGTCAGCAGGATCTGGCACCCGGGCCTGGCTTCTATTATGGCGCCATGTTTTTGTCGTATATGTTGACAGGTTGGTTTTGTCTGGCATTTGTAGCCATCCTTCATTGGGTGATCGGTCTGGGGTTGATCCCTTCCTTTGCCATCCTTCTCGCTGTGACCGGCATTCTCTTCGTCTGGTTCTTCCGCATTTCAAGGTCGATCTGGATTCATATCAACGTCAAATTCAATCCGCAGCATGCAGATGGTATAAAATAGCAGGAATGGATGGAGGGGCGGAATGGATGTCTTACCCCTTCCACTTGATCAAAACGGCTCCCCAGGTAAACCCTCCGCCAAAAGCAGTGAGGACGACCCAGTCGCCAGGCTTTAACTGATCGCGATAATCCCAGAGACAGAGCGGCAGGGTGCCAGCGGTGGTATTGCCGTATTTTTCAATATTGACCATGACCCTGTCCTCAGTGAATCCCAACGCATCGCCGACAGAAGAGATGATCCGCTTGTTGGCCTGGTGCGGCACCAGCCACCGGACATCATCCGTTGTGAGGTTATTCCGTTCGAGCACTTTTTGCACCGCATCTACCATGCCTTTGACCGCATATTTAAAGACCGTCTTCCCCTCCTGATACACATAGTGCTCTCTGGCCAGAACAGTTTCCAGGGTAGGTGGCTTGACTGATCCGCCGGCTTTCATGTGGAGAAAGTGACGGCCATTTCCGTCTGCCTTTAGCACAGAATCGTATATGCCGAATCCAGCTGTATCAGGCTCCAGGAGGACAACCCCTGCCCCATCGCCAAAAATGACACAGGTAGTTCGATCGGAATAATCCAGAATCGAGGACATTTTGTCTACACCAGCGACAACGACCTTCTTGTGTGTGCCAGATTCGATAAACTTGGCGCCAGTAGTAATGGCATACAGGAATCCTGAACATGCCGCATTGATATCAAAGCCATAGGCATTGACCGCACCGATCTTATCGCAGATGGTGTTGGCTGTGTCCGGGAAGATCATATCTCCAGTAACGGTTGCACAGATCAACAGATCTATCTCCTCCGGCTTGAGACCGGTTTGCTCAAACAAACGGTCCATCGCCCGGACGACCATATCCGAAGAGCCCTTTCCTTCTTCCTTGAGTATGCGGCGCTCTTTGATACCGGTCCGGGTAAAGATCCATTCATCCGTGGTTTCCACCATGGTCTCAAGTTCCGCATTGGTCAAGATGTAATCAGGAACATAGCCACCTACTCCGGTGATCGCGGCTCTCTTGGTCATAGCTGTCATTATTATGAATCGGGGCTCGAAGGTACAGAATTCCATTCACCAGCTTCATATCACAACACCAGTAGCACCTGTTGAAAGGATCCCTCCGGTCTGGAATTGAAAAAAACGTTTGTCATGGGCAACCAAATTCAATCCGGTCTCGTAGAACTGGAAACAATCGCACTCAATAATGATCCGTTTCTCTCTCCTTATCATTTGCCTGATCGGCACTTTTTCGGCGACAGCCGGACAAGGTCCGGAACACGGCATGATCGCTTTTGAGACAAACGCTCAACAGGCATTTGACCGGGCGACAGCAGAAGGGAAGCATGTGTTCATCGTCTTCAAAGCGGAATGGTGCACGCCCTGTCGTTGGATGGAAGCCACCACATTTCAGGATGAGGCTGTGATCCACGAGATTGAAACCAATTATATTCCAGTTGCTGCGGACATTGATCAGGCAGATGGATTTGTGTTGTTCTATGACCACAGTGTGCAGGTATTGCCGACCATGCTCATTCTGGATGCAACGGGTAAGAGCCTGGTTCGGGTAGAGGAATCCCTGGGCCGAGACAAGCTGATCGACATCCTGAAGAAAACGGCTAAAGGACTGACACCCTTGGCCACACCTTCCCGAGGACCGACTCATCGACCGACTGTCTCTGAACCGGCCTCACATGTAGTGGCTGCAATTCCTGCGACTCCAAAAAAGAAAGACCTGGGTGAGATGACCCCACCTCCAGCAACGGGATACTCTGTTCAGGTAGGCGTTTATACCCTTTATCCAAACGTACTGACCAAAGCGTTGGAGATCAATGCCATCGACAGGAAACCTGTTCATCTGGAAGAATCTGATATCGACACAGTTACTGTGTACAAACTATTGAGCGGCCATTTTAAAACCCGCGCCGAGGCTGAAGCCTGGCGGGCCCGATTGGCAGAAGCCCGGATCCCCGGATATATCCGAGACCTGGCTCGCTCCTGAACACCATGCAATTTGAGTTTTGGCTTTTGAGATAGTGTAAAGCCGGTCCATCAGGACCGGCTTTGCTATTTTCGGGGTTGAATAACACAATATGACCATGTCTAGCAGTTCCCTCCTGATCAAAAACATCCATCGAATCTGGCAATATGACCCGCATGCCAGCCTCGGATGGCAGGCAGGAGAAGAGATGAAGCAAATAAACCATCTGGAAAATGCCTGGATCCTGTGCGAGAGCGATCGCATCCAAGAGATCGGGACAATGGACGCATGTCCAGAAGGCCACCATCCTATCCTGGATGCAAAAGGAGGAGACATCCTGCCCAGTTGGGTGGACAGTCACACCCATCTTGTGTTTGCCAGGACGCGGGAAGATGAATTTCGCTACCGTCTGGAGGGGATGAGTTATGAAGAGATCGCCAACAAGGGAGGAGGGATCCTCAATTCGGCCTATCGGCTTCGCGAAACCAGCGAGGAGGAATTGTTGGAAGGAGCCCGAAAGCGACTGGATGAAGTGATCCGAAAAGGAACCGGTGCTATCGAGATCAAATCCGGCTATGGATTGACGCTGGAAAGTGAAATAAAGATGTTGCGGGTCATCCGACGACTGCGAGATGAAAGTACGATCCCCATACGGGCCACATTACTCGCAGCACATGCATTGCCCAAAGAGTTCAAGGAAGATCGGGTTGGCTATATCCGGTTAATTGTGGATGAAATCCTGCCCAGAGTGGCTGATGAAGGACTGGCAGATTACATCGATACCTTCTGTGAAAAGGTCTTTTTCCAACCGGAGGAAATGGCCCAAATATTGGAAGCGGGCGCTCGCTATGGCCTCAAGGGCAAGGTTCACACCAATCAATTCTACAGCATCGGAGGTATCCAGACCGCCATTGCGCAAGGTGCCCTTTCTGTGGACCATATGGAGGTCGCCACAGACCAGGATATTGAGGATCTGCTCGAGAGCAATGTCTACCCGGTCTTACTTCCATCCGCTCCATTCTTTCTCCGGGACCATTATCCTCCAGCACGACAAATGATCGATGCCGGTTTGGGCGTTGTCCTGGCCTCAGATTATAACCCCGGGACGAGTCCCTCGGGCAATATGCCACTGGTCATCGCGCTGGCTTGTACCCAAATGCGGATGTTGCCGGAAGAGGCCATCCATGCCGCCACGATCAACGGCGCCTGTGCATTGGAATGGGAAAATGAACTGGGGAGTATTGCCCCTGGTAAAAGAGCCAACCTTCTTCTCACCCAACCCATTCCATCCCTGGCCTATCTTCCCTACGCTTTTGGCAGCGACTGGATCGAAAAAAGGATCCTCAACGGTAAAGAATTCATATGAAAAACTTGACTCAAGTCTGGGAACCAGCCAACTTCGCATGGAAATCGGAAATAATTTCATCTTCCTACCGTTGATGTGCTGAATTTTTTTTCAGTCTATGGCCCCGGGAAGGTACTTTTGCCCGGTTTTTGCAGTATAAGTTTCAGACATCCCTCCAATGATCCTACGCATATCCCCCTGGTTCGTACTGTGCTTTCTTTTTTCCTTTCCATTGTTCAGTCAACAACCTGAAGCCATCCAATTCAAGGGTGCTCTTCAACCGGCTACTTTCAGCCGTGGTGCGTGCAATGGGGCCGGCACGACCAATCAAAATCTCTCCGGTGGCAGCCAGAGCAATGATCCTCTTTTTCTGTGTTTCGGTGATTCCTTGATCATCGATCACAACGGTGACTTTGACCTGAGTGGCGACCCCAATCCTGGAACTACACCCGGCATTGGATATGGCTTTTACAGCTGCCCACCATCGGTCGGTGGAATGGATCTGGCGACAATTCTGACTGACCCTTGTATTTACAATACGCCTCCCTCTCCCACCGGGATCTGGATCACGACGGGGACCAATCCGGGCGGCGATGTCACTTTTGTGAATGACGGTGGCCTGCAATCCTTTTTTAATGGAGGTTCTCCCGTCCAAATCTGGTTTGCCCCGATCACGGTTGATGACTTTGCCACCAATGGCTATGAAGAAGCCTCTCCGGGCAGCGGGGCGGGGCCTTGTGTTGATGTCAATATCAATGCTGCCTTTTCAGTGGTCTACCTGAACAAGCTGACCTATAGCAACTTACAGATCACCGGTGCGGGCGTCAACCCGGGTGGAGGTTCCTTCACATTGACTGGTGGACTTCCTGAATTTGATGGCAGCAACTATACAGTCTCCATCTATCGAAAAGGAAATCCAGGGCAAACCGCACTGATCACCAGTGGTGGCACGACACATAATGGTATGGTTTCGTTTGAAGTACCCAGTTCGGGCACTTATGTGGTGGAGATCGCAGATGATACGGGTTGTGGCCGCAAATTTGAAGTGAAAGTCCCTGGCATTGTCTTCACGATCGATTGCAAGGATGTCGTAGAGGGAGGCACCGTCTGCCTGGACATTTATGTCACTAATTTTACGGACATCGAATCATTCCAATTCTTCTTCCACTTCGATGCATCACTGTTGAAATTTGTTTCGATCAGCAATGTTCCTCTGACCAATTTCGATCCTGTCTTTTCGGGTGTGCAGAACGACTCCATTTTCTTTATGGGCTACTTCGCTTTCCCGGGCGAGTCCATCCCGGATGGCGGCCTTTTCGGAACCATCTGTTTTGAAGCAATTGGTGCCGCAGGTGAAACAAGCCCCATTACGCTGGCTCCAGGAGCCATCGGCCAACAATTGGAGTGCTATAACGGGAATGGAGTCAATTTGGGTGTCAACTTCAACCCGGGATGCGTTACGATCGTACCTGGAGGACCCATCACGTTGAACCTGACAGCAGACAGCGTCAGTTGTGCCGGTCAAGCAGATGGTTCGATCAAGATGAACGTGATCGGAGGCGTCGAGCCCTATACCTACTCCTGGGCGCATGCCACCAATCCTGCTTATACGGGCAATGGCAACCTGCTCTTCAATCCGTCAAACATCACTTTCCCCAATCTGATCGCCGGTGTGTACTCTGTAACCATTACCGACAGCAATAACCCTTCTGCTCAGGAGATCAAATCAATACTGGTTCCCGGACCAGCACCCTTGGCGATCAATCTGGATGCCGTTCATCCGGCGTGTTACGGGGACCTGAACGGGTCCATTGCCGCAGATGTTGTCGGAGGAACCTCTCCCTATTCCTATGTATGGTCAAATGGTCCTCAGGGTACCGGAGTCAACACCAACAACGGCCTGGGCAGCATGAATTATTCGGTGACAGTCACGGACTTTAACGGTTGCAGTGCCAATGCCTCCACCACCCTGTTTACAGATTCCCTGAAACTCACAGTGTTATCAAAGACGAATGAGACATGCACTAATGGCGGAAATGATGGTACGATTTCTATCGTCGCCAGCGGGGGGACCATCCTGACTGTCTCGAACTATACCTATGATTGGGGCCCTGCAGGTACCGGAGCTTCACTGATCAATCTGAACGCCGGTTTCTATACGGTCACCGTTTCGGATGACAACAATTGCACAAAGAGCCTGACGTTGGAGATCACCTCACCTGCTTCGCCAACGATCGATACACTGCTGGTCACCAATGCGGGTTGTGCCAACAAATCAAATGGGGAGATCACTGCCCAGGTCACCCCCGCTCCGGGTGCATCTAACCTGACCTATTCATGGACCGGCCCGAATGGCACCACCTTTTCCGGACAAACGATCACGGGATTGGGCACGGGCAACTATTTTATCACCGTCGTCGATGATAACGGTTGCAGTGATGTAAGTGTCACCTATGTGGATGCCCCCTTCCCCCTCACTATTTCGGATACGCTCTTCAATCTGCCGGATTGCCCCAATTCGACCAATGGATCCCTTGGTGTCCAGGTGATCGGCGGCACTTCACCTTATTCGTTTACCTGGTCGAATGTCGGCACGCCCTCACCCAACTCAGTGAACTTTCCGATCTCTTCCGGAACGTATACGGTCACGGTCACTGATGCAGAGGGATGCGGACCGATCATTCTCGATCTGACTCTGGCCGCCCCACCGTCTATCCAGGCCATGTTCTCGCTGATCGATTCCGTCAGCTGTCAGCAAGGTGTTTGTGATGGTGGCGCAACTGCAGCAGCTCAGTATTCGAATGGTACTGGAGGAACATTCAACTTCAGCTGGTCATCCACTGAGTTAGACTTAGGGGTTACAAGTAGTACTGCTACGCAACTTTGTGCCGGCCAGCAGCATGTCACGATCTCTGACGGACTTTGCGCGATCGATACGATCGTGTTCATCCCTTCTCCCGATCCGATCCTGGTCACTGCAAATCCACTGGATATCAGCTGCTTTGGATTGACGGACGGGCAGATCGATGTGACGGTGAATGGTGGCACGCCTGGATTTACGTATATCTGGGCAGCTGGAGACACGACAGTACTTGCATCCAAGACGAGCCTTGGAACCGGGTTTTATACGGTGACGGTAGTCGATCAGTATGGCTGTGTCGGTGAGAGTGTCCTGGTGGAACTTGAAGAACCCTTACCCTTTGTTCTTGCGATCGACGCGACAAAGACCAAAGACGAACGATGTTCCGGGATCGGTGATGGCGCCATTGCACTCACCTCGACCGGCGGCAATCCGGGAACGCCTGCCTTCTCCTGGACGGGCAATGTATCCACCACTGCTCTGGCGACCAACCTGGCTGCCGGGACGTATACGATCACTGCGACGGACAGTCGCGGATGTCAGGATACGATCTCCTATACCATCCAGTCGCCTCCACCGATATTTGCTATCATTCCCGACGTGGACGAACCTCCCTGCTATGGGGACGCGACTTTCCTCACGGTCACGACTGCCAGTGGGGGCAATGGTCCAGATTTTACGTTTGCGGTCGACAATGGCAGTTCAAATGCATTGAACAGTGTCGTGCCTGTGTTTGCGGATCAGCCCATTGAGGTGATCGTTTTTGACAATCTGGGATGTTCCTGGGATACGCTGATCACCGTGAATCAGCCACCCCCCTTGACCCTGGATCTCGGTCCAGACCAGACCTTGGAACTGGGGGATAGTATCACGATCGGACCGATTAATAATCTCGGGGGCTTTACGATCATCAGTTATCTGTGGAGCCCAACCGAAGGATTGGATTGTGATATCTGCACCAAGGTCAGTGCCAAGCCAGGCAAGACTACCAACTACCTCTTGAGAATTGAGGATATCAATGGATGTGCTGCTGAAGATGAAGTGACCGTCAGTGTACGGACCATTCGTCGCGTTTATGTGCCGAATGCATTCAGTCCGAATTTTGATGGATTCAATGACTTGTTTACAGTATACACCGGCCAGGGGGTGAAGCAGATCGACGCGATTCGGATCTATGATCGCTGGGGCAATCATCTGTATGAATTACTGGCTCAACCACCCTCCGCTGATGGAACGGTGCTGGGATGGGATGGAAGTTATCGAGGCAAGCAAATGGACCCGGGAGTCTATGTGTATGTGATCGAAACGACATTTATTGACGGGCAGCAGCTCATCTATCGGGGGGAGGTCAATCTGATAAAATAACCCTGAGTTATCCTGGTCTCGAAAACCACACAAATGCTGCCATCTGTGGGGTTTTTTGTTGCACTTCTACCTGGAGCAGATCGAGTGTATGAACGGACTCCCTGGAGGTATCCACCATCTGAATAGAAAAACAATGCTTGTCATTTTCTTCCTGGAAATGAAAAACCCCGGACTGAGATTGTCTCTCATCCGGGGTTCATCTTCGGTGCCCGCGACTGGACTTCCCGCTCGCATAAAATGTGTCCCTCCTCCGTCGGTCCCATTTCGTAGCAGCGGGATAAACTTCTCGTCCAATCGCATACAAGTTCCTGAAAATGAAAAACCCTGGTAGAGACATCATCTCATCCAGGGTTTACGTATTGTGCCCGCCCCGCCAGAGGACTTCTAATCACTCATCCTTCATGATGAAGTCCTAGCGGCGGGATAAACTTGGACTTCCCGCTTGTTTGGAATGACGACCTCGTTCCTCGGTCTATTCCAATACAGCGGGATAAACTTCTCGTCCAGTCGCGAACTGACCTAAATGAAAAAACCCTGACTAGAGAGTAAATCTCCGCCAAGGTTTTTGTGTGCCCGCGACTGGACTCGAACCAGCACATCCGTAGGACACTACCCCCTCAAGGTAGCGCGTCTGCCAATTTCGCCACACGGGCTTCGTGACTATACCCCTCCTGAAAATAGGACTGGAGCGCAAAGATAGTCAAGTGTCGAATAATTTCAACCCCTGGAGCATCTTTCGGTGGGTCATTACCCGTTTGGACATCCATGCATCTACGGTAAGCTTCGTCAAAAAAAAGTCCGGTAAGAAGATTGTCCCTCATCATGGGTTTTCCCTTTGTGCCCGTCCCGCTTCGGTCGTTTCTGCGCCTCTTTCCTCGGCGCGAAACGTCTCGAGCGGGATAAACCTGGACTCCCCGCTCATGTGGAATGCGCCCTTCCTCCGTCAGGACCATTCCACTACGGCGGGATAAACTTCTCGCCCAGTCGCATTCCCTCCTCTTGAAATAAAAAAACCCTAGCTCGAGAGTTCATCTCTGCCAGGGTTTCTTTGTGCCCGTCCCGCCTGAGGACTTCTAATCACTCATCCTTCATGATGAAGTCCTAGCGGCGGGATAAACTTGGACTCCCCGCTTGCACAAAATGTGTCCCTCCTCCGTCGGTCCCATTTTGTAGCGGCGGGATAAACTTCTCGTCCAGTCGCGGAGATGGTTCCTTGAAATGAAAAGACCCCAGCATGAGATCTTCTCTCTGCTGAGGTCTTTATTATGTGCCCGCGACTGGACTTCCGCCAGCCGGCGGATAAACTTCTCGCCCAGTCGCAGAGCTCGTTTCTACAAATGAAAAGACCCTAGCCTGAGATTCACTCATGCTAAGGTCTTCATTGTGCCCGCGACTGGACTTCCGCCAGCCGGCGGATAAACTTCTCGTCCAGTCGCGGAGATGGTTCCTTGAAATGAAAAAACCCCAGCCTGAGATCTTCTCTCTGCTGAGGTCTTTATTATGTGCCCGCGACTGGACTCGAACCAGCACAGTATTGCTACCACTGGCTCCTGAAGCCAGCGCGTCTACCAATTTCGCCACACGGGCAAGGCACTTCACCTCTTTGTCGGGAGGTACCGATCCGGCCATCTCCTCCTCTTCAGGAAGATTCGATCATCGCCGGGGTGCAAAGGTAATTCTTCTTGTTAATCCTTGCAATATCTCGGAAGAGCATTTTTTTAATGGTGATATCAGGCCTATCATTCTGAATGTCGACCGTTCCGGAATCGACCCTGACCGTTTCCTCATTGCCAGGCCTGTCAACGCCCAGTATCATTCATCTTTGATATGCAAGCAGAAAACACAATATGATTATATTATAAATATCATTATATATAATAAAACATAATATCTTTGTCTTCGTATACCACCCAAACCGATTCCGATGACCCCATTTCTACTTCTCAGCGCACTTCTTACGACAATTGGATATTTCACTGCTATGGCCCCTGCCAAAGCAACGACAGCCACAGAGGGCGCCGTGTTATAAGCCAATCTCGAAGGATCCAGGCCTTAGATCTGGTCACTCAGACCCTGATCCAATGCAGCTTTCCGCAACCGTTGCAGGAAGGGTGAGGCAAAGATGAACTCCTGCAGGTAGTCATTTTTACTGCCCAAAACTTCATGGGCACTGCCCTGCCAGGCGATCTCTCCATTGTGCAGTAAAATAATATTCTCGCCGATCTCCATCACCGAGTTCATATCGTGCGTGTTGATGACCGTGGTGATATCGTTCTCCCGGGTGATACTCAGGATCAGATCATCGATCAACATGGAGGTCTTGGGATCCAATCCGGAATTGGGTTCATCACAAAACAGAAACTTGGGTTTGAGGACGATGGCACGGGCGATCCCTACCCTCTTCTGCATGCCTCCTGACACCTCACTGGGAAACTTGTCATTCACATTTTCCAGATTGACCCGTTCCAGACAATAATTGACCCGATCGAGCTTTTCCTTTCGTGTCCAGTTGGTGAACATATCCAGCGGGAAGCGGATATTCTCTTCCACTGTCATAAAATCGAACAGGGCCGACCCTTGAAATAACATACCGACGGCCATGCGTACTGTACGCAGCTCTTTATGGGTCAGGTGGGTCACATCTTTACCATCATACAGGACCTGTCCTTCTATCGGCTGCAGCAGACCAACCAGAACTTTGAGAAAGACGGTCTTGCCCGCACCCGACTGACCAATGATCAAGTTGGTCTTGCCTCGTTCAAATCGGGCAGAGATCCCTTTGAGGACCTCCGTCTGGCCAAACGCCATTTGTATGTTTTTCGCTTCAATCACAGCTTCCTCATTAACCGGTCATGACCAGGGCGATGATGTAATCAGCCAGCAGTATCAGAATATTGCTCACCACGACAGCCTGGGTACTGGCCTTTCCCAATTCTATGCTTCCGATCTTGACAAAATACCCCTGATAGGTGGAGACAGCAGTCAGGATAAATGCAAAGACCACCGACTTTACCGACATAATGAACACATTATAAGGCTCGTAGAAAGCCAGTAAGCCCCTTGTATATTCAGAGGCGGTCATCACACCAGTGGGCACACTGGCCAGAAATCCACCGATCATCGCCACAAAAGCAGATACATAGACCAATAGTGGGATCACCACAACGGCCGCTACCAATTTGGGCATGATCAGATAACTGGCAGTATTGACCCCCATGATTTCCATGGCATCGATGTGTTCTTTTTGCCGCATCCCGCCGAGTTCGGCAGCCATATTCGAACCGACCTTACCGGCCAGAACCAGACACGTGATCGTTGGTGCCGACTCCAGAATAGCCAGATCGCGAACGATATACCCGATATACCAGATGGGAATCAGCTGTCCACTCAGTTGGTAGGCAAACTGGATAGCCGCCACAGCGCCCATGAAAATGGAGATCAACGCCACAATGATCAGTGATCCGATCCCGATGTCATACATCTGACGAACCGTCTCCTTCCAGTACATCGACCATTTCTCCGGCCGTTGAAAGGCCTGACGCATCAGGAGAATCCATCGACCGAAGTCTGTAAAGATTTGAACGATACCTGCGAACATAGAACAGAGGGCAGAATGTGAACTGGGGGCGAAGATAATCCTCTCCGCTATCAATCCCATTTCCCTGCGTGATTTGGTTACTTTTGTCAATCAACCAGGTCCTATGCCAACCATACCACATTATGCTGTCATCACAGGGATCACGAAAGGGATCGGTCGCGCAATCGCCCTCCGATTTGCCCGAGAAGGGATCGGATTGATCGGCTGTTCCCGCCACAAAAAGGACCTTGATACATTCTTCAACACACTCCAGGAATCCTTTCCCGATGTTCCTGTCCATCTATTTGTCGCCGACTTGAACAAGCCGGCAGAAGTCGCTTCTTTCAGCAAATCTGTCCTCTCCGTCACGAAAGCCCCGGCCATCCTGGTCAACAATGCCGGCATCTTCAAACCCGGATCTATCCTGGATGAAGAACAGGGCATCCTGGAAAAGACCATGCAGATCAATCTCTTCAGTGCCTACCATCTGACCCGGGATCTCCTGCCCGGAATGATCAAAAAGGGGGAGGGCCATATTTTCAACCTGTGCTCCGTGGCCAGTCTACAGGCCTATCCAGGAGGGTCTACCTATGCGATCACTAAATTTGCCATGTTGGGTTTCTCCCGATCGTTGCGCGCTGAATTGATGTCTTCCGGTATTCGGGTTACAGCGCTCATTCCCGGTGCCACATGGTCAGCCTCCTGGGCGGATGCGGACCTGCCCGAGGATCGTCTGATGAATGCAGAAGATCTGGCATCACTTGTCTGGACAGCTTATACCCTCCGATCAGCTGCCGTCGTAGAGGAGATCCTGATCCGACCGCAACTTGGCGACCTGTAAAATGACTTGACCCATGACGAATAAGTTCATCCCATATACCCCGGAAGAGTACCCGTTGGATGCAATGCAGCAACGGGCGGAGTGGTTTTACCATGAGGTGAACGGTCGACGCACCCTTCGTGAATTCAGTGATCGACCTGTCCCGGCTGCTTTGATCCGAACCCTGATCATGTCGGCATCCACTGCCCCTTCCGGTGCCCATAAGCAACCCTGGACTTTTTGTGCAGTCAGTGATCCCAAGATCAAAAAAGCGATCCGGGAGGCGGCTGAAAAAGAGGAGTATGAAAACTACCACGGCAGAATGTCAGAAGAATGGCTGGATGATCTGCGCCCTTTTGCCACCGACTGGAAGAAGCCATTTTTGGAGATCGCTCCCTGGCTGATCATCGTTTTTAAAAAGGCCTACGATCTGGATCAGGACGGGCAAAAGCGGAAAAACTACTACGTCAATGAATCTGTGGGCCTGGCTTGCGGGGTCCTCCTCACAGCCATCCATCACGCCGGCCTGGTCTCGCTCACCCATACGCCCAGCCCTATGAATTTCTTGCAGGTCATTCTCCAACGTCCCGAAAATGAGCGCGCATTTTTACTGATCCCGGTGGGTTATCCTGCTCCATCTGCACAGGTTCCCGACATTCAACGAAAAACGGAAAACCAGGTGATCCAATGGTATACCAGTTCGAATTCTGCCACAACAGGATGAACAATTCCATTTTCTTTGTGTTTGCATCAAAAAATTCCCCTCTATGAAACATCTGTTTACTCTACTATTTGCGTTCGCGACTTTAAGTCTGACCGCTCAAATCAAAACGCCAGCACCCAGCCCTATGTGTAAGATCACCCAAACGGTTGGTCTGACGGAGGTCAGTCTGGAATTCAGTCGTCCAAGTATTAAAGGCCGTAACATCTTTGGCGACCTCGTCCCTTTTGGCACGATGTGGCGCACAGGTGCGAATGCCTCTTCCAAGATCTCTTTCTCGGATGATGTCAGTATTGAAGGCAATGCCATCAAAGCCGGACAGTACGCTATCTACACCATTCCAGGTGAAAACGACTGGGAAGTGATCCTGTACAGTGATGTTTCTCATTGGGGCACTCCTGATGAGTGGAAGGCTGATCAGGAAGCAGCTCGTTTCAAGGTAAAATCCTACAGCATGCCGGTCACAGTCGAATCGATGACATTTATGATCGACAATCTGGAGAATGACAAGGCCCAGCTTTCCTTGATCTGGGATAAAACCATCGTTCCTATGACCCTTACAGTCCCTACAGACGAGCTGGTCATGAAGACGATCAACCGGACGATGAACGGTCCTGTTGCTGGAGACTACTATTCTGCTGGTCGCTACTACTTTGAATCCGGCAAGGACAAGGGAAAGGCGCTGGAATATGTGCAAAAGGCCAACAGCATGGATCCGAAATTCTGGACTCTTCGTATGGAATCTCTCATCCTGGCCGATATGGGCAAGAAGAAGGATGCCATTGCTGCCGCCAAGAAATCACTGGCTATGGCCACCGAGGCCAAAAATGAGGACTATGTTCGTATGAACGAAAAGTCCATCGCTGAATGGTCTGGCAAATAAGGATTAGATGCTTGATTAAAAAGGCCTGCAGAGATGCTCTGCAGGCCTTTTTTTTATTCTGAAGCTACCAGTTCCCTGGCATTTGCCAAGGCAGAGCTGCTCGGCGGATCGGTACTCAGCATGACTGCTATGGCTTTGATCCTGTCTTCACCTTGCAAGACTGTCACATGGGTCCGTACTTCCCCGTTTTCCGGGGCTTTGGAGACGTAATAGTGACAATTCGCGCGGGAGGCGATCTGAGGAGAATGTGTGATCACGATCAATTGATGTTCTTTCGCCATCCGTGTGAGCAGGTCCCCCATTTTCATCGACACCGCCCCTGAAACACCGGCATCGATTTCGTCAAACACCAGGCTGGGTAGAGGAATGGCTGCAGCAACCAGGCTTTTGATGACCAGCGTCAACCTGGATAGCTCACCACCGGAGGCGGCCTGACGGACTGGCGCCATTCGCGCTCCTTCCTGTTGTGCCATCATAAAGGTGATCTTGTCCGTTCCATTCCATTTCAAAATCTCCGTCTCCTCCACCTGGAAGGCCATCCGCATACTGCCCATCCCGAGATCGGCCAATCGCTGCATCATGTTGGATGCAAACGTTCCGGCCACCTCATGCCGTGCCAATGAAAGTATGGCAGCCATCTCTTTCAAATCAGTTTCTTCCTTTTGAACAGACTTATGCAATGCATCAATTTCTGCTTGTCTGCCATCCAGGTTTTGCAGTTGATCTTCCAACCCGTTCAATCGCTCGAGCAATGTGCCAGAATCCGTCACATGATGTTTGAGCAGCAACTTGTTAATGGCATTCAGTCGATTTTCCACCTCAACTAACCGGGCAGGATCTGCTTCGATCTTTTCAGCCAGGGATTCCATTTCTCCAGCCAGATCCTCCAATTCGATCCGTACACTCTCTAAACGGTCGGCCAATAGTGCCACGCCAGCGTGATAGGATCGCAGCGGATGCAAGGATCGGATCAAGGCGTCCAGTTGATCTGCAGGCGAGCCATCCGCATCCTGAATAAGGCTATGTGCCCCATCCAGCACCTGCCGGATCTCCGTTGCATGCCGAAGCGTTTTTGCTTCCTCTTCCAGAGATTCGCTTTCGCCGGGCAGCAATCCTGCAGCCAGGAGCTCATCTACTTGAAATTGTAAAAACGACCGTTCCTGTTCACTGGTAGCCTCTTCGACCCGCATCTTTTCCAAACGGTCCAGATCCTGCTTCCAGATCTTGAATTTACGCGTGTAATCAACGACCATAGGTGATTGGTCAGCCAGTGCATCGAGCATACTGATCTGAAAATCATCTTCCAACACATCCAGCTGATCGAATTGTTGGTGGACATCGATCAATTTCCGTCCCAGTTCGCGAAGGATCTGGAGGGAAGCCGGGCTATCGTTGATAAATGCTCTGGAACGCCCGTGGGGCATGATCTCCCTGCGGAGGATGAGCTCGTCATTGTATTCCAGATCATGCGCAGTGAAAAACGGCTGCAACCCATATTCACGGATTGCAAATATGCCTTCGATCACGGCTTTCTGATCCTCATCCGCGAGGACGCCGCTTTCGGCTCGTTCGCCCAGAATGAGGCCTAAAGCACCCAAAAGAATGGACTTGCCGGCCCCGGTTTCGCCGGTGACGATCGTCAGTCCCGGATCAAAATCCAGATCCAATTGATCGATCAGGACATAATTGCGAATGGAGAGTCTTTTTATCATGGACAACAAAATTACCGAATGCCGGGTTAATGATGACGTTCATTCGCCAATACGTTAATGACGATCATCGGTACTACCTTTGCGGCGAATCATCTTCGAACTTATAAAAATCAACGATACATGAATGATGTTTTTATCGTTTCCGCAGTCCGAACGCCCATTGGGAGCTTCGGAGGGAAACTTGCCGGATTTTCGGCAACAGATCTTGGGGCAAAGGCGATTGCCGGTGCATTGGAAAAGGCTGGTGTGGATCCTTCCGCCATTCAGGAAGTCTTGATGGGGAATGTCATCTCTGCCAATCTCGGACAAGCCCCTGCCAAGCAGGCATCTATTGGCGGAGGCATCCCCAATACTGTCCCAACGACATTGATCAATAAAGTATGTGCCTCGGGAATGAAAGCGACGATGTTAGGAGCCCAGGGCATTCTGTTGGGCTACCAGGATCTCGTCGTAACCGGAGGTATGGAAAGTATGTCTAGCATCCCCTACTATGTACCCAACGCCCGTTGGGGGTATAAGTACGGCGGTGGAGCACTTGTCGATGGCCTGGAACGAGACGGGCTGAAGGATGCCTACAGTCATGCAGCGATGGGTACTTGCGCTGATGCGACGGCAACCAAATTCAATATCACCCGTGAAGAACAGGATGCCTATGCGATCCGGTCGTATCAGCTTTCTGCACAACACACCGAAAACGGAGCTTTCAAGAACGAGATCATTCCGGTCGCTATTCCACAACGGAAGGGTGACCCGGTCATGATGACGGAGGATGAGGAATTCCGGAATGTGATGTTTGACAAGATCCCGAATCTTCGGGCTGTATTCACCAAAGAAGGAAGTGTCACGGCTGCAAATGCTTCTACCATTAACGACGGTGCTGCATCTCTTGTCCTGGCCAGTGCTCAAGCTGTGAAGGACCACAATCTGACCCCGGTGGGCCGGATCGTCTCCTTTGCCGATGCTTCTCACGATCCAGATTGGTTCACGACTGCTCCTGCCCTCGCGGCACCACTCGCCCTCAAGCGGGCCGGTCTTTCACTCAATGATATTGACTTTTTCGAGGTCAATGAAGCCTTTTCAGTGGTCGTACTCGCCTTTAATCAGGCGATGGGCATCGACATCAACAAGGTCAATGTGTTTGGTGGTGCCGTTTCACTGGGTCACCCCCTCGGCGCGTCAGGAGCACGAATTCTGGCCACATTGAATAATGTCCTTCATCAGAAAAAGGGTAAGTATGGAATGGCTGCGATCTGCAATGGCGGTGGCGGTGCATCTGCCATGATCATTGAACGGCTGTAGTAGCGGTCTAAATTCTATACTGTACATAAAAAAGCTCCTCGGGGATTCCCGGGGGGCTTTATTTTGAAGAGGATGGGAGAACTATTTGGTGCTGCGCCATTCGGTCCTCGAGTAAACGGGGTTGGGGAAGGACCATTGTTGGTGCTGGTGTCTCACCAGCTCCTTTTATCGGCCGGTGTCCCCACCGGAACATGATAACGGATCGCTCCATTTGAGCCCCAACCCGAGCATGAACCCCCTTCTAAAGGATGCGGTGGGACATCGCGTAATAGCCGGTTCGAGTGAGACACTCGAACCAACAAGCCACATTGATTACCAAATATGGAAGGGCTGGACAGCTCGACCCCGAGTTCTCAGGGGGGGCTACGGCAATACTCGCTTGGATTGATGGAGCCTTGGTATATTTCGGAAGTTGACAGAGGTGCCCTAAATAGATTTCATTCGGGATGGGGCAGTTCTTCAACCCCTTCAGGGTTGATTCCTGGGTGAATCTTTACCCCGGGTTTCACCCGGGGCTATACTCTTGAACCCCTTCAGGGTTCAAATAGGTTGGACTGCACCTACCTCTGGAGTTTCTTTGAAGATGAGTTGTAAACAGGAGCCTTCCAATGAACTAGCGCTACCTCTACTCTCACAGAAATGACTAATAATCTTCGTGCCCAGACGATGGCCCCTTTTGGCCATGTCGGGATCCAGACTGAAAACGTCCGGGCCTTGGCGTTTAACTCCTCCTCGACTCCAATCTCCTCCCCTCAAAACTCATAACCTCATAACCTCCTCTCCTATTTTCCCTTCCCCTGGAGCAGTACCAGAATGGTATAAAAAAGGATCTTGAAATCCAGGGCAAGGCTCATGTTTTCGATGTAGAGAATATCGAATTTCAGCCGCTGAAGCATCTCATCAACAGTAGAGGCATATCCGTATTTGACCTGCCCCCAGCTGGTAATGCCCGGTCTTACTTTGAGCAGCTGCTTGTAGTGGGGTGCTCGTTCGCTGATCAGATCGATATAGAACCTCCGCTCCGGACGTGGCCCCACTAAGGACATATCGCCACGGAGGACATTCCAGAATTGTGGAAGTTCATCCAATCGCCACTTGCGCATGACCGCACCCCAGCGGGTACATCGGTCGTCGCCCTCCCGGCTCAATTGGGGGCCTCCATCCTCTGCATCAACGTACATGGACCGAAACTTCAGAATATTGAATGGGTGTCCATTCTGACCAATGCGTTCCTGGGCGAAAAAAATAGGCCCGGGGCTTGAGAACCGCACACGAATGGCGAGATACAACATCAATGGGAAGAACAGGATCATCATCACCGCACCTACGACCAGGTCCATCACACGCTTGACCAGTCTCTGCCACCGCGGCATCAACTCCCGTTTGATCTCGATAAGGACGGCTCCGTATACGTGATTCATTTTGACCGTCCCCAACATGATATCATACATATCCGGAATGATCTTGACCAATAACCGATCATCAAAATCAAAGAGGATATTGAGAATCTGACTCAGCTTGGCGTGTTCAGATGTCTCGATCGCCACGATCGCCTCTTCGATATTCTCGCGTTCGATGATCCCCGACAATTCCTCAATCCCCCCCTGTTTCGGCAGGAATGTCGCCAGGTCATTCGTACTGAGACCATTAGTATCGACGAATCCGATGAATTTATACCCCAGGCTCTTTTCGCGACTGCTGATCTCCTGATAGAGTTCTACAGCATTCTGATTGCCCCCAATGATCAGTGTGTTAAAGGTCACCAGACCAGCCTTCAATTTGCGACTGGCGCGTGTCAACAGGATCATCCTGACAATACCAAAAAGCAGAAAGTGCAACAGGAAGAGCGTATAAAAGGAGCTGTAATAGGTCCTGAAATCGCGCACGACATCATCCAGGATCAGGGTGAAAAAGAGGATCAGTGATCCGATCAGAGTTAAAAAGAATGTCTTGGTCAGGGTCGCCATCCGGCTTTTCCGATAGATATCCCGGTATTCATCAAAGATGGCATAGAGCAGGATCCATCCCGCGGGAACAATAATGACACCCAGATATAGATTGGGGTCTTGCATGACCTCATGCGGACTGCCCCCTCCTTCCGTCCATTTGCGGATCAGGTAAAACCCCAACCAGCCGATAATGGCTGTGATCAGGTCAGCAATGAAGTAGATAATCAGTGCCTGTCGCCGGAGCCGACTTTGGATCATTGATGGATCAATTTGATATTATCAATCCAGACACGGCCAGAATCGACCGACCCATTTATGGGCAGATCAGCCCGGATGATCACCTTATAACTTTCAAGATCTGAGAGATTGAAAGCATCTGTCAAACTGAAGTAGATCTTGTTCCATTCGTCCTTGGCATTTACACCTGCAATGTATTGTTTCGCATTGGGGACCAAGGGACTACTGCCTTCCAGCCCGATCAGAAACGGAATCTCCGTCTTGTAATGCATTTCCAGATAGATCGGTGTGTTATTCAGAGGGATGTCGGTGAATGCCGGTGTGGCCACCTCAAAGATCGGCTCGGTCTCATCCACTAAAAAAGTACCTGCTTTCCCTTCGATTTCGTTATCCGTAGTAATCTCCAGGGGATATCCGGCGGTCTGGGTCGTGAACCACTTGATCGAACTCTCAAAGTTCTCCACCATTCGAATCTTGACCAGGGGATCATATGTATAGACCGGGACAATGGTGTCGAACTTTCCGGGCTGTAAGTCCAGGGTCTGTCTGCTCCGTGAGAAAAAGGCATAAATGTCAGGTGTGGATTTGATCCCGTTTGCACGAATGCCGGGAAACAGATCCAGTTGTGTCTCACCAAACTCCAGAATGGGGATTTTCCCCGGGATCGGGAAAACTCCTAAAAAACTGGAGGTCGTATAGGCATAGACCTCTGTTATCTTTTGCAAAGCTGTCCCCTGGTCAGGAGTGGTCATCACTTGATATTCCGGTATGATCACCCAGGCAGGTACGGGCTCCTCCTTATTACAAGACAGGATCAGGATCAGGAATGAAAAGGACAGAATTATATAACGATTACTATACGGCATGGGCGCTAGACTTCTCGATTTGATCCAGGATCTGATAGGCCACTCGCAACGCTTCCAATCCATCTTCCAGAGTAACCGGTGAAGGCACAGACCGTTGGATGCTATCGGCAAAGGTCTCCAATTCCATTCGGATCGCATTCACTGGTTCCATAGGGGGCGTTTCCATTGAGATCCATTTATTCCCTTTAGGAGTTTCTAGTTCCATAGCTGGAAGATCGGGGCCAGGGTTTTCATGATATAAACGAAGTAAGGAGGCATTTCTTTCCAGAAAATCCAGAGAAATGTAAGCATCACGCTGAAAAATCCTCATTTTCCTCATTTGCTTCAAAGAAATCCGACTGGCTGTCAGGTTGGCGACGCAACCATTCTCAAACGTGATCCTTGCATTGCAAATGTCGGGCGTGTCGCTGACGACAGATACACCGTTGGCACTGATCTCAGAAACGCGTGATGGCACCAGGGTGAGCAGGATATCCAGATCATGGATCATCAGGTCGAGGACTACGGAAACATCGGTTCCCCTGGGGTTGAATGTGGCCAGTCGATGTCCCTCCACAAACATCGGGTTGATCTCTCTTTTGCCCAGCGCCAGAAAGGCGGGGTTAAAGCGTTCTACATGGCCAACCTGCACAGAAAGCTTCATCCGATCACGCAAGGCGATCAAGGCCGTCGCTTCTTCCACAGTGTGTGTGACCGGTTTCTCGATGAACACATGCTTTCCAGCTTCCAATGCCATAGAAGCCAGGCGAAAATGAGTAATGGTAGGTGTGACGATATCAATGATATCGCAATCCGCGATCAATGCTTCAGCAGAAGGATATGCCTTAACACCTTGAGCATCAGCGACCGATTTCGATGCTTGAGAGTCCGGATCATAAAATCCAGCCAAATCCAGAGTGGATGATTCCTGTATACATTTTATATGAATCTTGCCGAGATGGCCGGCACCGAATACTCCATATCGCATAGTCCCTTGCATTTCCTGTGACTGAGGGTCAGACAGTGTTCAAAAATCCCTTAGCGAAAGTACATCAATATGGCGCCAAACAAGGTAATCAGCAGGATCAATACCGAGGCCATTCGCACTGAATAGTTGATGTGGTCGGCAAAGGTCTGAATATCTGTAGCCCTCGTGGGGTACTGCTCCTTGACTTCTGCCAAACGGTCCTTTCGGAACAGATCCCCCGCATTGAACTGAACTCGGTTTTGCACCAACACGCGATAGACTTTGAGCACCTTTATCCGGAAATAAAACTGCAGAAATAGCATGGCCACAAAGAGACCGATCACCAAAGACACTAAGAGGGTGTACATCCGGCAAAAATAGACGGATTCATGTAAACCACCCCTATCCTGTCGAGTTGATTGCTACGAATAACGGAATTGGCAAAGAATTTGCATCGAACATATGAGAAGAATTTATCATCCATTATGCATGTCCCTTTTCTTTCCAAGGGCATCCGGATCTGCATAATACAGTACGAGGTATGAAACACCACTCCTCCCGGTGGTCGATGCCCCTATGGGTCATGATCGCCCCTATTGCCCTTGGAATCCTTTCCGGCTGGTCACCGCAAAGTTTACAAGCTCAATGTCCGATGACGTGTCTGGCACAGACACAACTCTCACTGGATCCGAATGGTCAAGGCCATTTTACTCCAGATAAAGGTCTGGCCAATATACAGGCCAACTGTCTGCCAGATTACACCAGTGACGTCTACAATGCGGCCAATCAATCCATTGGAGATCTAGTCGATTGTGATTATCTGGAACAGAATCTGACATTCCGTATCACGTATGTTCCCACCGGCAACAGTTGCTGGGGGAAGGTTCTCATCCAGGACAAGTTGCCTCCCGTGCTGACCTGTACCGGGGCAACCATCCTCTGCACAGAGCCCTCCGGTCAACAGGAGGCCGGTACGATCACGATCTCAGATAATTGCGATCCGGATCCGGCTTTATTACTGACCTACGAGGCCATTACACCACTGCCCTGCAACCATCCCAATCAGTTCATCCAGACCATTGAACGTCGATGGATCGCGACCGATGAAAGCGGAAATGTCAGTCCCAGTTGTGTTCAGGTCATCAATATTCGAAGGGCCACATTTTTCAATGTGACCTTCCCCTCCGACCTGATTGGTCCCAATGCGTTGACCTGTGACTCAGTCAGTCTTGATCCGGCAATCACAGGAATGCCATTGGTCTTCGGAGCGCCGACAGAACCACTTTGCAAGATCCTGTTTACCTATATGGATGACACGACAGCAACCTGTCCCGGTGGCATGTTGATCACGCGTACCTGGACAGCACTGGACTGTTGTACTGGAGAGCAACTGTCTGCGAATCAAGCGATCGAAGTGGTAGACAATGTCCCTCCAGTACTCATTTGCCCTGTCGATAAGACCATTAGTACGGATGATAATGTGTGTACCGCTACCGTCCTGTTAGACTCCGCCCTGGCCATAGACGCTTGCTCTCCGACCATCGATTACATCGTCACCACCTCCTGGGGGGGCAATGGATATGGCCCCTATCCGAATATCAAAGAAGGAGGCTATAAAATTCATTACACCGCCATCGATGCCTGTCTCAATTCGAGTACCTGCACGATGGACCTGGTCGTCAAGGATCAGGTGCCGCCCAAGGCCCTCTGCCATTTCCCTGTTTACAGCTATCTCAATGGAGCAGGGGTTGACACGATATATGTGGACGATGTCGATGCCGGAAGCTATGATAATTGTACGATGGTCATGGGGCAGATCAAATTCATGGGCGAACCGGATTCACTCTTCCGGGATAGCCTGTTGGTCGATTGTGGATTCATTGACGTCGATACCATGGTGATCCTCCGAGTGATAGATTGTTGGGAAAACATGTCGCTTTGCATGGCGCCTCTGATCGTTCTGGATACCCTTCCGCCTGCATTGATCTGCCCAAATGACACCATCCTTTCCTGTGTGGCTTATCAGGATTATCCTGACCTGACCCAACTGGCCACTGCCACTGACAATTGCGCTTTTGACTCATTGGGTTATGTTGATACCCAGAACCTGGATCCCTGCCATCGGGGCACCATCAACCGGGTCTATACAGCTGTGGATGCCGGCGGTAATATTGTTCAGTGCACACAGATCATCACATTGATCGACACCACCGCGCCGGTGATCATCTGGCCTGCGGATACCAGTGCTGACTGTACCATGCCGATCGACCCGATCAATGTAGGAGTGCCGATCGTCACTGACGACTGCGCTCTTCTCGCAACAGGATTTACCGATTCGATCGCCGTCACACCTGGATGCGACACGCTCTATCGCATTTGGCATATTAAAGACTGGTGCAGCAATTATGATACAATGTATATCCAGAAGCTTTTTCTGACAGACAACGTCCCCCCTGTACCAATCGATTGCCCGGAGGATATCACAGTCTTTGCTAATGATATGTGCGTGGCCTATGTGCTTGTGGATACAGTCGTC
The DNA here is from genome assembly GCA_021738725.1 of Saprospiraceae bacterium. Taxonomy (GTDB): domain Bacteria; phylum Bacteroidota; class Bacteroidia; order Chitinophagales; family Saprospiraceae; genus JAGNXB01. The sequence continues at coordinate 12,859 of JAIPBE010000008.1, read as the reverse complement.
GCATTTGATGAATGCGGTCATTATATCATTATCAACCACGATTCACCATTTGCGGATGCACAGGGTGCGGATGCCAGTGGGACCTATCCCATTGGTGACCATGATGTGACGTTTACCATCTCTGATGCTTGTAATGATATGTTCTGCAATCTGACCATCTCCGTTCGAGACACCACACCACCCTTCCTGTCTTGTCATTCTCTCGTCGATTGTATTGGTGCGGATTCAACATACCATTTGAACCCTTACGATATGATCGACTCATTGAGTGACCTCTGTTCAAGTGTCACACTCAGTGTCTCGCAAACCATCTTTGATTGTGATGATATCCTGCAGAATATTCCAATCACTTTTACAGCGACGGATGCTGCCGGAAACGAGACTGTATGCATAGACACTCTCTTCCTGAATAATTGTGATGTCTGTGTCAAAGGATTGGGAAATGGAGGCGTGCAACTGGCCGGAAAAGTAGTCCGATGGGATGGACAGCCGCTCGCTGGAGTCCCCATCCAGTTCAGGTTGGGGATTTACTCCGACTGGACGACGACGAACACACAGGGGGACTATCAATCTCCGATCTATCCTAAAGGATTGAATCTGAAAGTAAAAGCCTACCCTGTTCTGGGTAGCCTTGACGGGCTGACCACGGCAGATATCCTGGCGATAGCAGGTCACCTGGTGGGGAGCAAACCACTGCATGTGATGGAATCTATTCTGGCGGCGGATGTCAACCAGTCCAAAGCCATCTCCATCGCAGATCTGATCAGTTTACGGAAATCAATTCTGCATCAGATCGGCGGATTCAAAGCGGGCTACTGGCGGATGATGCCAGACGACCTGACCGCAGAAATAGATAGTATTGACGGGATGCCTACCGGATTCTGGGATGGATACTATCACTTGGAAAACATCCAAAGCAGCCTTCTGGACTTGAATTTCAAAGCCGTCAAGGCCGGAGATGTAGATATGTCGAGCAGCTTGACAGGTGGGACACCGCCTACTCAGTTCAGATTTATGAACATCGACATGTCGAATGAGCCGATCCGATCTGGTAACAAGATCAGATTGCCCATACGATTGTCCGATCTGGATCCGATCTCAGGCTTTCAAATGGCCTTGGGGTACGACCCCGAACAAGTTCGATTTGAAGGTCTCCAGCGAGGTGCCCTCGACAATCTCGGACCGGAACATGTGGCATCAGCAGACCCCGGGATCATCCGATTCAGCTGGGATAACATCCTGTTCCCGGTCGAACTTTCCGATGATCCGCTCTTCACGCTGACGTTCACGGCTTTACAGGATGTACAGAACCAGGATTGGTTATGGCTGGCTGAAGCAGGCTATCCTGCCGAATCCTATGACAGTGACGACAAGGCACAAAAGCTCATCCTGCGCTGGAGCGAACCTGGCGAATCGCCGGAACCCCTTGTGGATGCACTCTTTGATCCCGAACCAAACCCTTTCCGGGACAGAACCTGGATCCCGGTAGATCTGGCGGCAGATGGGCCAATAGAACTGTCGATCATCCACAGCAATGGCAATGTCCTGACCCATCAACGACAGTTTTTACCGGCCGGGCATCATCGCCTAGAGATCACCGATCAATCCCTCCCCGGAGCCGGCATTTATTATTGCAAACTCAAAACACCCAGAGGTATTTACTATCGATCGATGGTCTATACCCCATAAAGTCAGGCCTCACCTGGCGAAAAAGCGGGAGAAGTATGAATGGAGAATATGGTTTACCTTCCTGATCAGAGAATGTATACCATGAAAGCTCTATTCTGTCTCCCGCTTTTATTTTTGACCTGGCTCGGTGTCATAGCACAGGGCACGGCCATATCAGATTATCTCCCGGGGCTGAATATGGATCCAGCCATCCCCCTGCCTTCCAAGATTCTGGGCTTTCAAGTGGGCGACTGGCACGCCAGTCACGATCAGATCCTGGCGTATGCCCGTGCAGTTGCAACCGTTTCTGATCGGGTCGTTCTGACCCCATATGCCACCAGTCATGAGGCACGCCCCTTGATCCTTCTGACCATTTCCAGCCCGAATAACCTGGGCCAGTTGGAAACCATCAGACTCGACCATCTGGCGCGAATCTCCGGACGAACCACGACGTCCGGGAATGCTCCGGTTATTCTGTACCAGGGCTTCAGCATTCACGGCGATGAAGCCAGCGGAGCGAATGCCGCTATGCTCTACCTGTACTACCTGGCTGCATGCAGAGACCCGGACCTGATCGCGATGCTGGAGAAATCAGTGGTATTGTTAGACCCTTGTTTCAATCCGGATGGCACCCAACGATTTTCTACCTGGGCCAATATGCATCAGGGGACTCCACATTCCGTTCAATCAGCAGACCGACAGCATCATCAACAGTGGCCTTCTGCCAGAACCAATCATTACTGGTTTGACCTGAACAGGGATTGGCTACCGGCTATCCATCCTGAAACCAGAGGCCGGCTGGCCATCTTTCACGATTGGAAGCCGCATATCCTGACGGATCATCATGAAATGGGGTCCGGTGGTACCTTTTTCTTCCAGCCCGGAGTCCCATCACGCGTACATCCACGCATCCCTCTGGCCAATCAGGAGATGGCCGGAAGGATAGCTGCGTTTCATGCATCCTCCCTGGATACTTTACATACCCTCTATTATACCCGAGAAACCTTTGACGATTTCTATTTTGGTAAGGGGTCCACATATCCCGACGCACTTGGCACTATCGGCATTCTCTTCGAGCAAGCCAGCGCACGGGGCAATGTGCAAGAAACCGATCATGGTCTGCTGACCTTTCCGCAGGCCATCCTCCATCAACTGACGACTGCCCGAACATCACTGGAGGCAGGTGTAGCCCTTCGCCGCGACCTGGATACCTATCAGCGTGACTTTTTTGCATTCAATCATGAAGCTGCACGCCTGGATGCTGTCGCAGGCTATCAGATCGATCCCGGTCTTGACCCATACAAAGCTGAACGATTGCAGGATTTCTTCCATCAACACAGGATCGCCACCCTGGTACGCCAGGAGGAGCCGTCCCACATTTTTATCCCCCTTGACCAACCCGGTTACAGGCTGATCCAATCCTTATTCACGCCTCAAAAGGAATTCCGGGACAGCCTTTTTTATGATATATCAACTTGGCATCTGCCATCCTTCTTCCATGTTGCCTGTAAGGAGGTCAGCCGAACTGCCTGGATGAAGCTCAACTTATCTGTTGGGATGCCACACCCCGACATGACTATAATTGAGGTGTCCGCAAATGATCTAGCCTGGATAATCCCTGCGGTCAACCAAGGAAGCCACCTGGTTTTATCCGAATTATTGCAGGCAGGCATCAACGTTTCTGTAGCCACAGTCCCGATCACGCTGGATAGTGGGTTGAACCTGGCACCAGGGTCATTCATGGTTCTGGCGGAGCAACCTACAGATCGGCTTGCGATCCAAGACACCTTAATGCATCTCGCCCGGGAACACGGCATTTCTATTTATGGCGTGAACCGTGGATTGCAGCCTCCAGGCCCTGACCTTGGCAGCCCCACCTGGAAGAAACTGAGGACCCCGACCATTGGACTGGTTGTGGGTGGCCGGACTAGTGCATATGGCGCCGGTGAAGTCTGGCATTACCTGAATACTCGGTTACATCTCCCGGTGACGCATTTGGACCAATCGGGTTGGAATAACCATGACCTAGATGACATGAACACATTGATCTTGCCGCAAGGAAACTATACGTGGACGAAGACACAAATCGCCTATCTGAAAAACTGGCTTCAAAGGGGGGGCACATTGATCTTGTTGCAAGATGCCCTCACCTGGGCAAAGAGTGCCGATCTGGTCTCCTTCACTGCACGAAAGCCCACCGACCACCAAGATACCTGGCGCCCTTATGAATCACGAGATGCGGATGCGAGGGCCCGGGCAGTAAGAGGCGTATCCCTATTTGCCCGACTGGACCCTTCGCACCCTCTGACATATGGATATACGACAGATACACTTTCCGTGTTCAGGCTTCAAGGATTGTACCTCGACCCGCTGAAAAACCCTTATGCCACGCCATTGAGATGTACAGCCGATCCGCTCATCAGTGGATATCTGCCTCGTGAAGACAAAACCCTCGTCCCGGGCTCAGCTGGCATAATGGCCTGGAAAATGGGTGAAGGGCAGATCATTGGATTCACCGATCAGATCCTGTTCAGGGGCATGACAGTGGGAACACAAGGATTGCTGGACAATGCGATCTTCTTCGGCCCAATTCTGGATCGAGACAGCCTGGAGGCTGCGGTTGACTGACATCAGATACCGAATTGTGCCCGGGCTTGGGTCAATGCTGTTTCCAATCCGTCCGGGTTCTTTCCTCCTGCAGTCGCATAAAATGGCTGACCTCCACCACCTCCCTGAATGGCTTTGGCCCATTCACGAATGAGCTGACCGGCATGCCAGGCACCTGCATCTGCAATGCCCTTGCTGATAATGACGGACAGCATGGGTTTGTCCTGCTGAATATTCCCAGTGACAATGACGGCCGGAGCCAGTTCCTGCTCAAGCTGAAAAACCAGGTTCTTGACGGATTTGGCATCTTCTATCGGAAGCAGTGCCACAAGATATCGAATACCATCCTTCTCTACCGCCTGGCTGCGCAATCCGGATTTCAAGCCGAGTGCCTGCTGCTCTTGCATCGATTCGATCTGCTTGCGTAAGAGTCGATTTTCATCCAGGACGGATTGAACCGATTCTGAAATGGTGCCCTGTGCCTTCAATAATCCTTTTGCCTCCACCAGGTCCACTTCCATTTCATGCACATAGGACTCCGCCGCGTCGGCCGTCAGGGCTTCGATCCTCCGCACACCAGCAGCAACGGCTGTTTCCGAGGTCAATTTGAAGAGTCCAATGCGGCCGGTTTCAAGCACGTGACAACCTCCACACAACTCCCGGCTGTACGCAGGATCAAAGGTGATCATACGCACATGATCGCCATACTTTTCGCCAAAGAACATCATGGCTCCCGCTGCCTTCGCTTCTTCGATCGGCAGACGTCTGGCTTCACCAAGTCGAATATTCTCACGGATCTTTTTGTTGACCAGTCGCTCGATCTGATTCAATTCCGCATCTGTCACCTTTTGAAAATGGGCAAAGTCAAAGCGCAAATACTGTTCATTCAGCATGGACCCCTTCTGTTGAACATGATCGCCTAACACTTCGCGAAGAGCTGCATGTAGCAAGTGTGTGGCAGAGTGGTTGTTTTCGGTCAGCCTCCTCTTGGATTCATCTACCACTGCACGCAATGGATGGGAGGGATCTTCGGGCATTTGACGAGTCATGTGGATGATCAGGTCATTTTCGCGAAGAGTATCCACTACGCGGATCATTCCGTCGCCACATACCAGTAGACCGGTATCCCCCACCTGGCCCCCACCCTCAGGGTAGAAAGGTGTGCGATCCAGTACAACCTGGAAGAAATCGCCCAGACGATTGGAGACAGATCGATATTTCACGATGTGGACATCATCCACTTCCAATTCATCATATCCAACAAAATCCACATCAGTTGAACCCGCAATAACGGTTTCCCAGTCTCCTGTCGTTTTGACCGAAGCAGCGCGCGAACGTTGTTTCTGGGCTTCCAGCGATCGTTCAAATCCTTTTTCATCTACCTGAAATCCTTTTTCGCGCGCGATCAGCCGGGTGAGATCGATCGGAAATCCGAAAGTATCATAGAGTTCAAAAGCGACCTCCCCTGCCAGGACACCATCCTGGATGGGCACTTGTTCCAATCGTTTGAGGCCTCCTTCCAACGTACGCAGGAAGGATTTCTCCTCTTCCAGAATTACCCGGGTCACAAATGCTTCCTGAGCCGCCAATTCTGGAAAGACTTCTCCCAATTGTTTGGCTAGTACACTGACCAGTTTATACATCACAGGCTCCTTGATATCCAGAAAGGAATAGGCATACCGGACAGCGCGCCGCAGGATGCGTCGGATGACATATCCGGCACCGTTGGACGCTGGCAGTTCTCCGTCAGCAATGGTAAAACTGACTGCACGCACGTGATCGGCGATCACACGCATGGCCATATCTGTACGCGGCGCCTCCTCACCATATAGATTGGTATAGGGGATGTCCGCCAAAGCTGAAATGGTCTGCAGTAGTGGGCTGAACACATCCGTATCGTAATTGGATTGCCTCCCTTGCAATGCCATCACCAGACGTTCAAAACCCATTCCGGTGTCAACGTGCTGAGCGGGCAATTGCTCCAGAGATCCGTCGGCCTTCCGATTGAATTGAATAAAAACCAGATTCCAGATCTCGACCACCTGCGGATGGTCATTGTTCACCAGCGTTCGAGCGTCCACCAGCTGGCGTTCACCCTCTGAACGCAGGTCGACATGGATTTCAGAGCAGGGGCCACAAGGGCCACTCTCCCCCATTTCCCAAAAGTTGTCCTTTTTATTCCCACGAAGGATCCGGTCCTCCGGAATCCACTTGGTCCAGAGTCGAATGGCTTCGCTGTCTTCTTCCAGTCCTTCGGATACATCACCCTCAAAAATGGTCACATACAATCTGTCTTTTTCGAGGCTATATTCTTTGGTCAGGAGTTCCCAGGCCCATTGGATAGCTTCTTCTTTGAAGTAATCACCGAAACTCCAGTTGCCCAGCATTTCGAACATGGTGTGGTGATAGGAATCCACACCTACTTCTTCGAGATCGTTGTGTTTACCAGATACGCGGAGACATTTCTGGGTATCGGCAATGCGCGTTCGTACGGGTTCCTGGTTTCCCAGGAAGTAGTCTTTGAACTGGTTCATGCCCGCGTTGGTGAACATGAGCGTGGGGTCCTGACGGTTGGTGATCGGTGCGGATGGCACGATCAGGTGGCCGCGTTCTTCAAAGAAGCGCAGGAACGTCTTTCGTATCTCGCTGGCAGTCAACATATGAGAATTATATTTTGCTAATGTGTTTTTTCTTGATCACTTATTCGGAAATCATTGGCTACAAATAGTAGGCCGCAATAATATTTCGTTAACAGCGTATTACAAGTACAAAGTCGACCTTTGTTAGGAGATTCGCGCTTCTTTCATTAATTTCGCGACGTACATGGGGGGAACCACCATTGCCTCGCACTGCAAAGTTAGGGCTTTGGCACCAACAGCATATTTATGGGAAAGGAAAAATTCGTGTTCAACCGTCACACGCTTTCATACGAGCGCGTCCGTCTGACACTAAAAAATAGACTGATTCGAATATTTGGGCTTACATCCGCTGTCATCGTGACAGGGATGATTTTCATGACTGTGACCAATGCTTTCTTTCCAAGTCAGAAAGAAAAGTCCTTGCTGCGGGAAATAGCTCAAATGAAGGCTAAATATGAATCGGTGAACGGCCAGTTGGACATGATGTCCAAGGTATTGACCAACCTTCAGGATCGCGATGCCTCTGTCCATCGAATGATGTTCGGTATGGACCCCATCGACCAGAACGTATGGAATGGTGGAGTTGGAGGGCACGAACAATACCGTGAACTTGCCAAATTCAAAGAATCAGGTGAACTGCTTGTAAACACATTATCAAAAGCGGATCAACTGGAGCGCCAGTTGGTCATCCAATCCCTTTCACTGGATACCATTCAGCGAATGGCAGAACGCATGAAGGAAATGCATTCTTCATTGCCAGCAATCAAACCTGTCAGGGAAGATAAGCTCAATCGCAAATTGCGGACTCTGTCCGGTTTTGGCATGCGCATCCACCCTATCTTGAAAGTACGCAAAATGCATACGGGACTGGACTTTGGTGCACCTCGGGGCACGGCAGTGCAGGTCACTGGTGATGGCAAAGTGGTAGAGGTCACACGGGACAACAGTGGCTATGGCCTGCACATCCTTGTAGATCATGGCTTTGGATACAAGACATTGTATGGCCACCTCCAATCAGCGGACGTGAAACGCGGACAGAAGGTGGTCAGGGGGCAGCATATTGGCTCCATCGGAAGTTCGGGTAGAAGCACAGCACCCCACCTTCATTATGAAGTCATCTACAAAGGCAACCAGATCAATCCGATCCACTATGTAATCGATGGGTTGAGTCTGGAGGAATATTCCGAGCTCGTCGAACAAGCATCTGCATCCAATATGTCATTCGACTATTAATCCATTACAAAGATTTTGAAAGAGGCCCGGCAGTCACATTGTCGGGCCTCTTTTATATTTATTAGGTACCAGACTCATCTAAAGCACAGGAATCGTAATTTGGATACTGCCATGGAAAATCAATGTCCGAATTGTCATGCTGAAATACGTCCAGAAAGCAATTTCTGTAGTGTTTGTGGGCAAAAAAATGAATCCTTATTCATCACCAGCCGTCAGTTGGTGACAGATTTCCTTACGAATGTCTTTGCATGGGATAATCGTTTTTTACGATCTATTCGTGAGTTGGCCCGTCCGGCATCTTTGACAGTTCAATTCTTTTCCGGAGCCCGCCAACAATTCATTCCTCCAGCGCGCCTCTACCTGTTCACTGTACTGCTTCACCTCGCTGTCATCAGCTATTTTTCTACAGGTTCCTTTTTTTTCTCCGACAGAGATCGTACCACTGGTAAAGAATTGGTAAAACTGCACGATCAAATCGCAACCATCGAAGCCATACAGGACACGATCCTATTGAACGATAGTCTCTCAATCACCCAACGTGATGCCCTGGATCGCCTGCACACACATCTGAAGGATAAATACGATGGGTTGAATGACACCATCCGTTTTTTCCTGTTTGAAGATGATCCGCTCAATGCGTTCACCCTGTACGATCTGGAAGCTGCACCAAAAGACAGTCTGGCTGTACGGATGAGTAAGAAGCCCTGGCATTATCAACTGATCGGAAATCAATTTGTCAAGACATACCGCGATCCAAAAGCTTTGGGCACATTCCTGTTTGCTCGATTATCCTGGATGATGTTTCTGATCCTTCCTTTCGTCGGCTTGATCCTTGCGGGACTATATTATCGACAAAAACGGTATTTCGTCGAGCACCTTGTGTTTGCGTTACACTATCATGTCGCCGCATTTCTATTGGTCTCTCTAGGACTGATCGGTGATTATCTGATCAACGGTGGTTGGACCACAATCGCTGTCGTTCTATCATTGGCATACATATACATCGCCATGAAACGATACTATCAACAGTCCTGGACCAGAACCTTTGGCAAGTTCATCATCTTGCACATCATGTACTTTCTGGTCTGTGTGACATTGATATCCTTGTTGCTGATCAGCAGCTTTCTACTCTTTGCCTAATGGGCCCAATTCATACCAGATTGTGGAAATTCATGAAAAACAGGTAGATTTAGTTTCTGTTTTTTGTACCGAACATGCAAATAGACCTTCAGACCCTGACAAAACGATACTATGCGATCGGAGAAGTCGCCGAATTATTCGGTGTATCCAAGTCGCTGATCCGTTATTGGGAGTCTGAGTTCGATCTGTTAAAACCCCATAAAAACAGTAAAGGCGATCGTCGCTTTACGGTCCAGAATATCGAACAGTTTCAGATCATCTACAATCTGGTGAAGGAACAGGGGTTTACGTTAGAAGGCGCGAAACGGACATTGAGAGAACAAGGGTCTCGACTGAGCAAACAGCAGCAGGTCATGCATAAACTTCAGGAGATCCGAAATGGCCTCCAAGATCTGGCAGACTCCATTTGATGGGCGTCTTCAGCTGAATTTGGCCTGCATAGTCAGGGTCTTTTCACAAAACACATATTCTTCTGATCGGTTACTAGCTACGATCAATATCCTGTCGCGTCGGTGTTGATTGATCAGATCATAATACCAGTCACGCCCCTTATCATCCAAATTGGTTAGCGGCTCATCCAGAAGCACCACTGCAGATTCGGTGCAAAGTGCCAATCCCAACTTGACTCTTTGCTTCATGCCACTGGAATATTCGCTGACGGACCTGTTTTCTTCACCACCTAGCAACCATTGCGTCGGGAGCATCTCTATCTGTGTTGTTGGTCTGGCTTTCCGAAATCGAAAATGATGCTTGATCAACTCTCGGAGTGGCAGCTCTTCTGGCAGTTCCAGATAAGGGGCCGTGAAGCTGACTTGCGCTATATATTGCTCAGGGGACAAGGTCCCTGACTGTTGATCTGTGATATGGAGTTGCCCTTCTGAAGGACGTAACAGTCCTGCCATGATTTGCAGAAGAGTCGATTTGCCAGACCCATTTGGCCCGAGGAGGGCCAGGGTATCACCGGTTTGAAGTTGGAGGTTCAGATGACGAAAGACCCATTGCTCACGAAATCGTTTTCCGATCTGATCAAGCAATATTTCCATGAGCCTTCACCCCGTTGATCTGGCGGAACCCTCTCATTATCCCTCTGTCTGCCTGTCGAATGAAGTCGAGGATCAGGTCGCGCTCTATGGAAATGGGTACGCTTGTTTCGATAATGGATAAGGCTTGAGATGTATTATACCCCTTCACAAACAGAATTCGATAGATGTCCTGGATGGCGTGTACCTGATCGTTGGTGAATCCACGGCGACGTAGGCCAACCGAGTTGACCCCGGCAAAGGATAGCGGTTCTCGTGCCGCTTTCACATATGGTGGAACATCCTTCCTGACCAGGGAGCCACCGCCCACCATAGCATGTGTGCCGATCTTGACAAACTGGTGCACTGCTGTCAGTCCACCAAGCACTGCAAAGTCGCCCACATCAATATGTCCGGCCAGATTTACATTATTTGCCAGGATCACATTTTTACCGACGCTACAATCATGGGCCACATGGACATAGGCCATCAGAAGACTGCGATCGCCAATGACGGTCTTATCACTTGCTTCTGTGCCTTTATTCAGTGTACAATACTCCCTGATGGTCACTTGATCACCGATCTCAACGGTGGCATATTCTCCTCTGTACTTCAAGTCCTGCGGAACGGCTCCGATAATGGCGCCTGGAAATATCCGGCAATTCTTACCAATCCGGGTTCCTGCCATGATGGACACATGAGGCCCGATCCAGGTTCCTTCACCGATCTCCACATCTTGCTCAATCGTGACAAATGGACTGATCGTCACATTTTCGCCCAGCTTGGTATCTGGATGTACGACAGACATTTCAAACTTATGATCCATGGCTCCGCTTTACAATTTGAGCAGTCAATTCCGCTTCTGAGACGATCTTGTTGCCTACATAGGCAGTTGCCTGCATGTGCACGATTCCTCTCCTGATCGGGGATATCAACTCCATTTTTATTACAAGTGTATCACCCGGAGAGACAAATTGTTTAAACCGGGCATTATCAATCTTCAGGAAGAAGGTATCCCACTGCTCTCCTTCAGGAACGTTTCGCAAGGCTAAAAGGCCGCCTGTCTGTGCCATTGCCTCTATTTGCAATACTCCAGGCATGACGGGATTACCAGGAAAATGTCCTCTAAAAAAATCTTCGGTATAGGTCACACTCTTGACGCCCACTACGTGGGTATCCGAAATCTCGATGATCTTGTCCACCAGTAAAAAAGGATGTCGATGCGGCAATTTTGCCTCGATATCCGCAACCGTCATCAACGGCTTGGCATCCAGATCATATTTAGGTACTCGTTTGAGTTTGCGTTGCTCGATGCCAAAACTCTTCAGCAGTTTGGCAAACTCCACATTTGCAGCATGACCCGGCTTGGTCGCCACGATCTTGCCTTTGATCGGTTTCCCGACAAGAGCCAGATCACCGATGACATCCAATAACTTGTGACGCGCAGGTTCATTCTTGTACCGCAGGTCTGTTGTATTGAGGATGCCTTCCCGATCTACCCGGATAGATGGCTTCTCCAGTCGTTTAGCCAGGCTTTCCAATTCAACTTCTCCCATCACTCTGTCCGCGATCACTATGGCGTTATCCAGATCGCCACCCTTGATCAAGCCTTGATGAATGAGTTGTTCCAATTCATGTACAAAGACAAAGGTTCGAGCCGGCCCAATATCCTCCTTGAAGTGACTGATATCTTCCAAAGCCGCGAACTGCTGGCCCAAAACAGGTGAATGGAAATCAATCAGAGCGGTCAGTTCAAACTTGGAAGAAGGGAAAGCGATCAACTCTGAGCCGGTCAGATCATCCTTATAGGAGATGGTTTCTGTTATTTCGAGGTACTCCCGATCACTCTCTTGTTCGACTGAACCGGCTGAAGACAAAGCATCGGTAATCAGCTTGGATGAACCATCCATGATGGGTGCTTCCGGACCGTCTATCTCGATCAATACATTGTCCAGATTGAGCCCGACCATGGCTGCCAGTGTATGCTCTACGGTCGAAACACGGGCATCCCCTCCTATTGAAAGGGTGGTTCCGCGATTGGTGGAGATCACTTGGGAAACGTCTGCCGGGATCACCGGATGACCTTCCAGATCGGTCCGCATGAATTTGAAACCATGGTTTTCCGGGGCAGGTTTAAAGGTCATGGTGACCTGTCGTCCTGTGTGAAGACCAATCCCGGAAATCGAAATGTCCCGGGCGATGGTATGTTGTTTCATAACCAGGTATAAAGAGGCTGATAAAGGGAGGCTCAAAGGTACGTCAATTCCTTATGGAGCAAGGCCTCCAATATCCATAAAAAAAAAGCCCCCCTCCACAAGTGGAGAGAGGCCATCCCAAAAACCGATTTAACTTAAAAGTCTTGCGGCTTTGGCTTCGAGAAGTTTATGGTGCGATTACTCGACCGTGATCATTCTCTTCGTAGCGCTATCGGTTGGCGTATCCAACTGATAGTACAGCATACCGTTACCCTGGATTTCAGCGCGCGTCAGTGTGACTGCGTTGTAACCCTTGGCATAGTCGCCGCTCACTACTTTCATCACCTTACCAGTGACA
>JAIPBE010000066.1 GCA_021738725.1 Saprospiraceae bacterium | reverse complement strand
ACGTTCCATGTGAAGAAGAGTCCGGGAACAGTGATCAGCAATGCATATGGATCTACGTATCTGGTACCGATCCAGATTCTGGGTCTGCCATCAGATGCGAATATCACGGATCTGGACATCAGCCTGGATATCGATCATGAACTGGTCAACCAGCTTCAGATCACGTTGTGGAACCCATACGGCACGAAGGCGACGGTGATACCGTTCAACAGCTGTGCAGGAACGAATGGTTACCCGGCGAACATCAATGCGACCCTGAATGACGAGGCATACAACATTGCGGTGTTCAACTCGACCAATCAAAAGGTACCAGCACCGTACACCTGTACGACTGCCAATCCTGGAGTAGGTTCATTCAACCAGGGTCACATGAAGCCAGCGGGCGACTTCCTGAAGGCGTTTGACGGCGATGGTGTCAACAGTTTCGTAGGCAAGGACATCTGCTTCACCGTAAGCGGAAGTGCGACAGCCAACGAGATCAATGTATCGACAAACCAGATGACGAACTTCCAGGTTCAGCAGTTCATCACGAAGGCCAACCTGAGCACAGGTGACAAGTTCTTCCTCCAGTATTCAAACGCATCAGGTTCTCCATTGGGAGACTTGAATGTTGGCAGCTTCTACCTGTTCCAGGTGGTGAATGCCACGACGGTTGAATTCCTGGAAGTATTGGGAACAAGCCTGACATCACTGTCAACAGGCAGCCACATGTTCTGCCTGTCCGGCTCATGGTACCTGCAGGTAACGGATAATGCGCCACTGGCAGGAGGTAAGATCAATAGCGTTGAGCTGCACATCGAGTATGTGACACCAACGGGTCTGAAGCCTCACGTAAGTGATAACACCGAAGCTTGTGGACTGGACGTCACATGGCAGGATCTGGGCACTCCAGAGAAGTGCGGTGACAACACGTTCATCAACCGTCGTTGGAGGGTTGAAGACAAGTTTGGCAACAACACAAGCTGTATCCAGCGCGTATACTTCAATGACGATACTCCACTGGTAGTACAATTCCCATGTGACGTAACGATCAACTGTGAGAATCTGGATGATCTGGATGCTACAGGAGACGTAATCCACAACGGCGATTGCGAACTGGTAGGAATCGAGCACGTCGACCACGTACTGGTGACCACGGATGCTTGTTACAAGATCCTGCGTCAGTGGATCGTGAAAGATTGGTGTAAGTACGCAGCTGATGGCAACGCGGATTATAACACCACGAGCATTGACATCAACACGGAGGAGATCACCTTTACCACAGCGATCAACGCACTGGTGAATGCCCGCAATTTGGGTGTTGGCGACCGCGTGACTCTGAAGTATATCACCAGCGGTAGCGTCGAGATCGGCGGACTGGTAGAAGGTGATGTATACAGCGCGATCTATGCAGGGGGAACCCGCTTCAAGATCGACTACAACACGACGAAGCAGCAGACGGTGAACATCACCTCAGAAGGAACTGGCCCACATATCTTCCGTTATGCCAACAGCAGCCTCGGATTGCCACTGGCATGCGATGTGATTGCAGAATGGTATCCATTCACGCAGTGGCATGGACTGTGCCCAACCCCACAGGGTTGCCGCGCATGGGAAGATGATGGTGACGGTTACTACACCTTCACTCAGGTGATCAAGGTTGTGGACAATGTAGCTCCTCAGTGGGTGAACTGTGCCGACCAGGAGTTCTGCAACTTCGAGGCTGATTGTGGCCCGACCCAGATCGAGTTGCTGTGCCCAGCGACGGACAACTGCACCGACAGTGCCCAACTGGTATACCAGTACTTCATCGATGCCTTTAATGATGGTACGGTGGATCTGACCGGAGTAGGGTCTGATGCCAGCGGTGTCTATCCGAATGGCACACATAAGATCACCTATAAGGTATCTGACCAGTGTGGAAACTTCAACACATGTACTAAGCTGTTCACGATCGTGGATTGCAAGAAACCGACGCCGATCTGTCACGCGGTGAGCATCGAACTGATGCCTTCAACAGGAATGGCAGAGGTATGGGCGACGAGCCTTGAAGTTGGTGACAGCTACGACAACTGTACGGAGTATGAAAACCTGAAAATTCTGGTTGAATTCCAGTATAATGTGGATCCCGGACAAACGGCGCCGGATGCCGATTCGGGGCCATCTGTTATTGTGACATGTGATTGGTTGCTTAACAATCAGGGTGTGGCAGATGTGGTTGTTTGGGTTGGAGATGAAGCCGGAAACTGGGATTATTGCGAGACATCGATCATTGTTCAGGATTGGATGGGTGCATGCGGTGGTACCATGAATGCAGAACTAACCGGATATGTGGCTGATGAGTCAGGTGAGCCAGTGGAAATGGTCGATGTGGATCTCACGGGCAATGGCAGTAATATGTCCATGCAAACAACGGGTAACAGTGGTGCAGTCTCCTTTGGGACTATTCCAACGGTCGGGCAATACACGGTCACACCACAGAAGGATATCAACCCATTGAATGGGGTGTCTACGTATGACCTGCTGTTGATCCAGAAGCATCTCCTGGCTATCAAGACCATTGGCAGCCCGTATCGATTGATCGCGGCAGATGTCAATAACAACTGTACGATATCTATCAGTGATATCATTGAATTGAGAAAGATGATCCTGGCGCCGGGCAACAACTTTGCGAACAATACGAGCTGGCGCTTTGTAGAAGCCGGATATGCATTCCCCAATCCGAGCAAGCCGTGCAACTTCATGGAGGTGAAGAGCTTCAATGGGTTGCAGCTGGGGATGAACACGGCTTCCTTTACCGGTGTGAAGACCGGGGATGTCAGTGGAGATGCTCAGCCGAACAGTTTGTTGGGCGTAGAATCCCGGAATACGGTGGGTGCCCTTGAATTTGCCATCGATGAGCGGATGTTTGTCGCTGGTGAAACCTTCACATTTGATGTGAAAGCGGGCAACTTCGAAGATGTCCAGGGCTATCAGTATACGATCGGCCTGGATCGGGTGGTGCTACAGTTTGTCCAGATCGATGCGGTATGGACGGATCTGAGCAGTACAAATTTTGGCCAGTCGAGGACAAATGCCGGATGGATCACCACCAGTTGGAATGCCAGCGAGCCTGTCAGTCTTGACAGAGAAGAAGTTCTGTATCGGGTGACGGTCCGTGCGCGGACAGCTGGCCAGCTGAGTGGTGCGATCACTATCAATTCCAAGATGACTCGGGCAGAAGCCTATGATCGCCATGAGGATCTCCTGGATGTGCATTTCCGTTTTGACAATGGTGTCGTTGCCGGAGGAGACTTCGTACTCTACCAGAATGAACCGAACCCATTCGGTGATCTGACGCGAATTGGCTTCTATCTGCCAGGCGGTGGATCGACTGTTTTGACGGTTCACGATATCACGGGCAAGTTGATATATCGCACGGAAGGAAACTTCAATAAGGGGTACAATGAGTTTGTCCTCCGGGCTGCGGATGTATCTGCTCAAGGCATGTTGTACTATACTGTACAGAGTGGTGATCATGTGTCGACCAAGCGGATGATCATGCAGGAGTGATCCCGGGCAGGCTGCTTTGCCTGCTCATCAGAATTTTAACCTGAAGCCGGTCATCAGTTAACCCTGATGACCGGCTTTTTTATGGTTTGCGAGGAGGAACGGTCCGAACACCATACTGGACCCCTACACATGAAAAAATATTTGATATAGATAAATATTTAAGTTAAAAGAGATAATCAATCATTTCATCTTGATAGGGTGTTCAATACACATATGGTATATTCTTAATGCATTCAAATGGTGCTCTTTATCTGAAAAAATCAGGAACACTTGGCACAGTTTTATCATGTGTTCTAGTGAGGATTGCTTCTTTTTCCCATTCGGATAGCGGATGGTGGAAGAAGGATACAATGATTTTGGCTGGGACGCATCGGTTCACCCGCTATGTGGACCATCCAGGATAAAACAACATACCCATGAACCGATTATCTCCCACCGGAGGGCTGGAATCCTATGGCCCAAATGTTCCCAACCATCATCGACTGATCGTTTTAGTGATCACACTGATTTGCACGCTGATCATCTTGCCCGATCATACTCTGATCGCACAAATCGAGCTGAAATCCTGGGAATTGCAGAATAATCTGGGAAATGAACCGAACGGCGACCCCTTGTTACAAGCGGATGTGAATGCACCGGGTATCTGCAGTACCTGTGGAGATATCCGCAGGGGAGGGGGACTGGGTATTCCGCCCACTGGTCGATTGCATACCATCGTCAGCAATAATTGGGATGCGGTGACGCTGGCAGAAGCCCGCAGTTTTGCTGAATATTACAAAATATCTATCCGGCCTGCTGCCGGGAATGGGATTCGGTTAACTTCGATTGCGCTGCGGTTGGGCCGAACAACCAACGGACCGAATCGATTTGGATTATTTTCCAATGTGAATGGAGACAATTTTCTGACCCAGATAGGTCAGGATATTGTCGTGGCAGGTACCAGCCTGGTTGATACCCTTTATTTTCCGGACTCGCTCTTTGCGAATTGCACCGTTGATGCTCCAATCGATTTTCGATTATATGCATGGGTCGATGGTGGTGGTCAAGACCAATTTGCCCAGGCCTGGATCGGGAATGTGGGTGGCGGTGGTGCTGGAAATGACGTCATCATTTCCGGTTTTGTAGAGCCTGAGCCAATGGCATTTACTTCTACTGTATTTTCTGCACCGCATTGTTATGGGGAATCGGATAATCTCCTTCGACGACTCCAGGTGGGACCCAATACGTTGCCAGGAGTGAATGAAGAAGTGGTTTGGCGCATCCTTAGTTTCACACCGGGCGTTGGGAGTGATATGAGTGCATTTGTCGGAGGAGAATTTACTTCCGCCGATAACATTGCGACGCAGGATGAATTTCAGATTTTCAATAGTGGCAGAAGCTTCCGCCCTGTAGCGGAGCCTGAGGGTTCTGGGAATAATCCTCTTTATGGAATATATACACTGGAGGTATTTGTCAGAAATACATTGACCGGATGTACCAGCGCGATTTATGGACCGCTGCAAAAAGAGATTAAGGCAAAACCGCAGCTGGTTGTGCCGGCCTTCCCGCCAACGACTTGCAGTAACGCTCCTCTTGGGTCGGGTGCCTTTTCAGGATTTGCCGAAGTGCACGGAATGCCGTTTATCAGTATTGATGTTGCATTGAGCAGTCTTTCGCCAGATCTGACTGCCGTAGTAGTGCCAACGACAGGGAATGGACTTCTTCCGACAGCTTTGGATGGAGATACCTATACCAATCTCAGCTCGGGTGGAAGGGACGTGATCTATACGATCACCTTGAATGGCGACAATGGATGTGTTTCGGATCCGACAGACTTTACCTTCCGAATTCTGGCCGAACCTCAAGGGCAGATAGATACCCTGTACAGGTGCAGTGATGAAGAAACAGGTCTGGATATTTCCTTGATTCCAGGTTCATGGGGTGATGTCAATGGTCCACCCAACCTGGTCTTATTTAACCTCTCGATCAATTCAAACGGACTGGTTGCATCAGCAGGGAATCCGGCTGATGGATCCTGTTTGCCCTATACAGAGATCGCGGATGATGCCTGGACGAATAGTACTACTGCCACGGTACCTGTGATCTACACATTGACGCCGGTTCGTGGGTGCGACGGGCCTGATCCATGCTTTGGTCAGTCCTTTGAAATTATCGTTTATGTTGCACCACAGCTCAACCTGTATGCCTACGAAACAGGCACAAACATTCCTGTTGCCGATCCGATCCTGATATGTGAAAATGGGGTAAACCTGAACATGACAGATGTTGCTTTCGACCTGGATTCGTATATCGATGTACAGCCAGGTGAATTCATGAGATACTTCTGGTTGGGCGTCCAGGTGGATGACCCTAACGCTGCAGGCATTTCGAATACGACCACATTGATGGGGTCAGACCCTATGTTCCCGCTCAGTTTTAACCCGGGCCTACCCTCGCTGCTGGCTGTTACAGATGATATCGGCATCAGTGATCCCCTGGCGTTAGTCGAGCCAGTAAACCTCACCTATATCTTTGGTGGCCCTGTACTCAGAATGGCGGATGGCCATATTTGTGGTGACAATGATCCAGCCAACTGGACAGAGGTCCATGCCCGTATTGTTCCCAGCCCGGAAATTGAATTTGTTTATCCAAATACGCCTTCCGGTAATGAAGAAATGGTCTGTAACGGATCTGCCAATCAGGTGTTTTTAACTCTGAATCCGGAACATCCCGATCTGGAAGAAGGGGTGGATTATGTGTTTGAACTCAACACAATTTTTTACAGTACCGATGGGATCAACTTCCTCCCGGGATACGGTCCCTTGACTGGCGGTAGTTATTCCCCTTCTCCTGCAGGTCTGGTTGAAGAAGTTGTGCCGGGAATTCCCGGTTTGATGGAGACCCTGTCGCATAACCAGGCGAACCCGGTTTGGATCCGATATGAATTCCAGACAACATCTCTGGATCCGCAGACAAACTGTGATAGTGAGCCGAAGACACTCAACATCATCGTTCAGCCTCGACCTTATATCACTTGTCCGGCCGATATGACCGTATCCACCGGCTTTGATCAAGATTGTACAGCCGAAGTGACGTGGATGCACCCGGTGCCTGCCCCGGCCTGCGAACCCATTGAATTGTATCTCTTGACTGAGAATGGTGTTCAGATGGTGACGCCCGGAGAAGAGATCACGATGCCATTCACGGGAACTGGGAATCATGTGGTTCAATACGATGCGTATGATGCAAGTGGATATAAGGAGACCTGTTCATTTAACATTCTTGTCATTGATGAACAAGCTCCTGTTCCGTATTGCACTCAAGGTCTAACTGTCTTTTTGGATGAATTTGGAAAGGCCTCCATCACCCCGGACTTCATCGATGCGGGTTCCACAGATAACTGTGGTATCGATACGATCACCCTGGATCGAATGGACTTTACCTGTGATGATATTGGAATCAATGCAATTATTCTGACTGTCGAGGATCAGTCCGGAAATAGTGATTTTTGTGAGACGTCCATTTTGGTGGAAGACCCAATTCCTCCTATTGCATCATGTACACCAACACTGGTGCGATATCTGGATGAAAATGGACAAGCTGAGGTGTTGGTCTCTGATGTGGATGATGGCTCCTATGATGCATGCGGAATTGCCAGTGTGACACTGGATAAAGAACTGTTTACCTGTGCCGACAAAGGAGACAATATTATCACTCTGACCGTGATTGATTCGTCAGGAAATATAAATAGCTGTCAAACCCTCGTATCAATAATAGATCAACTTCCACCTGTTCTGACATGTCCGGATGATCAAGTCATAACGCTGGACCCGGGCTTGTGCAGGACGGTTGTGAATTATAACCTGACAGCAACAGATAACTGTCCATTCATTCCGTTGATCGAGCAGACTGCAGGCCAGCCTTCCGGATCTGTATTCGAACGAGGCCTGGTGAACAACTGCTTCCGGGTATTTGATAATTCTGGGAATGCAGGCACTT
This sequence comes from Saprospiraceae bacterium, assembly GCA_021738725.1. GTDB lineage: Bacteria > Bacteroidota > Bacteroidia > Chitinophagales > Saprospiraceae > JAGNXB01. The sequence goes on along the minus strand of JAIPBE010000066.1, from coordinate 13,704 downwards.
GTTGTTTTACAATAGAAGTTCTGGAATATCCGAATCCGAATAAGACGATGGTCTGCAATGATCTGGTCCAGATCTCCCTGGATGAAGACTGCATTAGCACGATCGGGGCCGATCTCATTCTCGAAGGAGGTCCCTATGGATGTTACGACGATTACCAGGTGATGATTTTCACAGCCAATAATCAGCCTTTGGTCGGTAGCCCAAATGTGGGAGCCGGGCAAATTGGAAAAACATTAATTGTAAAAGTGACCGATCCGGATACGGGAAATTCTTGTTGGGGAGCGATCTCTGTGGAGGATAAAATGCCGCCTGTATTGAACTGTCCCATGGTGGAGGTCCAGTGCGGTGACAATACAGATCCGGACCAATTGATATCACCTGATCCCGCTACATCAGACAATTGTGATGCCTGGACGGATCTGACCTGGGAGGATGAAGTCGAAGAGTTGGGTTGTCAAGGAGGCGTCTATACACGCATCATTCATCGAAATTGGCTGGGTGTAGACGAAAGCGGAAATAAAGGTTATTGTGTCCAGGAGATAAAAGTCATCCGGCCAACCTTGTCCATTCTGGATCAATTGGAAAACTATGATGGCATAGATCAACCTGTATTTGATTGTAGCTCTGGATATCCGTCGACAACCCTCCTTCCTTTTCCGGGTGGAAATAGTTGCGGTGTACTTCAAGTGTTCCATCAGGACAAAGTCCTGCCCGTCTGTTCCGGTAGCTACACTTTATTGCGGACATGGACCGTATTGGATATGTGTCTTTCCGAAGTAGCATCTCGTATTCAGACGATCAAAGTGATCGACCAGACGCCCCCGCAATTGACCTGCCCAGATCCACATGATATTGTGATCAACAAGCTGGAGCAGAATGGATACCAGGAATGCACGGCCAAAGTGCTATTCCCTATGATAAATGTCACGGACAACTGCTCCGTTTCTTCCCAAATAAATATTTATGTTATTGTCCTTTTTCCCGACGGGTCGCAGCAGATCGTGAATATCCCGAATGCGAATGGACAATTTGAAGCGCAACTACCCATTGGCAAGACCTACCAGGTCAGTTATATTGCCATCGACAATTGCGGAAATAAAAATCAATGCAGCTTCCCATTCGATGTGAAAGATGTGCAGGGCCCCGTGGTCGTCTGTGAAACATTTCACATCGTATCCTTGTCCGACAGCGTCACACAGGTAAATGCCTCCACCTTTGATGATGGATCCTGGGATACCTGTACTCCAGTGACCTTTTCTGCCCGGCGTATGGATAATCCGCTCTGTGCCTGGAATGATGAGACTGACTTCGGTCCCACTATTCCATTTTATTGCTGTGATGCAACAGGTGGGCCGATGATGGTGGAGATGCAGGTAGCTGATGCGTATGGAAATGTAAATTCCTGTATGGTGGAAGTTCAGGTTGTCGATAAGATCAAACCGCAGATCTGGTGCCCCGAGGATATCACAGTACAATGCGGGATGCCCTTTGACGTAACGCCAGTGGATACATTTGAGATCTGTGTATCACCCAAGACAGCCATCAGTTCCGTCGTCGCAAATACATATGTCGTTCCCCTGGATATTACGGGAATACCTTCCGACGCACGTATAACGGATCTTGATCTTGGGTTGCATATTCAACATGAATATGTCAATCAACTTTCAGTCACCCTCTACAGCCCCCTGGGAAAAAAGGCCACTGTGATGAGTCAGAATGCTTGTCCTCCGCCGACAAAAAGCTGGTATCCGATGGATATTCAGGTCACCTTTAATGATGAGGCATATGATCTGGATGAATATGCGCAGACAGGAATAAAAATTCCTGCACCTTTTACATGTCTGACCTATCTACCCAACATCGGATCCTACAACCAGGGGCAGATGCAACCACAGGATGATCCCTTGATTGCATTTGATGGTCAACCCCTGAACAGTGTGACCGAGAAGGACTTCTGTTTCACAGTCGGTGCAATGGATATCAACGCGGGAACCAATCGGATCAAGAATGCTGAGATCGGCACATTGATCAGCGGGCTGAATCTTGCTAATGGTGATAAAGTGATACTGAAATATGTGTCTTCTCAGAATGGCATCCTGGCCAACCTGTCTGTCGGGCAACCCTATCTGTTCCAAGTGATCGATGCGACGACGCTGGAATTTCTGGATGTCCTGGGTGTGGATATTGTTTCCGTACCGGCAGGGTCCAGCCATCAATTCTGTCTGACCAATACCTGGATGGTGGTGGTCCGCGATCATGCCCCTCTTGCTGGAGGGATGATCCATGACCTTTGCATGTCCATTGAGTATGTGCGTTCAACTGGTCTGAAACCTCATGTGACTGACAATACAGAGGCATGTGGCCTGGATATAACCTGGCAGGATCTGAATACACCTGACCAATGCGCTGATGGGACATTTATTAACAGACGATGGAGGGCCGCTGATCAATTCGGCAACTCCAACACTTGTCTCCAGCGTGTCTACTTTGAAGATGAATCACCTCTGGTGGTCCAGTTCCCTTGTGATGTCACGATCAACTGTGAAAATCTGGAGGATCTGAACATGACCGGGGATGTGATTCATAATGGTGATTGCGAACAGGTCGGCATCGAGATCTCAGATCAGAAGCTGACTGTAACGGATGCCTGTTACAAGATCATGCGGACATGGACTGTGAAGAATAACTGTGCCTATACGGTGGATGGAAATGTGGATTATACCCTGAGTAGTATCGACCTGGCCAACAATACAATAACCTTTACTGCGGAGATCAATACACTGATCAATCAGCGAAAATTAATGCAGGGCGATCCATTGACGCTGCGATACGTGACCAGTATTTCCAAGGAGATCGGCGGTATGATCGAAGGGGATATCTATCAGTTGATTTATCAGGGGGGAACTTCATTTGAGGTGCTTTGGAATTCGACCAAACAACAATCCGTGACGATCACCAATGTAGGACAAGGACCACATCTGTTCAGATATGCGAACAGCAGTCTGGGTGCCCTTGTAGATTGTGCTGACTTGCAGACCATCTCACCTTTAACCAACTGGAATGCATCCTGCTCATCACCTCCGGGCTGTAGGGCCTGGGAAGACGATGGCGATGGTTATTTCAGCTACATCCAGGAGATCAAGGTGGTGGACAATGACTCACCCAAATTGATCGAGTGTCATGCAAAAGAATATTGCAGTCTGGAAGAAGATTGCAGTACAGCGCCTATTGAACTGATCGGAATTGCTCTGGATAATTGCACACCACAGGACCAATTGAAGTGGACCTATCTGGTGGATGCCTTCAATGACGGATCCATAGATATTTCTGGTGTGGGTAAAGATGCAAGTGGGATCTATCCATTGGGTACACATGCCATCACGTGGAAAGTTTCGGACCAATGTGGCAATCAGAGTGAGTGCACTCAATTCTTCATTGTGAAGGATTGCCTGAAGCCGACGCCGATCTGTCATGCTGTGAGCATCGACCTGATGCCGTTGACGGGAATGGCTGAAGTGTGGGCCACCAGTCTGGAGGTGGGAGAAAGCTCCGATAATTGCACCTCATATGAGAATCTCACTATTCTTGTCGAACGATTTGATGATGTCTCAGTCGGTCAGAATAGCCCCGATGGAGATGCCGGTCCATCGATTCTGGTGACCTGTGATGATCTCCCCCCCAACGCCCCCGATTCAATCGTAACAGTAGCGGTTTGGGTTGGTGACGAAGCAGGCAACTGGGATTACTGCGTAACGACCATAGCTGTGCAGGATTGGATGGGCGCCTGCGGCGGCACCATGAACGCAGAACTGACTGGATATGTATCGGATGAGTCGGGTGAACCAGTGGAACTGGTGGAAATGGATCTCACCGGCAACGGCACGAATATGTCCATACAGACAACTGGCAACAGTGGTGCGGTGTCCTTTGGTACCATGCCGGCAGTCGGACAATATACCGTCACTCCCCAGAAGGACATCAATCCACTCAACGGCGTTTCTACCTACGATCTGTTGCAGATGCAGAAGCATTTACTCGGCATTAAATCGTTGAACAGCCCGTATAAATTGATCGCTGCGGATGTCAATAACAATTGCACGATCTCGATCAGCGATATCATTGAATTGCGGAAGATGATTCTGGCACCGGGAACCGTCTTTGCCAATAATACCAGCTGGCGTTTTGTGGAGGCCGGATATGTCTTCCCCAATCCGAACAAGCCGTGCAACTTCATGGGAATAAAAAATTTCGGCGGCCTTCAGGCAGGTATGAACAGTGCGGCCTTCGTCGGAGTAAAGATCGGAGACGTCAGTGGAGACGCCACGCCAAACAGCTTGTTGGGTGTCGAATCCCGGAATGCTGTCGGTGCCCTGGAATTTGCGGTTGATGAACAGACATTTATGGCCGGTGAAACTTTCACTTTTGAGGTGAAGGCGGGGAATTTCCGGAATATCCAGGGCTATCAGTATACCATCGGACTGGATCCTGACCTCTTGCAATTTGTCAGGATCGATGCCGAATGGACAGAATTGAGTGGCACCAACTTTGGTCAATCACGGACAAATGACGGCCTGATCACCACCAGCTGGAATGCCAGCGAACCGATCAGTCTGGCGAATGAAGACGTATTATATCGGGTGACGGTGAAGGCTCTCGTTTCAGGCAAACTGAGTGAAGCGGTTACAGTGAACTCCAAAGTGACACGTGCCGAAGCCTATGACGTGGATGAAGAGTTGTTGGATGTCCACTTCCGATTCGACAATGGCGTGATTGCCGGAGGAGACTTTGTCCTGTACCAGAACGAACCCAACCCATTCGGTGATCTGACGCGTATTGGCTTTTATCGGCCATCCATTGGTTCGACCATTTTGACTGTTCACGATGTGACCGGCAATTTGATCTATCGCACAGAAGGAAACTTCAATAAGGGGTACAATGAGTTTATCCTCCGGGCCGCGGATGTATCTGCTCATGGTATGTTGTATTACACGGTACAGAGTGGTGACCATGTGGCGACCAGGCGGATGATCATGCAGGAGTAATCCTTCTGAATCATCTGATAATCCACAAATCCCCGTCACCTCTAAAATGGTGTCGGGGATTTTTTCGTGTTTACACTGATCAGGCAACCTATAGACACGGAATTGCACCTGTCTGTATATGGGGGTGTACCTTTAATAGTGGAATACCCATTCTTATTCTGTTGTCCCATGAAAGTGAAATCTGAACGACCTGACACTCACGGGTGGACAAAAGGCATGTTGTCTCTTCTCCTCCTGTTCCCTATGTTCTTGTTGGATGCCCAAATCCAGCCTCCCACCTTTACTGATTGTTCGGATGTCGAAGCATGTAGCTATGGTGCCAAGGATGATCTGATCCATGTGGACCTCAAGACTGAAGTCGTTAATCATTGTATCTCTAATCCCGGACTGTATTTCACCACCCAGATCGATTTGTTCAGTGACAGCACTATTGATCAAACCAAGTCAACGCTGGATGCCAGTGGCGAATATCCTCTAGGCGTGCATACCATCACTTTCTGGGCCGCAGATGGCTGTGGCGGGGTGAGCAGCTGCAAAAGGGTGGTGACGGTGAAGGATTGCAAAAAACCGAAACCAATCTGCAATGCGGTCACCATTGAACTGATGCCTTCTTCAGGATTGGCAGAAATAATGGCTGCGAGTCTGGAAGTGGGAAATAGCTTCGATAATCTGACTGCATATGGCGATCTGAAGATTTTGGTAGAACGGTTGGAAAAAGTTGCACCTGGTCAGAATGCCCCGGATGCGGACGCAGCCGTATCAGTCGTAGTGACTTGCGATGACTTGCCACCAGTTACCATGAACCCGGTAGTTGAGGTGGCTGTCTGGGTCGGTGATGAAGCCGGCAATTGGGATTATTGCGTGACGACCATAACGGTTAAAGATTGGTTGGGGGCATGTGGATGTGGTCCTATTCCTATGTTGTCTTGCTATATCACGAATGAAGACCTAGAGCCCATTGAATTGGTGACAGTCGAGTGTGCGACGCCATCGAATAACAATTGGACCCAGATCACCGGAAATTCAGGAGTGATAAGCTTCATGATCTTCGAAGCTGGTGTTTATACTTTGACTCCTGAAAAAGATATCAATCTGTTAAATGGAGTGACAACCTATGACCTTATTCTTTTACAACGCCATTTCTTGGGTATTAAACCACTGACGAGTCCATATAAGATTATTGCAGCTGATATTAACAACAACTGCTCGCTTTCTATTGCTGACCTCATTGAATTACGTCGAATGATCCTGGATCCGAAAAATGCTGCTTTCAAGAACAATACAAGCTGGCGTTTTGTGGATGCCAATTTTATTTTTCCGAATCCGATGAAGCCCTGCAATTTTGCAGAAACAGTGTCTTTTAATGTTATATCGAGCATTGGTTTTCTCGGTGCCAATTTTATTGGAGTAAAGATCGGCGATATCAGTGGCGACCACACGCCCAATCAACTGCTGGAGCCGGAAAGCCGGGAGGTCCGCGGTAACCTGACATTCCGTGTAATGGATCGCCTGCTGGAAAGTGGTCAAGAGTACGAAATTGCCATCTCCGCAAATGACGTTGCCGACATCCTGGGGTATCAGTACACGTTGGAAATGGATCCCGGGAAGGTCGAATTTATAGATGTGACCCCTCGTCGGGCAGAGTTGGACCGGTCTCATTTTGGCCTGGCCATGACTTCCGATGGAAAACTGACTACCAGCTGGAACGGCTCGGGCCCGACGACACTTGTGGAAGGGGCCGTACTCTACACGATAACATTACGTGCATTGTCGTCTGGCTGGTTGAGTCAGGCACTGAATCTGAGCTCAACCGTGACCCCGGCAGAAGCGTATGATCAGAATGAAAAACTCTTGGATGTACAACTCCACTTTGATAGGGGAGAGATAAATGGCGGTGAATTTACACTTGACCAGAACAAACCCAACCCATTCACTAATCAGACCAGGATTGGATTCTACTTGCCAGAGGCAGGCGAAGCAACCCTGACAGTGTACGATGTCATGGGGAAGGTCCTTTACAAGTCCAATGCAAGTTTCGAATATGGAGTCAATGAATTTGTCTTAAGTAGATCAGAACTGCCGGAACAGGGTGTGCTTTATTATACTGTCCAATATGGAGGCCAGGTGGCCACCAAGAGGATGATAGTCAACCAATATTGAGCCATTTGCGAAAATCACCTCTTTGCTTAAGTTCAGGTTTTTCAAACTATACGTCAATAATGAAGTATCGGATAAAGCATATTTCTTTCATGTTTTTGGTTACAGGTTTACTGTTACCCAATTCTCTTTCCGCCCAGATCCAACTGCCCACCTTCCTGGATTGTGCGGATGTCAGTGTCTGTAGTTTCGGTACGAAGGACGACCTGATCCATGTAGACCTCAAAGCAGAGGTTTCCAGCCATTGCATTTCTAATCCTGGCCTGTATATCACGACGCAGATCGATCTGTTCAGCGATACCATCATTGATCAAACGACATCCAGTCTGGACGCCAGTGGTGAATACCCTCTTGGCATACACACGATTACCTTCTGGGCGGCCGATGGCTGTGGAGGGGTGAGCAGTTGCCAGCAGGTGGTGACGGTGAAGGATTGTCAAAAGCCGACACCGATTTGTCATTCGGTGACTATTGCCCAGCTGCCAAGTACAGGTATTGCTGAAGTTTGGGCAACGAGTCTGGAAGTAGGAGGCAGCTTTGATAATATAACAGCGAATAGCAATCTGCAGATTATGGTAGAGCGGTTGGATCAAGTTGGAACTGGTCAAGATGCACCGGATGCCGACGCAACTGGATCTGTCTTCGTGACTTGTGATGACTTGCCACCCATGACTATTAGCCCAATAGTTGAAGTGGCTGTATGGGTCGGTGATGAGGCGGGCAACTGGGACTATTGTGTGACCACTATTACCGTTGATCATTCGATATGTTGCGCCCCTATGTCAGCTTCCATTTTTTCCTTTATTACAAATGAAGTTCTAGACCCTGTTGGTTTGGCTTCAGTTCAGCTTTCCGGACCACCTTTTATAAACGAAGTTCAGGTGACAGGAAATGCAGGATTTGTTGGTTTTGATATTTTTCAACCGGGGCAATACATAGTGACACCAGAAAAAAAGTCCAAGCCACTGAATGGTGTTACAACTTATGATTTGTATTTATTGCAGAGGCATTTATTAGGAGTAAAACTATTGTCTAGTCCTTATAAGCTGATCGCAGCAGATGTCAATAATAATTGCAATTTGACTATCGCCGATTTTATCGAGTTGCGAAAGATGATCTTAAGCCCACAAAATGATTCGTTCAAGTATAATTCCAGTTGGCGCTTTGTAGATGCAAATTATGTATTTCCAGATCCTAAACAGCCGTGTGGATTTCCTGAACATGTCATCTGTGAAATCCAGGGGAGCAATCTTTTGGGGGCTAATTTTATAGGGGTAAAAATCGGCGATTTAAATGGTGACCATACGCCAGATCAATTGCGGGAATCGGAAAACCGAAATAAGATTGGTTCTTTAATGATTTATATTCCAGAGCAACAACTGGAAGCTGGTCAGGGATATGAAATTGCCATACGAGCAAAAGAATTTGCTGACATTCTGGGCTACCAGTACACCCTGGAAATCGATAAAAATAAAATGGAATTTATCGATATAATTCCCAAATGGGCAGATCTGGACCTGTCCAATTTTGGACTGTCTATGACTTCCGAAGGTATACTGACCACGAGTTGGAACAGCACGGGACCAATTTCTATAATGGACGGTGAATTGCAGTACACCATAAAATTGTACGCTTTGAAGGATGGTTTGTTGAGTCAGACACTGAAGATTAGTTCCAGTGTGATTCCTTCAGAGGCCTATGATCGAAATGAGGAGTTATTGGATGTCCAACTCCACTTTACGAATGACCCAGGAGATATTAACAAGTTCGAATTATTCCAAAATGAACCAAACCCTTTTCGAGAAAAGACCCGGATCAAATTCTATTTGCCAGAAGCAGGTGAAGCGACCCTGACCGTACACGATGTCATGGGAAGAGTCCTGTTCAAGTCGAGTGAAAATTTCGGGTATGGAATAAATGAATTTGATTTAAATAAATCAGAACTGCCGGTACAGGGTGTGGTTTATTATACTATCCAGTATGGAGACCAGGGGGCCACCAAGCGGATGATAGTCAACGAATAATGAGTAAATGACGAAAATTACCTCTTTGCTTAAGTTCAGGTTTTCGAACTATACGTCAATAATGGAGTATCTGATTAAGTATATTTCTTTCATTTTTTTGGCGGCTTTAGTGTTACCTGGTTCATTATATGCCCAGATCCCACCCCCAACCTTCCTGGCATGTGAAGATGTCAGCGTCTGCAGTTTTGGCACCAAAGATGATCTGATCCATGTGGACCTCAAAGCAGAAGTGACCAACCATTGTATTTCCAATCCGGGATTGTACTGGACCACCTAGATCGATTTGTTCAGTGACAGCACTATTGATCAAACCAAGTCAACGCTGGATGCCAGTGGCGAATATCCCCTGGGCGTGCATACCATCACTTTCTGGGCCGCAGATGGCTGTGGCGGGGTGAGCAGTTGCAAAAGGGTGGTGACGGTGAAGGATTGCCTGAAGCCCTCTCCGATCTGCCAAGCAGTGACCATCGAACTGATGCCTTCTTCGGGTTTGGCAGAAATAATGGCGATGAGCCTGGAAATGGGGAATAGCTACGATAATCTCACTGAATACGACAGTCTGAAGATTTTAATTGAGCGTTATGATAAAGTTGGTCCTGGCCAGGATGCTCCGGATATGGATGCAGATACATCAGTTGTATTGACCTGTGATGACTTGCCACCAGTAACCATAAACCCGGTAGTTGAGGTGGCTGTCTGGGTCGGTGATGAGGCAGGTAACTGGGATTATTGTGTAACGACCATTACTGTTGAAGATTGGTTGGGGGCATGTGGTTCACCTCCTTCACCACATATAAGCTGTTTTATTTCGAATGAGTATGCGGAACCGGTAAGTTTGGTTACTGTCGATATGTCATCTCTTAATGGAACGCAAAGTGAGGTAACAAACAGCACTGGAGTTGTGTCCTTTAGTCTATTTAATAATGGGCAGTATACCATTTCGCCACATAAGGATATCAATCCCCTCAATGGATTGAACTCGTATGATTTATATTTGATGCAACGGCATTTATTGGGGATCAAGCCCTTGACTAGTCCATATAAACTCATTGCAGCAGACATCAATAATAATTGCGAAGTCTCCATTGCGGACATTGTTGCCTTGCGAAAAATGATTCTGGATCCAGTTAATGCTGAATTCAAAAACAATTCGAGCTGGCGTTTTGTGGATGGGGGATATACTTTTCCAGATCCTTATCATCCATGCGATTTTTCAGAAACCAAAATGTTTGAATTTCCCTCAATGAATGGGATTAACAGTGGAAATTTTATAGCAATAAAAATTGGCGATGTCAGCGGGGATCACAATCCGAAAAGTCTTCAGGAAGGCGACCTGCGACATCAAGCGGTTGGATTGAATTTTGACATCAATGATCGGGAACTTGTCGCCGGCCAGGAATATGAAGTAGAAATGCGTGCAAACCAGTTTAACAACATGGAGGCGTATCAGTATACACTGGAATGGAATAGAAATTTGATCGACATGATCGATTGCGAACCCATCTGGGCCGGCCTGAGCGAAGCCAATTTTGGCTTGTCTTCCTGGCAAGACGGCTATTTGACAACAAGCTGGAATGGTTCCAAACCTACATCTATTCCAAATGGAGAAGTATTATACACAGTTAAATTTCGCGCATTGACAAATGGCCAGTTAAGCCAGGCCTTGTCGATCAATTCAATAATGACACCCGCAGTAGCTTATCAAAATAACGGAGAGGAAATGGATGTCCGGCTCCACTTTATGAAAAGCCATTCTGACAGGGATCATGTCGAACTTTTCCAGAATGAACCGAACCCCTTTGACGATCAGACCCGCATCAGCTTCCATCTCCCACAGGCAGCGTCAGCGACATTGACCATCCATGATATGACTGGAAAAGTGGTGTATCAAGCCTCGGGTGATTTTACCCGCGGATACAATTCATTTGTGGTATTCGGGTCTGAAATGCCCACACAAGGGTTGCTTTACTACACCGTTCAAAGTGGTGAGAACAGGGTGACCCGGCAAATGACTTTATCTGAATAAAACGGATCCCCAATCCATTCAGGCAACCAATCCGCAAGTTGCAGCACCATCATTCAGGAATAATTCTGCACTTTTACATCATATTCCCAGCTAATTCCAATTGACATGACTTCATTAGTTACTTTGAAAACCATCTTGCTGACCGCCTTCATTTGTGGTTTGAGCGCAGTCATCACAGCCCATGAACCGGCTCCAGGAGTATTGTCCAGCATATCTGGTGCGGATCAAGTATTGGTCAAAGCCATCGATCCTTTTGCGGAAGATCCATTGGTAAATGGCGTGCCTGGAGCTCGTGTGGTGCTGATCAACAACAATACATCGGCCACCGATACCCTCCTGACAAATGCGGCTGGTGAGGCCCAGTTCAGTATCGACCCAACGGGTTCTTACGAGGTCAAAATCCTGGATGGTCCGATACCACTCCCTCTCAAGGTCTCCGTGTATGATATGCTGATCATCCAGAAACACCTGATCGGGATCAAGAATATAGACGTTCCCCAATTGCTCATTGCCGGAGATGTGAACAACAACTGTAACCTGTCTGTCTCCGACCTCATTGGCCTGCGGAGTGCTATTCTGGTACCGTCACAGTTGGATGCACTCCCCTGGAAGTTCTATCCGGAAGACATTGTGTTCTTCAATCCCGCCATGCCTTGCGCCGGCAATTCAGGCACCAGCTATACCTTCAATGCTGCCGACTATCCGGGTCCTGACCCGATCGTATTTGTCTTCGAAGGTTATGCTGGTGGGAATGTCTCGGGCTATTAATGGTCGTCTATCATCGCTTATAATATTTCTGATTTTATCTAGTAAAGGTTTGTCCAGGGTTGATTGCCATCTCTGAATCGGGCAACGGTTTCAACCGTTTTCCCCATTCGACGCCCTTCTATATCCCCCCACTTCGTCATTCCGGTGAATTATCGCAACTTTGAACCCGAATTGCTCCGACTTTGTTTGGAGTAGAACACCTTGTGATGTCCTGGAATCTCGATCAGATCAAAGCCCCCGTAGCCTCCGAACTGGAGGACTTTGAAGCCCACTTCCGGGAGGCGTTGAAGAGCGATGTATCCCTGCTGGACAAGATCACCTACTACATCGTCCGCCGCAAAGGCAAACAGATCCGCCCCATCTTCGTGTTTCTCTCCGCCCGCATGTTCGGCCCCTGTGAAGAGCCCACCTTTCATGCCGCCTCCCTGGTGGAGATCCTTCACACAGCCACCCTGGTCCATGATGATGTGGTCGATGACTCCCAGATGCGGCGGGGATTCTTTTCCATCAACGCTCTGTGGAAGAACAAAATCGCCGTGCTGGTCGGAGACTACCTCCTGAGTCGCGGCCTCCTCCTGGCGCTCGACAATGATCAGTTTGTTCTCCTCAAGATCCTCTCCCGCGCTGTACGAGACATGAGTGAAGGTGAGCTGCTCCAACTGGAGAAAGCCCGCCGACTGGATATCGCTGAATCCGTATACTTCGATATCATCCGCCAGAAAACCGCCTCCCTGATCGCTGCCGCCTGTTCTGCCGGCTCAGCATCTACCCAACTGGATCCCGAGCTCCAGCAACGGATGTACACATTCGGCGAAAAGATCGGGATGGCCTTTCAGATCAAAGACGACCTCCTCGACTTTGGCGAAGAAGCGACCGGCAAACCCAAAGGCATCGATATCAAGGAGAAAAAACTGACCCTCCCCCTCATCTATAGCCTGGCACAGACCGATGCAGGTGATAAGCGCCGCATCCTGCGCATGATTAAAAAGAACAGCGAATCCAAGGAAACGTTTAATACGGTGTATGCCCTCATTCTGGAAAAAGGTGGCCTGACCTATGCCCGCGAAAAAATGCTCGCCTACCGGGATGAAGCCTTTGCCATTTTACATGAATTTCCCGATTCGCCTTCCCGACAGTCCCTCGAGCAGCTGGTCTACTTCGTCACCGACCGGAAGTATTAGACTGAGAGACGGAGAGATGAAGTGACGGAGAGAATGAATGACGTTGTGCCGGAAATATATAGTGGATAATTATTTTACCTTTTACCTTTTACCCATTACCCATTACCCATTACCCGCCCCGACGGGATATGTATCTCTAACACAACGCACCCTGCGAATACCGAATACCGAATGATATTCTGGTGTTTATTCGTTTAAGAGTTTATTCGTTTATTGACTCAGTCAAGTAGAACGACCCATAAAAACCCCCGTCCTTCCCGACATTCTCTTGAGCAGCTGGTCTACTTCGTCACCGACCGGAAGTATTAGACTGAGAGACGGGGAGACTTTGTGACATTGTAACGAAAATAAATAATGGATAATTATTTTGCTGTCTCATGAAATAGGTTGACAAGAAAAATGTGAATAACTTTCTCAAACAAGAAGGATATGAGAAAGCTAACGACAGAAGAAAGACGTCGGCGCCGGTTTACCGAGTCGTTCAGGAAAGAACAAGTTGGATTGAT